>JAFZDJ010000086.1 GCA_017561265.1 Bacteroidales bacterium
ACCCTCTGCCTTCTCCATCACAACGTCAGAGTACATCATGATGAGACGACGATATGCGTCATATACGAAACGTGGGTTCTGTGTCTTTTCGATCATTCCTGGGATAGTCTCAGAGCAGAGACCGATGTTGAGGATTGTATCCATCATACCAGGCATTGAGCTTCTTGCACCTGAACGGCATGATACGAGGAGAGGATTCTCCTTGTCGCCGAACTTCATGCCCATGATCTCCTCGGTCTTCTTGAGAGCCTCAGCTACCTCAGCCTTGAGAGCGTCGTTGTAACCGCCACCGAGCTCATAATACTCAGTACAGCACTCAGTTGTGATTGTGAAACCTGCAGGAACAGGGATGTTGAGCGTACACATCTCAGCAAGGTTTGCACCCTTACCACCGAGAAGCTCGCGCATAGTGCCATTACCCTCGGCGGTCTTGCCACCGAAGCAATACACTCTTTTCTTGTTAGATTCCATAATTGTAAGTATTTTAATAATAATGAATTATATCAACTGATAATTGTTTTCGGATCTGTTTACATATGAAATGGAAAAAATCCGGCGCGAATTTAATCATTTTTTCTTAAAAATCAGCAAAGATTTTCAGTGAAATCAGTCTTCTCCTTCAGTCGCCTGCTCCAGCAATGAAGCAAGAATCCCTGCTACATCGGCTTTCCTTCCGCTGCGGAATCTGATGCCCTTGAAATCGTAGGATGGACGGCCTATCGGATAATATGCCACATCCTGCAGAATAAGCTGGGAGTCAAGATAATCGTAGTCGCTGTCGTTGATCTGTATCAGGATGCCAGGCACCTCGCCGAACAGAATCTTTGTCGTGTCCTCTTCCTGATAGGATGAGGTGATTCCGCTGAGATCCAGCTCCATGCCGTGGTCTCCGCACATCAAGGTTGCTGCTGTGCCGAGTCCTCCGTCTGAAACTGTGGTTCCGGCCATGACGATACCGTCTTCTACAAGTTCCCTGACCACTTCATAACAGTCGATGAAATAATCGGGATCCTGAATCCTTGGCCCTATGCCTCCGTTTCTGCCGTGAACCTGAGCTAGAAGTGAGCCCCCCAGGCTGAATGAGCATGTGTCGAACGGTATGTATATGATCCAGCTTTGCGGATCGGGACTTATTATGTTTCCGCATCTGCGTTCATCGGAAATCCATGGATGACGGCTTTCGTACGGAGAGGATTTAAGCTGCATATCCTCTTCATCTTCAACTTCTTCTTTTTCCGGAAGCCATGAGAAGAAACGTGCATGACTCTCTCCGTCCTCCTCTTCGAAAAGATAGTCGGCAAGCCTTACCCCCAGATCGAACAGATACATTCCTACGGCCTCTGCGGATGTGTAGAATGCGGCCATGTTCCCGAGAGGGCGTGTATTCCAGCTCCATCTGGCCCATACAGTCAGGTCGCCAAGCCTGTAATGCCCGTCATTCCATAGTCTGTCAATAAGAGATGCCGCTATCCTCTGTCTTGTAAAAGTGTCAGGATATAACATACGGAAAGACCTGTCGTCCTTGAGTGCCTTTACGCAGGACTGCATGTAATCTTTGTGCAGGTCGGGGTCATATGTGAATGAAGTCACAGGAGGATCTGTGGATTCGTCTATTATGTCGGCATATCTCTGAGAGTCTCTGGTCTGCGGATGAGGGAATCTCATGCATTCGTCAAGAAGATCGGCCGGAGCTGCTTCGTGTCTGATGCCGTCAATTATGTATTGTGAGTATAAAGCTGATTCTTTTTCAGTCATATTCGATACACATAGTGGATAAACTTTGTAAATTTAACTAATTTTGTAATCACAACAAGTTTTTTTTGATCATGGATAAGATTTTTTCGGAGAAAGGATATGAAGATATGCTTGCAAAGTTGTTTGTAAGGTTTCCTTCATTTCAGAAAAACGGAGCTTCTGCATATAAGCCAGGCATCGGTAATATGGAGTTCTTCGACCAGCTTGCCGGTCATCCTCACAGACAGTACAGGATAATTCATGTGGCAGGAACAAATGGCAAGGGATCGGTTTCCAACATGCTTGCATCGGTGCTGGCGTCGCAGGGACTGAAGGTCGGCTTGTACACTTCCCCGCATATCCTGGACTTCCGTGAAAGAATCCGGGCCGTATCATGCAGTCTCGAAGGCAGTGCCGATACCTTCAGCCTGATTCCGAAAGAATATGTCTGGGACTTCATCCATAAATGGCAGGAGACCTTCGATCATCTTGACATGTCATTCTTCGAGATCACGACCTCTCTTGCTTTCAGCTGGTTTGCAGACAGTAAGGTGGATGTCGTGGTTCTGGAGACCGGACTTGGAGGTCGTCTGGACAGTACCAATATCGTGTCTCCTGTACTGAGCATAATCACGAACATAGGACTTGATCATTGTGATATGCTTGGAGAAACTTTGCCGGAGATCGCTTTTGAAAAGGCGGGTATAATAAAGCCGCTGGTTCCCGTGGTCGTGGGTGAAAGTCATCCTGAGACTGATCCTGTATTCGAGCGTAAGGTGTTGTATACCAATCTTCCGGAGCCTTCCTTCATGGGTAGTCGCACTGCTGTGATGTCCCTTCTGACTTTTGCAGACAAGATTGAACCATCATACTGGGACAGACATGAAGAGGTGCTTGCGCAGATGGACCTCAAGGGAGAGTATCAGCGCAAGAATCTTCGTACTGTCCTTACGGCATTGGATGTATTGGCATCTCGGAGCCTGTTACGTCTAACAGGCTCCGAGATGCTGGAAGCCATAAAGCATACAGCGCAGAGGACTGGATTCAGAGGCCGTTGGGAAAGGATTTCTGACGATCCGTATGTCATCTGCGACATCGGGCATAATGAGCATGGATTGAGACATAATTTTTCACAGCTTGAGCATATGCTCGCGGAGGGAGAGTTCACAGATCTGATAATGGTATATGGTTCGGTTGCAGACAAGGATGTTGACGCTGTGCTGCGTCTGATGCCTGAAAATGCGACATATGTATTTACGCAGGCTCATGGAAAGAGGGCGCTGGCAGCAGAGAGTGTACGCGGGAGATATCTTGCATTCTGTACAGAAACCGGTAGAAAGACAGATGATGTACATTGCTGCGGCACGGTCGTTGAAGCTGTGGAACTTGCATTCAGGCATGCGGCTTCCTTGAAGGAGGCTGACGTAAATGCACGTCCTCTGATATATGTCGGAGGCAGTACGTACGTAGTCGCGGAGGCTGTAGCGGCCCTGAATGGCTGATAAGCACAGACCCCATTTTAATGACATATGAAACGAATTCATTTCATCTTCATGGCATTGCTGTCAATGACCATGCTTACCTCATTTGTAAATATGAAAGGCAGGAAAGAAGATAAGTCGATCGAAGCCTTGTGGGAAGATTATCGTAAGGCTGAACAGCTCGATCAGATCAATAAGATGTCTGATATTATTGAGGAAATCAAGGCGAAGGCTCGCCGTGAGAGGATGTCATGGGACTTTTATAAGGCATGTAGCGAATATGTTGACGTAAAGGCACGTCGGAACTGGAAGATGAGAGATAGTCTGCGGACGCAGATGAAGCAGGAAGTCGAAGAGTATGATGAGCCGTTGCTTACATATCTTTTATATGCCGACCATTATTATGATGACAAGCTCCTTGAAAGGGTGCAGGAGGATGCTTCCCGCTTGAGAGAGGGACATAACCATGCAGTATATCTGGGCAGGGGAGCGCTTCTTAGTTCTGCAGTCGCCCATTCAGTGAGGAATGACTATGAGTATATGCTGTGGGAGCTGTTCAAGCATCGGTATGGCACTAGGGCCGGATATGGACTGGAGGAGTTGTATGGACTTCTGATCGAGGAGGTTGGAGATCATTATCCTCAGGCAGGTCTTGCTGAATATTTCTTTATCCTGGGCAAGGATGATGGTGCGGAGTATGAGTCTGCTCTTGCGGATCTGATGGACAGGTACCAAGGACAGGCGCTGGCGCTTCTGCCTGCATGGACCTTGATCGAGGAAGAATTCCAAAGAAATCAGAATACAGGGACATCTGAATATTTCATGGATGTCAGGAAACGGCTTGAGAGCTATGAGCATGAAAGAAAGATGTATAAGGACGGTATCGACAGCCGTATTGCATACGATCTGACCGGCAGATTCAGTTATCTTGCTGATCATCTGGAGTCAGAAGCTGTGCAGATAAAGGTCAAGGATGGGCAGGCGGAGATTGCGTTACGTAACCTTGATAAGGTGAAGGTACGTATCACAAAGAGAGATGAAACGGTATTCGAGACTCTCGTGGAAAATCCTGTGAGGAGCTTTTATGCTCTTGATACCCTTGCGCTGTCTCTTCCGAAGCTTGATGACGGGGATTACAGGATAAGATGTCTTGACGGAAAGGATGAGATTGGCCAATGTCATTATCCGAAGTTCACATTGTCAGTATCGCTCAGGGATGATCGCGACGGTAAGCGAGTGTATGTGGCTGATTATAAGACTGGTGAGCCTTTGCGAAATGTGGATATGAAGTTGTATGAAGGGGACAGACTGGTAGAAGATGCTACAAATGTGGAACTCAATGGCTTTACCCCGCTACCGGATAATATCGCATCTGTCATTGCAAAGAATAAGGTCTCGCATTATCTTGTATGCGTTGCAGCGGGGTCAGATGGAACTTTGAGACGCAGCAATGACATGTATCTTTCAGGTAAGTCGCGATATGGAGAGAATGATCCGGAGGTGAAGTCGTCCTTGGCAAGGTTGATGCTCGACCGTTCTGCTTTCAGGCCAGGCGAGACTGTGAAGTTCAAGGCTGTTGTCTATGATGTTGACAGGGACGGAAGTCTTTCAACATCCCTTCGTGGACAGCGTCTGACTGCAAAACTGATTGATGCTTCAGGAAATGAAGTCAATGAATCAGAGCATGTCCTGAATGATTTCGGCTCATTTGCGGGGGAATTTCTTCTTGAAGATATTAAGAGGAACGGTTCGTATTTCATACAGATATATTCGGGAACAAGACGTCTTGGTACGGCTTCGTTTACCGTTGATGATTTCATGCTGCCGACATTTGACGTAAGTTTTGAAGATGCGCGGGAACCCTTCCTTCCTGGAGATACGATTGTGGTGAAGGGACATGTTATGAGCTATTCCGGCCATTCCCTTGCGTCTGCTGCTGTCGAGGCCAAGGTGATGCTTGGGGACAGGCTGATAAAGCAGGAGATGGTTGAAGTTGCCCGGGACGGCAGCTTTGTTGTTTCTTTCGTTGATACGGAAAAGGATGAATATTCATATAGCCCGTATGAAACTGAGATCAAGGTGACTGACCTGACAGGCGAGACATTGTCGTTCCACAGCCGTCAATATGTGATGAGGAAGCCAAGGCTGGGTATATCCATTGCTGATCCGGCAGAAGGATCGTTCCGACTTGCAGATGACAACGCTTGGTCAGGAGTCATTCTTGGAGAGAATGTCGCCAAGGTTTCTTTTGCTCTGTCAGATAACGGAGGTGTCGGGTATGGTGGACTGCCATTGAGCTATCATGTCGAGAAAGATGGTAAAAAGCTTTTTGAGGCATCTTCTGTGACTGGCCTTGAGACTGAAATAAATCTCACGGAAATGGAATCCGGCTTGTATAGGCTCGTAGCGGAAATAAGCCTTGAGAATGCCAGAGGAAAGGAAATTTCAGCAGAGACGTATTGCAGTTTCGTGAAGGTCGCTGATGATGATACTCGGATCGATTCTTCTTTCGAGAACCTTTTCCGTGTTGTTGGTGAGGACGAGGTCGCTTTGCAGTTCGGTGCCGGAAACGGTCCTGTATGGGCTGTAGTGGAGCTTTTCGGTGATAAGGGGCAGCTTCTGAAATCGGAAATCATACGTCTTGAGGCAGGGCAGATGAAGATCATACGTTATGGATATAAGGCCGAGTATCCGGAAGGAGTGCGTCTTAATGTTCTATATTTCAGAAATTCGCAGTGCTATACATACAATCGTGTATGGAGACGTCCGGTTCCATCAAACCGAATACCTTTAGAGATCGTACGCTTTGAGGATCTTGCTCTTCCGAAGACTGCATGTTCGGTGCAGCTTAGAGTCCCGAAGGGTTGTGAGGTTCTTGCTTCTGTATTTGATGCGTCGACTGAGCGTATCAGGCAAAACAAGTGGTCTGAAGTCTCACCATATATCCGCTCGGTTGCATCTGTGAATTACAACAATTCAGCCGGAATGGATGGCAGTGGATATGCAGCAATGATGGGAGATGCATTCAATGTATATAATGAAGGCTACATGTTTGATGGCGCTGATCTTGGTGAGATCGTGGTAGGGTATGGAAGGCCGGCTAGGGGACTGCTGAGGGCGAAGAGTGTGAATTCTGCCGTTGCTGATTTTGTTTCAGTAGAAGAGGAGACTAGTGCTGATGAAGCTATCCCGTTCCAGCTTGCAGCTCCGGAGGTTTCTCTCAGACAGGATTTCGCTACAACATTGGCTTTTGAGCCTTTCCTGCGTCCTTCGGAGGATGGTATGGTGAATCTTGATTTCAAGGCTTCTGACAAGATCTCGACATTTGTGGTATCGATATTTGCGCATGACAAGGATATGAGGAATACCGTTGTTCGTCGGGAGATGCTTGTGACCTTGCCTGTAAAGGTCGATGTTGTGCAGCCTCAGTATCTTTATGTCGGTGATAAATATGTGCTTAATTCCTCTGTGTCAAGCACTTCGGAATTGCCGGTGTCGGGTGTCGCCAGGCTTGAGGTCTATCCTTCGGATTCATATGAGGGTGCAGATCCTGTCATGACTGCAACAGCCGATGTGACCGTTCCTGCGGGAGGCTCGGTCCCGGTTTCATTTGAAATCGATGTGCCGGCTGGTATGTCTGTGATGGGGCTGAAGGTTACGTTTGCAGGGGAGTATGAAGGTGATATTGCCGCTACGAATGATGTTCTTGTGACTGACGGATTGTTCGTGACCATTCCGATATATCCTGCCGAGCAGGTTTTGGAGGAGGTACATTCTGCCGTGCTTCTTCACGGTATGTCTGAAGAGGATCTTCTGGAATCCTTGAGGAAAAAGTTCGTGAATGTTTCGTCTGTCGGTGCTGAATATTCGTCTGTGTCGATAATGGATATGCTTCGAGAGGCTCTGCCGCTAGTCGTTGAGGCAGATTCCAAGGATGTCGTTTCACAGTCGGAGGCTATGTATGTGAATCTTTTGGCTGCGGGCCTTCAGGAACAGGATGGCAAGCCTGTGCGTGAGTATGTGGAAGCTGCTATGGATGCAGCGGAGAAGATTATGGCGTGCGCTAATGCTGACGGCGGATTCGGATGGTTCGAGGGTATGAAGTCCTCGCCTATAGTCACGGCTTCAGTTCTGGACAGGTTTGCCGGACTTCGCGACAGAAGGCTTCTGAATATTGTTTCCGAAGAGTTTGGAGAGGACGCGTTGGATGCATTTGATGCGGCGGTTACTGCTGCTGTGAAGTATCTTGATGCCGTTTATTTCAGTGATCCGGACAGGCCTTCATGGTATGGAAGCATTTCTTTGTGGCAATATATGCAGGTACGTTCTATGTATTTAGGTGTGCCTTTCGATAAGGCCGCGGCTGTAAAGGCCGTCGGGGGCAGGAAATATAAGGAATTCCAGAAAAATGTGAAGGCTCTTCTTATCCCTGGAATGGGAGAAAGATGGACAGATGGCGCAATTTTGAACAAGGTCCGGATGATAAGAGTCATAAATGCTCTGACGGGCTCCTCGTATGGGGAGGAACTGGCGGATGCCTGGGGCTTGAAGCTTTCGTCAAAGCTTCGCAGATCCATGGCTGCCGAACTGGCTTCATTGAAGGAATATGCTGTAGAACATTCTTCAGGAGGCATCTACTATCCTAATGCCGTGCTGCCTTTCCGAGGTTTGTTGGAAAGCGAGGCATATGCTCATGCAATGATATGTGACCTTTTCAAGGAGCTTTCTGTGCATCCGGATCTTGGTGCCGGCCTCGCGGAATCAGCCGATGGTATACGTTTGTGGATGATGCTTCAGAAGGAGATCCAGCAGTGGTCGTCTGATCCGGGCTTTGTCGAGGCTATGGCGTCTGTGTATGATGGTTCTGATGCAGTGAAAGATACTAAGGTCATGATTCTGTCTAAGCGTTATAGCAAGCCGTTCGAGCAGATCATGGCGGCAGGAAACGGCTTTGGAGTTTCTGTGCAGTATTATAGGGAGGTTGCATCTGCGGGGGAGAAGCCGGTACGCATGGAACTTAAGGATGGGGATATGCTTCGTATGGGTGAGAAGATAGTGGCTGTATATTCGATATGGAGCGAAGAGAATCGTAGCTTTGTGCGTCTTTCTGTACCGCGTGCGGCATGCCTGCGTCCTGAAAGACAGCTTTCGGGATGGTATGGCGGATGGTTGCGCCCGCTTTCCTATGGCCTGTACAATATTTCTCCATATGCATATCGTGAAGTCAAGGCCGACAGGACTCTGTATTGGATAGATGTTTTTCCTGAGGAGAATTCCAAGATTGAAGAAATGTTGTTCGTGACTCAGGAAGGACGGTTTGCAGCTCCTGTGGCTGAGATCGAATCTCTTTATGCACCACATTATCGTGCAAATGCCGGCTCTCGAAGACCGGTCATGGTAGAATAAGAAAAAAGCCTTGGAAAAATCCAAGGCTTTTTTAGTGGGAGCAGAGGGAGTCGAACCCCCGACCCTCTGCTTGTAAGGCAGATGCTCTAAACCAACTGAGCTATGCTCCCTTTGGCGGTGCGGACGGGACTCGAACCCGCGACCCCCGGCGTGACAGGCCGGTATTCTAACCAGC
>JAFZDJ010000028.1 GCA_017561265.1 Bacteroidales bacterium
GCGCAATCACGGATTCAGAGTCCTATTGCACGAGAAGCCCTTCAAAGGGGTCAATGGCTCTGGAAAGCACAACAACTGGTCGCTGGGCACCGACACAGGAGTACTGCTTATGTCGCCAGGTAAGACGGCCGAGGAGAACCTTAGGTTCATAACATTTGTCGTGAATACTTTGATGGCTGTATATCATCATAATGGTTTGATCAAGGCTTCCATTATGAGTGCCGACAATGCCCATCGTCTGGGCGCCAACGAGGCGCCTCCTGCAATTATATCATCATTTCTCGGTTCACAATTATCTGAAGTGTTGAAGCATCTTGCTGAAAACGACAGCGATGATGTCATCTCTCTGAGCGGTAAGCAAGGGATGAAACTTGATATACCACAGATACCCGAACTTATGATTGACAATACGGATCGTAACCGCACTTCGCCGTTTGCATTTACGGGCAACCGCTTTGAGTTCCGGGCTGTCGGTTCCGCAGCAAATTGCGCCAGCGCGATGATTGCGCTGAATGCAGCGGTGGCAGACCAGTTAATTAAATTCAAGAAAGAAGTTGATACCCTTATAGAAAGCGGAGAACAGACGATGAAAGCCATTGTCAAGGTTGTTCGTCGTTACATAAAAGAGTGCGCCCCTATCTGTTTTGACGGCAATGGATACTCGGATGAATGGAAAGAGGAGGCTGCTCGAAGAGGCTTGGATTGTGAGACAAGTTGTCCTGTCATTTTCGATAATTATCTGAAGCCGGAAAGCGTTACAATGTTTGAGAATACAGGAGTAATGACCCTGAAAGAGTTGAAGGCTCGTAATGAGGTAAAATGGGAAATGTACACAAAGAAAATACAGATAGAGGCAAGAGTCCTCGGAGATTTGGCTATGAATCACATCATTCCCGTCGCAACCGAATATCAGAGTAAACTTATCGACAATGTACATAAGATGATGGATATCTATACATTGGAGGTTGCCGACAAACTTTCGGTGGAAAACAAACGTCTGATAGAGGAAATGGCAGACCATACCATTTATATTACCGGTCATGTTGATGCAATGATCGAAGCACGCAAAAGTGCAAATAAAATTTCAGATGAGAGAGAAAAGGCTATTGCATACCATGACACTATCGCACCAATGTTGGAACAGATCCGCTATCACATTGACAAACTTGAACTCATTGTCGATAACCGGATGTGGCCCTTGCCTAAATATAGAGAATTGCTGTTTATTCGATAAATTCATAAGTGTTAGTTTAATTACATAGGTTAGTTAGGATTGTTTGGTGGAAGGAAGGAGGCAAATCTCCTTCCTTCATTGTAATATATAGCATAAGTTTATGAAAGGTTTTGTAAGGGTTGCATCTGCAATCCCCAAAGTAAAAGTAGCTGATTGCAGATATAATGTTGTTGAGATAAATCGTTTGATTCAGGAGGCTGCAGCGTCCGATGCGCAGATTGTAGTATTTCCGGAACTTTCCATCACAGGTTACACTTGTGGGGACCTGTTTTTTCAGGGGGCGCTTCAGGAAGATGCATTGCTGGGGATGCTGGAGATTGCAGAACATACTGCACATCTGGATATAATTTCAATAGTAGGGCTACCCATTGTGATAGGTCAACAACTGTTGAATGTAGCGGCAGTTATACAACACGGTCATATATTGGGCATGATTCCCAAAAGTTATTTACCTAACTATAAGGAATTTTATGAACAGCGATGGTTTGCATCTGCATTCGACAAC
>JAFZDJ010000029.1 GCA_017561265.1 Bacteroidales bacterium
GAGATCTGAAGAAAGCCTCGTAAATGTGTAAGGTTTTAGAGCCAGAAGTCGGAGGAAGGAGCGAAGTACAGGGGTGACAGCGAAAGAATATCTGAAACAATTATGGTGGTTAGATAGGGAGATCAATGAAAAGCTACACGAGATAGATTATCTGAGAGCGAAAGCGGAAGGATGTTCATCTCCGGAAATATCCGGGATGCCGAAGGGATCCGGAGGGAAAGATAAGATCAGCGATATGGTGATCAAGATCGTAGACCTGCAGACATATATCAACATGAAAACAGATCAGCTGATAGATCTGAGAGCGAGGATCACGAAACAGATCTGCGGGATGAAAAACCAGAAGAGCAGAGTGATCCTATCGTGCAGATATCTCAGAAAAGAAAAATGGGAGGACATGGAAAAAGAACTGGCATATGAAAAAAGCTCGCTGATGAGATTCCATAAAAAAGCATTGAAAGAGTTCGAGAAGGAATACCCGGAAATCCGGGAGCTATAAAAGTTGCAACTATTTTCCACATTCATGTGTGCTATTATGATATTGCGAAACACGGCAAAAGACATAAACCGTATTTCCTCCATAAGACAAAAACATGAATGCAGACGAGAAACAGCGCTGAAAAACCGGCGCTGTTTTTCGTTGAGAAAAATATGGCCAGAGAATTTGCAGGAAATTTCTACAAAACAGCGGCGTGGATTTCTGCGAGAAATGAGTGCATGAAACGTGCAGGATATTTGTGCGAGAAATGTCTGGAAAAAGGTCTGATCAAAACAGGCGAGATAGTTCACCACAAAATATTCCTGGACGAATCGAATATAAAAAATCCGGAGATTACTCTGAACGTAGATAATCTGGAATTTGTCTGCAGAGATTGTCACGCAGCGATCCACGAAAAAGAAAAAGGAAAAAGATACAAAGTGCTGGAAGACGGTACTGTGAAGATACTGTAGATCCCCCCCTGTTTTGAGAAAAACACCGGATTCCTATAGACCGGTGGGTGGACTCGATTCTGCCGCTCTCAGGCGCATACAAAAGGGGGTCACACGGAAAAAATGGAGAAAAAGCCCAAGCTATCAAAGGATGAGCGGATAAAAAAAGAGCTGAGAAAATTAAAATCCCTCTATAAAGAGCTGCCGAAAAATAAACAGAAACTCTGCGAAAAGCTGATGGGAAATGCAGCATTTATGGCAGTGACTTTGGAAGACCTGCAGGAACAGATCAACAAAGAAGGCGCTGTTGTGAAAGGAAAGAACGGGAACGGATTCACAGTGAAGAACGAGCACCCGGCGCAGAAATCGTACAATGTGATGATAGGGAAATATACAGCTGTCATTGCGAAACTGGATGAAATGCTGCCGGAGGATATGGGACAGAGCAAACTGGGGAAATTCCTGAATGGATAATTGGATATTAAAGTATTACCAGCACATTAAAGACGGAACGATCACGGCTGGGGCATGGATCCATCTGCTGTACGAATGGATCATACAGGGGCTTGAGAAAAAGTCCTTTTTTTATGACCAGAAGAGGGCAGAAAAGGCCATATCATTTCTGGAAAGCTTCATGCACCACAGCAAGGGGCACCTGGCACCGCAACTTGTAGTTCTGGAAGAGTGGCAGAAAGCCGCTCTCAGCTGCATGTTCGGGATCGTGGACGCGGATGGGACACGCCATTTCCGGGAAGTCATGTGGCTGATGGGACGAAAGTGTGGAAAGTCCCTGCTCGCTTCCGGGATTGCGGAATATATGACCTATGCGGACGGAGAATATGGTGCGGACGTATTTTTCCTGGCGCCGAAACTGGACCAGACAGACATTGTATATAACGATTTTTGGCAATCAGTAGAACACGAACCGTCGCTGAAAGCAGTAACGCAGAAACGAAAAACAGACATTTACATAAAAATGTCAAATACTTCGGTCAAGAAAATCGCATTTTCGCAGAAAAAGAGCGACGGCTTCAATCCGCACTTAACCGTGTGTGATGAGATTGCAGCATGGCCGGGAGACGCAGGTATCAAGCAGTACGAAGTCATGACATCGGCACTCGGCAGCAGGAGGCAACCGCTGGTCCTGTCGATCACAACGGCAAACTATGTTAATGACGGGATCTATGACGAGCTGATCAAAAGATCCACGGCAATCCTGATGGGAAGAAGCAATGAGTCAAGGCTGTTGCCGATCCTGTACATGATCGATGATGTCGAAAAATGGAATGATCTGTCAGAACTGCAGAAGTCAATCCCGAACCTGGGCGTATCGGTGTCCGTGGACTTCATGCTGGAAGAGATAGCCAAAGCAGAAGTATCCCTGACAAATAAAAGGGAGTTTTTGTGCAAATACTGCAATATAAAGCAGAACAGCTCAAAAGCATGGCTGGATGCTCATGCAATAGAGGCATGTTTCGGGGAAGAACTGGATATCAAGGATTTCCGGAACTGCTATGCAGTCGGCGGGATAGACCTTTCGCAGACGACGGACCTCACGGCAGCAATTTGTATAATCGAAAAAGCAGGAATCCTAAATGTTTTCGCAAAATTCTTTTTGCCGGAGCGGAAGCTGGAAGAGGCAACTGCGAGAGACGGACTGCCTTATGAGATCTACATCAAAAAAGGATGGCTGCAGCTGTCGGGTGAGAATTTTGTTGATTACCATGATTGCCAGGACTGGTTTGTAAAACTGCTGACGGAAGAAAAAATATATCCGCTGAAAGTAGGATATGACCGGTACTCCTCTCAATATCTGGTACAGGAGATGAAGGATATCTATTCCTTCCACATGGATGATGTTTACCAGGGATTCAACCTAACTCCGGTAATCCGGGAGACAGAAGGACTGGTTAAAGATAAAAAGTTTAATTTTGGCAATAATGAGCTGCTGAAGATCCACCTGCTCAATTCAGCACTGAAGATAGACACGGAGCTGAATAAGATCAGGCTCGTAAAAATATCGCCACAAGAACACGTTGACGGCACGGCAGCGCTGCTGGATGCAATGTGCGTAAGGCAGAAGTGGTGGACGGAGATAGGCGGACAGCTGGAAAATTAGGAGAAATGGAAGATGGGACTTTTTGAAAAAATATTCCCGAATAAGACAGCAGAACTGAAGGACGCAGCAGTACTGTTCCAGACGCTGAACGGATATACGCCGGTTTTCAAGTCGTGGAACGGTGCGATCTATGAATCGTTGCTTGTCAGGGCTGCGATAGATGCACTGGCCAGGCATACGGCTAAACTGAAACCGGAAATATCCGGATCTGCGAGGCCGATCTTACAGACAAAACTGAAAAGAAAGCCGAACCCGTATCAAACATGGTCACAGTTCCTGTACCAATGCAGGACGATCTGCGAGGTGGACACGACGCTTTGCATTGTGCCGATCTTTGACATATACGGAGAAATCACCGGAATGTATCCGGTGATACCGACAGGCTGCGAAGTGGTAGAAAGCAATGGACAGATCTATCTGAAATACCGTTTCCGGAATGGGAAGGCAGCAGCTGTGGAACTGGACAAATGCGCGATCGTTACCAGATTTCAGTACAATAATGACTTTTTCGGCGGAGGAAATGCTCCGCTGGATGAAACGATGGACCTGATATCGATCCAGAATCAGGGAATTAAAGAGGGCGTGAAGAGTTCGGCATCATTCCGGTTCATGGCACAGATCGGCAATTTCCAGAAGCCGGAAGACCTAAGAAAAGAACAGAAACGGTTCAGCAAGAACCTGAAAGAAAAAGGAGGTTTTTTGCTGTTCCCAAATACATATAACAACATAAAGCAGATAGAGTCAAAACCGTTTGTTGTCGACGCGAAACAGCAGGAAATGATCGAAACAAACGTGAATAATTATTTTGGCGTGAACAAAGAGATCCTGCAGAATAAGGCGGTCGGCGATTCCTGGTCGGCTTTTTATGAGGGAGGGATCGAGCCTTTTTCGATCCAGCTATCCGAGTGCATCACATCAATGCTGTTTACGGAAAAGGAACAGGCTTTTGGAGCTGGCATCATGTTCACGTCAAACCGGCTGCAGTATATGAGCAACAGCGACAAACTAAAAGTATCGGCACAGATGGCGGACCGGGGAATTATGAACCGGGACGAAGTGAGAGATATATGGAACCTTTCTCCGCTTCCGAATGGGGAAGGTCAGGCATATACGATCAGGGGCGAATACCATAATGCGGCGGATCAGCTGGAAGATGATGATCCGGATGAAAAAGAGGATAACGAAGATGAATGAAAAACTGAGAAAGACGATTGACCAGAGATTGAATGAGGGAAGATCTTACAGACGAGCACAGCCATTCGAGATCCGGCAGCAGGACGGGGAAAGAAGAGAAGTAACAGGATACGCAACCACGTTCAATGAGCCGTATGAACTGTTCCATTATGACAACTGGGAAGGATACAGGGTGCATATTCTGGAACAGGTGGATCCTGGAGCGTTCGGGTCCTGCGATATGTCTGATACGATCATGCAGTACAACCATGAAGGCCGCGTATATGCGAGAGTCAGCAATGGGACACTGAAGCTAAGAACGGATCAGCACGGGCTGTTTGTGGAGGCGGATCTATCGGGAACAGAGATCGGAAGACAGCTCTATGAAGAGATCAGGGACGGATATACAAATCGTATGTCGTTCGGATTCCAGATTTCTAAAGATAAGCGGCAAACGGAACGCGACGAAGAGAATAAAACAATTACTGTTCTGAGGACTATTACCGGGATCAGCAAATTATATGATGTTTCAGCGGTTAGCATCCCGGCGAATGATGGGACGGAAATATCAGCCCGCAGCTGGTGCGACGGAGTGATCGCAGAGCTGACGGAGGAGTTCCGGAAGGCTGAAGAAATAGAAAGAAAGAAACAGAAAATAAGAATTTTAACGGAGGTTTAAAAATGAATTTAAGAGAAATGACTGTTGATCAGCTGATGGCCAGAAGAGCGGAGATTGCAAGTGCGATCGATACCGACGGCGCAGATCTTAATGCACTGGAAGAGGAAGCCAGGGCGATCAATGAAGAGCTGCAGAGAAGAGCTGCAGAAGAGGCACGCAGAGCCAGCATCAGAGGGATGGTGGCAGCAGCTGGCAGCGGAACACCGGTAGCAGCACCGGCACAGCAGGGAGGAACTGTAAGATCCATTGAAGAGATCAGGGGATCCAGGGAATACAGAGCCGCATTTCTTCACCTGGTAAAAACGGGTGACGACACGGAATGCCGCGCACTCCTGACAACCAATACAACGGGTCAGGGATTGACCGGATATGTGCCGGTACCGACATTCCTTGAAACAGAGATCCGAACGGCATGGGAACAGCACCGTCTGTTAGGACTGGTGAAGCACACTTACCTGAAAGGCAATGTGAAGATCGGGTTCGAACTGTCAGCAACAGGCGCTTCAATCCATGTGGAAGGAACTGCCGCGCCTAATGAAGAAGCAGTGACATTTGGCACGGTCGAAATCAAGGCAGAAAATATCAAGAAATGGATTAAGATCTCGGATGAAGCGCTGGAAGGTACCACGGTCGACACTGAGGGATACCTCTATAAAGAGATCGCACATAAGATCATCGAAAAAGCAGAGGAAATCCTGATCGGAAAGATCACCGGATCACCGGCAGCAGCTACATCTACAGCCGTAGGCGTTCCGCAGCTGTCCGCAAACCCGGCAGAAGATACGATTGTAAATGCCCTGGCGCTTCTGTCAGCAGAAGCAGGAGACCTGCATATTGCAATGAACAGACAGACCTATCCGGCATTCAGGAAGATCGAGCTGGGAGCAAATTATATGATCGACACCTTCGAGGGGCTGAGAAGCCAGATCGTATATACTGATAGACTGCCTGCATTCGGAAGTGCATCTACGGGAGACGTATATGCAATCATTGGTGATTTCGGCGACGGAGCACAGGCAAACTTCCCGAACGGAGACACCATGTCGATCCTCAAAGATCCATACACGAATGCAGAAGCGGATCTTGTGAAGCTTGTAGGCCGTGAATATGTCGGTATCGGAGTAGTTGCCGATAAGAGGTTCGTCGTACTGAAGAAAGCAGCCGTAGGCTAAGGAGGACGGTAATGAAAGTGATTGTAAAAAATCCATTTAATGATAAATACGATAATTCCCGGAGTTATGCTCCGGGAACCGTTTTAGAATGGGAAGATCCGGAAAGGATACAGGACTGTATCGACCGGGGATTGATCGAACCATTTGACGGAAACGGAATCCCGGAACAGGAGGATCAGGAAACCGGACACCTGGCCAGGGAAGGCCTGGAAGATATGAAAGTTGAAGACCTGAAAAAACTGGCAGCAGATATGGGCATCGATACAGCGCCGCTGAAAAAGAAAGCGGAGCTGATCGAAGCGATCTGCGCCCAGGAAGTAATCCCGGGAGAGTATGCATATAAAGAGTAACAGCGAGGAGACGCTATGGACTGGACGACAGAAGGAAACGCACAGCATCTTGATCGGATGCTGCAGAAAGCAAAGCTGACGCTCCGGATCACGACAACCGCTTTCGATGAAGAAATCAAGGACCTGATCAAAGCAGGCTATGAGGATCTGGATACCAGAGGAGTTTTAACAGAAAGCCAAATGAATTCACCGTTACTGACGCGCGCGATCATGACGTATGTACGTTATCACTTCGGGGATCCGGAAGATCCGGAGAAATTAAAAAAATCATATGATGAGCAGAAAGCCCAGTTAATGACGACGACATTGTTTACGAATTGGGAGGACGAATGATGGACAGGAGTGATGTAATCTGCCTGATCAAAGAAACTTATCATATGGATGACCATAACCAGCCGATCCCGGAAGAGTCAAGGCGGGAAGTGTACTGCAATGCGAAAAGCGTCACAAGGACGGAGTTGTTTGAAGCCGGGCAGAATGGACACCGCGCCGCATGGCTGTTCGAAATGTTTTTCTATGACTACGAAAACGAAAAACAGATCGAATACAACGGGGAAAGATATGGAGTATACAGAACGTATCGACCGACCAGCGACATTATTGAAGTATACGTAGAAGAAAAAGGCGGGATCAAATGAGCAGTAACCAGAGGGTCAGCCTGGGAGGGCTGGCAGATGCGCTGAATGGGATCATAGAGGAGTATTCCGACGAAGTGATCAGGGATCTTCCGGAGACAACGAAAGCTGTCGGAAAGACATGCGTGAAAACGCTGAAAGCAGAGGCGAAAGCGGCAGGGATAGGCGGAACAAAATACGTGGGTTCGTTCCGGTCGAAAGAAACAAGGAACGATTCCAGGGCAACAACGGTTACCGTGTATTCTTCAAAATATCAGCTTGCGCACCTGCTGGAGCATGGCCACGTGGTAAGAAACAGACCTGGAGGCCGGATCGTAGGAATGGCAAGAGCATTCCCGCACTGGGCGGAAGCGGAAGAAAAGGCATCAGAGGAGCTGGAAAAGAAAATCAAGATGAAAATATCAGGTGAATCATGAAACAGACAGAATTGAAAGACATATTACTGGAAACAGATCTTCCGGTAGCATATATGGCCTTCAGGGAACCGGATATACCGGACCTGCCGTTCATTGTTTATCAGGATATCGGAAGTGACAATTTCGGAGCGGATAACAAGGTTTTTTATCCGCAAACGAAGATCCAGATAGACCTTATCACAAGATTCCATAGCGAAGAGACGGAAAAGATCGTGGAAGCCGTTCTTGATGGCCATGATCTTTTCTGGCAAAGAGATCCGGACTTCGACAGCGGAGAGGACTATTACAGAGTAACTTATGAAGTAACGATATAGGAGGCAAAAATGGGAAACAAAATCAAATACGGCATTAAAAATGCATATTACGCAGTAAAGACGCAATCCGGATATGATACACCGGTAGCGATCCCGGGAGCTGTATCAATTTCTCTGGATCCGCAGGGCGAGCTTTACAAGTTTTATGCGGATAACATTGAATACTTCAGGGCAGCAGTCAATAACGGGTATGAGGGCGATCTTGAAGTGGCGCTTCTTCCAGATTCGTTCTACGAGGACGTGCTCAACAACACGATCGACTCAACGGATAAAGTTATGACAGAAATTGCAGATCCGGGAACAACGGAATTCGCCCTGGGGTTCCAGTTTGAAGGCGACGAGAAAGCCAGCAGGTTCTGGTTCTATAACTGCGTGGCCACCAGACCGGAGGTTGAAGGCGATACCAAGGAACAGAATATCCAGGTAAAGACAGAGAAGGTTAAGATCTCATGTACACCCGGTGCGGACGGAATCGTCCGGGTAAGGACAACTGAACAGACTACAACAACGGTCTACAATGGATGGTTCAGCGCAGTATATCCGGCAACTGCACCGGTAGTATCAGGCTGATAACAGCAAAACATAAAACGATAAGAGCGGCGTTTCTGCCGCTCTTATTTGCGTAAGGAGGAAATATGGAGAAGACGGTAAAAATTGGAGATAAGGAAGTAAAGTTCAAGACTTCGGCAGCGGTCACATATTTGTACCGGCAGAAATTTGGCCGAGACCTGATCGTGGACATGACAAAATTGGAAAGCAGGCTTGTGAAAAATGAGGACGGTTCATCGTCACTTCCGATTGAATCGCTCGAAATGTTTGAAGAACTTGCATATATGTTCGCAAAACATGCAGATCCGGAAAATATTCCGGACGATATAGTAGCCTGGCTGGATCAATTCGAGACATTCGATATTTATCTTGTGTTCCCGGAAATTATTTCTTTGTGGACAGAAGAAAATAAGTCGTTTTCAACACTAAAAAAAAAGGGAGGAAAATTGACCGTGAAGTAAACACGGCACTTTTTCTCCGGCGCGCGTTCAGCTGTGGAATAACGACGGCTGATCTGCAGGAATTATCAATAGGCATGGTTAACGACATATTCATAGAAGCGGCAAACGATTCATATGAATATGATCAGATAGCAACTCAGGAAGATATGGATAAACTTTAAACACTATGGCTGGATCAAAAATCAGAGGAATCACAATTGAATTATCGGCAGACGCAACAGGCTTGATGGATTCGCTTAAGAACATAAACAGCGAAATAAAATCAACAGGAAGCCAGCTGAAAGATGTTGATCGGTTATTAAAACTGGATCCAACTAACACAACACTGCTGACGCAGAAGACACAGCTCCTGCAGGAACAGATCACAAACACAAAAACGAAACTGGAAGAGCTGAAAAAAGCCCAGGCGGACATGGACGCAAACGGAGTGGATAAAAACTCCGAACAATATCAGGCTCTGCAGCGCGAAATCATAGCAACGGAACAGGAACTTGAAAAGCTGGAAAAAACTGCAGGTTCAGGATCCGCAGCGCTGGCCAAGATCTCTGCTGTGACAGGAGAAGTCGGAGAAAAGATGGAAGCCGTGGGCAAGAAAGTATCCGTGGTTTCC
>JAFZDJ010000007.1 GCA_017561265.1 Bacteroidales bacterium
ATCTTTTGCATCATCATCATCAAAGACCTGCTCAACCTCCTCCCTGCTCAACTGCCCGGTCTCAATCTCAATCCACTTGAGTTTCCCATTTTTGCAGATCCGGAAATTCGCCACCCTCCTGGTGGTGTAGGCATCCTCATAGAGGGTCACAAAGGTTTCCCCGGTCTCCTCACCAAATGCCTTGAGGTCAGCATTGAATCTCTCAAATGCCTTGACCATCCTGTCTGAAATTCTGTTTGCCATTGTATAAAGATTTAAGGTGTTTGTCTCATTTCCTGGGTCAAAGGTACAAACTTATTTTGAAAAAACAAATTATTTTTTCAAAAGATGAAAGAAAACCGGGAAATTTCTCTCCCGGTCTCCAAAAGTCAGTCAATTAGTGACTAATAATTCAGTATCTCCGGCAGGTCAATGAGGATTCTCGCAGCCATAGCCTTCGCTCCGATGAGGGTGGGATGCACTCCGTCATCGCAGTAACCCTCATACCAAGTCCCGTTCTCATCCGAAGAGACTGCGTGATAAAGGTCAATGTATCTGTGTCCACTCCCCGTTACGATGGAGTTGACTCCTGCCTTTGTGCCTCCGGACGGATAAGGGATGGTGCAGAGGACAAGTTCAATCCCCCTTGCCCGGCAGATGTTCTCCAACTTTTTATAGTAGTACCAATAAACTGCCGGATAATCGGTGTTCATTCCTATACCACAAACCAGGAACTTTGGAGTTCCGTGTTCAAGTGCAGCCATCACCGATGGCATAATGCCATCAAAGTCATTACCTGCCTCTGCGATGATTGCGAAATTGTCCACCCCGTATGTATTGATGAGTTGAGTCAGCATCCGGTTGGTGTATAAAGAGCAGTAACTTGCACCGAAAAACCAAACCTGTTTGCGGAGGTCTTTTGATGTCCATCCGAATGACACCTCCGAAAGAGTTGAATTTTCACTTGCAAAGGCAAAGGGTGTCCCGTATGCCTCCAACTGACTGAATGTCACATTGCCGACAAACTCACCACCGAAAGACATCATCCTCACCTTGATGCCTGTCCCGGTCTTTTCGATGGAAACATAGATGAATGTGCCGATGGTCAGTCCATGAGGCTTTGTGTCCACCGCAATGGTAGAGCCATTGTTATATGCAACCGCTTTCACATCAGTCCCGTCTATCCGGACACCCCATCCGGTGTTGTTCCCCTTTCCGCAACCAAGTTCAATGTATTCAAACCCGGTAATTTTCCCGTAAAAGGAGAGTGAGCAGTTGGGTTTCAATTTCTTCGGTGCATCATCTATGATGATTGTTTCATTGGCGAAGGTGTCCGTCTTAATGGTGATTCCAGGCTCTCCCACAAGACCGCTTGCCGGGTGCAAATCCGGCACTTGTTCTTTGGTAACGATGAATCCATTATCATTCATCACCTTCTGCACAAGTGGTGCATCATATGCAGTCGGACGAGGAGTTCTGAAAGTCGGTCTCGTTATGACCTTCTGCGTAGATGCCAGGGAGACAGACCACCTTGTATAATAGTCTCCTGCCTGGTAGGTGTATTGGTTGCCGGAAAAGCCTCTGATGAAATTCTTATCCTGGTCATATACGGCATGCCTCCCGTATGTTCCGGAGGTTGTTGGGTTGTTGCAGTACAAGTCACCGCCATTGACGGGAATGTAGTCCGTGATTCCCTTATCCGCAGCAGACTGATGCAGTATCCGTCCGTTTCGGTTGTCAATAGTCCAATTCCCCTTCAAGGAGTCCGGATTTTCAAGGTTTGCCCCTTCATAGGATTGCTCCGTGAAAAGTTGCTCCTCTGCGGATTCAAGGGTGTCACCGATTATCTTGACGGACTGCGGAGTGTATGGTGTGGTTGTAGACCCCACATTCACAATCATAAATTTAGCACCGGGAGGGACAACAAAAACACTTTCTTGTCCTGCACCAATAAGAGGTGCTTGTTCTCCGTTTACCGGAACATTCGGAGTGGACACACCAGACCCTGGTGTGTCCAAATCCCAAAAGAAAGAGATGCGTGTCCCGTTTGTTGCGTGTGCGACAATTCGGATGATTTGTCCTTCTTTTACAGGCAACTCAATGTGCTTGGAACTTGAGGATGACCCATACACCCCACCTGCAATTACAAGATAATTTTGCTTGGTGTAACCGGAAAAATCAGTGATTACATTCTCCTCTGAATAGAAAGATTTTGATAGATTTATATCACCCACCTCATGCCCTAACCGGGTGACTTTTCCATCCAGGACTTTTCCCTGTGCAGCAGATAATGCCTGGTCTGTGGCATCGGAGTCAAGTCCATTGTAGATTGTGATGGGATAATCTGCAGAGACACCTGTGTCACCCTTGAGACCCTTGAGTCCGGAGAATGCCAGGGTCAACTGACCACCAACCAGGGAAACCTGGCAGGATGGAGTCCCGGATGTGTCATCAATGGTTGCAACCACAGATGTGACACCTGTTTCACCCTTGAGGTTGGTGAAATGGAACATGATGTTTTTGGCATCATTGCCACCGGAGGTCTCCACAGAGACACCGGGAGTTCCGACACCGCCTGTGATGTCCGCTCCGATTGTTCCGAATCCTGCAGGATCTCCGGTCTCTCCCTGCTCACCCTTGAGGTTGTGGAAAGTCAAAACCAACACCCCTGCACTATAGGAAACATCAACAGAGGGAGTCCCAACCTGGCTGTCAACCGATGCCTCAACCTCCCGGATGCCAATGAGAATCCTCTGTTTTGTCCATGCCCCATTCCAAAATAGGAGAGCAACCTCCTCATTCTCAATGGTTATTCCGCCAAAATTGGTGTACACACCAGGCTCTGTGGCAAGGTAGCAGACATTCTGATCCGGAGTCCCCGGATCATCGGTGGGCATTGCTCCTCCTGCGAATTGGAAAAACCTGCCAAGGGAATCAATGGTGGTATTCAACACTGAATTAAGAATCATGCCCGTGATCTCTTTCCTGCCATTCGCCTTGATGTAGGCATTGACCGCTGCCTTGATTGCACTATAGTTTGCCATATATGAGTTTTTTCAATTAAATATAGAACAGACCTCCTTTGTAAATCACCATGAAAGGATGTTGTAGGAGACACCAACACCCACATAGGGGTTCACCCCATCCTTGTCTGCAGTCACACCGCCCTGGACACCTATTCCCCACCTGGTTTTCTTGACCCGGATGACAGGGATCTCCTTGGTGATGATCTGATCGTTGGTGAAATGGATGACGGAATCAACCTGTGGGTTTATTCCGGAGGCATACACCCTGGACAGGCTATCCTCCCAGGTCACCTGCTCTTTCTCCAGGTATATCCAAAGGGTGTCCCTCAACCGGATGGTGTCACCCACAGGATAAGGGATGGAATCAACCACCCTCCTGGTCGTCCATTTTGGCTTGTAGGAGACTATTGTGTCCCGGATGACCAATGTGTCCACCTTGATGATCACAGGCTCTCCCTGGCTTTCCCTGGGGCATCTCTGACCCACCAGGAAAGCAACCAGGATTGCAACCGCAACACCAAACCCAAGGATCATGTATTTCTGTGGTGTCATATCCTTGTCAGATAATGGCAGACACCACAGACAATGGCATTTGCAATCCGTTTCTTGGTGTCCTCCAGGAGCATCCATGCACACTCCTCCCGGTTGTCATAAAAGAAATTTTCCAGGAGGACTGCCGGACACCTGGTCTTGGTTAGGATGTAAAATGAGGACTCCTTGTCAGAGTCTCCGTCTGACAGATCCCTCCTCATCCTCTTGTCCGGGAACACCTTGGAAAAAACCTCATAGAAACACTCCGCCAGGGTGTCACTCTTGGTCTTGCCGGGAGAGGTGTGGCATTCAAATCCGGTTGCGTTCATCCAGGTCTTTCCGTTCCCGGCTGCATTGGCATGGATGGACACCAGGATCACATTGTCAGTTCCATCCCGGTCACAGACCTTGTTGACCCTCATTGCCCTTGCCCGGAGGGAGATGTCATTGGTCTCCGTCACAACCAGGTCTGCATCAAATCCCCTTGCCCTCAACCCGGTGAGTGCAAGGTCACCAACCTGCCTGTTCCACAGGTATTCCAGGAATGCACCATCCGGAGACCTCTTGCCCGGTGTGTCAATCCCATGTCCGCAATCAATCAATACCCTCATCACCCTCTGTGTTATCATGTTTTTCCTGGGAATTGGGATGTGTTTTCCCATCCTTGGATGCCTCAATCACAATGTCACCCTTGGTCATCCGGAAATAACCTGCAACCTCAATGATGACCGGGATCTGTGCCAGGGTTGCAAAACCAAGCAGGAGACCAACACCCTTGAGGACAGATCCGTCAATCACCCCTGTTGGAGGGACACAGAATCCTGCCACAATCAGTCCGATTGATGTGCATAGGGTCAGCCAAAACGCAATGCCCTTTTTTGTTGCCTCTTTCTCACTCATTGTCTAAAAGATGTAAAAGTCCTCATTGAAATCATCAGAGAAATCTGCAAACTGATCCGAACAGACCACCCCAATGGGAACTGAAAGGGACACATTGCAGAATACACCTGCACACTCATCAACAAATCTCTGATTGAACACCTGGAATGAATAGGATGTCTCCGAATAGATGCCCATCTCATCCAATGTCCGGATTATGTTGTCCAGGGTTTGGATTCCCACAGATTGGATCTCAATTTGGTTGGATCTGTCATTCTTGAGCCTGTCAACATAGAACAGGGTGAATGCATAGGTGATCACATTAGAGTCAATGGAGGTGGTGTGCTGCTGCTGCACAAACGCAAAGACACCATACCTGGCATCCGCCTTGGCATTGAGACGGAAAACATCATTTTCAACCACCATGTTGACGGATGGCTGATTGGAGGCAATGACCTCCATTGTCCGGATGAGTTCAGAGAGGGTCATCTGCAGCATCCTCCATTTTTATGACCCACAGGGACACCTGGCAATACCTTGCCCCTTGCACCTCCCAGGAAAATCCCACAACTTGCAGCAGAGTGCAGGTTGGATTCAATCCTGTGGCAGCAGCAGTCTGTCAGTTCCGGATAGTCCGCCCTGTGATCCAGGAGGAAATTCTGCAGATCCAGGCAACAGGCATCCGCCTTGCTCTGATAGTAGTATTGCATCTTGGCAATCTCATCCTGGGAGGCAACCTGGAGATTCTCATCCTGGGTCTTGGTGACACCGAAATTGCCAACCTTGTAGGAGACCTTGTTGGTCACCTCCACAATGGTCATGTATGCCAAATAATATTGACACCGATCCACCAGGGTCTTGTACACACCATCCGCCTCTGACTCCAGGTCACCGGACTTGATCAGACCCTTGAGTTTTGCCAGGAGGGAATCACCCAGGATTCCCTTGAGACCAATCTCCTGTGCCTCCCGGAGGGATGGCAGGATGTATTTCCCGGATAGGTTGTCGGAAACACTCATGGTCTCCTTGATGAATTTTTCCGATGAAAGTAGTATTTCAGCCATATCAGTTCACAATTTCCTCTGTTTCACCACTCAAGGAGAAAGGTTTGATGGAAAGGACTCCCATCTTACCATAAATCCTTTCATATGCACCACAGATCATGTCCTGGACAGGTTTGATCTGTGTCCGGTTGTAGAGTTTGAAACTCTGCTCAAATTCCTCTGTGGAAAATCCGGTGTTTGCCTCCGATGTGAGACCGAAAAGGAGAGGGATTGCCCGGAATGCAGTGAAAATCTGTGTCCTGGAATGTTGGGAGAGGGACTTGTACCTTTCACCAAAGTCCTCCACCTTGAATTCCCGGATGTCGGTTGCAGATTCCCTGTTTTTGTTCCAGGAACACATGATCCTGCCACCATTGACCGCCCCGGAAAATTTCTCATTCAGAGTTGCCTCAACCTCCTTTTTCATCTCATCTCCGGGATCACCATTGTTGAAATTGATGATGGCGGAGGAGACAAAGTGATTGTTGATGTCGGAGAGGTGGAAATCATCAATCTGTCTCTCAATCTCACAGGCTTTGACGGATGCAGCATACAATGGTGCAGGATAGACCTGTGTGTGGACATTCTTGACAAAGAGGATGGATGATGCATGTCTGTTTTTCTCCTCATCGGTGAGGGACTCCCAATCCAGGTTGGGCATGAATGCCGGATAGATGATCACATCAGTCCGCCCCCCCTTGTTCCATTTCTCCGAATAGTAGAAAACATTTCCCTCCTTGTTAGTCCGGAGGAATCTCATGTCAATGTAGTAGATCTCCGCCACCTCACCTGCCAGGTTGCGGATCACCTGGAGGGCAAAACCGCCATAGATCTCAAAGTCCTTTGCAATGTCCTTGACCTGTTCCCGGATGGTGTCTCCCCTCCTGTTCATCTGTTGGTTGGTGTATTCCTCCTGCAGAGGGACAATGGAGATCTCATCCCCGGCAACATAGTCAATGTTTCCATTGATGATGGATCTCAAGGTTGGGACATTGTTGTACAGATCCAGGAGATAGTCCGGATAGACATTCTTTGTTCCCCATTGCACCATGTCCCTGCCGGAGATCACTTTCTCTGTGGGCAGGACAATGTTGGTCTCCACATAGGTGTCAATGGCAGCAAAGGAAAACCCAACCCTCCTGGTTTCATCATTCTGTTTCATACTGCTTGTATTCTATTTCTTTGTTGTACTGATCCGGCTTTGTGTAGTCACCGACAACCAGGAGACCGGAGGAGAGGATGGTGTCCTCAAACTTGAGTTCATATTCATATTCCCCATCCGTCACATTCTCCGGCAGGGTGACTGCCAGGTAGAAATACAGATCCGACAACTGCAGGTCAGACACAAACAGATCAATCTCCTCAACAAGATTGATTGTGTTTTTCGCCTTGAACACCAGGTCTCCCTGGGTGACCATCCGGTTGTCCCTGGGAATATAGACAACCTGTGCCTCCTGTGTATTCTGCAGATAGATCATTTCCTTTTTTCCTATAGATATAGAAATCCGGTTTTCTGTAAAACAAGAGACCTGCAATCCCGGAGGATCACAGGTCTGATGTTGTGGTGTGGATGGATGCTACAGGAGACCCTCAATGATGGAGTCGGAGACCTCATAGGGCATCTCCTTGGACTCATCATGGAGGGTGATGGTGTACCTGTTTGCATCACCCCTGGCAGTCCCGGTCTGTCCGTCACCTGCAGAGGCATTGACAGGCTCATCCTTGCCAAGATACCAATATTTTCCATTGGCATCCTTGACAATGACAACCAGGTCAGCCAGGGCAAGGGCAGTGATTTCCACCCTGGCAGTAGTTTGCATCCGGTTGAACTGCAGGAGCAGGTCAGAGGACACAAACTTGACTCCGGTGGCAGGATCAATGGTGTAGGTGGAGGTCAGATTCCCGGTATTCTTGGCAAAGTGATAGACCTTGAACTTTTTGCCGGATGCCATAGTGATGGCAGAGATCACATCACTTGTGATGGTGACTGCGGTCACATCATCATATAGGGCAATCAGAGCCTCAACAATGCCACCCATGTTGGCAGCACAATCCTTGGCAAGTCCGGAGAGAGTTTGAGTGCAGGACATAGTGATCTGTGTTTAATGGTTAAGGAAAAGGGATGGGTGAGAGTCCCACCCACCCCTGTTTCCGGTTTCGGTTTTAGCAGACTGCCCGGTTAGGCATTGTCCTTGACATTGATGAGGTCATTGGTGGAGTCATACGCACCTGCCAGGACAGAGAGATCGGCAACACCCTTTGCAATGGAGGTGGCGGAAGCCGGAGCAGAGGAAAATGCACCATAGGCAACCCGGTCAAGGAATGCAATCTGCACACCCATGTTGAATTCAATTGCAAGTTTCCAGGTGCGGTCATCCTTGCTCCACCAGGCATCAATCACCTCTGCATCATTTTCTCCGTCCGTACCGAACACCAGGTTTCTCCCATAAGTGCCGACAACCGCATAAGATCCGGCAAGACCAATGGTCTTGATGACCTTGGCATTCGTTCCAGGGATGAACACCTCATCCTCCGGAGTGCCAGGGTTGTAGTGATACAGATTCAGATTGACAAGCGACTGCACAAAGGCACGGAAAATGGCAGGGGAGACAAAGATCTCTGCTCCGATCTCCAGGACAACCTCCGGGAGGTTGTTGTAAACCGCCATGACACCCTCATAGGCATTCAACCCGGTCATGGTGGTGGAGATGACTCCGGTGGAGTTGGTGATGGAGGTGGTGCAGAGTTTCACGATACCATCACCCCACTTGAGGACGGCATCAGAGGACTGCGAGGTGTCACCAAGCCAAATGAACTTTTCAATCTTGCGGTTGATGCCGGAGATGATGCCATCAAACAGGTATTCCTCAAAGGGGAGAGGGTTTTCTGTGGCAGCCATCCTCACCTCATATTCGGCATACTTGCCAAGGAGGTTTTTCGGACAGATCTCCATGTCAACATTGATCGGAGCAACCTGGATCAGCCGTTCCGTCAGAGTGGCAGTTCCGGCAGCAGAGAATCCGCAATCAGAGCCATCACCAAACACCGGATCAACATCAAAGATGTGGAGGTGTTCCTTGTACTTGACCCCGGTCTGAATGGACATTCTTTCCCGGCTACCCTTGCCAAACAGGATGTTCTTGAGGAGCAGGTCTCTGCTCTGCTCAATGTAAGCAGTCAGACCGCTTACAACAAAATTGGTGTGAGACATAAGTTGGTAGTATTAAGTGAGTTTTTTCCTTGAAATATCAAATTCCCGGAATGTGTAACATTTTTATTTCTTGGCAGCAAGAATCCTGGCAAGGTTGTCAAGACCCTTGTTGCCTGTCTTGCCGAATTCCACAGAGGTGGTGACCTCCTGGTGGGCAGGTTTGGCAGCAGGGGTTTTCTTGAGTTTGGCAACCTCCGCCTTGAGGGAGGCATTCTCCTCCCGGAGGGCAGCCATCTCCGCCTCCGCCTCATCATTGCCCTTGGCAAACGGAGACTCCATGTCCACAGGGACAAACATGAGTTTGACATCCACAGGGTCAGAGGCATTGGCAGTCCCATCCTCATTCCAGGTGACGGAATAACGGACAAAGGACTCCTCCCAGGTCTCCTCATTGACAACAGAAATGACTGCATAGTCATCACCTGCCTCATAGAGATACCACCAATCATCCGATTCCCGGAGTTTGTAGATGGCATCCCGGATCATCTGCTCCTTTTCGGCATAGGACTCCTCAAAAGCCTGGCGGATCTTGGTGAACTTGGACTTGAGTCTCGCCTTGAGATCCTGGGAGGCAACCTCCGCCTTGTCATCCACAATCTTGGTGACCTTGCCATCCTCAACAGAGATGACCTTGCCATCCTCTGTGGTGTAGTCACCATCCGGAGCAGGATTGCGGTTTCCCTCCTCATCGGTGATATAGACTGCATCTCCCTCCTGGAGATCCCGGCTCTCATCATCCCACTCAAGTTTGCCCTTGTCGGTCTGCAGGAAATCGGCATCAACCTCCGCCTCTGCATCCTTGATTTCAGCCACCTTTCCGTCAACAACAACAATCACCTTGTTGTCATCGGTCTTGTAGTCCCCATCCTCTGCAGGAGTCCGGTTGCCCTCTGCATCCTCAATGAAAACAGAGTCACCTGCCTTGAGATCCTCATCACCATCCCAGGAGAGGACTCCCTTGTTGGTGGTCACATTGCCAAACCCCTGCAGCAACCTGGCAAGGATCTGAAACACTTTTTTCTTTTTGCTCATAGTTTTATGGTGTTTGAAAAGTTTTCTGAATGCTCCCTGGAGGACATCCACAATCTCCTGGATCTCATCCTTGTTGTGTTCCGGCACAAGGTCAAAGACTCCCTCCAGGGAAAAACCCTTGTAAGTCCCTGCCTTGATCTCCGCCCACACATCATCATTGACCACATGGAATTCCCCAAAGAGAGATCCGTCTGCACACTCATCAAATCCCTCCACCTGGATTCCGTCACCCTTGATGAAACATTGCACCATCTGAATCCCCTCCACATCAGATCCCTCCTGGTGCATGAGGTTGAAATCATTTTGTCTGCCCTCCTGGAGATATTTCTCCGCCATCTGTCTGATGGTCTCCGCCTTGTAGATGACATAATATTCGCCCATTGACTTGTCATTCCTGTAGATGGGAAAGTCCGCCCTCATGATGCAGCCTCTGACAAGTCTCTTGTCCTCATCGGTGATGGCATACATCATTGGCTTTCTTTGGGCATCAAATGCCTGGAAATTGGACATGACTGCAGGGTCATCCACCAAGGAGATCTTGAACATTCCGGTCTCCTCATCAGAGATGACTGCATCATACACAGGGATTCCTCCTATAGTGACAATCATATTTGAGTTTTCCTGTAGATATAGATTTCCGATTTTCTGTAAACATGAAACGAAACCACCCCTGTTTCACAACAGGGATGGTCTCACCAACCGATTATGAAAGTAGTGTCAGAAACTTGATTCCGCCACCTGGGTCTTGATCTGATCCTGTGATGCCTGGATGTCATCTGCAAGGATGTACACCCTTTGATCCTTTGCCATCTGATTGAGTCTCTCCTCCTCCGATGCAGAGGTGACAGACCTCACATTGGAAACCTCTGTGGTGAGGGTCGGTGCAGAGGAGATGGCGGATGTGGGGATGGATGAGGATTGGGATGATCCGGACACCTTGGTTTTCTTGATCTGTGCGATCTGTGCAATACCTGCAGCAGTAACGGCAGCAGCCTGGATTGCACCTGTTATGATGCCATAGGGAGGAGGGATTGTTGCTGCTGCTTGCATATATGCCCCAATTGCTCCGGAGATGGTGTCAATTGTGGCTGCAGCAATCCGGAGATTCTTGATCTTGTTTGCATTCTTTTCAGAGGACTCCTCATCCGCCTCATACATGTCAGCAATTGCACCCAGGATGTCAGATGTTGCGGATGCAACACCTTTCATCATGTCCTTTTTCGCCTGGGCAATTTTCTTTGCGTTCTCCAGGTCTTTCTTTCGGAGTTCCTCCTCCTCCTCCAATGCTTTCTTGAGTGCATCCACCTCACCCTGGAACATATCATCAATCTCCTCTTGCATCTCTGCATTGGAATCCTCCAGGGCATCATCCAAATTCTTTTTCCACTCCAGGATTGCCTCATCCCATTTCTCCCTCAATTTGAGGGCATTCATTGCGGACTCAAACATCTTTTCCGCAAAGGATTTGCCTGCCTCCTTGCCAAGTTCCTTTCCTGCATCACTTGCAGCCTTTTTCCTGGACTTTACACCGGAGAGCATGGTGTCTGCAGCAACCTGTCCGGCATTGAAATTTTCCTTGAATGCAACACCGGATTTCATCTCCTGCCCAAATGCCCTGGCAGCATCTCCAAGACCCTTGACACCCTGCTCCTTGAACACCCGGATGGCAGCAATGATACCCTTGAATGGTGCAATGACAAACTGCAGGATGGCATTGCCCACCCCCATGACACCCTTGATGATCTTGTTGATCAGACCGGATGATCCCAGGAATTGGGCAACCTCTCCAATGATGTCTGCAAGGTATTGTGCAAGATTCTCAATGATCCCGGAAAAGAAATCCATCACAGGCTTGAGGGAGTTCATCAGTCCCTTGATGGATGCCATTGCGGTTTCATTCTCCTTGAGTTCATCTGCAAGTTTGATGGCAATGGACACCAGGAGACCAAATGTGGCAACAAACGGAGACTTGGAGATTCCCTCCATGCCATCCTTGAGACCATTGAGTCCACCACCGACTGCACCCAGGGACTTTCTGAACACATCCACATTCTTGGACATGTCCCCAAATGCATCCTTGATGCTCCCGGCATAGTTGCCCACATTCCTTTGGAAATTCCCCTGTAGTGCATCAAGATCCTTAAGTTGGTCATTGACCGCCTTGATCTGCTGACCAAGTTCCGCCCTCCGGACTGCATCATTTGTGGCACGGAATTCCTCCTTGAGTGCAGCCATCCGATGCACCAGGGAATTGTAGGATTCAGATGCCCCGGTTGCAGCCTTGGCAACATCCTCCATTGAGGAGGAGGTTGCATACATGGCATCCTTGAGGGCATTCTGATTGACCTTTAGTTCCTCCAGGGTGTCCTGGTATTCCTTTGTCCCAATCTCCAGGTCAACCAAGCCATCATGCCATTTTCCTGCAGCATCCTCAAATCCCTCCTTGAGAGCCTTGATATTGTTTTTGAGGTCAGCAATGTTTCTGACCGCCTCCTCCGTTCCAACCCGGAGAATGGTGATTGTTTCCTCCATATCAGAAAGATTGTCCGTTCAAATAGTTGCTCTTGTCCTGTACCTGCACAAACTCACATTCCACAGGATCAAAGGTTGTGAGTGAATAGTTTTTGATCTTGTTCAAGACCCACAGGGTGTTGTCATACCAATAGAATTTCCGGAGGAGTTCCTGGTTGACCATCATTCCGGAGAAATCCACCCGGCAGGTCATGACCTTGGTGTTCATGTCATACCTGTCTGACAGATATTGCCTCCAGGCTTTTGCATATATGGTCACAGATGGATCATAGACAATCCCAGGGATGTCCAACTGCCTGGGGACACCGAAATCCAGGGACTCAATCATGACATAGTTGTCCCACCTCCATTGATACCTGTACCTGGAGAATATTGGCAGCAGGACACCATCTCCATCATCAAGAATCCAACAGGGTTTCCCATCATTGACAACAGACATGATGGGCATGTCATCCGTTATCTTGAAATGTGCATAAAAATCCAACCCATTCAAGAAAACAAGGACATCCTTGCCATCCACCATCTTTCCGTCTGCATCGGTAAACTGCACCTTGTTCTCGTTTTGAATGTCATATCCATTGTAATATGGATTGTAGTAGGTCACACTTGCAGTTGCAGGAGGGCATGAGATCTGTGTGTCCAGGGTCTCATCATCTGCATTCCACCTGGTGATGGTGTTTCCCTTGTCCAGGAAAGGAGACGGAATGAATGTTGACCCATTCTCAATGTAGTTCCAATACCTGGATCTTGCCAGGATGGTGACTGCGTTCTTGAAAACAACAGAATCCATGAGGTTGACGGAATCCGCATTGAAATCAAACCCGGTGTCAACCCTTTGGATGCCATAGGAGACACCCTCAATGTTCAGATATTCCTCACAGAATGCTCCGCCCACATCCTCCAGGATGAAATCATACCATTTTGCATTGAACACCAATGGTTGGATGGTGATCCCCTTGGACAGATCCACCCTCCTGGTGAGGTCAATGGTCTCATCCTGGTAGAGGTCATTCCTCTTGAGGATGGTGATTTTCTTTTCCGCCTCATTGGTCACAAAGTACAGACCATACATCTTGCAGAGGGAAAGCAGGTAATCTGCCGGAGTTGCCGATGTGGAGAGCAGCATCTGTTTTGTCACCCTTGCCCCGGATCTCAACTCACTTGGGTCTGTCTTGGTGACGGAGTTCCCACTCCCATCCACAAAGAATGAGGAGGATGCCTGGAAATTGGTTGTGAGGTCATGGTAGAGGGTTGCCCTTGAGGTTGACCCATCACCGGAATATGCATAAGTCCAAACACCCCTCCCAAGATAGGAGTCACAGGTGTACACATATGCCTTCAGCACATAGTAGGATGCATTCTGTGCCTCTATAGCAAAGGACAACTCATCATCAAACTGAAAGACACCGCTTGAGATCTTGGTAACAGACCTGTTTGTCACAGATTCATAGTTGTCTGTGTGGAAAGGAGGAGTGAAACCACAGGATGTTGCATCACCCTTGCCTCCCCTGGCGAATGGAGTCAACACCTTGACCGGACTGCCACCAACCATTGTGTCATCAGAGGAATAGGCAACCACCTGGAGGAATATGATTGAATGCTGCCAATGCCGGGAGTTGCTGCTCAAACCATCCAGGGACAGGGTGTTGTAGGAGTTTGCCCCGGATGGCATGTTGAATCTCAACTTACACCGGAGGAGTGCATTGACAACCGCCCCATAGGGGACATCACCAACCACATTGAACTGACCCAGGGTGTTCCCGGAGGAGGCAGTTGAGGATGAGGTGATGGAAAGACCCTCCTCTGACTGCTTGTTTGACCCAAGGGACGGAATGGTGGGGAGGGTCAGCCAAACATCATAACAGGGGACATCATCTCCTGCAAATTGGGAGATGTCAACCTCATATCCACCATTGTTCTCCGGTCTGCAGATTGCATCCCAAAACTTTTTCATCCACAGGACAGGTCTCTGCAGGTATGACCGGATGTCCTTGACCGCCCACTCATCCTGGGGATTGGAAAGGTTTACCAACCCATAACCGGACTTTCCGGAATATCCGCCCACAGAGTCCGGCAGTCCTGCACCAGGCAGGGAGAGGATGCCCTTGTCCGGAGAAAAATTCTGTGGATAGCCATTATATGCAGGGGCAAAGTTTATGATGGAAAAGACACCTGTGGGAGTCGGCTCTGCACCTGCATACAGGTCACCAAGATCCTCCCATGCCTGTTCCAGGGTCTCCTTGTTGATGGTGAAATCCAACTCACCCGGATCTCCGTTGCCCATGTAGTCAATGTCGGCAAGAGTCCTCTTGTTTCCACTCTCATCATAGGAAAGTGCATACAGGAATGAGCCAAGACCGCCATAGAGGGTGACCTTGTATTCCACATCCGCACCTTTCCTGGAGATGGAGTCAAGTTTCACATAGCCGGACTCCAGGATCTCACCCAATTCATTGTAGATGGTGAAAGGAGTCTTTTTGGATGCATTGTAATCCACCCCGGAGTTTCCTCCCTGGTTGGCAATGCTCCTGTCAACCCGGAATGAGTCACCAAAGATCCGGTTGTTGTTGGGAGTCCCCTTGAGGGTGATTTGTTGGGTGAAAGAGTTTTTGACAATGGCAGGGTTGGACAGGTCATCCATTGCATAGTTGAACAGGATGAAAGACTGATCATCCAGGTCAACCAATTGGTCTGCTATGTATAGACTGATTTTTCTCCTCATGTTTCTTGAAAATAGATTCTTGACCCACTCCAGGATGGATCTCAACAATCTGATCATCTCCTAATCCGGTTTTGTGCGATCTCCACCTGCATGGTGTAGTTGACCATCTTGTTCCCCTGGTTGGAAAAGGTCTTGTATTCACAGGTGTTTGTTTTCATGATGACCGGGATCATGTCACCGGAGTAGATGAGGCACAGGTACACCAGGGGAGAATTCAAGAGATGATGCATCCTGGATGCCTGGTCATCTGTGAGAAAGCCGGAATGCAGGGTCAGAGTTTTCTTGATCTCATTGACATAGTTGTCCATGCCCCTGTTGACCAGGAGGATGTTGGAATATTCCACCTCCCGGATGTGCCTGGTGACCTCATCAGTCATCATGTCATTTCCCTCCAGGAGAAACTGATCCCATCCGCCAAATGCATTGACATAGTAGAGTGCATATTTGAAACAAGACCCGGCAAGATAATATGTCCGGGACTTGATGGTGATCCTGTCCACATTGGAGACTGCATCCGCCTTGAATGCCCCTGTCCCGGTTGCAGGAGTGGAGGAGAGGGTGATTGTCCTGGAGGAACTTGTCCCATTGGTCTTGTGATAACTTGCAGAGAGGGAGGACATCTCTTTCCCGGAGAAAAGGATGAACATCCGGTCATCCACCCTGCCATTGATGGGACATGAAAGGTCGGATGGTGATGCACCATAGTCATAACTCCAATCATTGTAAAATTGGATTGTTTCAATGGTTGACCAAGATCCTCCGGAATATTTCTGCACAACAAATGATGGCAGGGCAAAGGAGGTGAATGTCCTGTCAGTCAAGGTGGGCAGGGCATTGACCAGGTAGTCTGCACAGATGTCATTCACCCGGATCTTGACAGAGGACTCCCCAGGCTTTGCATGTGCAACACCCTGGTACAGGGAGATTGAGTTTGCAGAATCATAGACCCGAAACTGAACAGATGTCCCGGTGATCTCAACAATTTTGTCTTTCCAAATAGGAATTGCAGCCATATTGAGTTTTTCCTGGAAATATCATTTTGCCCGGTCTCCGTAAATGACACACCACCAAAACACCATCAACCCCTGGTTTTGACACCATCAAGACACCATGCACACACCTTTTTCACACCATCACACAAAAAAATCACATTTTTTGAAAAAATAATTTGTTTTTTCAAGATAAAGTTGTACCTTTGCTTTCAGAAAGGACAACATAAAATCTTTATACAATGAAAACACAGACCTACATCCTCCGCCCTGTCACCGATCTCCGGGACATTGTTCTCTATTATGAGTTTGTCAGAAAGGATGATGATGCCATCCTCTGTTCCTCCAAGGATTATGATTTCCTCCTTGCCTATGCAGATGGCTATGCAACCGCCAAAGATGCGAATCTGATAGTTGAATAAGAAACCAGGTGAGGAGAAATCCTCCCCACCAAACCAAAGTCAAACAATCAAATCTTTATACAATCATGAAACTCTATATCGTTACCGAATCCAACAAGGAAACCAATCTCCTCCTCCGTTCCTGGGTCTGTTTCACCATTGACCAGGCAAAGGAATGCCTCAAAAAGAGATTTGATATTGCATGCACCTACAACCGCATTGCCGGGAAAGATGATCCTACAGACTGCCTTGAGGATGGGTTTTTCTTTTGGACTCTTGACAATGGCATGGAAATGAAATACAACATCACGGAGTCAAAGACCTTTGCAGAATGATGTTCCAAGTTGAAAACAACCCGGAGGGATATGTGGTCAGTTGCTACCATGATGCCGGATGGCATCCCCTCCGGAATTTCGGAGAGAGGCAGGGGGATGCATTTGCATTCCGGGATTGGGATTGTCCTCACCTTGACATGACACACATCCGGATGTTGGAGAAAGCCTATTCCAAGGAAAAGAGATACATCCGGCATTCCTATCCTGTAAGATTCATCATTGAAAAGGGAGATCAGAAATGACCTCCCTTTCTTATTGTGCCACAATGATCTTTCTGATGTAGTGTTCCATATCATGACCCAGGGCAGCAGCAATCCTCTGCTTGTACCAGGGAATGATGCCGTCCTTGGTTTTCTCCAGGTCATGTGTTCCGGTTGTGCCATTCTCATTGATGGCTCTGCCAATGAGGAATGCAAGGGATTTTTGGGATGGAATCCTGCCATTGGCATCCGGTCTTGGGATCACAGGCTTAATCTGCACCCACTCCAGGATCTTTTGCGGAGGAGGGAAATGTGGCTTTGTGTCATCCTCAATATATTTCCAATAATCATTGAGGGTCATGGTGATCTCCCATGCCCGGTCTCCCATCACCACCTGGGTCTTGACAGAATCAATGAGTCTCTGTGAATAGCCGGAGGGAACACCTTTCTCTGTGTACCTGTCATTGAACTGCAGGTGTTCCTTGTAGTTGTCCCGGATGTCATTGGCAAGATCCTGCAAGACCTGCTGCAATTCGGTGAAATCAATCAGTTGCTCCATGTCAATGTGTCCTTTTCCATCTTTCAATGTCCTCTTTCTCCTTGGCAATCTTGTCCTTTCTGTAGGAGAGGATGTTCAGAAATTCAATTGCTGACCATCTCATCACCTCATCCCAGGAACACCTGCAGGTTTCAGAGGCTGCATCTACATTTGAGATCCATCCCCACTTGTCTGCAAAAGTTTCTCCTGTTCCTCTATCCGGTGCAGGATCATCTCCCTCTTGGTCTTGTCCTTGATCCTCATTGCCTCCTGCCTGGAGTAGTTCAGAGAATCCTTGATTGATTTCCTGCACCATGTCAAAAAAAAACCTGTGATGGAGATCCCATCAGAGACAGACATTTCCTCCCGGATGGTTTTCTGCACCTCCAGGATGTCATATCCCTCATTGTACCTGTGACCCTTGGGGACAAGGATGACGGAGAGGAATTCCACCAGGTATCTGTCAAGATCCGGTGCATAGGTTTGGAAATCTATGTACTGACAGGTCTCAAGTTTCCGGAAATCCTTGACCGGGATCAGTTCAAACCCACCCACCAGGTATCTCTTTGCAACCGGATGGATGTTGATGGTCTCCGGATTGAGGAATTCAGACTTGGTGACAAGTTCCTTGTATTCCCCAATGGGCAGGTGGAGGATCTCCTCCTCCGCCACACCTGTGAGGATGGACAGGATCTGCACCTGTTTGTCAATGTCCTCCAGGGACTCATTCCTGGTGACCTCCTGGATCTCAATGTACTTGCCCAGGGTCAGCCTGTTGTAGTTGTCAATTATGTCCATGTTTTGTCTTTATGAATGATATTGAATATTGTCCATATCCGGCATTTTGTCCAAACCTTGTCCATACTGCATATCTCATTGCATCCAGGAGGTGGTTGAACTTGTCAATTGGCTCATTGAGAGGGTTGCCATCCCTGTCCTTTGCCCAAACATAATTCCGCAACTCCCGGATCAGATCCAGGGAGTCCTTGGTGACATACAGAGTCCATCCCTGCATCCATTGGAGTTGGAACTTGAGTTTGTCACTCTTAACAGGGGCATCCTTGTCACAGGCAATGACATTGTACCCGGCATCCTGGATGTCCGCAATGGATTTTGGCTCTGCACAATCGGCATAGATCTCCGTATTCCTGGACACACCATCATCCTGGAGATCCTGGATGATGTGCTTGTTTTGCATGTGTGTCCTGTAGCATCTTTCTCTGACCCACAGGATCTTTTTCCGATGGTCTGCCACCACCTGCACCCTGGCAGTTGGATCATTGGTGAAACCAAAGTCCAATCCCTGGATCTCAACCAGGTGATCCATCTCCGTTTTCTCCGGGAGGGCATCACAGAGTTGAAAGTCATAGATCAGACCATCCAATGTGCCGATCTTGCCCTCACCATAGACCCGCCACCAATTTTTGTCATTCTTGTTGTCCTCAATCTCTGCAATCTGCTCCGGTGACAGGAATTCATTGTCCTTGTATGTTGAATGCAGGGTGATGCAGTTGGATCTTGCCTCAATTATCTCATTGAGCCAAAAGGAGTGGGTTGGATTGTAATCACAGAGGATCAGTCCCCTGGTGCGGACAAAGAGTTGTCTTGCAATCTCATATGGGATGTTTTGACTCTCATTGATGAACAACCTGTCTCTTGCAGAGCCATGCACCTTTCCGGCATTGTCCACAGAAAAGAATTCCAGGATAGATCCATTCTGCCAGGTATATGTGTGTTGTGTCTCATTCCACCTGGACTCCTCCCACAGACCCTCCACCTCCATGATCTGCTTGAAATCCCGGATTGCACCTCTCTGCAGGTGTGGCATGGATTCCGACACCACAGAGTTGATGGTTGCAGGTCTCCCCTGGTTGACCTCCTCAACCAAGGCAATGATAAAGGTCTGCAGGATGGAGTAGGTCTTGCCGGATCTTGTGCCACCACAAGATGAGATGTACCTGGGATGTTGTTTCCAGGCTGCAATGGTTTTCCTGCCTACCTTTGTGAGTTTCATCTGAAATCCTCCGTCATCTCCCTCATCTCCTGGATGAATGCAATGTCCTCCTCCGTGAATTCCACCAGGTCATGCATCTCATCCTCCCGGTCTCTGTCCAGGAACTGATCCAGGTCATCCGGAGTCTTTTTGAGTCTCCTGTCCATCACCCAAGTCCTCCCTCAATGATCTCCTTGGTCTCCTGGTCTGTGACCACATGGAGAGAGATTCCTCCTGTGTGGGCAACCTCCGCAGAGATCCTTGGTTTCCCATAGAGTCTGTCCATGATGTCCATGAGGGCATTCCATCCCCATCCGTCCTTGTTGAGTTGCTTGATGGCAATCTGCAGGACATATCCATATTCACCCAATTCACCCTGCTGACATTGCAGGTATTTCTTGGATGCAGCCATGTCCGGCAGGGTGAGCGAAAATGCCAGGACACCATAGACCTTTTCCTGCATGTCCTTGGGCAGTTTCTTGATGACATTTTTCAATTTCTTGGGTCTGCCATTGGGATTGTGTGTCTCACCAGGCTTGCATGATTTCAGATTTGCCATCTGTTTTTCCGTGACCCTGTGTCCTTGTCCTTGTGCCATAGTTATCCTCCCAAATATGCTCTGTTCCTGCCCATCTCCAGGGCAATCTCCCGGAGGAGACTCTCATCACCCGGATTGGGCATGTATATCCCATTCTCATATCCCCACCTCTTGAATCTGTCAATTGCCATTGACATCTCCGCCTGGGTGAGGTCGGCAGATGATCTGACAACCTCCACCTGCCCGGCAAACCTGTCTGTCCGGACAGATATGAACAGATCCTTGTTGCAGAGCCTCTTGAAATACCATTCCTTGCAGTATTCCAGGGTGTTCCCTGTCTCCAATGCCACACATCCAATGAGCAGGTGCAGGTAGTTGTTTTGTCCCCTTGTGCGGATGGTCTTTTCCGTCAACTCAACAACAACACCTCTCTCCAGGAGGTTGTCCACCCTGGAGAGAAATGCTTTCCTCTGAAAGTCAGATGTCAGATCATACTGCATCAGACCTTGGGTTTCTTGGTTGTCTTGATCCTGGCTTTCTTGACCACCTGTTTTTCCTCCTGGGAGACTTTCACCTCCCTGGTGGGGATTTCCCTCAATGCCAACTCCTGCTTGTCCTGGAAATAGATTCTGCCACAATCTGTGAGCAGGGACAGGATGCAATGGTTGCAGTTGTCATTGAATCTCCTCTGATCCCCGGTGACCTGGGTGAATATCTCCCAAATGACCCGGAGTCCGGACTTGCCGGGATTCCTTGCCCATTGTGCATTGACTGCAGTCCGGAAATTGTCCTCCCATTGAGAGAGGGTCTTGAGTTGCTCCTCTGTGAACCTCATGATTGAATCCGTTTTTGAAATTTGTTCCAAATGTCTATTATGTCCTTATATGCCTGTGGCACATCAAGTGCATCCTGCATCTTTTGCCTGTAGTGGATGATGGATGAATGATTCTGTTTGCAAAGGGACATGGCAACCGACTCCAGGGAATATCCCTCCTGCAGGAGTTGGTATGCAACCATTGCCTTTGCCCACACATGATCCCTGTCCCTGCAGTAGAGGTTGACTTTCATCCCGGTCACCTCACCATACATCTCCAGGAGTCTGTCCGCCCTCCAACTATCCACCCCATCCAATGAATTCTTGATCCTGGCAATCAGTTGCCTTTTCTCATCAATGGACAGGGACAGACATCTCTTTATCAATTCCTCACTCATGGTGTCAACTTATTTATCACCCAGGTGATCCACTCTCTTATAAATATCATAACCTGTCCAATTGGAATTGAGAGGTGTGAGAGGAGAGCAGAGAATGCAATGGTCACCAGGGTGAGATGCCCGGTGCAAAGGGAATAGATGAGGCAGACCCACCAGGTCATGCATTTGCCACAATCAAAGGGAGGCAGGTCTCTCATCTTGGTGAGATGCAGCATCCGTTCCAGGAGATGCCTCCAGGACTCTGTGAATCCGGAGATGTCAACTATGTAGATTGTGACAAGAGCCACCAGGAGCAGTTGGATGTAGGTGTTCATTCAAAGTCCTCCTCTCCCTCATCCACCAATCTTGGGTTGGTCATTGTTTTCATGGTTGTATTCCTCCAAAATGATTTTCTTGATCCTTATCACCTCTCTCCGGATGGTCATGTGGGAGAGATGCAACTTTTGTCCAAGTTTCCTGTAGGAGAGACAATCACAATAAAGGAGGATGATTGTCTTGTCCACCTGGGAGAGTTTGGTGTCAATGATCTCCTTGACCCTGGAGACCCTGGGATCATCCGGATTCATAATGTCCGGATTCCAGGCATATTCCTGCTTGATCTGCCGGAATTCCTTGACAACCTCATTCTCCGTCATTTGTCCCTCCTTGGAACATAGTTCCTGTTTATCCTCTCCAGGGCAGCATCATTGATGTCCGCCCCAACTCCCATGTACACACACCTCTCCTGGAATCTCCGGAATGTGTAGTGGAATGGGGAATTGGATGACCTGTACTGATTGACAATGACCCTGGCAAGAAAGAAATTGATCTGATTGTTTTCCCACAGATCCAGGAGTTTGGTCTCATCGTATTCCAGGAGGACAAGGTACACAATTTGACACAAGTCCTTGAGATCGGCAGTCAAGGAATGGTGTGCAATGTTCTCCACCAAAGCCTCAACCCTCCTCTCCCTGGCAAGTGTTTCAATTATGTGTACCTTGGTCTCCACAATGAGAAATATCATCCGCCTGGAATCTGTTACCTAATCCTTTGACCTGTGAAAGACCCGGTGAAAGAAATCCCGGACTTTGCCACACAGGGACTTGGGTTTCTCAACAGGCTGCACCACCTTGGTTTCCGGCACAACTGCAGCAACAGATCCACCCATGAGTCCATGCACCTGGTCATACAGGAGATGGTCATAGCCATACATGCCATGCCGCCTCCTCGCCCACACAGGTGCATTGTGCATGAAATCCCAATAGGGAGGAGAGCAATGTCTCCTGGCTTTCTTTGCCTGGGTGACCGCCTGTCTCATTGCTGCTGCTCCTCCTCCGGCAGGGGATAGAGTTTCTCAATGAGTTTGTCAGCCATCTCCACCGCAACATCCACCATGATTCCAACCTGGATATTGGTGGCATTCTTGTTGGTGATTGCTCCATGCACCAGGTTGCAGAGGACATTGACTGCAATGGTCTCCCTTTTCTGCTGCAGGAATTGGGCAATTTTCATTCTTTTCTGTTCCTCTGTGAGAGGTTGGGCAGGGGAAACCCTGGGTTGGAATCCTGCCGGATTTTTGGTTTTGTTCATAGTGCTTTGTGTTTGAAAAAGTAAATTATTTTTTCATTGTATGGTCTTTGTTCCTGTCCTTTTTCAAGAGCAGGAGGGATTCCGCCTTGTAGGTCTTGACCTCACCCAGGACATTCACCAGGTACAGGTCTGATCCGTCAAACATGTCCCTCACGATGTCCTCAATTCTGCCATAGTGGGTCTTTGGTTTTTGCCCCCCCCTATTGCATTGAGAGTCAATGAGTTCTGAAACCCGGACTCTCTTTCCGATTGTAAATGTGTTTTCCATTGTGTGTTGATTTGATATTTTGTGGTTATGGATGGAAAGAGGCAGGTGGTGGAAAAAGATTAGTCATGAAAAAGATGTAGAGTATGCTATAACCTATAGAGCAATGAAACCACCTGCAGGGATCTCTCCTGGCTTTTCCTGCCTGTTCCATCTTGTCAGTTGCCAATCATCACTTTCTCCTCCTGGGAGATGAATCCCATCCCCACCATCAGTTGTCCCTGGGATGCAACATTGTCCATTTGGGAGAATGTCTTGAGTGCATCCACCTGGGTCTTGTAGATGTCAATGATGGAGTCCGCAATGTCAACAATCTGTTTTGCCTGTTCAATGGAGACTCTCTCACAGGGATCTGCCCGGTCATCAGAGAGATTTTTGACACCCTCCAATGTCTCAAACAGATGTGATTTCAATGCCTCCAGGCTCAAACTATTTGCCATTTCTCTGTGCTTTATGAATTGCCCTGTTCACAACTCCTTTGAGGTGGATGACCTCCTGGAGTTCCCTTGGATATTTGGCATAAAAGGAGTTTTCCTTTGCCATTTGGTCAGCCTTGCTGATGAGATAGAGATTCTCAATCCTGCAGTCCAGGGGATTGTGATTCTTGAACTGCACATTGAATCCCTTGGGGATTGCTCCATTGACCTGTTCCCAAATGATCCGGTGTTTGACCCTCCATCTGTTTGGCTCTGCCACCTTGACCTCAATGTATCCATCCACATTGATTCTCTCCGATCCAACCGCCCGGTGATTGTGCGGTCTGTGTCCTTTCTTGAACATTGTCCGCTGCACCTGGGCATAGACCTCCGGACTCATCCGTTTCCCCTTGTTGTCCGGGATGTGTCCCTTGGAGAATCGGTGTGCAATGGTATTGGGATTGTTGGATGACATGAGACCGGATCTCCGGATTTTCTCCGGATTGCATTTGAGACCCATCTGTCTTGCCTTATCATATACAGATCTGACAGACCTCCCCAGGACAACTGCAATCTCTGTTGCATAGTGATCCCAATACATCCTGGAGAGGGTGTCAATCTGTTCCGGTGTCCACCCCGTCCTCATTTCTCTTGAATGTTGGTGATGTCATCAAGTTGCATGTCTGCAGACCGGATGTTGTCCTTTGCCTCCATGATCAAATGGGACTCCATCAATGTAGTGTTTTCCCACTTGATGTTGGTGAGGATGGCGACTGCAGCCTTGAGATGCTCCTTGGCTTTGTTCACCCGGTTGATGTCCGCCTGTCTCATATCAGAATGGCAGATCATCCGGATTCTCCTTGGGATCAAGGGACTCCGGTTTGGTTTGCGGTTTCGGTTGAGGTGCAGCCTGGGCAGGTGCAGCAGGTTGATGAGCAGGAGCAGGTTGTGCATCCTCCTGGTATCTGATTTTCACCAGGTCAACATTGTTGTACCATTTCCCATTCCATTCCCTTGCATACATGATCCAAGCAACCTCAACCAAGTCTCCGATATTATGCAGGAGGACATCCTTGACTGAATCACCGGAGACCTGGAATGCCTGTTTGGTTACTGCACCCTGGAAACCAGGGATCTCAAGGACAATGGTCATTCTCTGCCATTCATATCCGTTCCTGCTTGTTCCGGACTGCACCTCCGACATTTCGGAGATCCGTCCACATGAATTGTATAAAGCCATCTTTAGTCTGTTTTTGAATTGTTTTCTGTAATCTGATCACCCTCCTCCTGGTAGAATGCCACAAGTGCATAGAGGGCAAGGATGCCGATGATCGCAATGACCACCATGCCGATGAGGAAAATGACCTCTGTGGTGTTCCCAAAGTTCATCATCTTGCCTCCAACCAATATTCCTTGATCCTTGCACCCCGGACAGGAGTCTTGATCCACTTGGTGTGGAGGTTGTGGGTCTCCTGGAACTTGGGTTTGAGATGGGAGATGTTTGTCCTCATGTCCTCCACCATGAATTCTCTGCAGTTCATCTGTGAGAGGTGTCTGCCATCCATGAGGGCAGAGAGGATTGCTTGTTTCGCAATGTATTTCTTCTTGTTTTCCATGTCAGTAGTTAATTGCATCTTGCTTGTTGATAAAAAAGTGGATTCCGTGTGAACATTCGTTCCACCTGTCCTCATCAAATGAATCCGGATAGACCATTTCCCCAACCTTATAGGTGGTTTTAGTATAATTGAAAGTGGTAATTTCTTGGAGGTTGAGTGGGTGATCATCACTCATGCAGATAATGTCAAGCACTTTTGCCTTGTCACAACGGCATTTGTTGGTGGTTGCTGAACTACGCTTGGCATCCTCCGGGATCTCTAATTTCACAAGGTATCTCCCCACCTTTTTCCATCCGATGAATGCCCCATCAGATGGACAGGCAAGAGGCACATAGGGGATTTCTTTTGTACCACCCAGGTCTGCACCACCCAGGTCTGCACCACGCAGGTCTGCACCACGCAGGTCTGCACCACCCAGGCATGCACCACGCAGGTCTGCACCACGCAGGTCTGCACCACCCAGGCATGCACCACGCAGGTCTGCACCACGCAGGTCTGCACCACCCAGGTCTGCACCACGCAGGTATGCACCACCCAGGTCTGCACCACCCAGGCATGCACCACGCAGGTCTGCACCTTTTTTCACCGCCTCAACCAGGGTGTCCTTGGTGGTGTTGTTCTCCTTTTCGTATTCAAAGAGGACTTTTCCTGTCCACCGATTCTTTATCTCAATCTTGATTTTCATTGGTTGTCTTTATTGTGGTTTCTGATGAATTCCCCGGTTGCTGCCTGGAGCATTGCCATGCCACCGGGATTGGGTTTCGCCCTGCGGAGGGCATCCACCCTGGACTGATTCTCCCTGCCCTCTCCCTTGACAAAGGATGTGATCTCCTTGTACAGGGATGAGACGGAGATGCCAAACATGTCCTTGTTGAGGACTGCCCTCTTGACAATGACCTGGATCTCCGCCAGGGAAAGGTTGTATGCACCATTGGTGTCCTCCAGGAGTTCCTGCACCAGGGCGGAGGAGATGAATTGGATGTTGGTGGCATCCGCAGCCTGTCCCCGGTAGAGGAATGCCTGTGAGACAATCCTGGTTATTCCGTCAACAACATTCTCCCTGGGCATGGTCTTGATCCTGGGAAACCTGGTGGAATCCGCCCTCATCTCCAGGAGGGTTGCATTGCCGGGATTGTAGTTGACCAGGGCAGAGTTGGATGTTGTCAGTTCATTGTTCATCTGCCTGTCCCCCCCTGTTTCCATATGCCTGTGCATGCAGGTCAGTTCCAAACATCTTATCCATGACCTTGATGTTGTGTTCAAAGACTGACTCACTCCTGGTCATAGGTGATCTCCTCCTGGGTGAATCATTCTCCCTCTTTTCCCAGGTGCGGATGGCTGCTCTCCAATCCCTCATGGGAGTCTTGCCCACCATCCATCCCTTGGATTCGTAGAAATTGAGAAACTGCTCCGGATCTACATTGTTGCCCCGGCTGATGCAATATTGACGGATGTCATCCAGGGAGGGTTTTTGAAAACGGATGCTGCCCTTATAGAGAGAGTCTATATTTATATTTTCACCCTCTTTCTTATTGGTGTCAATTTCTGATACACCCCCCATGTCAATTTTTGATATACCATACCAATTCTTGTTGACCTTGTAGGTGCAGAATTTGACTCCATTGTGGAGTTCATCAGTCTTGACAATTGCTCCCTTTGCAACCAGGCTCTTGAGGATTCTCTGTGTGGTGGTCTTGGACTTGATGCCACAGAATTGGGAGAGCAGGGACAGACTGCCATAAAAGCAGCCTTGCCCCTCCTGTGAGAATCCATTGATGACCGCAAAGACATCTGCCTCCTTGCCCTCAAAGGACTCCCGGATCTCCTGGGTTATGACATAATACCAACCCATCTCTTATGCCTCCTTGCTTGCCCTGGGTTTCGTGAAAGTGATGGTGTCTTTCTTGGTGATAACAAACAGATCCTTGTCTTTCTTGGATACACCATCCTCACCAACCTTGCTGACCGATGCGGAAAGAGAGACACCGATATAAACAGGAACACCTGCTCTCCGGATTGCTTTCTCCACCTTTTCCTCATAGTTGTTCTTGAGGAGATCCTTGTCAACACTTGTGGTGACGGATTCGGAAACCTTGAATTGATAGCCTCTGTCACCCTTGACTTTCTCCTGCCCGGTTGCAACCAGGATCTGATTCACTTTTGCCTTGATGAAATCAATGGTCTCATCAATTGCAGCCATCTGCCTGGTGATGTAGTCCTTTTCCGCCTTGAGGGATTTCTTTCTATCCTCCTTGGACTTGAGCCATGCACCCAGGAGGTCAATGCCCTCCCCGGTGAGGAGTTCCTTGAGACCGGAGATCTGTGCCTCCATCTGCTCCGTCTGTTCCGTGACCTCTCCCTCGTTCTCAATGTAGAGACTCTCCAGGGAGTCCATTGCCTGGGCAAGATTCGCCAGGACTTGATTCAATTCTTTGTAATCCATGATTGTATAAAGATTAAAGGTTGTTTGCATCTCTGTAATTCTGCACATCCTGGTCAAACTTGGCAATCTCCGCCTCCCCTGCATGGGTTGTCTGAATCCAGGTCTCCCTGTAGTCACCACCGGACTTTGTGGGAATGCCCTGGGCATATGCCCGGACAATTTTCCAATAGTCCTCCATTGACATTGGATTGTAGGTCTGTGCCTGTGCTGCACCTCTCCCGGCTGCTGCCCTCCTTGCACGGACTGCCTGGGATGGTTGTGTTGTCTCTCTGATTGCCTCCTCTTTGACCAGGGCATCAACATCATCCTCATCTGTGGCAATGTGAAATGTTTTCATCAGATAGTATCTCTCTGCATAGGTGAGTGCAGAGCCAAGACCCTTGTCCCAGGCATTCATGCCATTGGCAAAGAAATCATTGACTACCTGGCTGCCATCCTCTGTGTCAACCCAGGTGAAACGGATGTGTGCGGTTGTGAACATCTCCGTTTTCTCTCCGTTCCTGGTCATGTAGGTGATAGGCTCATTCTTGATCTCCACCACCTCCTGGGTGAGGATGAGTCCAAGTTTGTCCATCAAGGGTCTGATGACCCCAAGCAGTTTTGCCCCGGAGACATAGCCATATTTTGCACCCCCGGTCTGTCCCTCTGTGTTGGCTGCAAGAGACCTGGTTGCAGCCTGGACTTGATGCATTTTCTTATAGACTGACATGGTTGTATAAAGATTTAGTTGGTGTTTTTCCTCTCATAGTATTTCTCCATTGCCCTGTCCTCTTTCTCCAACTCCGCAACAGATTTGAAATAGTCATTGGGATGGTAGAAATCCATCTCCCGGAGGTCATCCGGATCAAGTGTGTGCAGGAATCTCATGACTATTCCTCCGCCTTTTTGAATGCACCCATCCTGTCCAGGATGATGGCGGAGATGGTGAATGCAGAAAGCCACCCAAGACTCCAGGGGAGGCATGGTGACCCATCCGGTCTCTCCGCACACATGAGGCAGAAAGAGACACAGAGAATGATTGTGAGGATGACCTCAATGATTTTCTTGATTGCTTTTTTCATGATGTATAAAGATTTGGTCTATTTCAATTCCGCCCTGGCTGCATCGGCTGCCTTGAGTGCAAGGATGTCAACAACCCTGTACCATCTTGTCCCTGCCCTGCCATCCTCAATCCGGCATGGTCTGATCCGCCCTGCCCGGTCTGCATCGGTGAAATACTTGCCATACACATCCCTGGCTCTCCTCTGTGAGATCTCCCCGGATGAGATCCCCAGGGTCTCCATTGTCCTGGCAGATCCCAACTCAATGCAGGTCTCAATCAATGTCTCAAGGTTGCCCATCTCTCTATGCAGTCCTGGTGATGGTGTAAGTCCTATCCTCCCGGTTGCGGTGTGTGGAGTATTTCCGCCTGTAGGCAAACCCAAGGTCAGAGGCATATGCCCGGATGGTGGTGTAACCAACCAGGTCAACAGGGATGGTGATCTGCTCACCAACTCCCATGTCAATAATTCTCTGTCGGAATGACTTGGTTTCCATATTTTGTGCTATCTTTGTATGTTGTTATGTGCAAATATAGCAAAAAATATCTAAATGCAAGACAAAATACGGAAATTTATATCAAAAAATAGAAAAATGGACATAATACAGGACAAGATTGAGAAAATTGCATATATCAAGGACTCATTCAACACCCTCCGGACAAGGGGCATTGTCAAGACACAGGGTGACTTTGCAGGTCTCCTGGGGATTGCGGAGAGGAGTCTGTCTGCAGCCAAGAATGGGGATGAAAGGTATCTGACTGAAAACCTCATCTCCAGGATCAGTTCATTGATGGATCAGATGGCAGGTGGTGAGACATCGGAGACCATCCCGGTCATCCCAACAGAGGCAATGGCAGGGACTCTTGGGGAGTTTGCGGAATCAGTCCATGTATATGAATGTGAGAGGATGATCTCACCCATCAAGGGTGCAGACTATGCCATCAAGGTCTGTGGGGACTCCATGACACCGGAGATCCCCAATGGGAGTCAGATCCTCATCAAGAAAATCTGTGAGGATCAGTTTGTGGAATGGGGCAAGGTTTTCTGCCTGGACACCTCCAATGGGGCAGTCATCAAAAAGATCTATCCCACAGAGAATCCGGAGGTCATTGAGTGCAGGTCAGTCAACCCGGACTTTCCTCCATTCCGGATCAATGTGAAACACATCAATGGATGGTACAGGGTTTTGATGGTGATGGCTCTGAAATGAAAGAGGCAGAGCAGATCCAGGTGTCAGAGGATCTGATCCTGGAGACAGAGAGGTTTTGGGAGAGTCCCCAAAGGATCTTGAATCTCATTGACCTCCTTTTCCTGTGGGAGGATGAGGACATGAGACCGCCATGTTCATGACAGAATAAGAGGGAATTCTCACCGGATTCCCTCTATTTGTGCAATTTTGTTGCAAATAGATGCAATAAAACCTGTTTATTCCGGTATTTATTACCAGGTGAACAGATCCAGGACTCTCTGATTTGCCTCCTGCATCAGATCCCAGGCTTTCTCTGCATAGATGTCTGTGATCCGGAATGACCCCACGTGGCACAGGCAGTCATCAATGGTGGACTTGTCAATCTTGCAGTCCTGCCTCCCCAGGGTTGCCCATGTATGCCTGGCTGCTCCAAAGGTGAACACCTTGACACCATTGTCCTCACACCACCTCTTGAGACACCTGTTGACCCTGGCGGTTGCAAAGTCCTTGGAGGAGGCAAACCTGTGGAGATTGTTCAACCACCATCCACCCTCTCCTTTCAGCCTCTCCAGGTATGGTTTCAACTGACCGGGAATGGAGACTTTCATCCTTGCCCTGTCCATCCTCCGGTGTTCAGTCTTTTTCCGGTTGTAAACCCACTCCTCCTGGACAGGTGTGGCAAAATAGAGATCCGCCATGTTCACTCCCATCAGACCAAAGGAGACAATGAACAGATCCAGGGCAGTCCTCATCACCTCATTGTCCACCTGGGAGGAGATGATCCTCTGCATCAGTTCCCTGCCCAGGCTCTCCTGCCCATTGCTGACCGGATAGACCTTTGAGATCTTGGAGAATGGTGACCTGGGAATCAGAATCCGCCCGGAGTCCTCATCATTGTATTTCTCCTTGGCAGCATTGTAGATGTTCTCCAACTTGGCAAGATGCCTGGTGGAGACTCCCCTGGGAATCCTCTCCACCCCGGACTCCTCCACCCTCCCGGTCTTTGCATTGTAGTGCATCTTTCTCTCTCCGTCAACCATCTCCATGAATTCCAGGAGGAGAGGTCTTGAGATGTCATTGATGTCAATTGACCGCCTCCCCAGGAATCTCTCCAGGGCATTCATGGCGGAGACATATGCCCTCCTGGTTGTCGGTGTCTTTCCCTGGATGTACCTGTCCGCCCACACAAAGAAATCCAGGTGGAATTCCTCCTGGGTGAGTGACTCCTTGATGTGCCTCACCACCCAATCCACATCCTGGGTCTCCAGGTCAAATGGGGAGAGATCCTTGACTGCATCCCTCATCCTGGCAATGAGGGCATCTGACTTGTTGAGGATGGTTGCATTCTTGATCTTGAGAGTCCTGGTGAGGTCTCCCTGGGTGCATACCAGGGTGGTTGCAAGTCTCCTGGTCTTTCCCTTGAATGTCACCCGGATGTTGACAGGATATGTCCCATCTTTCCTCCTGTTCCCTGGGATTATGATTGCCTTGAATGTGATCATGTCAGACAAAAGGTTGGTTTCAGACAAAGATAAGACAAAAATTGCAGTCATCAATGGCAGACCACCTGCCATCTATGGAAAGCAACCCGGATCACACCTGCCTGGAATCATGCCTGGAGAGACCTGGGTTGAGGGATTGGTCAAAGATTAGGTTAGAATTGCGAAAAGGGTTGCAGGGATGCACCCCTTTTTTCTGTGTGTCAATCGGTTACGGATGAGAGCCTGTCCAACCCTGGAGGATTTCAGACAACATGGAGACAAAAACTGCAAAAAAAGAGACCCGGAATCACTCCCAGGTCTCTCCAAATCTTTATACAATGGACAGGTCTCCCCATCCATTGCAAAGGTAGTCATTATCATGGACAATTCCAAATCACCATTCCCCCTTGACCATCTCATCAATGAGTCTGCCAATCCGGATCTTTCTTGCCTTGGAGATTGCCTTGAGTCTGTCCCTGGTGTCCTGGTCAATGGAGATGACCATCTGCACCCTCTTGTCCTCCGGATCTGCAGGTTTCCGCCCTGCTCCCGGTCTTGCTCCTCCCCATGTGTTGTCTGTCATCATACTTTCTTGAATTCTGTTGTGCATTTTACACCTACCATCAAATTGGATTGAGACATGTCAATTTTCATCTCCTTGCTCCAATAGAGAAATGTCTCTCCCCTGTATCGGAATGATTCAATAGGATCTCCCTGGACAATGATGTGTTCCAGGTTTTCCCTGTCCTTGACATCCCGGAGGGGAAATCCAAAATGTTCCAGGAAAGCCTCCTCAATGATATGGTCAATAGAACAGAGTTGTTTCTCCAAGATGTCTCCAACAATCAGTTTATCCAAGTCAAACATATTCAGTCCTCCTGGAATTCCTGGAGGATGGTCTCCAGGGCAGCAATGCTGCAGTTCAGTTGGGAGGCACATGTGCCATTCCCATAGTGCAACTCACAATCATTCTCATCCATCTTGTCCGCCATCCGGCAGAGCCTGGATTCAATGGACTTTAGAGTCCGGATCTCCTGCTTTGTCAGTTTCTGTCTCATGCCTGGTCGGTTTTCAAGTTTCCAATATCCGTAAATTTTCCTGTATTCCAGGAGGTCATTCATCCTGGGATCAAAGACATCTCTCACCTGGTTGTCCACAACTGCAGTGTAGTGACCTGCCATTGCACAGACCAACCTGCCCTCCGGGAGTTCACCCTTGATGAGGTGGGTTGACTCTTTCCATCCAATCCCGGAGGTTGCCACCCAGGTGAATCCAAGGGATGCCATCATCCTCTTGAACTTGACACTCCTGGTGTTGACACCATTCCTGGGAGTCTTGCCTGTTGCCTTGAACATGGTGTCATAGATCTCCTTGTAGTCCCTGCCACTTGCAATGGCAATTGACCTGCAGACACAATCCCTGGCATGTCCCTTGAAATAGAGGGATCTCCCTCCGTCATCATAGACAAGTTCCATCAGAGCCATGATCAGTCCTCCTCAATTTCAATGTCCTTGATCTCACCATCCTGGATCTTGTCCAGGGTGTCCGGATTCATTGCCCAATATTTCTTGGCTCTCCGGAGATTCGCCCTCCAAAAGGAGAGCCAATCTTTTGCATCATCATCATCAAAGACCTGCTCAACCTCCTCCCTGCTCAACTGCCCGGTCTCAATCTCAATCCACTTGAGTTTCCCATTTTTGCAGATCCGGAAATTCGCCACCCTCCTGGTTGTGTAGGCATCCTCATAGAGGGTCACAAAGGTTTCCCCGGTCTCCTCACCAAATGCCTTGAGGTCAGCATTGAATCTCTCAAATGCCTTGACCATCCTGTCAGAAATTCTGTTTGCAATTGTATAAAGATTTAAGGTGTTTGTCTCATTTACCTATGGCAAAGGTACAAACAATATTTTGAAAAAACAAATTATTTTTTCAAAAGATGAAAGAAAACCGGGAAATTTCTCTCCCGGTCTCCAAAAGTCAGTCAATTAGTGACTAATAATTCAGTATCTCCGGCAGGTCAATGAGGATTCTCGCAGCCATAGCCTTCGCTCCGATGAGGGTGGGATGCACTCCGTCATCGCAGTAACCCTCATACCAAGTCCCGTTCTCATCCGAAGAGACTGCGTGATAAAGGTCAATGTATCTGTGTCCACTCCCCGTTACGATGGAGTTGACTCCTGCCTTTGTGCCTCCGGACGGATAAGGGATGGTGCAGAGGACAAGTTCAATCCCCCTTGCCCGGCAGATGTTCTCCAACTTTTTATAGTAGTACCAATAAACTGCCGGATAATCGGTGTTCATTCCTATACCACAAACCAGGAACTTTGGAGTTCCGTGTTCAAGTGCAGCCATCACCGATGGCATAATGCCATCAAAGTCATTACCTGCCTCTGCGATGATTGCGAAATTGTCCACCCCGTATGTATTGATGAGTTGAGTCAGCATCCGGTTGGTGTATAAAGAGCAGTAACTTGCACCGAAAAACCAAACCTGTTTGCGGAGGTCTTTTGATGTCCATCCGAATGACACCTCCGAAAGAGTTGAATTTTCACTTGCAAAGGCAAAGGGTGTCCCGTATGCCTCCAACTGACTGAATGTCACATTGCCGACAAACTCACCACCGAAAGACATCATCCTCACCTTGATGCCTGTCCCGGTCTTTTCGATGGAAACATAGATGAATGTGCCGATGGTCAGTCCATGAGGCTTTGTGTCCACCGCAATGGTAGAGCCATTGTTATATGCAACCGCTTTCACATCAGTCCCGTCTATCCGGACACCCCATCCGGTGTTGTTCCCCTTTCCGCAACCAAGTTCAATGTATTCAAACCCGGTAATTTTCCCGTAAAAGGAGAGTGAGCAGTTGGGTTTCAATTTCTTCGGTGCATCATCTATGATGATTGTTTCATTGGCGAAGGTGTCCGTCTTAATGGTGATTCCAGGCTCTCCCACAAGACCGCTTGCCGGGTGCAAATCCGGCACTTGTTCTTTGGTAACGATGAATCCATTATCATTCATCACCTTCTGCACAAGTGGTGCATCATATGCAGTCGGACGAGGAGTTCTGAAAGTCGGTCTCGTTATGACCTTCTGCGTAGATGCCAGGGAGACAGACCACCTTGTATAATAGTCTCCTGCCTGGTAGGTGTATTGGTTGCCGGAAAAGCCTCTGATGAAATTCTTATCCTGGTCATATACGGCATGCCTCCCGTATGTTCCGGAGGTTGTTGGGTTGTTGCAGTACAAGTCACCGCCATTGACGGGAATGTAGTCCGTGATTCCCTTATCCGCAGCAGACTGATGCAGTATCCGTCCGTTTCGGTTGTCAATAGTCCAATTCCCCTTCAAGGAGTCCGGATTTTCAAGGTTTGCCCCTTCATAGGATTGCTCCGTGAAAAGTTGCTCCTCTGCGGATTCAAGGGTGTCACCGATTATCTTGACGGACTGCGGAGTGTATGGTGTGGTTGTAGATCCCACATTCACAATCATAAATTTAGCACCGGGAGGGACAACAAAAACACTTTCTTGTCCTGCACCAATAAGAGGTGCTTGTTCTCCGTTTACCGGAACATTCGGAGTGACCACACCAGACCCTGGTGTGTCCAAATCCCAAAAGAAAGAGATGCGTGTCCCGTTTGTTGCGTGTGCGACAATTCGGATGATTTGTCCTTCTTTTACAGGCAACTCAATGTGCTTGGAACTTGAGGATGACCCATACACCCCACCTGCAATTACAAGATAATTTTGCTTGGTGTAACCGGAAAAATCAGTGATTACATTCTCCTCTGAATAGAAAGATTTTGATAGATTTATATCACCCACCTCATGCCCTAACCGGGTGACTTTTCCATCCAGGACTTTTCCCTGTGCAGCAGATAATGCCTGGTCTGTGGCATCGGAGTCAAGTCCATTGTAGATTGTGATGGGATAATCTGCAGAGACACCTGTGTCACCCTTGAGACCCTTGAGTCCGGAGAATGCCAGGGTCAACTGACCACCAACCAGGGAAACCTGGCAGGATGGAGTCCCGGATGTGTCATCAATGGTTGCAACCACAGATGTGACACCTGTTTCACCCTTGAGGTTGGTGAAATGGAACATGATGTTTTTGGCATCATTGCCACCGGAGGTCTCCACAGAGACACCGGGAGTTCCGACACCGCCTGTGATGTCCGCTCCGATTGTTCCGAATCCTGCAGGATCTCCGGTCTCTCCCTGCTCACCCTTGAGGTTGTGGAAAGTCAAAACCAACACCCCTGCACTATAGGAAACATCAACAGAGGGAGTCCCAACCTGGCTGTCAACCGATGCCTCAACCTCCCGGATGCCAATGAGAATCCTCTGTTTTGTCCATGCCCCATTCCAAAATAGGAGAGCAACCTCCTCATTCTCAATGGTTATTCCGCCAAAATTGGTGTACACACCAGGCTCTGTGGCAAGGTAGCAGACATTCTGATCCGGAGTCCCCGGATCATCGGTGGGCATTGCTCCTCCTGCGAATTGGAAAAACCTGCCAAGGGAATCAATGGTGGTATTCAACACTGAATTAAGAATCATGCCCGTGATCTCTTTCCTGCCATTCGCCTTGATGTAGGCATTGACCGCTGCCTTGATTGCACTATAGTTTGCCATATATGAGTTTTTTCAATTAAATATAGAACAGACCTCCTTTGTAAATCACCATGAAAGGATGTTGTAGGAGACACCAACACCCACATAGGGGTTCACCCCATCCTTGTCTGCAGTCACACCGCCCTGGACACCTATTCCCCACCTGGTTTTCTTGACCCGGATGACAGGGATCTCCTTGGTGATGATCTGATCGTTGGTGAAATGGATGACGGAATCAACCTGTGGGTTTATTCCGGAGGCATACACCCTGGACAGGCTATCCTCCCAGGTCACCTGCTCTTTCTCCAGGTATATCCAAAGGGTGTCCCTCAACCGGATGGTGTCACCCACAGGATAAGGGATGGAATCAACCACCCTCCTGGTCGTCCATTTTGGCTTGTAGGAGACTATTGTGTCCCGGATGACCAATGTGTCCACCTTGATGATCACAGGCTCTCCCTGGCTTTCCCTGGGGCATCTCTGACCCACCAGGAAAGCAACCAGGATTGCAACCGCAACACCAAACCCAAGGATCATGTATTTCTGTGGTGTCATATCCTTGTCAGATAATGGCAGACACCACAGACAATGGCATTTGCAATCCGTTTCTTGGTGTCCTCCAGGAGCATCCATGCACACTCCTCCCGGTTGTCATAAAAGAAATTTTCCAGGAGGACTGCCGGACACCTGGTCTTGGTTAGGATGTAAAATGAGGACTCCTTGTCAGAGTCTCCGTCTGACAGATCCCTCCTCATCCTCTTGTCCGGGAACACCTTGGAAAAAACCTCATAGAAACACTCCGCCAGGGTGTCACTCTTGGTCTTGCCGGGAGAGGTGTGGCATTCAAATCCGGTTGCGTTCATCCAGGTCTTTCCGTTCCCGGCTGCATTGGCATGGATGGACACCAGGATCACATTGTCAGTTCCATCCCGGTCACAGACCTTGTTGACCCTCATTGCCCTTGCCCGGAGGGAGATGTCATTGGTCTCCGTCACAACCAGGTCTGCATCAAATCCCCTTGCCCTCAACCCGGTGAGTGCAAGGTCACCAACCTGCCTGTTCCACAGGTATTCCAGGAATGCACCATCCGGAGACCTCTTGCCCGGTGTGTCAATCCCATGTCCGCAATCAATCAATACCCTCATCACCCTCTGTGTTATCATGTTTTTCCTGGGAATTGGGATGTGTTTTCCCATCCTTGGATGCCTCAATCACAATGTCACCCTTGGTCATCCGGAAATAACCTGCAACCTCAATGATGACCGGGATCTGTGCCAGGGTTGCAAAACCAAGCAGGAGACCAACACCCTTGAGGACAGATCCGTCAATCACCCCTGTTGGAGGGACACAGAATCCTGCCACAATCAGTCCGATTGATGTGCATAGGGTCAGCCAAAACGCAATGCCCTTTTTTGTTGCCTCTTTCTCACTCATTGTCTAAAAGATGTAAAAGTCCTCATTGAAATCATCAGAGAAATCTGCAAACTGATCCGAACAGACCACCCCAATGGGAACTGAAAGGGACACATTGCAGAATACACCTGCACACTCATCAACAAATCTCTGATTGAACACCTGGAATGAATAGGATGTCTCCGAATAGATGCCCATCTCATCCAATGTCCGGATTATGTTGTCCAGGGTTTGGATTCCCACAGATTGGATCTCAATTTGGTTGGATCTGTCATTCTTGAGCCTGTCAACATAGAACAGGGTGAATGCATAGGTGATCACATTAGAGTCAATGGAGGTGGTGTGCTGCTGCTGCACAAACGCAAAGACACCATACCTGGCATCCGCCTTGGCATTGAGACGGAAAACATCATTTTCAACCACCATGTTGACGGATGGCTGATTGGAGGCAATGACCTCCATTGTCCGGATGAGTTCAGAGAGGGTCATCTGCAGCATCCTCCATTTTTATGACCCACAGGGACACCTGGCAATACCTTGCCCCTTGCACCTCCCAGGAAAATCCCACAACTTGCAGCAGAGTGCAGGTTGGATTCAATCCTGTGGCAGCAGCAGTCTGTCAGTTCCGGATAGTCCGCCCTGTGATCCAGGAGGAAATTCTGCAGATCCAGGCAACAGGCATCCGCCTTGCTCTGATAGTAGTATTGCATCTTGGCAATCTCATCCTGGGAGGCAACCTGGAGATTCTCATCCTGGGTCTTGGTGACACCGAAATTGCCAACCTTGTAGGAGACCTTGTTGGTCACCTCCACAATGGTCATGTATGCCAAATAATATTGACACCGATCCACCAGGGTCTTGTACACACCATCCGCCTCTGACTCCAGGTCACCGGACTTGATCAGACCCTTGAGTTTTGCCAGGAGGGAATCACCCAGGATTCCCTTGAGACCAATCTCCTGTGCCTCCCGGAGGGATGGCAGGATGTATTTCCCGGATAGGTTGTCGGAAACACTCATGGTCTCCTTGATGAATTTTTCCGATGAAAGTAGTATTTCAGCCATATCAGTTCACAATTTCCTCTGTTTCACCACTCAAGGAGAAAGGTTTGATGGAAAGGACTCCCATCTTACCATAAATCCTTTCATATGCACCACAGATCATGTCCTGGACAGGTTTGATCTGTGTCCGGTTGTAGAGTTTGAAACTCTGCTCAAATTCCTCTGTGGAAAATCCGGTGTTTGCCTCCGATGTGAGACCGAAAAGGAGAGGGATTGCCCGGAATGCAGTGAAAATCTGTGTCCTGGAATGTTGGGAGAGGGACTTGTACCTTTCACCAAAGTCCTCCACCTTGAATTCCCGGATGTCGGTTGCAGATTCCCTGTTTTTGTTCCAGGAACACATGATCCTGCCACCATTGACCGCCCCGGAAAATTTCTCATTCAGAGTTGCCTCAACCTCCTTTTTCATCTCATCTCCGGGATCACCATTGTTGAAATTGATGATGGCGGAGGAGACAAAGTGATTGTTGATGTCGGAGAGGTGGAAATCATCAATCTGTCTCTCAATCTCACAGGCTTTGACGGATGCAGCATACAATGGTGCAGGATAGACCTGTGTGTGGACATTCTTGACAAAGAGGATGGATGATGCATGTCTGTTTTTCTCCTCATCGGTGAGGGACTCCCAATCCAGGTTGGGCATGAATGCCGGATAGATGATCACATCAGTCCGCCCCCCCTTGTTCCATTTCTCCGAATAGTAGAAAACATTTCCCTCCTTGTTAGTCCGGAGGAATCTCATGTCAATGTAGTAGATCTCCGCCACCTCACCTGCCAGGTTGCGGATCACCTGGAGGGCAAAACCGCCATAGATCTCAAAGTCCTTTGCAATGTCCTTGACCTGTTCCCGGATGGTGTCTCCCCTCCTGTTCATCTGTTGGTTGGTGTATTCCTCCTGCAGAGGGACAATGGAGATCTCATCCCCGGCAACATAGTCAATGTTTCCATTGATGATGGATCTCAAGGTTGGGACATTGTTGTACAGATCCAGGAGATAGTCCGGATAGACATTCTTTGTTCCCCATTGCACCATGTCCCTGCCGGAGATCACTTTCTCTGTGGGCAGGACAATGTTGGTCTCCACATAGGTGTCAATGGCAGCAAAGGAAAACCCAACCCTCCTGGTTTCATCATTCTGTTTCATACTGCTTGTATTCTATTTCTTTGTTGTACTGATCCGGCTTTGTGTAGTCACCGACAACCAGGAGACCGGAGGAGAGGATGGTGTCCTCAAACTTGAGTTCATATTCATATTCCCCATCCGTCACATTCTCCGGCAGGGTGACTGCCAGGTAGAAATACAGATCCGACAACTGCAGGTCAGACACAAACAGATCAATCTCCTCAACAAGATTGATTGTGTTTTTCGCCTTGAACACCAGGTCTCCCTGGGTGACCATCCGGTTGTCCCTGGGAATATAGACAACCTGTGCCTCCTGTGTATTCTGCAGATAGATCATTTCCTTTTTTCCTATAGATATAGAAATCCGGTTTTCTGTAAAACAAGAGACCTGCAATCCCGGAGGATCACAGGTCTGATGTTGTGGTGTGGATGGATGCTACAGGAGACCCTCAATGATGGAGTCGGAGACCTCATAGGGCATCTCCTTGGACTCATCATGGAGGGTGATGGTGTACCTGTTTGCATCACCCCTGGCAGTCCCGGTCTGTCCGTCACCTGCAGAGGCATTGACAGGCTCATCCTTGCCAAGATACCAATATTTTCCATTGGCATCCTTGACAATGACAACCAGGTCAGCCAGGGCAAGGGCAGTGATTTCCACCCTGGCAGTAGTTTGCATCCGGTTGAACTGCAGGAGCAGGTCAGAGGACACAAACTTGACTCCGGTGGCAGGATCAATGGTGTAGGTGGAGGTCAGATTCCCGGTATTCTTGGCAAAGTGATAGACCTTGAACTTTTTGCCGGATGCCATAGTGATGGCAGAGATCACATCACTTGTGATGGTGACTGCGGTCACATCATCATATAGGGCAATCAGAGCCTCAACAATGCCACCCATGTTGGCAGCACAATCCTTGGCAAGTCCGGAGAGAGTTTGAGTGCAGGACATAGTGATCTGTGTTTAATGGTTAAGGAAAAGGGATGGGTGAGAGTCCCACCCACCCCTGTTTCCGGTTTCGGTTTTAGCAGACTGCCCGGTTAGGCATTGTCCTTGACATTGATGAGGTCATTGGTGGAGTCATACGCACCTGCCAGGACAGAGAGATCGGCAACACCCTTTGCAATGGAGGTGGCGGAAGCCGGAGCAGAGGAAAATGCACCATAGGCAACCCGGTCAAGGAATGCAATCTGCACACCCATGTTGAATTCAATTGCAAGTTTCCAGGTGCGGTCATCCTTGCTCCACCAGGCATCAATCACCTCTGCATCATTTTCTCCGTCCGTACCGAACACCAGGTTTCTCCCATAAGTGCCGACAACCGCATAAGATCCGGCAAGACCAATGGTCTTGATGACCTTGGCATTCGTTCCAGGGATGAACACCTCATCCTCCGGAGTGCCAGGGTTGTAGTGATACAGATTCAGATTGACAAGCGACTGCACAAAGGCACGGAAAATGGCAGGGGAGACAAAGATCTCTGCTCCGATCTCCAGGACAACCTCCGGGAGGTTGTTGTAAACCGCCATGACACCCTCATAGGCATTCAACCCGGTCATGGTGGTGGAGATGACTCCGGTGGAGTTGGTGATGGAGGTGGTGCAGAGTTTCACGATACCATCACCCCACTTGAGGACGGCATCAGAGGACTGCGAGGTGTCACCAAGCCAAATGAACTTTTCAATCTTGCGGTTGATGCCGGAGATGATGCCATCAAACAGGTATTCCTCAAAGGGGAGAGGGTTTTCTGTGGCAGCCATCCTCACCTCATATTCGGCATACTTGCCAAGGAGGTTTTTCGGACAGATCTCCATGTCAACATTGATCGGAGCAACCTGGATCAGCCGTTCCGTCAGAGTGGCAGTTCCGGCAGCAGAGAATCCGCAATCAGAGCCATCACCAAACACCGGATCAACATCAAAGATGTGGAGGTGTTCCTTGTACTTGACCCCGGTCTGAATGGACATTCTTTCCCGGCTACCCTTGCCAAACAGGATGTTCTTGAGGAGCAGGTCTCTGCTCTGCTCAATGTAAGCAGTCAGACCGCTTACAACAAAATTGGTGTGAGACATAAGTTGGTAGTATTAAGTGAGTTTTTTCCTTGAAATATCAAATTCCCGGAATGTGTAACATTTTTATTTCTTGGCAGCAAGAATCCTGGCAAGGTTGTCAAGACCCTTGTTGCCTGTCTTGCCGAATTCCACAGAGGTGGTGACCTCCTGGTGGGCAGGTTTGGCAGCAGGGGTTTTCTTGAGTTTGGCAACCTCCGCCTTGAGGGAGGCATTCTCCTCCCGGAGGGCAGCCATCTCCGCCTCCGCCTCATCATTGCCCTTGGCAAACGGAGACTCCATGTCCACAGGGACAAACATGAGTTTGACATCCACAGGGTCAGAGGCATTGGCAGTCCCATCCTCATTCCAGGTGACGGAATAACGGACAAAGGACTCCTCCCAGGTCTCCTCATTGACAACAGAAATGACTGCATAGTCATCACCTGCCTCATAGAGATACCACCAATCATCCGATTCCCGGAGTTTGTAGATGGCATCCCGGATCATCTGCTCCTTTTCGGCATAGGACTCCTCAAAAGCCTGGCGGATCTTGGTGAACTTGGACTTGAGTCTCGCCTTGAGATCCTGGGAGGCAACCTCCGCCTTGTCATCCACAATCTTGGTGACCTTGCCATCCTCAACAGAGATGACCTTGCCATCCTCTGTGGTGTAGTCACCATCCGGAGCAGGATTGCGGTTTCCCTCCTCATCGGTGATATAGACTGCATCTCCCTCCTGGAGATCCCGGCTCTCATCATCCCACTCAAGTTTGCCCTTGTCGGTCTGCAGGAAATCGGCATCAACCTCCGCCTCTGCATCCTTGATTTCAGCCACCTTTCCGTCAACAACAACAATCACCTTGTTGTCATCGGTCTTGTAGTCCCCATCCTCTGCAGGAGTCCGGTTGCCCTCTGCATCCTCAATGAAAACAGAGTCACCTGCCTTGAGATCCTCATCACCATCCCAGGAGAGGACTCCCTTGTTGGTGGTCACATTGCCAAACCCCTGCAGCAACCTGGCAAGGATCTGAAACACTTTTTTCTTTTTGCTCATAGTTTTATGGTGTTTGAAAAGTTTTCTGAATGCTCCCTGGAGGACATCCACAATCTCCTGGATCTCATCCTTGTTGTGTTCCGGCACAAGGTCAAAGACTCCCTCCAGGGAAAAACCCTTGTAAGTCCCTGCCTTGATCTCCGCCCACACATCATCATTGACCACATGGAATTCCCCAAAGAGAGATCCGTCTGCACACTCATCAAATCCCTCCACCTGGATTCCGTCACCCTTGATGAAACATTGCACCATCTGAATCCCCTCCACATCAGATCCCTCCTGGTGCATGAGGTTGAAATCATTTTGTCTGCCCTCCTGGAGATATTTCTCCGCCATCTGTCTGATGGTCTCCGCCTTGTAGATGACATAATATTCGCCCATTGACTTGTCATTCCTGTAGATGGGAAAGTCCGCCCTCATGATGCAGCCTCTGACAAGTCTCTTGTCCTCATCGGTGATGGCATACATCATTGGCTTTCTTTGGGCATCAAATGCCTGGAAATTGGACATGACTGCAGGGTCATCCACCAAGGAGATCTTGAACATTCCGGTCTCCTCATCAGAGATGACTGCATCATACACAGGGATTCCTCCTATAGTGACAATCATATTTGAGTTTTCCTGTAGATATAGATTTCCGATTTTCTGTAAACATGAAACGAAACCACCCCTGTTTCACAACAGGGATGGTCTCACCAACCGATTATGAAAGTAGTGTCAGAAACTTGATTCCGCCACCTGGGTCTTGATCTGATCCTGTGATGCCTGGATGTCATCTGCAAGGATGTACACCCTTTGATCCTTTGCCATCTGATTGAGTCTCTCCTCCTCCGATGCAGAGGTGACAGACCTCACATTGGAAACCTCTGTGGTGAGGGTCGGTGCAGAGGAGATGGCGGATGTGGGGATGGATGAGGATTGGGATGATCCGGACACCTTGGTTTTCTTGATCTGTGCGATCTGTGCAATACCTGCAGCAGTAACGGCAGCAGCCTGGATTGCACCTGTTATGATGCCATAGGGAGGAGGGATTGTTGCTGCTGCTTGCATATATGCCCCAATTGCTCCGGAGATGGTGTCAATTGTGGCTGCAGCAATCCGGAGATTCTTGATCTTGTTTGCATTCTTTTCAGAGGACTCCTCATCCGCCTCATACATGTCAGCAATTGCACCCAGGATGTCAGATGTTGCGGATGCAACACCTTTCATCATGTCCTTTTTCGCCTGGGCAATTTTCTTTGCGTTCTCCAGGTCTTTCTTTCGGAGTTCCTCCTCCTCCTCCAATGCTTTCTTGAGTGCATCCACCTCACCCTGGAACATATCATCAATCTCCTCTTGCATCTCTGCATTGGAATCCTCCAGGGCATCATCCAAATTCTTTTTCCACTCCAGGATTGCCTCATCCCATTTCTCCCTCAATTTGAGGGCATTCATTGCGGACTCAAACATCTTTTCCGCAAAGGATTTGCCTGCCTCCTTGCCAAGTTCCTTTCCTGCATCACTTGCAGCCTTTTTCCTGGACTTTACACCGGAGAGCATGGTGTCTGCAGCAACCTGTCCGGCATTGAAATTTTCCTTGAATGCAACACCGGATTTCATCTCCTGCCCAAATGCCCTGGCAGCATCTCCAAGACCCTTGACACCCTGCTCCTTGAACACCCGGATGGCAGCAATGATACCCTTGAATGGTGCAATGACAAACTGCAGGATGGCATTGCCCACCCCCATGACACCCTTGATGATCTTGTTGATCAGACCGGATGATCCC
>JAFZDJ010000087.1 GCA_017561265.1 Bacteroidales bacterium
CCGAAGTTTCTCCCATTGCTCTTTGAACCATTCGCTTATCGGTTGCCTGTTTATGGTCAGTACAAGTTTGCTATCATCGGTCGGATTCTTCTCCACCTTGAAGATGTTGTTTTTGATTTCAAACTTTCTTCTATGTTCCTCATATGTCTTGGATGCGAGTCATATGTGGACGTCTAAAGTCTGATTACAGATACGCCGGAAGCGTTGTCTACAACAACTTCCCATGGCCAACACCGACAGAAGCCCAGAAGGTAAAAATCGAAAAGACAGCTCAGGCGATTCTCGATGCACGTAACCTCTATCCTGATTGCTCTCTTGCAGATCTTTATGATGAAACCACTATGCCTGTAGAACTTCGTCGTGCTCATCAGGAGAACGACAAAGCTGTGATGGAGGCGTACGGATTCAACTGGAAGAATATGACTGAGGCTGATATTGTTGCTGAGTTGTTCAAGCTTTATGAGCAGATGACGAAATGTATTCGATGATTCCTTCTACGTGAGTGTCGATGACAGTTTGCTTACCAGCTCGGCTCTGCAGGTACTCAAGATCGGATTTGTTATCCATAAAGAAGTTCTCGGTCAGTACTGCAGGACATAAGGAATGTCTCAAGATATAGAAATTTTCTTCCCAGTCAGGATCCGTGTCAGAATAGTCCGTTCTGATGCGCCTGTCTGGGAAGTTTTTTGTTGCTGCTTCGTATAGGCATTCTGCTAACTTGTCCGAGGCTGTTTGTCCCTTGCATGTATATGCGCTCCATCCGGTGGCGTTTGTCCATTTTGAGCCGTCTCCGGCGGCATTGACATGGACACTGACGAGGATGACGCATGACGGATCGGAAGCGAGGCAGATTTTGTTTACTCTTCTGACTCTTTCTTCGAGTGATATGTCGTTGTCTTCTGGTACGATCAATTCAGCATCATGGCCTCTGTCTATGAGGTCTGCTACTATGTGTTTGGCGATTTCGCGGTTGTAGGCGTATTCGCGGAATTTGCCGTCTGGGCTGCGTTTGCCTGGGGTGTCGTGGCCATGGCCATTGTCTATTAGGATTTTCATATTTGTAGTTTATTAGAATGCACTTTCCGCATTTTGTGCATTTTTAGATTCCTCGACTCGCTTTGCTCGCTCGGAATGACAGTGAAAAATTAAGCCGAGGATGACGAATGTCAGTTGTGAGATCCCCGGTCTAGCCGGGGATGACTAGAGATGAATGTTGATAGTGTAGAAAATGTCGAAAGTGCGGAAAGTGCATATAGGGGTTATTTATATCGTTTCTCGTATTTGCCGTGGGATATGTGTCGGAAGAATTTGCTTTTGATCCATTCTTTGAAGGCTCTTTCTCCGAGTCCGCAATCCTGGGCAATTTCTACTCCTTCGCCTGTGTTGAAGCTTATCGGCAGTTCGTTGTAGATTCGTCTCTGCTGTTCTGTCAGTTCGCCCAGAGGGCTTGATGAGAACTGTTTGTGGGCCTTTGTCGCGCATGAGATGAAGTAGTGGCACAGGCTGATGGCTCCTTCAATGCTGTCGAGGCTGATGCTCTTGAGCTTGCTTTGCCCGCAGCCGTATTTCATTATCTCAAGCACAATGGCGAAGCGGATGCAGTAGCGTTCTATCTTCGTGGCCATTGCTGCAAATGCCGGACTGCCTTCGTTCTTTTGGTCTGCCAGGTTGTCGAACCAGTTTGCATATTCGTTCATCGCTTCTTTGGTCAGGCGTAAGGTCTTGGATTTGCCTTTGTATGGGATTTTCAGGATCTTGCCGATGATGTCGCTCCAGGCATTTGTGATGTCCTTGGGGATTTCGTCGTGATTGAGTTTCGGGTACATCATTTTGTCGGGGTAGGCAAAGAGCCATCTGTCTATGAATCCGCTGTCGATCTTTCCCTTTGCAAATTCATTGAGCAGGCCTGGCTGGATGGTGCCGATGACTCCGATGCAGGTGTCG
>JAFZDJ010000088.1 GCA_017561265.1 Bacteroidales bacterium
AAAGGATGTCATCACCAATGAAAAGAAGTCTTTCGCAGCCTTCACAATCGGCCGTAAAGTCGGAGAAGATACACTCTATATGAACTGTATCGCATTCCCTAATCAGAAATTCAAGATTCCGTTCGACATCCTTGCAAAAGGTAACGAAGTATTCGTAGCAGGCTACCTGAGACCTAACAAGTACACCAAGGACGGAGCAACATACAATGTCATCCAACTGGTAGTCGAAAAGATACGTGAAACAGATGAAAACTAATTACTCTAACACTATGAATCCAATAACCTCTAAATCTTCTCAATTATGAACACTCTCAGATACTCAAGAACAATGTCCCTCGAAGACATCATCTCCACCACTCCTGAAGTTCGGGAGTTTATCTCAACATTAGGCCTCGTACCTAAATCATCTCCTGAGGACACTAATGGAAAATCCGAAGTCGCCTGACCCCCTAAATCCGAAATCAAACTGACCCCTTCGTCCGGTCTGAAAGTGGTCCCCTAAATCCGGTGCGAAAGTGACCCCCTGAATGCCTGGGAATTGATTGGTAAAAAGTCAGAAATTTGGCATCAAAAGTTCAGAGCAATGCCAAACAAACCAATCAGTATGGTGAAAATACGTCAAGTACTCCGCTGCCACGCTACGGGCCTCGGCAGCAAGACAATCGCTGCGCAGATAGTGATATCGCGCACGACCGTAAAGAAGTATATCCACATCTATCAAACCTGCGGCAAGTCATTCGCAGAAATCATGTCCATGGATGACATGGAACTATACGTCCTGTTTCAGGAGCAGCCTTGTACCGAGAAGAAGCCGGTTGAGATCACACCCCGTCAAGCAGAACTGGACTCTATTCTTTAACGAGGAGGAGTATTAATAGAAAATCGAACTGAAGAATCAGTCAGATAAGCAGATCGGGCAGCCATATGGCTGCCCGATCTGTCGTTAATCAATTATGCGGAGACGTTTGACCTTGCCGTTCTTCCATTTCAGATCTACGGTCTGACCGGTGCGGGTGCGGATGCCTTTAATGTGACCGGAAGGCCATGCTGACGGTAGTGCCGGCAATGCATATATGTTTTCAGAATCAGACTGCACGAGCATTTCGATCACTCCGGCGCATCCTCCGAAGTTTCCGTCAATCTGGAAAGGGGAGTGAGCGTCGAAAAGGTTTGGATATGTACCTCCTCCGCGGCGGGCATCCTCGCCTTCATATCTGTCAGGACTGACATATTGCAGAAGCCTTCTGTACATTCTGTATGCCTTTTCGCCTTCGCCAAGGCGGGCATAGAGATTGACTCGCCATCCGCAGCTCCAGCCGGTGGTCTCGAATCCTTTGATTTCCAATGTTTTGAGTGCTGCTTCGGCAAGAGGCTCTCCTGCCTTTATCTGATGTCCGGGATATACGCCTATGAGGTGTGACTGGTGACGATGCTGAGGGTCCTGATCCTGCCAGTCATGATACCATTCCTGAAGAGCTCCATTCGCCCCGACCTTGTATCCGCCAAGTCTGGAAAGGACGTCCTCTGCTTTCTCTGCAAAAGAACTGTCTCCAAGAAGCGAAGCGGCGGAAACGGCGTTGGAAAGACATTCGCGGATGATGGCATGGTCAGATGTAGTTCCATAAGAAGTGCGTCCGTAGTATCCGTCCGGGGTGATATAAATGTTTTCAGGTGATGTGGAAGGTGATGATATGAGTTCTCCATTCTTCTCGACAAGGTAAGCAATGCAGAATTCGGCTGCGCCCTTCAATGTCGGATAATCCCTTTCCAATGCTTTCATATCACGAGTGAAAAGCCAATGTTCCCATATGTGTGTAGCGAGCCATGCGCCTCCGAATGGCCAGTTCGCCCAGTTAGGGTCGCCTTCTCCAAGGCCTACAGGGCATGTCATGGCCCATATGTCCGTATTGTGTGCCAAAGACCATCCTTCTTTGATTCCATAATAGTTCTCTGCAGACACCTCTCCTGTCTTGCTGAGATTACGGATAAAGCCCAAAAGCACTTCATGCATTTCCGGAAGACCGGCAGATTCGGCAGCCCAGTAATTTTCTTCAAGATTGATGTTTGTAGTATAATTCGAGCTCCATGGCGGTACCATCTCCTCGTTCCAAAGGCCTTGAAGGTTTGCCGGAACCCCTTCAGTACGTGAAGAAGAGATAAGCAAGTAACGTCCATACTGGAAATACAAAGCTTCCAGCTCCGGATTCGATTCTCCGTCAGCATATCTGAGGAGCTGGACATCGGTAGGAAGCTCTCGTACCGCCTTGTCCGTCTTGCCCAAATCCAGACTTACGCGGTCAAAAAGCTCCTTGTAGTCATCTTCATGGCGCTTGAGAAGGGTCTTCCAGTCCTTTCCCATAGCCTGCGTCATATTCGTCAGGGCTGCATCTTTGTACTCTTTTCCCTCCTTTACCGGATCACGGTCGAAGCCCGCAAAACTTGTGGAATTCACGATGCGGATCACTGCTTCATTGACACCGGAAATCACCAGCATCCCGTCTTGTGCGACGGCTCCCTCGCAGCTTACGACCGTACGGTAATGGATTCCTCTTTCGGGATCATACAGAAATCTTTCCTTGAAGTTGTGGTAGTAATTCGGATATGAGTGCCATGCTGCATAGCCGTCGCTTATGAGCATGTTTCCGGAAACGGAAGTCTGATGAGGAAGCTGCGAATCCAATGTGATGGATGCTTCGATCGGAGCCTCGCTGCTCAGTCTGATGACGATTACAGAATCAGGGGCGGAAGCGATGTACTCGGCCTTGAAATGTTTTCCGTCCCTCTTGTATGTGACCTCTGCATGGGCATCTGAAATGTCGAGAAGACGCTGGTACTCTGTTATTTCGCCTTCCGCGTATGTTATTTCAATGCTTCCCAAAGGCTGATAATTTTCGCTGTAGTGCCCCTGCACATGTCTCTGCAGACGGTCGGCTTCCCGGTAATCTTCATTATTCAAAGCTTCTCTTACCTTGTCGAACCATGATGCCGCTTCACCCCATGGAGTAATTGTCTCGCTGAGCTGGAAATCAGGATGTTCTTCTCCCTTGTCAGGTTCTCCTGTCCATAATGTGATGTCATTCAATGATATACGATCTGTGGTGGTGCCTCCGTAAACCATTGCTCCGATACGGCCGTTTCCGATTGGAAGTGCCTCCTCGAAATATACTGCCGGAGCATCATAGCTCAAGGTCAGTGACTCCTGACATGTACATGACGCGCCAAGCATGGCTGCGCAAAGTATGATGAACAATCTTTTCATGGCTGCATATCATTGATTAAGTTATAAAGGTAGGAATTTTCTTCAATATTGATGCTTTCTATAATTTTATTCTCTATCTTTGAAATCATAACCAAACCATAACACTAGATGAAAACCAGAATCTTAAGCTTGGCGGCACTTACATTGCTCGCTGCCGTTTCGTGTAACACCACTAAGGATACCTCTGTGCATCAGTCAATGTATGACCTGAATATGCCTATCATTCAGACAAAGTACACAGCCGATCCGGCACCAATCGTTATCGGTGATACCCTCTACCTTTATACAAGTCATGATGATGACCATGGTGAGAACTTCATCATGAAGGACTGGCTTCTCTACACTACCACCGATATGGTGAACTGGCAGGACAGAGGAGCTGTAGCAAGTCTCAGAGACTTCAAGTGGTACAGGAACAATAACGGAGCATGGGCTCAGCAGGTGGTGGAGCGTAACGGCAAGTACTATATGTACTGCCCGATCCATGGAAACGGAATCGGAGTCCTTGTGGCTGACTCTCCATACGGACCTTTCGTCGATCCGATCGGAGGAACTCTCGTATGGCAGAAGGAACATTGGTACGATATCGACCCGACTGTATGGATCGACGATGACGGCCAGGCTTACATGTATTGGGGAAATCCTAATCTTTACTATGTGAAGCTTAATGAAGATATGATCTCATACTCGGGAGACATCGTTGAGATGCCGCATATCGAGGACTATCAGGAAGGCCCATGGTTCTATAAGAGAAACGGCCATTATTACCTCGCATTCGCTTCTACATGCTGCCCTGAGGGTATCGGATACGCTATGAGCGACAGCCCTACGGGACCATGGGAGTACAAGGGACATATCATGGACCATACTCACCGTGACCGCGGAAATCACCCGGGAATCATCGACTACAAAGGTAAGAGCTGGTGTTTCGGACAGAACTATGACATCTTCCGCCTCGAGGAAAGCCGTCATGCAGAGCGTCGTTCTGTGGCTCTTGCAGAAATGCATTACAATGAAGATGGAACAATTCAGGAACTTCCTTATTTCGTAGACCTCAAGGTCGAGCAGGTAGAATGGTTCAATCCATACAAGAAGGTTCAGGCCGAGACAATGGCATGGGGCTACGGTCTGAAGACCATTCCGAAGAACCAGTGGGGCAAGGATCGTTGGGATCAGCTTGTTACAAATGTCGATGACGGCGAGTACATCAAGCTCAGAGGCGTTGACTTCGGAAGCGGTGCAAAGTCATTTACAGTATGTGCGTCCGCACTTCTTTATGGAGGTACCATAGAGATCCGTCTTGATGACTTCGACGGCAAGCTCGTAGGAAAGGTCGATATCGGATGTACAAAGAACGAACTGACTGAATTCACTACAAATATAAGGGGAGCGAAGGGCGTTCATGACCTCTGCCTCGTCTTCAGGGCAAGCAGATATCAGGAAAAGAATCTCTTCCAGCTCGACTGGTGGAGAATGGATCAGTAACAAAAAAAGCAGCACTCGGTGCTGCTTTTTTTTGTTAGTCAATCAGGTCATTCTTTTCAACTGTCCAACCGTCTCTCAGCGAGAGTCCGCATGGAAGTCCCTGGAACATCTTTGCTGCTTCCTCATTGCCCTGAAGCTGCCACTGGAGCCATGCAAGTGCAGGAACTGTGAATTCTCCGCCGTGAGCTTCGCGGTATGTTCCGCCATGACCTACAGGATAGTTAGCCGCTACTGCCGGAACCTTTTGGATACGGCGGAAGTCGTCCATTCCGTTGGCATATGCTATATCTTCCTCACCTCCGAGAATGTAGATGATAGGAACTGCAATCTTCTGGAGTTTTTCCTTCTCAGGCATAGGCATGCCTGGTACAGCACCTGCCGGATTCACGAAAAGACCACTGTTCATGATCATGAGAGTCTTGAAACGTGGATCAGCAGAGTTGTCGAGTGTCTGAAGACCTCCGCATGACATACCGGCTGCCGCAATTGCATCAGTGTCGATTCTACCGTAGAAAGGACTCTCCTTGTCTGCATTCTGAGCTATTGCCCAGTCTACTGACTGGATCTGCTGCTCTGATGTCGATCTCTCACCGTGATACGGTACTTCCTCCATAGGAATATGTCCGGTCGCAATCACGAGGAAGCCGTGAGATGCGATTTCATTCAGGAACTTGAAGTGCTCCCATGGTGAGTTGGTACATGCTCCGTTTCCCCATACGAGCACAGGAAGCTTGTTCTTCTTTCCGAATGCAGAAAGATCCTGAGGTGCAAACACTGTGTGGGCTGCGAAATCCGGAGCCTCGAACATGAGAGCCTTATATGGGCCTGTACCTCCTTCTTCCACGATTTTTGATTGTGTTGTCTCCGGTGCTACCGGTCCTGTTGCGCATGCTGTAAGAAGAGCTGCAGCAAAAATGGTCATTAGTCTGGCTTTCATATCTGTTATGGTTTTTGTATTGTACAAAAGTAATAAAAATATACAATAGTTCTTGTCTTCTGTCTGAAAACTCATTTTATGTATTTCTCGATTTGGTCTGTCATTTGCTTTGTAGTATTTTGAAAAATTAAAAATTACAAAGTATATGAAACGAATCTTGCTGACCTTGATGGTCGTTGTCGCAGGGCTTTCGACGATTGCCCCCGACGCGTCTGCTCAGACAGACTATAGCAATACCGGTGCCTCCAGGCGACAGAAAATGATGAACGACTGGCATAAGGACATGGCTGAATTCAGAGCACGTTCTGCTGAAGACCGCCAGCTTCGCGAATTGGCTGACTCGCTGGCATCGGTACAGGCACGGGCCGCTCTTCGCAATCAGGACTTCGTTCTTGAGGCAGAAAGTCTCCAGTTCCGTAATGGATCGACTGTTTTTGTCAACTCCACTACCAACTTCATTTCTGTGAAAGGTAACAGAGCGGTTGTGCAGATCTCCCCAAGCAACTTCTCAGCCGGCCCTAACGGACTTGGAGGTGTAACAGTGGATGGATATATTTCCAACCAGAAGGTCATGACCGACTCTAAGGGACGTGTCACCTTTTCAATGAATGTTACTGGAATCGGTATCAATGCAGAGGTTGAAATCTATATGTATCCAGACTCCAATAAGGCAACGGCTACGGTATACCCTAACTTCAATTCCAATACCGTATGGCTCCAGGGCAGCATCGTGCCTTACAACAACTCCAACGTGTTCGAAGGAAGCTCATTATAAAACGAATTAATACAAAATGATTATGAAGAAGATTTTATTTATCTCGGCAGCTGTGCTTCTGCTTGCTGCCTGCCACAAGGAACCATATCCTCAGGATGGTGACAATGAATACCTGGTATATACATCACCGGGAAAGGATGTGAATTTCTCAAAGTTCAGGACATTTGACTTAGCTGACAGCCTTCTTGTGATAGGTCAGGGTGACAAGCCGGTTTATTCACAGAGCCAGAGTGCGCTCGCGCTCATTCAGGCCTACAGGACAAACATGGAAAAGCTCGGATATATCTATACTCCGTCAAATCCTGATGCAGATCTTGGAATACAGCTTACCTATATCATCAAGACCGAGAGATATGTCCAGTACTATGACAACCCATATTGGTGGCTTGATTATCCGGGCTACTGGCCGGCAGGATACTGGGGAAACTGGTTCGGATTCTATTATCCGCGTCCTGTGACATATACCTATACGACCAATGCGCTTCTTGCCGATATGGTGAACCTGACAAATGAAGTAAAGGAGAATACACCGCTTGAAATCGTATGGTCATCATATATCGGCGGTCCTGCAGGCAGCTCATATCAGAATGATGTCGACAGGATGAAGGCTGCAATTGATCAGGCATTCGCCCAGTCTCCATATCTGAAACCGGTGCAAGCGAAGTAACAATTTAAAAATGAATTAGATATGAAAAGAATCATATGTACAATGCTGGCAGTTGCCGCTCTTGCCTTTGCTGCAAGTGAAGCCAGCGCCCAGATGGGTAAGAGGGATTACATCAATGGAGGATGGCAGTTCAATGGTACTGTAGGCAACGACTTCGTGAAGTCGGCCCAGGGATACGGAGCCTATTTTGAAGCAGGTTACTATCTTACACCTATGTTTGCAGTGGGAGGATTTGCAAGCTTCAACACCAACAACGAATATATTCCTAAGCAGACATATACATTCGACGACAAGTCTGCCCTGACTACCGATCTCGACAGGTCAGTTTATCAGGTGCCGTTCGGATCGACATTCAGATTCAGGTTCCTTAGAGATATGATCCAGCCATATATTGAGGCTAAAGTCGGAACTGAATACTCGGTGCAGAGCACATATATGTCGACTTTTGTAAACAGACATGACAATTGGGGATTTTATATCTCGCCTGAAGTCGGAATGACGATCTTTCCTTTCGAGAAGACTGATTTCGGTTTCCAGGTAGCAGCATACTACAGTTATTCAACTAATCAGAATAAGACTTATAAGCTGAAAGGACTCAATAATGTCGGATTCAAGCTTGGAATTGCATTCTGATGATGTGAATTGAAACTACCTTTACATCCCGTTCCGTACGTGGTCGGTGCTTTTTATTCTGAAGGCAGTCGCAGGATAAAGACGGGATGTAAAGGTTTTTTATGTTTAAAAAAACTCAAAAAAGTTTTGCATCATAAGAAAAAAAGTGTACCTTTGCAATCCCAATTCGAAAGGAACTCACTTGAGACCCACGAAACGGCCACGGATTGATTCGTTAGCTCAGTAGGTAGAGCACAACACTTTTAATGTTGGGGTCTTGGGTTCGAGCCCCAAAC
>JAFZDJ010000089.1 GCA_017561265.1 Bacteroidales bacterium
CCTCGAGAAGGTCCGGGTACTCAAGGAGAATTTTTGATGATGCGAATGAAACTCGCTGATTGTTAGTCTTTTTTGACATCTTTCTGCCTTTATATTGAGAAAAAACTTTTATTACGACAAAAAGGTTTAGGGCCTATTTGACCCTAAACCTGACTTTTTCTCCCATCTCGGGGAAGGGGTGAAGTTATTTAATCTCAACTTCAGCTCCTGCCTCTTCGAGGGCAGCCTTAAGTGCCTCAGCCTCTGCCTTAGAAACTTTCTCCTTAACAGCTACTGGAGCCTTGTCAACGATCTCCTTAGCCTCCTTAAGTCCGAGACCAGTAGACTCCTTAACAGCCTTAACTACGCCGAGCTTAGCTGCACCAGGTGATACGAGGATTACATCGAACTCAGTCTGCTCAGCCTCTGCTGCTGCTGCTGGACCTGCTACTGCAACTACTGCTGCAGCTGCTGGCTCGATACCGTACTCTTCCTTCAGGATGTTTGCGAGCTCCTGTACATCTTTCACAGTAAGGTTTACCAACTCTTCTGCGAGTGCTTTAATGTCTGCCATAATTGTATTATATTTTAAATTGTTTTTGTTTCTTTAATTATTCTGCTGAAGCCTCAGCCTTGTCGTCATCCTTGTGCTCGAGAGCTGACATGACGTTGCGGATTGGTGAGAGGAGGAGTGATACGATATCAGCGATCATTTCCTCACGTGACTTGATAGCGAAGAGGTTGTTAAGCTGGTCTGCGCCGATGAAAGCTGGCCAATCCTGGACGAAAGCACCCTTGAGGGCTGGCTTCTCGCTACCGCTCTCCTGGAACTTCTTGATCACCTTTGCAGGAGCGTTAGGAGCTACTGTGTACATGATTGCAGTAGGACCTGCGAGTACCTCTGTAAGCTTCTTCATCTCCTCGTTCTCAGATGACTCGAGAACCTTTGTAAAGAGAGTGTTCTTTGTAACTACGAGCTTTACGCCAGCTTCAAAACATGCCTTGCGAAGCTCATGTGTCTTCTCTGCGTCAAGTCCGGCGATGTCAGTGATGTAGAAGTTTGGAGTCTCCTCCAACTGTGCTGAAATCGCGTTGATAATATCGAGTTTGTCTTCTTTTCTCATAACGTTCTAATTTTACAGCACTTGATTACTCTACTGATTTAACATCTACAGTGATACCAGGGCTCATAGTAGAGCAGATGGCAACACCCTTCATGTATGTACCCTTGAGGGCCTGTGGCTTGAGCTTGAGGATAGCAGAAAGGAGCTCCTTAGCGTTGTCGCAGATCTGTGCACCAGTGAATGATACCTTTCCGATTGCTGCGTGAACGATACCGGTCTTGTCAACCTTGAAGTCGATCTTACCTGCCTTTACTTCCTTGACAGCCTTTCCGATCTCCATTGTAACGGTACCGGTCTTAGGGTTTGGCATGAGACCTCTTGGACCGAGGATTCTACCGATGATACCCACCTTTGCCATTACTGAAGGAGTACAGATGATAACGTCTACATCTGTCCAGCCGCCCTTGATCTTCTCAATGTACTCGTCGAGACCTACATAGTCAGCACCAGCTTCCTTTGCCTCATTCTCCTTGTCTGGAGTACAGAGTACGAGGACGCGTGTAGTCTTACCTGTTCCGTGTGGAAGAGTAACAACGCCACGAACCATCTGGTTAGCCTTACGTGGGTCAACGCCAAGGTTTACGTGAAGCTCTACGGATGCATCAAACTTAGTATAGGTGATTTCCTTTACAAGTTCACATGCCTCAGCAAGCTTATACTCTTTTGCTGCATCGTACTTAGCGATTACAGCCTTCTGATTTTTAGTAAGTTTACCCATGTTGCGTGTGATTTTTAGAGTTCAGGAAATTCTCCCTCTACCTTGATACCCATGCTTCTTGCGGTACCTGCTACCATAGTCATCGCTGACTTGAGTGTGAAGCAGTTCATGTCCGGCATCTTGCTCTCAGCAATTGCCTTCACCTGATCCCAAGTGATAGTACCGACTTTCTTTCTGTTTGGCTCAGCAGATCCTGTAGAAATCTTTGCAGCCTCTTTGAGCTGTACTGCTACAGGCGGCTGCTTTACTACGAAAGTGAAAGACTTGTCGCTGTAGACAGTGATAACTACCGGCAATACCTTACCTGCGCTTTCCTGCGTACGGGCATTGAACTGCTTGCAGAAATCCATGATGTTCAGACCCTTCGAACCGAGGGCTGGACCAACTGGTGGTGATGGATTAGCTGCGCCACCTTTGATCTGGAGTTTAATAAATCCAGCTACTTCTTTTGCCATAATTCTGATTATTCTTTAGTTACCTGTGTAAAGTTGAGTTCCAAAAGTGTTTTTCTGCCGAAGATCATGACCATGACTTTAAGCTTGCTCCTGTCTTCAACAATTTCCTCGACTGTGCCATCGAAGCCATTGAAAGGTCCGTCTGTAATCTTTACAGCATCTCCTACCATGTAGTCAACCACTGTTTCAGCTTCAGTTCCGACCATTTCATCCTGCTTTCCGAGAATTCTCTTTACCTCATCATCTCTGAGTGGTATAGGAAGTTTCTCTTCCTGCGATTTGCCGTCTCCTCTCTTTACGTCTCGCTTCTCAGTAAGGAAGCCTGACATGTGAGGAACCTCGTTTCGGATGATATACTGCAGCTCTCCTGTGAGTTCGGCCTCAATAAGCACATAACCGGGATAGAAAAGACGCTCTGTACAGATACGTTTTCCATCGCGGATTCTATAGACTTTTTCGGTTGGAACAAGAACCTGTGAAACCAGATCCTGAAGGCCACATCTTTCAATCTCCTTCTCGAGATACTCTTTGGCTTTTTTTTCCTTGCCGCCTGCTGCTCTCAGCACATACCATTTCTTGCTGCTTTCGCTCATATTCAAGGTATATTAGAGAGTGTAGATAAATTCCATTGCGGTCTTAATAACAAAGTCAATCGCGAAGATCACGAGGGCAAAAATAGCTGACGCCACCATCACAACGATAGCGGAGCTCTGCATTTTGTCCCAAGTAGGCCAAGTTACCTTCTTGGTCATCTCGACATATGACTCTTTCAGATAGTTGATAAACTTTCTCATCTTTACATTTAATGGACATTGCAGATTGGAAGCGGGTTGCAACGTCTGTTAAACATTACCAAATCGTAACCTTTGATATTTTTTCTGGCAGGGGAACCAGGATTCGAACCCAGACTAACGGTTTTGGAGACCGCTGTACTACCCTTATACTATTCCCCTATGAAAGTGGGTGCTTTCAGGCACCCACCTGAATATTGTTGACAGTAATTAGTCAATAAGCTTAGTTACCTGACCAGC
>JAFZDJ010000090.1 GCA_017561265.1 Bacteroidales bacterium
AAGAACGGTCGTGAGTCACATAGCAAACGACTCGGTATCAAGAAATACGGTGATCAGGCTGTAAAGGCTGGCAACATCCTCGTTCGTCAGAGAGGTACAGTTCACAACCCAGGTCTGAATGTAGGTATGGGTAAGGATCACACTCTTTACGCTCTTATTGACGGTAAGGTAAGCTTCCGCAAGAAGGCTGACAACAAATCTTACGTCTCGGTACTCCCTTTTGAGAACTAAGACTCGGGATTTTATGAAAAAGATAGAGGACTGTATTCCCGAGTAGGGTACGGTCCTCTTTTTTATTGAAATGTTAAACTGTCATCCCGAGCTTGTCGAGGGATCTAAACAGAAGAAAATATGCTGACACTCAAACTTCTTCGCGAAAACCCTGAGTTCGTTATCGCGAAGCTTGCAGTCAAGAATTTTGATGCAAGAGAGATCGTTGAGAAGATCAACGTTCTCGACCAGAACAGACGTGCTCTCCAGACAGAGCTTGATGCTTGTCTGGCAGACCAGAAGAAGAAGGCTGCTCAGATCGGCGGCTTCATGAAGGAAGGCAAGAAAGATGAGGCTGAGGCCGTAAAGGCTGAGGTAGCTGCTCTCAAGGCTCGTTCCGCAGAAATTGAGAAAACATCAGAGGAGAACAACAATGAGCTCAATTCGCTCCTTGTGCTCCTTCCAAATATACCATGCGATCAGGTTCCTGAGGGAAAGACTGCAGAGGATAACGTAGTTGTAAAGATGGGTAATGAGATTCCTGAGCTTGGAGAGAATGCTCTTCCTCATTGGGATCTTGCAAAGAAGTACGATATCATCGACTTCGACCTCGGCGTGAAGCTTACTGGTGCCGGTTTCCCTGTTTACAAGGGTAAGGGTGCAAGACTTCAGAGAGCTCTCATCAACTACTTCCTTGATCAGAACACTTCTGTAGGATACCTTGAGGTTGAACCTCCGGTGATGGTAAACGAAGCTTCAGGCTTCGGTACAGGCCAGCTTCCTGACAAGGAAGGCCAGATGTATCATGCTACAGTTGACAATTTCTACCTTGTGCCTACAGCTGAGGTTCCTGTTACCAATATCTACCGTGACGTCATCCTCGGAAATAATGATTTCCCTGTGAAGATGACTGCATATACTCCATGTTTCCGTCGTGAGGCAGGTTCATACGGAAAGGATGTACGCGGACTCAACCGTCTTCATCAGTTCGACAAGGTAGAGATCGTGCGCATCGAGAAGCCGGAGGAGTCTTATGCTGCTCTTGACGAGATGATCGCTCATGTGGAGAAGCTTGTTTCAAGCCTTGGTCTTCCATATCGAATCCTCCGTCTTTGCGGTGGCGACATGAGCTTCACATCTGCGATCACATACGACTTCGAGGTGTATTCTGCAGCTCAGGGCCGCTGGCTTGAGATCTCTTCAGTATCCAACTTTGAGTCTTATCAGGCCAACCGTCTGAAGCTCAGATATAAGGATGCTGACGGAAAGGTTCAGCTCGCACATACTCTCAACGGTAGCTCGCTTGCTCTTCCACGCGTAGTGGCAGCTCTTCTTGAGAACAATCAGAAGGCTGATTGCATCGAGATTCCTGAGGCGCTCCGTCCATACACCGGATTTGACCGTATCGACTAACAGCTCTCATTCCGAGCTTGTACATTGTCATTCCGAGCTTGTCGAGGAATCTATGAAAACAACCAAAACCATATTAGGCATTGATCCCGGAACCAACATTCTTGGTTACGGGATCATTCGTGTGGACTCCCGAGGCCCGCACTATGTCGATATGGGAATATTCGATCTGCGTAAGATCAAGGATCCTTTCGAGAAGCTCGCCAATATCTTTGCAGGAGTCGGCGAACTTCTTGACGAACATAAGCCTGACGAACTTGCCGTGGAGTCTCCGTTCTACGGCAAGAACGCTCAGGTAATATTGAAGCTCGGAAGAGCTCAAGGCGCGGCCATAACAGCCGCAATAATGAGGGGCATATCCGTGGCTGAATATGCTCCCAGAAAGGCAAAAATAGCAATCTGCGGTAATGGAGCCGCTTCCAAAGAACAGGTTTCGCTCATGATTCAGAAGACGCTGAAGGTCGAGCTTGATCCGAAGTATCTTGATGCTACTGATGCACTTGCGATAGCTTTATGCCATCATTATCAGATGTCCAATCCTCTTGCAGGAGTGGGCGGTAAGTCGGATTGGAAGAAATTTCTGGAAAACAATCCTGACAGGATAAAAAAGTAGTCTTTCCTCTTTAAACATTCGCTTTAAAAGGCTATATTTGCATAAGTTTGTATTGTATTTGTATTTACGCTTAGACTTCGACTATGAACAACAACATAATGTCCTTGTTAAAGAGGATAATTATCATTGTTGGCGTGCTTCTTATTGGGATTGATTCATTTGCTCAGGGTAGTTTTACCGTGAAGCTGAAGCTCGTTGACACAAAGACCGCAGAACCTGTTTCTTTCGCTACTGCATCTCTTACAGTAAAAGGCGGGAACACTGCAGCAAAGTATGTCCTTACTGATGCTGATGGTGCGGCTTCTCTTACAAAGATCAAGAAAGGTACATATGTATTCAAGGCTGAACTCATGGGTTATGTTACTCATGAGCAGGAACTTGTTGTCGACAAGGATATGGATCTCGGCGCGATAAAGATGGAAGAGGATGTGAAGGTACTGGATGCAGCAAGTGTCTCGGCGGTCGGAAATCCCATTGTTGTGAAGAAGGACACCATAGAGTATTCGGCCTCTTCGTTCAAGACCTCAGACAATGACATGCTTGAAGAGCTCTTGAAGAAACTTCCGGGTGTCGAGGTAGGTTCGGATGGATCAATCACTGCAAATGGAGAGACGATAACAAAGATCATGATTGACGGAAAGCCGTTCTTCCTGGACGATCCGCAGCTGGCCGCAAAGAATATTCCTGCAAAACTCATAGAAAAGGTCAAGGTCGTAGAGAAGAAGTCAGATCAGGCCTTGTTTACGGGCATTGATGACGGTGAACAGGAGACTGTCATCGACCTTTCTGTCAAGCAGGGTGTCATGGACGGATTGTTCGGTAACTTAATGGGAGGCGGCGGACATGATATTCCGGGCGACGGTTCGGATATGAATGATCCTAGATTCCAGGCGGCTGCAATGGTGGGACGATTCTCTGACAACAGCCAGCTGAGCATCATTCTGAATGGTAACAATACCAATAACCGTGGCTTCAACGATGTCGCAGGCGGAATGATGTCGGATATGCGAGGTGGAGGAATGGGCCGCGGAACAGGCGGCTGGGGTCGAGGAAACGGTATATCAACTTCATGGATGGGCGGTCTTAACGGAACGTGGGATCTCTTTGATGGTGACATGGAACTGTCAGGAAACTATCTTTATAACGGTTCGACGCGTGTCGTGGAAGAGGAAAGTTCCCGCGTGACCTATATGGAGGACGGGAGCAGGCTTCTGAACAGCAATGCCGGCTTCAATACCACTCATTCTCAGGGAAACCGTTTCGGAATACGTATGGAGTATGATTTTTCAAAGAATACATCCATAATCTTCGAGCCTCAGTTCAATTTTGGATCCGGAAGCTATGCCGAACATTCGGAGTTCCATACCGACAAGGCTTTCGGCGATGATACCGCTCATACGAACAAGGGATTCACTGATAATATCGGTGACAACAGCAACTGGACAGCCAGCGGTTTTGTTCTTCTTCGTCAGAAACTCGGAAAACCGGGAAGGACCGTGTCGGTGAATATGCGTTACAACTTCAGGAACAATGAACTTCTAGGCTTCAACCAGTCTCTTACTTATGCTGATGAAGATAAGGACGGAATCTGGGATATTGATCCAGAGGTGGTCAACCAGAAGATAGAGCGTGTGTCCCGGAACGCTTCGCTTAACGGACGAATCGTATATACCGAGCCTGTTGCGAAAAATCTCTATCTTGAGGCAAATTATCAGTACGGGTGGAACAGGAACATTTCCCAAAAGACTGCATTCAACAGCGGAAATGTGGAAGACCATATCGGTTCTGATGTGAAATCCCTTGTGTATCAGGAAGAAGGCTCGAAGAAGGATACGACTTATTCAAATGATATTCTCAACCGGACCATCAACCAGAGGGGAGGTGTAAGTCTGAGCTATCAGAAGCCCGGCATACGTGCTCAGATCGGTGTCGCACTGACTCCGACCGATACTTATAACGAGACAAACGGCAAGACATATGAGAGCAGGGTCGTGAACTGGGCTCCACAGGCTACATTCAATTATGAATTCAACGACTATGCCCATATGAGGGTACGTTACAACGGACGTTCTTCCCAGCCTTCGACATCTCAGCTCATGCCGGTGCCGGATAATTCGGATCCTCTGAACATTTCATTGGGTAACCCATATCTTCAGCCGTATTTCAGTCATAACTTCAATGCGAATTTCGGCTATACCAACAAAGAGACCTTCACGTCGGTAAATGGTAATGTCGGAGGCGGAATGGTTGACGGTGCCATTACAAATGCCAGATGGTACGACAATGCCGGAGCCCAGTATTCGATTCCGGTGAACGGTCCGGGAACATATTCCGCAAACGGTCGTGTCATGGTCAACTCCCCTATAGGCAAGTCGGATTTTTCCATCTTCTCGCAGACCAATGCGAATTACAGTTCGTCCACCTCATTCATAGGCAAGGGCTCGCTTGACAGCGGCAAATATTACAATTCGGAAACGGCAGAGTTCAATTATGATCTATTTCATAAGGATTTTCCGGATCTGACCCTTGCGGAGGATTATTTCACTGCCAATCATACCCAGACTGTGAGCTTCACTCAGAGACTCCGTCTTACTTATAGAAACGATCTGGTGGAACTTGTTGCAGGTGGACGTACCAGAATGTCGAAGTCGTGGTACACCATGGCTGCAGCCAATATCAACACAACCTGGAGCAACCAGATGGAATTCTCCATGAACTGGACCATACCGGGAGGTCTGAATATCATTGCTGATGCAGATTACAACTGGTATAATGGCTATACGACTCCGCAGGAAGATGAAATCATCATCAATGCCGAGATGACCAAGCTTCTTTTCAAGGACAAGTTCACTCTCGCATTGAAGGCTTACGATATCCTCGGCCAGTCAAAGAACCTGTCCGTATCCGACACTCAGAACGTCCATCAGGAAGTCCGCAACAACACTCTTGGCCGCTATGTGATACTCTCTCTTACATACCGTTTCGGTAATTTCGGAGGTAATGAAGGAGGTAATCGCGGACATATGGGGCGATACAGAAGATAAATTCAAAAAATATTAAACCTTTTCAACGTTTATGTGTCTATATTCACGGTGGCACACAAATGTGCTGCCGTGTTTTTTTATTCGAATCCGATTATGAAGTACAGAATTGTCAGAATCCTCATTACAGCCGCCCTCTTTTTTGTGGCATCTGCAGCTTATGCTCAGAATTCATTCAAGGTTACATTCCAGCTCGTTGATGAAAATACAAACGAGCCTGTAGGTTTTGCTACCACATCACTTACAGTGACAGGTGCGGACGAAGCCCTGAAGTATGTCCTTACAGACAGCGAAGGTAAGGCTGAGTTTACAAAAGTCAAGAAAGGCACTTATGTGCTGAAGGCTGAGATCATGGGATATAAGTCTATCCAGCAGGAGATTAATGTGGAAAAGGCTCTTGACCTCGGAGTCATAAAGATGGCTGAGGATGTAGAGGCTCTTGATGCAGCAAGTGTGACAGCGGTAGGTAACCCTATCATTGTCAAGAAGGATACCGTAGAGTATACAGCTTCTTCATTCAAGACCACAGACAATGATATGCTCGAGGACCTCCTCAAGAAGCTTCCTGGTATCGAGGTAAGTTCTGACGGTTCCATCACAGCTAACGGTGAGACTATCACAAAGATCACCATCGATGGAAAGACATTCTTCCTTGATGACCCTCAGCTCGCTTCAAAGAACCTTCCTGCAAAGATGATCGAGAAGGTGAAGGTTGTGGAGAGAAAGTCTGAGCAGGCTCAGTTTACAGGAATTGACGACGGTCAGGAGGAGTTCATCATCGACCTCTCTATCTATAAGGGCATGATGGACGGATGGTTCGGTAACCTCAATGCAGGTGGCGGACACGATGCTCCGGACAAGGGCTATTATAATGAGGATCATAAGTTTGCGGAAGAAGGATGGCGTTACCAGGGCGGTGCAATCGTAGGTAACTTCAAGGATCATAGCCAGCTCACTCTCCTCCTCAATGCAAACAACACCAACAACCGTGGCTTCAATGACCTCGCAGGCGGCATGATGGGCGGTATGATGGGCGGCGGCATGGGCGGCGGCATGATGATGGGTGGCGGCGGCATGGGCGGCGGCATGATGATGGGCGGCGGTATGGGCGGCGGCATGATGGGCGGCATGGGCGGCGGTATCACCAGCTCTTGGATGGGCGGTGTGAACGGCGCATGGGACCTCTTCGAAGGTGACATGGAGCTCTCAGGCAACTACCTTTACAACGGATCGAATTCATATGTTGAGAATGAGAGCAACAAGATCACATACATGGATGACAGAAGCCAGCTCATAGAGAGCGAGACCGGTACAAGCACCAGAAATACCGGTGGTCACAGATTCGGTGTACGACTTGATCATGAGTTCTCTCCAAACTCATCTATCCTCTTCGAGCCTCAGTTCAACTTCGGTGGCGGAAACTTCAACGAATACTCTGATTTCGCAACCAACACTCTTGGAGTTGACGGCATCGAGAGAAAGACTAACGAAGGTTTCAACACCAGCTATGGTGACAACAAGAACTGGACTGCAAGCGGACGTATGCTTTACAGACAGCGTCTTGGCAAGGCAGGAAGAACATTGTCATTGAATGCTAACTATAACTTCAGCAACAATGATATGACAAGCTTCAACCAGTCTCTTACATTGGTTGATACAAATGAGGATAACCAGTGGGATGAGAATAAGAATATCGTAAACCAGAAATATCTCCAGAACTCAAAGAGCTCATCATTGACAGGACGTCTCGTCTATACAGAGCCTATTATCGAGAACCTCTACCTCGAGGCAAGCTACCAGTATTCATGGAGCAGAAGCAACAGCACCAAGGATGCTTTCAACAGTGGCACAAATGAGTATGGTGACGGATTCATCATCTTCGATCCGGTAGGAGCAACACGTAGTGAAGAGTACTCTAACTCGATCCTGAACGAGAACATCAACCAGAGAGCAGGAGTTACATTCAGCTGGCAGACCGATAAGCTCACAGCACAGCTCGGAGCAGCAGCCAACCCTACTCATACATACAATGAGACTAACGGAAAGACATACGAGAGCAATGTGATCAACTGGTCACCTGAAGCAAGAGTCCGTTTCTACTTCAACGACTACACCAACATGCAGCTCAACTATAACGGTCGTTCGGCGCAGCCTTCGACATCACAGCTCATGCCGGTTCCGGACAATACCAACCCAAGAAACATTTCGCTCGGTAACCCTTACCTCCAGCCATATTTCAATCACAATGCACGTTGGAACTTCGGCTATACCAACATGAATTCGTTCACTTCGATCAACGGTAACATTTCAGGAGGAATGGTTCAGAACGCGATTACAAACGCTCAGTGGTATGATAAGGCAGGTGTTCAGTACTCGATCCCTGTGAACGGTCCTGGAACATACAATGCGAACGCGATGTTGATGGTAAATGCTCCGCTCGGATTGTCGAACTTCTCGATCATGTCGATGACAAATGCACGTTATAATCAGTCTACATCGTACATCGGTAACGGAAACCTTGCAACTGACAAGTACTATGATCCTGCTACAGTATCATTTGACTATGACGCATTCCACAAGGACTTCCCTGATCTCGGCAAGACTGATGCATTTACAGAGAACAAGACAATGACTACAGGTGTCATGCAGATGCTCCGACTCACTTATAGAAATGACGTAGTAGAGCTCATCGCAGGTGGTAGAACAAACATGTCGAAGTCTTGGTATACAATGAATTCAGTGAGCCAGAAGGCTACTTGGACAAACAACGCTTCATTCGAGATGAACTGGACACTTCCGTTCGGAATGAACCTCATCACTGACATCAACTACAACTGGTACAATGGTTATACTACACCTCAGAAACCTGAGTTCGTATGGAATGCCGAGATTACTCAGCTTCTCCTCAATAACACATGTACTCTCTCTCTCCGAGCATATGACCTCCTTAACCAGGCTAAGAACCTGACAGTGACTGACAACTCTAACTATCACCTCGAGAGACGCAGCAATACTCTCGGACGTTACGTAGTGATTGCATTCACTTACAGATTCGGAACATTCGGAAACAACCGCGGTGGCCGTGGAATGGGCATGGGTCGTGGAATGCGCGGCGGTGCTGCAGGCGGTCCGATGGGCGGTGGAATGCGCGGAGGAATGATGGGCGGCGGAATGCCTCCAATGGGCGGCGGAAGACCACCTATGGGTCGATAAATATTTAATACATGGTTTTGGTAAGAGACAGGCGTTCGCGCTTGTCTCTTTGTTTTTTTTATTTATCTTTGTAAGGTGAAATGCTCCGGCATTTTATGACATATTGAAATTTAAGCATTTGCTTTTATTCTGGACTTCGTGAAATTTGGCGATTTTGAAAAGTTTACAGGAATAGAAGTGATGCCTGCGCATATGCGTGGGTATTCCTTTTCTGTAGACTTGGGTACGCCAAAACCTCACGAAGAGAAAAGAAATCCTCACGCTTTTTTTGTGCGGTGGTGTATATAAGTTTAACCATTAAATTTTAATTGCTTATGAAAACAATGAAGACTGATTATGTCAGCCCTGTTGCAGAGTCTGTAGAACTTCTCCTTGAGGGTGCGGTAATGAGTGTCAGTGGCGATGAAGGCTACGTCGGTGGTGGAACCGGTCCGGGCGGCCTTGAAGGTGAAGAGTAAAATACGAGTCATGAGACCTTATCTTTTATTCTTTGTATTATTATGTCTCGTTACATCTTGTTCATATCCTGATGGACTCCTTCAAGATACGACAGAAGTAACAGGAGAATATGATAATATAGTAATGATCATGCCTCAGGCCGGATTTGAAGATTCGGAAGAGCTTACTAAGAATACTGCAATAATCGGCAGCGAAGTTAATTTCGTATGGTCTGTGACTGATAGTGTCGGTATCTTCCCTGATGCTGGAAGCCAGATCTATTTCTCCATGGCTTCCGGTGCAGGTCAGGCCTCTGCCTCTTTTGATGGAGGCGGATGGGCTCTGAAGAAGGGCTCGGAATACTTCTCATATTTTCCGTTCATCTCCAATTTCTATATCCATAAGGATGCTGTTCCATTGACCTATGTGGGTCAGACTCAGAAAGGCAATGCGCAGGAGAATAGAGCAGATATCGGAAAATTCGGTTATATGCTGGCTAAAGGTGTGGCTAACGAGGAGACAGGATCTTTGTATTTCAATTACGAACGTCTTGGCGATCTTTTTCGTGTCAAAATCCCCGTTCTGCCTGGAACTTACACATCACTTACAGTGCGTACAGATAGTGATGTACTTCTTCAGAAAGGTACATTCAATGTCCTTGAACTTGATTTGTCCATCGATAAACCTGTATATGGTAACAGTCTGACTCTTGATCTTGAAGATGTGACATTCCAAGAGAATGGCACTTTGGTCGCATTTATCATGATGGCTCCGTTTGATTATCTAAATCGCCAGCTCACTTTCGAGTTGACGGATTCAGAAGGCAATGTAGCAGTTTCATCGGTACGAGGAAAGACGTATGAAAGAGGAGTGACTTATGCGAATGCACCTCATGTCTCAGTGTCTCCTGCATCGGTTTCGGCTGAAGGTGAAGCAGGAACATTCAGCTTCAACATCGCTGCTTCAGGCACTCATGCCTATAGCATTGTGTCTGATGCCACTTGGCTTGTGGTGAGAAATGCTCCGACTTCAGGAAGTGCTTCAGTGACGGTTGCTGTTGCTGAGAATACTGTGTCTCAGGAAAGGACTGGTCATATCATCGTCAGCGAGACTGTCAGCGGAGTTCTTCTTCAGAATGTCATAACCGTAGTCCAGAAAGGCGGTCAGGAGGTCGGTGGAGGCACCGGCTCAGGCGGCTTTGAAGACGATGATCAGGAAAGCGGCGGCTTCTCCCTTATCTTTGAGGATACTGAAATGACTGAAGGTGAGTCATATACCTTCGGTGATGACCAGGAAGAATATGCCTGGTGAAAAATTTCTTTTATTAAACTTACAGAACTAACATTACGAACAATATGAAAAAATCATTGCTTTTTGCAGCTGTAGCTCTTGCTGCTATGACTGCATGTCAGGACAACGTGGTTCCTGAAACTCCTGCAGGAAATCCTGAAACTTACACCGTGAAGCTTGCCTGTGCTGGCGAACTTGAGGTAAATCATGTTCCGCTCAAATCATCTTCTGATGACCTTTACGGAATCCAGGTTTATTATGCTCCGGTGAGCGGTGGATCATACCAGAGGTATGCTTACGGACTTTTTGATGATGTTTCGGATGTATCTCTTGAACTTCTTGCTGACTATAAGTATAAGTTTGAAATCGATATGATCGTAAATGGTAAGAATGTGGTGTACAGCTCGAATATGAATGAGTTGGAAGATGAGGAGATTCTTCTTGGCTATGGTAAACCATTTCAAACCCTTATGTCAAGTACCAATAGTGGATATTTGTTGACGCCGATTTCAAATGACTTTATTATTACGTCAATTGATTATTTCCCTTACTTAGGTGAAGACATACAGCTTTTAGACGGAAAGAATCACTCAATCGCAAAAGGTGTTGATGCATATTACGGAGAATTATCTGACTATGTGCCGGAAGAAGAAGGTGCAACCATAGCAATACATATGAAGCATATGATTTTCGGACTTAAGGTTGTTGCAGATAATTTCCTGACACAGGGTGTTGTTGAAGGAATTCTCACAGACTATATTGGCAGTTCTGAACAAGATAAATTTACCTTAGCGCCTCCAAGTGCTACAGTCTATGAGGCTACCTATGCTTTTACGCGTCGTGATAATTGGTATCCTTATCAGGTTCAGAATGATGCAGATGATGATATGGATATCAAATTCTCATGGATAAAGGATGAAAATACGACGTTAAAGCTTGACTGGCAGAATATCAGGATGATCCGAATGAAGCAGACAATCGTCAATGTTACTTTCTTTGAGGATGAGTCTGCTGGAAACACAAAGGTATCCATGGTCTTCGACGATCTCGAAATGTCCGAGAACGAAACTTCCTACACCTTCGGTGACGATCAGGAAGAATACGAATGGTAACCGTAGAACATTGTGGAACAAAATCCAATCCCGGAATCGGCCTTGCAGATATCTGTAAGGCCGATTTTTAAAAATAACCGTATACTTTTTGAATATACGGCTATCTCTGGAGAACTTTGCAAATATGATATGAAGTGACAAATATGTCATAAATGTTGTAATACTATATAACTTTATCTATATTTGCAATGAAGAAGATATATGCGTTCAGAAATTACTTTAATGATTTCAAAAATGCCTTGAGTGAAGGAGAACGTAAAAAGGTAATGAGAGCACTATTGTTGCTAGAAACAGAGGATAGGGTTCCTTATCATTATATAAAGTATTTGAAAGAGGGTGTTTTTGAACTGAGAGTGAATTATGGTAATAATGAATTCCGTATCTTTCATATATATGATGGGAATCTGGTTGTAATTCTGCTCAATGCGTTTAAGAAGAAATCGCAAAAGATACCAGCATATGAATTGGACAGGGCAATAAGATTGAAATATGAATATTATGAGAGCAAACGACATGGATCTGATTGATGTAAGTGCCGAACTTGAAAAGGAATTCGGTACTCCAGGAAGCAAGGAAAGGGAAGAGGCGTTAGAACATGCCTGGGAGGAATATAATGCTCAGATTCTTTTGGATGCACGAAAGGCAGCCCGTCTTACACAAGAAGAAGTGGCAAGGCGTACAGGTACTTCCAAGGGATATATTTCCAGAGTAGAACGCGGCCTGACTATCCCTACGGTTGCTACTTTATATAGGCTCGTAGGGGCGATGGGCATGAAGATAGAAATCGTGCCGAGATGATTCTACTTCCTTGTAATGAACCTGACTCCGAGGGAGAGGAGGAGAAGGAGGAAGATGAAGGTGCAGATGCGGCCGGTGATGTCGCCGTGTGAGACAAAGAATGTGATGTCGTCGCGAAGAGGAATATGACCCTCTATTACAGCCGGCTCCCACCAAGGGGTCGGCTGAGTTATTTTGCCGGACGGCAGGATGATGGCTGATATTCCGGTGTTTGCGCAGCGTGCAATGGCGCGGCGTGTCTCGATGGCACGGAGGGAAGCATAGCTGAGATGCTGCCTGTAGCCCGGCGTATTGCCCCACCATGCATCGTTGGTGATGATGGCCATGGCACGGGCTCCCTTGCGGACATAATCTGTGTAATATTCTCCATAAACGGATTCGTAGCATACTGCGGATCCTATCGGAATTTCAGTTCCGTCAAGGGAACGGACATGAAGCAGACTTATCTCATCCTGTCCGACGCATCTTCCCATTACTCCGCCGAGCATGTCATCGATGCGGCAGAATATTGCCGGATAAGGAGTATGCTCGACTGCCACTACAAGCTTGCTCTTATGGAAGATCTCGGTCCTTGACGTTCCGTCAGTCATCAGGGCTGAATTGTGCGATTCCACCCAACGTCCGTCATTAAGCTGTCTGGCTGTGTGTGACGGCCTTTCTGCAGACTCAAAATAGTCATATGACGATGCTCCGAAAAGCATGTTTACATTAGGATAGTCCTCAAGGAAATCAGTGAATCCCTTCCATGTGCGGCTCCTTTCGTATTCACCGCAGATGATGTCGCTTGTGAATGTTTCAGGTGCGACCATAAGCAGGGGAGATGCCGTACTGTCGTTCTTGCGGTGTTTCAGTGCCTTCTCGGCCATTGAAAGCAGGATGCCGTTCTGCTGGGTCTGGGTCATCGCCTCGAACTTGTTGTAAGGGTCGATGTTCGGCTGGACGATGAGGACTTCAAGCTGATTCTCGGCCTCCATACAGTCCTGATATCGGCTGCCGATGATTCCGGACGTAATGACAGGGGCGGCGAATAGGGCTACTATTCCGATAAGCGATGCGATCTTTGCCTTGTTGTTCCATCCCCATATCCTTCCGTCTGAGGCGCTTACCAGCATTCCGAATATGCTCAGGTTGCATGCCCAGATCCAGAGAGAACCTCCGAGAGTTCCTGTGATTTCATACCACTGGACTGCCCATGTCGTGCGTGCGAATGAATTTCCGAGCACCAGCCATGGCCATGAAATCTCAGCATCGAAGTAGAATCTTTCCCATGCAATCCATGTGACAGCGAGGAATATGTACGGCAAGGTGCCGCTGAATTTTCTTTTGCTAAGCCTGAAAAGTCCGAAGACCAGTGACATCTGCAGCGAATTAGCAAGGACGGCGAATATGCCTCCGCCGACAGTGGCATTGCACACCCAGAATGTCGTGATCGCGTTCCACAGCACGAATGCGGAATAATGGTATATCCATATACGCTTCCTTCCGGTAAGGTCAGCTATGCGTTCCATGCATAGAAGCGGCACGATGCCGAACAAGGCCAGAAGGCCTGTGTGCGGTATCAGGAACGGAACAGACATCATCAGTGCGAAAAGCACGGTCAATCCCCAGAGAAGCATATTTTCTTTTTTCATTCTGCGCTGTCTTTAATCTCTCGCAAAGATATGAAAATTATTACTACCTTTGTATGATTGGATTTTTAATAAAGCGGCAGTTTATGTTGGTTGATATGCTAAAAGGCTTCCTTGTGGGAATGTGCGCGTCGGCACCCTTGGGTCCGATTGCCATTCTCGTCGTGCAGAAGTCTCTCAGCAAAGGACATAAGGCCGGCTTTGTGTCAGGTCTTGGCGCCAGCGTCGTTGATACGATGTATGCGTTCATCGCAATTTTCGCCCTGGCATTTGCGCAGAAGCTGATAGATACCCACCAGAACTTGATACTTCTGGTGGGAGGTGTTGTCCTCATCATTTTAGGACTGAACATGGCTTTCTCCAATCCGTTCAGGAAGATGAAGACCGATGAAGATACATCAGTTTCGCCGAAGGACTTCGGCCAGTCGATAGCGATGGGCTTGTCGAATCCTATGGCCATCTTTGTGATGTTCACGCTTTTTGCCTTCTTCGGTCTGGCGGATGATGCTCCGCATAACTGGCGTGTGGCTCCGATCATCCTTTCCGTGAGTGCAGGATCGGTGACATACTGGTTCACCTTTTCCTGGCTTCTGAGCCGTTTCCGCAACAATTTCAGAATGAGTACTATCCTGTGGATCAACAGGATAACAGGTGCTATAGTGGTAATAATAGGCATAGCCCTTCTGGGACAGGGACTGTTCAATGTCCTGTTCAAAGGCATGCCGATAGTATGATGAACTATGGAAAAGTCAAAAGTATTCTTCACAGACCTCAGGACAGTTCCTGGAAATGATCTTCTTACAAAGCTTGAAAGACTGATAAGGAAGGCAGGAATCGCGGATATAGATTTCGAGGGCAAGTTCACTGCCATCAAGATCCACTTCGGTGAACCGGGAAATATGGCTTATATACGCCCTAATTATGCTGCACGAGTGGTGGATGTGATACGTTCGCTCGGAGGAAAGCCATTCCTTACCGATTCTAACACTCTTTACACAGGAGGTCGCTCGAATGCGGTGGATCATCTCGATGCCGCTATGGAAAACGGATTCAACAGGATAGGCGCACATGCGGACGTGATCATTGCTGATGGATTGAAAGGTACTGATTACAAGGAAGTTCCATCTGGTGGAAAGCTTTGCCCTTCTCCAAAGATCGGTGCAGCGATCGCTGATGCCGACATCGTCATTTCGATGAACCATTTCAAAGGACATGAGCAGGCAGGTTTCGGCGGTGCTCTCAAGAATCTCGGCATGGGCTCGGCCAGTGTCGGAGGAAAACTGGAGCTTCATTCGTCATCTCAGCCATATATAGATGTGGACAATTGCATCGGATGCAAGGTCTGTGAGAAATATTGCCGTCATGATGCGGTAAAGGTCGTGGATAAGAAGGCCGTGATCGATTACACCAGGTGCGTCGGATGCGGTCAGTGTGTTGCCGTATGTCAGAAATCTGCTGCTGTAGTGAAGGATTATGAGACTTCCGAGGTGCTGAACCGCAAGATTGCCGAATATGCATATGCTGTAATAAACGGAAAGCCTTCATTCCATATCAGCTTCATCATGAATGTGTCGCCGAACTGCGACTGCTGGAATCATAATGATGCCGCTCTGGTTCCGGATATCGGAATTGCCGCATCGTTCGATCCGGTTGCTCTGGACTGTGCATGTGCGGATATGGTCGTTGCAGCTCCGAGTCTGCGTGGCAATGCTATCTCGGACAAGGATGAGGCTCATGATGCGGAGTGCACATGCGGCCACCATCATCACAAGGGAGATGACAAGTTCCGTATCGTCCATCCTGACACAAACTGGGAGTCGGGTGTCGAATATGGAGAGCAGATCGGTCTGGGCTGCCGTTCGTATGAATTGATTAAAGTCAGATAAAAATGAGTGAAAAGACAGAGAAGAAGGGATTCTTCAGCAATTGGATTGTACGTAACCTCTTGATTGCGTTCATATTGGTCGTAGTCCTTATCGTGGGAGCTATGATTTTTCTGAATGTCGTGACAAAGCATGATCAGGTGCTCATCGTTCCTGATTTTTCAAACATGACTGTCGCTGAAGCTGAATATGCAGCAGGACAGGCCGGCATGAGAGTGGAGGTCACAGACTCTGTATATGCCAAGAGAATGCGTAAGGGAGCTGTGCGTGACCAGAATCCGGCACCGGGTGCAAAGGTAAAGGAAGGAAGACGTATTTCCTTGACTATCAATGCTCTTAATTCGAAGAAGGTGACAATGCCGAATCTGGTAGGTCTTTCGATGCGTCAGGCGATGGCGGAGCTTCAGTCACGTGGCCTTGTCCTAGGAAAGCTCGTATATGTAGAGGATATGGCGACCAATAATGTCATCCGTCAGCTCAGGGGCAACAAGGAGATCGCTCCGGGAAAATCAGTAGAGACAGAGACAGTAATCGACCTTGTGGTAGGACTCAATCCTGACACTGATGCAAGTACATATATTCCTGATGTGGTAGGAAAAAGATACCTCACTGCAGTCGATGCCGTTCACAAGCAGTCCCTCAACATCAGGATACTGAAGTTTGATGACAGTGTCAGGAGCTATGACGACAGCCTTAATGCTGTGGTTTACAGACAGGCTCCGGAGCCTTCGGAAATTCCTGTCAGCCTCGGTGACGACGTTTCGCTTTACCTTAGTGTAGATCCTGAAAGAATACCTTCAAGATAATGAGTCAGAACAGTTTTTTTTCTTTTGATGAGGATCCCGTAGAGGAGTTTGATTCTGCTCAGGCAGGAGATGAAGTGGCTTATGAAGATGAGCAGCAGGAGATGTTCGAGCACTATCGCTTCGACATTTCTTCCGGTCAGGTGCCGATGCGTGTGGACAAGTATCTTGCTACACATATGGAATATACCTCCCGTCATCGCATACAGCTGGCCATCAAGGCTGAATATATCCGTGTCAATGACAAGATTGTCAAGGCGAACTATGTGATCCGTCCGGGCGATGTGATCAAGTTCGTCATGCCTTATCAGAGGCGTGGCATGGAGATTCTTCCGGAGGATATTCCGCTGAATATCGTTCATGAGGATGATGATCTTCTTGTATTGAACAAGGAGGCCGGAATGGTTGTGCATCCAGGTCACGGACATTTCTCAGGTACATTGGTAAATGCTCTTGCGCATCATCTCGGCATCTCTCAAGGCCCTGATGCAGAGGATGAAAGGATGGGAGTGCTGGTTCATAGAATCGATAAGGATACATCCGGACTGCTTGTAGTAGCGAAGAATGACGAGGCTCAGCTCGATCTCGCAAAGCAGTTTTTCGTGCATTCCATCGAGCGTCGCTATGTGGCTATCGTATGGGGCAATCTCAAGGATGATCAGGGAACCATTATCGGAAACATCGGCCGTGACCCTAATGACAGGATGCGCTTCAAGGTGTTCCCGGACGGGGACCATGGAAAGCATGCTGTGACCCATTACCGCGTCCTTGAGCGTTTCGGTTATGTCACTGTAGTCGAGTGCCGTCTGGAGACCGGACGTACCCACCAGATCCGTGTCCATTTCAATTGGATCGGCCATCCTCTCTTCAATGACAGCCGTTATGACGGAGCTGAGATCCGCAAGGGAACCATATATGCAAAATACCGTCAGTTCATCGAGAACTGCTTCAAGCTTCTTCCTCGCCAGGCTCTCCATGCCAAGACCCTCGGTTTCGTTCACCCGCGCACCAAGCAGATGGTCCGCTTCGACTCCGAGCTTCCTGCCGACATGCAGGCTCTCATCGACAAATGGCGCAAATACTCCGAGAACATGACCCAGTTCCTGGAAGAGGAATAATCAGTATCATACAAACCACCGACGGCCTGTAGTCCGCGAAGCAGAAAACAAGGAATATGCTTCGCCCGACCACAGGCCGTCGGTGTGTTTTTGTATGAAATGAACCAGATGTGAACTTGACTTGATATGGGGGGGGGTAGCTAAATTTGTCATGATTTAGTCATGAAGGTGTCTTCGCAAGTCCATATGACGTGCGCCCCTTTTGTTGGACGTTTGGCTTCCGATATTGATTTCGCAGTCGTGGCACTCAGCAGGCGGAGCAGCCATTTGGCAGAGCTGCGTAGCTTGCTGAACCAATCTTTACTGAATCCGATGAGCGGTAAAACGAGCATAGACGGGAGTCTGGCCGCTCAACGTGCATCATATCCAATGGCGCATCATGCGTAGTGAAAATCCTCGCACCGCGACGAGAGAAGCATATCCCTTCTTTTCTGCTTCTCGGGTCGTGTGCGAGGATGTTGATGATGTTGTGTGAAAGAGGCTATATCAATCGGTCGAGATCTATCGACATCTTCGAAAAGGCAAAGAGTTTCTTTCCAAGGTCTTTCAGTGATGCGCCGATATGATAAATGTCAGTATCTATTATCAGAAATCTGTCGTGGATATCCGGGGTCTGGAGAAGGCGGATGGGTTCATACTGATTGTTATGTTTACGGATATCCAGTTGAAGAGACTCTGACATTCTTCCGGTGCGGATTTCAGCTGACACCCCTTCCGACCGCTTTGACAGCATCAAGAGTACACTTTCGTCTATATAGTTGTCTATCAGGATTATACTTTTTCTGGCAGACTTGATGAGATCTGATACGAATACGTATGCATCGAAGATCTGTCCGTTGTAGAATATGCCCTCGATCGGAGGCAGGGAAGTGCGGACAAAGAAATCGATTTTCTTTTCGTGATCATCTAAACGGTGTTCAATCGCTGTCAGTCTTGAATTCAAACAATATCCTCTATATAGATATTCCTTGAGGATTTTATTTGCCCATTGTCTGAATCTGGTTCCTTGAATTGATTTTACGCGATAACCTACAGATATTATGACATCCAGACTGAATAGTTTTACCGGTTTGTCAGAGTTTGCAAAGTGCAAAAAATGCACATTGCTTTTCTCATCAAGTTCCATTTCGGAAAATATATTCCGGATATGTTTGGTTATGACAGTTCTGTCCCTGTCAAATAGATCTGACATTTGTGCTTGTGTAAGCCATACTGTATCACCATCTACGCGTACTTCCAATTTCATTACCTCATCCGGCTGATAAATCACAATCTCACCGTTCCCCGTTGCAGAACTTTCTGATATACCCGACTTCTTCATACTTTTTTACGGCTAATTTCCGAATCTGCCATTCATAAATCAACCCTCGGATGAAGATTTTGCTTTTTCTTTAATAAGATTTTTCTCTTTCTTTAAAGTTTTGTCGTTTTTTTAGGACTATGCCACGGAGATTCTTATTGTGTGGATCCCTCGACAGGCTCGGGATGACAATGACAGATTCTTAAGCCTGTCGTTGAAGAGGAAGTCGATGCTAATCCGATGAGCGGTATAACAAGCATAGACGGGAGTATGGCCGCTCAACGATAACGAAAAAAGGAGAGAAGCTTAATCAAGCTTCTCTCCTTTTTCATTGTAAAATTCATTCTGCAAGACTGAGAAAGCTGTTGTTTCTACAACCTCTATCTTACATCTGTACTTCTTTTTCCATTTTCCCACTATCGAGGTGAAGATACCTCTTGTCAGATAGGCTCCGAGGAGCGGATTGACCTTGAGGGTAAGGCTGGTGATGTTCTTTTCGGTCACATAGAAGGCAAGTCTTCTTTCTATGGCCTCGTCTATCACGACACTTGAAGATATCTTTCCGGTTCCGTTGCAAGCCGGGCACACCTCTGCGGTGTTGATCTCGGTTGCCGGACGTACCCTTTGCCTTGTGATCTGCATGAGTCCGAACTTAGTGAGAGGCAGTACATTATGTTTTGCCTTGTCGGGCTCCATGAGCTCCTGCATCTTCTTGTAGAGGGCATTCCTGTGCTCGTTTGATTCCATGTCGATGAAATCCACGATGACTATGCCTCCCATGTCTCGAAGTCTGAGCTGTCTTGCTATCTCCTCGGCTGCGAAGCAGTTGATGTCGAATGTGTTCTGCTCCTGCTCCTTGTTCTTTGAGCGGATACCGCTGTTCACATCTATGACATGCAGTGCCTCGGTGTGCTCTATCACGAGATATGCGCCCTGCTTGATAGGAACTACCTTTCCGAATGAACTCTTGATCTGTCTCGTTACTTCGAAGTGGTCGAAGATCGGCTCCTTATCCTTGTAGAGCTTTACAATCTTTTCCTGCTCCGGTGAGATCAGCGAGATGTACTTGCGGATTTCCTCATATATGTTCTCGTCGTTCACATAAATGTTTGAGAATGAATCGTTGAGAAGGTCTCTGAGGATTGTGGTAGTCTTGCTGTATTCAGTGAACAGCAGCTGCACATTCTTGGACTTCGCCAGTTTCTTCCATGAATTCTCCCACTTTTCAACGAGGGACATGAGCTCTGCATCCAGGATCGCTGCGTTCTTGCCTTCTGCTGCTGTTCGGATGATTGCTCCGTAATTCTTCGGAAGAATACTCTTTACAAGTGTCTCCAGTCTCCTTTTCTCCTCTTTTGAGGAGATCTTCTGGGATACGCTCACCTTCTCTGCGAAGGGGAGCAGTACGATGTTTCGTCCTGCCAATGAAATTTCTGCAGTCAGTCTTGAACCTTTTGTCGAGATCGGCTCCTTGACAATCTGTACGATGATCATCTGTCCGGGTGTGAGCACATTCTCTATTCGTCCCTCCTTCTCGAGGATAGGGCCTGGCTTGATGTGCTTGTACATTCCCTTTGCATCCGTGTTGGGATTTATACGCTTTACGAACTCGTCGAAAGCATTGAAATAAAGTCCCAGATCGAGGTAATGGACAAATGCCTGCTTTTCGTCTCCGATGTCGACAAAGGCAGCGTTCAGGGCCGGAAGAATCTTCTTTACTTTTCCGAGATATACATCTCCAACAGAAAAGCTGTGACCCTGGCTGGACTCCTTGTTCAGCTCGATAAGCCTGTGGTTTTCCATCAGCGCAATCGAGACTTCCGTTGAACTCACATCAACGATCAGATCTTTTTCAGACTCCATCAGGAATTTCAATGATAAGATTATTTCAAAAAAAGAGACCGACCATCCCGGTCGGCCTTCTTTAGCGGACTGCTAAAATGGCAGACACTGTGAGAAATTACTTTCTCTTCTTGTGTCTGTTCTTACGCAGGCGCTTCTTGCGCTTGTGCGTTGCCATCTTATGCCTTTTATGCTTCTTTCCGTTTGGCATAATA
>JAFZDJ010000008.1 GCA_017561265.1 Bacteroidales bacterium
ACCCCTGAGCTACACTGGCGTAGTTTGAGCGGAAGACGAGGTTCGAACCCGCGACCCTCAGCTTGGAAGGCTGATGCTCTACCGACTGAGCTACTTCCGCTTGTTTGCTGAAAAAATGTCTTTTTCAAAATAAAAGCCCGAAAATCTGATCGGGCTTCTAGTGGGAGAAGATGGATTCGAACCACCGAAGGTATAAACCAGCAGATTTACAGTCTGCCCCATTTGGCCACTCTGGTATTCTCCCAAAATTCTTTTAGAACTTTTGAGCCGATGGAGGGAATCGAACCCACGACCCCGAGATTACAAATCACGTGCTCTGGCCAACTGAGCTACATCGGCAATATTGTTTTGTTTTCCGTTTCAGAGAGTGTTTCCGTAACGGGATTGCAAAGGTACGCATTATTTTTAAAACTCCAAATCTTTTCAGATTTTTTTTGCACTTTTTTTAGCTTCTTCCAATATTACGTTCAAAATCCCGTCTTTTGTGAGACTGCATTCGCTTCTGAGCTCTTCCTGCGTGCCCTGGCTGAGATATCTGTCAGGTATTGCAATGGCTCTGACCGGGAGAGGGGAGTGCTTTCCAGACATGTATTCGGATACAGCTCCGTGAAGGCCTCCGGCTTCGCATCCGTCCTCAACGGTGATGACAGTCTTATATCTTCCTGCTATTTCGTCCATCATCAGGGTGTCAAGAGGCTTTATATACCTTATATTATATATCGAAGGGTTCCATCCATCTCTTTCCTTCAGTTCCATAGCAGCTTCTACGGCTCTGTTGGCCATAGGACCGGCTGCGATCACTGCGATGTCCGAGCCATCCAACAGCATTTCTCCCTTTCCTGCTTCCAGTTCCTTGGCTTCATGCTGCATCCAGTCTGTGCCTTCTCCATATCCTCGAGGATACCTTATAATATATGGACCGCTTTCACTCTTCATCGCTGAGTACATCATGTCCTTGAGTTCGGTCTCATCCTTCGGTGCGGCAATGACCGCTCCCGGAATCGTCCTGTAGATGGCCATGTCGTAGCATCCGTGATGGGTAGGGCCGTCCTCTCCGACGATTCCGCCTCTGTCCAGGCAGAGGACGACAGGGAGATCCTGCAGAGCCACGTCGTGGATTATCTGGTCGTATGCCCTCTGTGAGAATGATGAATATATGTTGCAGAACGGTTTCATTCCACCCGCGGCGAGGCCTGCCGAGAATGTTACTGCATGCTCCTCTTCAATGCCTACGTCGTAGAATCTTTCCGGCATTTCCTTGGCGAGCATGTTCATTCCGCATCCTGAGGCCATTGCAGGGGTCACTCCGACGACTCTCGGATTGCTCTTTGCCAGTTCCAGAAGTACGGTGCCGAATACGTCCTGATATCGGCTTACTCCTTTTTCGCTCTTTATCCTTTCTCCGGTTTCGGGATCGAATGTTCCCGGTGCATGCCATACGGTCTGGTTCGCCTCGGCTGGTGCATATCCCTTGCCTTTGGTCGTCAAGGTGTGCAGGATGAGAGGACCTCCGATTTCCTTTAGTTTCCTGAGAGTGTCTATCACCTGTTCGATGTCATTGCCGTCTATCGGGCCGAAGTAACGGAGTCCCATGGCCTGAAAGAGATCGCCACCGCTTCTGCTGACAAGTGATGATTTCATGCTTCCGACCATCCTTTGGATTGTGTTTCGGAACCATCCGTCTCCCAACGAGTTCCATACACGTCTTTTGGCTTGGTTGTATCTCTTGTTTGTTGTGATGCGAAGCAGATATTCGTGCAGACCTCCTATGTTTCTGTCGATTGATATGTTGTTGTCGTTCAATATGATAAGAAGGTCTGCCTTGCTTGCTCCTGCATTGTTGAGACCTTCGAATGCCAGGCCTCCTGTGAGGGATCCGTCGCCGATAAGAGCCACTGTCTTGTGACCGAGATTCTGCTGCTTGGATGCTTCTGCGAAGCCTAGGGCTGCTGATATCGAGGTAGAGGAGTGACCCGCTCCGAATGCGTCGAACTCGCTTTCCGATCTTTTCGGGAAGCCGCTTATGCCGTCTTTCGTCCTGTTGAGTCTGAATGCGTCCCTTCTTCCCGTGATGATTTTATGAGCGTATGCCTGATGTCCTACGTCGAAGACAAGCTTGTCATCCGGAGCTTCATAGACATAATGGAGACCTACGATCAGCTCTACTGCACCAAGGCTGGATCCCAGGTGACCCGGATTCACCGAACAGCATTCGATCATGTACTGACGTATCTCAGTGCAGAGCTGTTTCAGCTCCTGCATGTCGAGACCTTTGATGTCCTTGGGCGAATCCACCTTTTCAAGTATGCTGTATGTCGTATGCTTCTGATCCATATTGCCTTCATAACATTTTGACTTGCGAAGGTACTAAAAAAACGCTATCTTCGCAAAGTTTTATCATACGGAAATCAAATCAACAAATATTATGGCAGAAACAATCAAAAAGTATCTTAATGACAGCTTCGCTGCAAGATGGGCGGCGTTGATCCTCATCGCGCTGGCGATGTTCTTTGCGTACATGTTCGTTGACGTCATGTCGCCTCTTCAGTCGCTTGTCGAGAAGACCAGAGGCTGGAACGGATCAGTATTCGGAACATATGCGGCTTCAGAGTATATCCTGAATGTCTGCGGATTCCTTATCCTCGCAGGTATCATCCTCGACAAGATGGGCGTACGTTTCACCGGTATCCTCTCCACATCCCTCATGGTTGTGGGTGCCGCGATAAAATATATCGGTGTCACAGACTGGTTCCAGGCTACCGCTTTCTGCGAATGGCTCGGATCATGGTGGGTAGCTCTTCCCGGCAGTGCGAAGCTTGCATGTCTCGGCTTCATGATCTTCGGATGCGGATGCGAAATGGCCGGTATCACTGTGTCAAAGGCTATCGCCAAGTGGTTCAACGGCAAGGAAATGGCATTGGCTATGGGTCTTGAGATGGCGATTGCACGTCTTGGTGTGTTCGCGGTGCTTTCAGCTTCACCTCGTCTTGCAGAGCGTTTCGGAAACATCGAAGCCCCTATCCTCTTCTGCGTCGTTCTCCTGCTTATCGGACTCATCAACTTCATCGTATTCTCTGTAATGGACTCCAAGCTTGACAGGCAGATGGGAGTTACAGCCGGAGGTGATTCGGAGGAAGAGTTCAAGGTGAGCGATCTTGGAAAGATCTTCTCAAGCAAGATGTTCTGGCTCGTTGCCCTTCTCTGCGTCCTTTACTATTCTGCTATCTTCCCATTTCAGAGATATGCGACAAACTTCCTCGAGGTAACCCTCAATATCCCTAATACTGAGGCTGCCGACCTTTTCAGATGGTTCCCTATCCTTGCGATGGTACTCACCCCATTCCTCGGAGGCTTCCTTGATAACAAAGGCAAGGGTGCAACAATGCTCATGATCGGCGCAATCATCATGATCGCATGTCACCTCAGCTTCGCCTTCCTCCTCCCTGCATTCCCTAACAAGGCTTTCGCCCTTCTTCTTATCGTGGTGCTCGGAGTATCATTCTCACTTGTGCCGGCCGCTCTCTGGCCTTCAGTGCCAAAGATCATCGACCCTGTGATTCTGGGAAGCGCATATTCGCTCATCTTCTGGATCCAGAACGTAGGTCTTTGCTTCGTACCGCTACTTATCGGTATCGCATTCGAGAAGACAGGAGGATATGTGGTGCCTATGGTCATCTTCTCTTTATTCGGAGTCCTTGCATTCATAATGTCGTTCCTCCTCAAGGCTGAGGACAAGAAGAAGGGATACGGTCTCGAACTACCTAACATCAAGAAATAATGTCAAACCTGAAAAATACTCTCAGGGACAACAGGTGGGCATGCTGGCTGGCGCTGGCATGCCTTGTTGTTCCTATGTTCGCCTCATATTTCTTTGACGACATGTTCTCGTCACTTTCCGAACTGTTCAAGAATCCTGAATACCTCGAGCTCGGCTGGAACATGGCTGATTATGGCTTCTATGCCAGCGGATACTCCTTCCTGTGCATCTGGGGCGGCCTCATCGTGTGCGGAGCCCTTCTTGACAAGTTCGGCGTGAGGCTGGTCGGATCCATCTTTGTAGGAATGATGGTCGGTGGCGCGGCATTGGTTACATTTGCAATTTCTGCCGGTTTTGATCCAAAGGTCTCACTTACAATTGCTTATGTGGGGTGTATGCTATTCGGTCTTGGCAGCGAGATCGCAGGAGTTTCCGTGACCAGATCGATCGCCAAGTGGTTCAAGGGACGCAATATGGCTCTTGCCATGGGACTTCAGCTGGCGATTGCGCGCTTCGGTACGGCTACAGCTATTCTTGTCGCTCCTATGATCGTGAAGCAGAAGGTGTTGGGCGAAATGTACACGTTGGCGGAAACCAACAGACCTGCTCTTATCGGACTGGCTGTACTTGCTGTCGGAGCCGTGCTTTGGGCCGTTTTCGTGGCTATGGACGCCAGATTTGACAAGGAGACGGGAGAGACAGACAAGGTCGAGACAGCGGAGGAGGACAAGTTCCGTATTTCCGATATATGGAAGGTGCTCAGCAACCCTCGTTTCCTCATGATCGCCCTCCTATGCGTTACATTCTACTGCTGCGTGATCCGTTTCAAGAAGTTCGGTGTTTCCATCCTTCTGCCTCTTTTCGGTGTGGATCTCGACATCGCGACAGTGCTTCTTGCAATGATTCCTTTCTTTACAATTCTGTTCACGCCTCTTTTCGGAGCGCTTGTCGACAAGGTGGGAAAGGCGACTACATGGATGATCGTAGGTTCGGCTCTTGTGCTCATATCGCATCTTATCATTACATTCGCTCCTCAGGGAGTGCCTTTCTATGCATATATTGCAATCGCCCTTCTCGGTATCGGATACTCTCTTGTGCCGTCTGCGATGTGGCCGTCTGTGCCTAAGATCATTCCGGAAAAGAACCTTGGAACGGCATACTCGCTCATCTATTGGGTGCAGAATCTCGGTATGTGGGCTGTGCCTATTTATATCGGCCGCATCTTCACAAGAACTATCACCGAGTCCGGAAATCACGGTCAGGAAGTCGTGGCTGCCATCCATGCGGAATACATATTCATATTGCTTGGTGTCGTGGCCATAGCTGTGGCTGTCCTGCTTTTCTTTTCATCAAGAAAGCGCCCGGATCTCCGTCTTGATGAGCCTGCCCGATGATACTTTTCGTATAACCATCAAGCTGCTGGTACCATAGCGAAACAATTTGATACGATTCTGCAACTGTATCAGGATAATAATGGTTAAAATTGTACTTGTGAAAAAATGCCGTTATGAAAAAATTATTTATTTCATTAATTTCTTTCCTGGGTGCTGTCGTCATGCAGGCTCAGGATCCTGATTTTCATATCTATCTCTGCTTCGGACAGTCCAACATGGAAGGTAACGCCAGGATCGAACAGCAGGATCTCGAAGGTGTGAGTGACCGTTTCAAGATGATGGCGACTGTGGATGATCAGGAAAGGGGAAGAGTAAAGGGACAGTGGTATACCGCAGTTCCGCCTCTTTGCCGTCAGAACACAGGTCTTACTCCTGCCGATTATTTCGGAAGGACATTGGTTGAGAAACTTCCGGAGAATGTGAAGGTGGGAGTCATCAATGTAGCTATCGGAGGTTGCCATATCGAGACATTCCTCCCTGACAGCATCGCAAGTTATGTGGAAAAGCGCGCACCGGGCTGGATGAAGGGCATGCTTGCCGCATATGACAACGATCCTTATGCAAGACTCGTGGAGATGGCGAAGCTTGCTCAGAAAGATGGTGTCATCAAGGGTGTCCTTGTTCATCAGGGCGAGTCAAATACAGGTGATCCGCGCTGGCCTCGTCAGCTCAAGAAGGTTTATGACAATCTTATGAACGATCTCGGTCTTCAGGGTCAGGTGGTTCCTCTTCTTGTAGGTGAGGTCGTGAACAGTGACAGAGGCGGAGTATGCGCGTCTCATAATGAAGTGATAGCACGTGTGCCTTCAGTGATTCCTCAGGCTCATGTCATCAGCTCGAGCGGATGTACCAATGCATTCGACCTTCTTCATTTCGATGCAGCGGGATATCGCGAGCTTGGAAAGAGATATGCAAACAAGATGCTTCAGCTTCTTGGCTACGATGTTCCTGAGCAGAGCTGGAGAGATGTGGTCTTCGAACCTCACATCATTCATCCTGACGGCAGGATCACATTCAATCATGAGGCTCCGAATGCTCAGAAAGTCGAGCTCTCAGGCCAGTTCATGGACAGAAACATGCCGATGGTACGCAACAGCAGAGGAATCTGGAGCGCGACAATAAAGCCGGAAAAGGCTGACATCTATCCATATAACTTCGTTGTTGACGGCGTTTCTGTCAATGCTGTGAACAATATGAACATTTTCCCTAACGAGAATTTCAAGGCAAGCCTTCTTGAGATTCCGGATCCGGATGCTCTTTATACAGTCAACGATGTTCCTCATGGAAAGGTGCAGTATATGACTTATAAGTCTGAGGTGATGGGAGAGTATCGTCCGGTTGTCGTGTACACTCCTGCAGATTATGAAAAGGGCAACAAGAAATACCCGGTATTCTATCTTGTCAGTGGTACTACGGATACTGAGGAGACCTGGTTCAAGGTAGGAAAGGTCAATGTCATTCTTGACAATCTCATCGCACAGGGCAAAGCTGTACCTATGATCGTCGTGATGCCTTACGGAAACGTATTCGGTACTACTCCTTCTCCTACGACTGTCGCTTCTGCAAAGATGTACAGTAAGTTCGAGCAGGAGCTTACGGAGTGCATCATGCCTTTTGTGGAGAAGAACTTCCGTACTAAGAACAGCCGTGAGTACAGAGCTATAGGCGGTTTCTCACGCGGAGGCGGACAGTCGCTTTTCTCAGTGTATTCAAATTTCGACAAATTCTCATATCTTGCTTCATATAGCGCATATCTGACACCGGAAGTGATGGATATATATTTCCCGAATATCCAGAACGATATCAAGAGTCTTAAACTCATGTGGTTCGGCGTCGGAACCTCAGATTTCCTTTATCAGAATGTCCTTGACCATCAGGCATATTTCGATGAAAAGGGTATCAAGTATGAGAAGATGTTTACAGAAGGCGGACACACATGGATGAATGCTCGTACATATCTGGCTGAGACACTTCAGAAATTCTTCAAATAACATATCTAAATTTTTACAAAATGAAAAAAATCCTATTTTTAGCAACAGTGCTCGGAGTTGCTGCATGTGCAGCTCCTCAGGAAGAGTGCAATCTTCCTGAAAACGTGATGGTGACAGGTACCAACCCTATCTTCAACACACAGTTTGCAGCTGACCCTACAGCTCGCGTGTTCAACGGTAAGATCTATGTTTTCCCTTCACATGACATCCCAAGCGTAGTGACTCACTATGACGGATCAATGTGGTTCTGCATGGAGGACTACCACGTATTCTCATCAGAGGATCTTACAACATGGACTGACCATGGTATGATCGTTCATCAGAACGATGTTCCTTGGGGAAGACCAGACGCATATTCAATGTGGGCTCCTGACTGTATCGAGAAGGACGGAAAGTACTATTTCTATTTCCCTAATGCATCAAAGACAGGCGGTTTTGCTGTCGGAGTAGCTATCGCAGACAAGCCGGAGGGACCATACGAGATCCAGCCTGAGCCTATCAAGGGTATCAACGGTATCGACCCATGTGTCCTCAAGGCATCAGACGGAAACCATTACATCTTCTGGGGTGCCGGACGTTGCGCTAAGCTTGCTGACAACATGATCGAGCTTGCTGAGGACAATCCTGTGGAGACAATGAAGTGGGGTGACCGTGAGTTTACAAGCGTAGGTGTAAACTGCCTCAAGGGTCTTCCTAGCCGTCAGGCTGAGGGTCCGTTCGCATTCGAGTACAACGGAAACTATTACCTTACTTATCCATACGTAAGAGAGAATACTGAGGTTATCGGTTACGCTATGTCAAAGAACCCTATGGGACCATACGAGTACAAGGGTATCATCATGGCTGAGCACGAGAACGGCTGCTGGACTAACCACCACAGTATCGTTAACTTCAAGGGTCAGTGGTATTTCTTCTACCATCGCAACGACTACTCTCCAGACTTCGACAAGAGCCGTTCGGCACGTATCGAGAAGCTTTACTTCAACGAGGACGGTACTATCCAGGAGATCAAGCCTACAGAGCGTGGTGTAGGTCCTGTAAAGGCATCTCACAAGGTTCAGATCGACCGCTACAGCGCAATCGACGGTGCTGCTATCGAGTATCTTGATACAACTGATTACTTCAAGGGTTGGAAGACTGTATTCGCAAAGGCTGGTGACGTTGTTACATTCAACGAGCTTGACTTCGGAAAGAAGGCTCCTAAGACAGTTGTATTCAACTACAAGGCTGCTGCAGACGCAGTTGTTGAGGTTAAGGCTGGCAATGCAACAGTTGAGGTAACTCTCCCTGCATCAGCTGACTGGACAGAGGCTTCTTTCGCAATGCCTAAGGTAAAGGGTCTCCAGAACCTTTCTGTAAAGCTCTGCAACGATGCAGCTGCTGAGGTTGATTGGGTGACATTCAAGTAAGGATTCCCTTAAATATCACATATGGATCTCGGTCAGTAGTCTTACTGACCGAGATTTTTTACAAATTCTGATGGAGTGATGTTGAACTGCTTCTGGAAGCATGTTGCGAAATATGACGGTGATGAGAATCCTGTCATGAATGCCACTTCATTGATCTTGTATTTCTGGGATGACAGAAGTTCGGCAGCCTGCTTCAGACGGCAAAGTCTTATGTATTCGTTGATGCTCAAGCCGGTATTGGCCTTGAGCTTCCTGTAAAGTGATGACTTGCTTGTACCAAGCTGTATGGTAAGGTTCTCGATGTTCAGGTCTGTCTCGGCGATATGACTCATGATGAACTCATGTACCTTGTCCATGTATTCCTGATCCACCTTGTTGGTAGTTACGCTGCTGTAATGAGTGAGAGGCTTGTTCATGAACTGGCGGTACGATATCTCCTTGTTCTTGAACAGGTTGGATATGTTCGAAAGAAGAAGTTCTATAGGGAAAGGCTTCTCGATGTATCCGTCAGCTCCCACTTCAAGAGTCTCGATACGGGTCTCTGTTCCCACCACGGCGGTAAGAAGGATGACAGGAATGTGGCTTATGTCAGAATCTGACTTTATGGCATTACACAACTCACATCCATCCATTACAGGCATCATGATGTCGCTGACTACAAGATCGATCTTCTCGCTTCTGATGATGTCCAGTGCATCCGCTCCGTTTGCTGCAGTACGTACGTTATATTCCTCCGTAAGTTCACCGGCAAGGTATTCCCTCATTTCTTCTGAGTCTTCCACGACGAGAAGCGTATGCCTTGAAGTATCATAGTCGTTGACCTTCTTTTCTCCATTGCTGATGCTAGGTTCTGAAGGCGCAAGTTTGACCTCATCCTTCTGATTGACAGGAAGTTCCAGAACAAATGAATTCATTTCTGTTACATTTCCGTCAAGATAAAGCTTTCCATTGTGCATGTTTGCCAGATTTCTTGCATATGGAAGACCAAGACCTGTTCCCTGACCTTCCTTGGCCGCACCTTCTCTCTGGTAGAATATCTGGAATATCTTTTCTCTTTCGTTTTCCGGAATGACTTCTCCATCACTTTCCACTCTTACGACCGCTGTCTCTCCGTCATCGCATCTAACAATGATATTTATAGTCTCTTTGCCATATTTCACAGCATTCGAAAGAAGATTGCTGATTATGGTAAGTACGGAATCTTTTGCGCACATTATATTCACAGGATGTTCAGGAATGTCGATGTTCATCTTTATTCGCTGATCATGTGCCATCTGCTCGAACAGACCGATGGCCGTTCTTACTATCGAACATAGATTTTCCTGAATGAAAGAAATCTTCAGCTCATTTCTCTCCATCTTTCTCATGTCGAGAATCTGGTTCGTGAGGCTGAGCAGTCTGTCAGTATTGGCCTGAATGGTTCTCAGATCCTTTTCTGACTCCGGAGTATATCTGCCTGTTGCCATGATCTTGTCAAGCGGCATCTTGATAAGTGTAAGCGGAGTCCTGATCTCGTGAGTGATGTTGGTAAAGAAGTTGATCTTGGCATTGTAGATTTCCTTCTCCTTCTTGTTCATCAGTTTCGAATATTGTCTTGCCTTTTCATTTCTTCCGCGGATTTCAAGCATCAATACGGCCAGACCGAGGATTCCTATACAGATAAGGGCATATATTATATATGCTACCTTGCTTAACAGGATGTGCGGAGTGATAGTTATGCTCAATGATTTGCCATCGGACATATCGATGTTGTCCATTGTTGCAATTTCGAACCTGTATCTTCCGGGACGAAGTCCGCTGAGAATCACCTCATTATCATGTGTGGTACCTGAGAACTGTTCCTTTTTGCCGCGTATCAGCCTATAGGTGTAGATTATGTTTCTTGATGAATACTCAGGAACGGTGAAGCTGATGTATATTGCCGATGCATCCTTGTGCTTTACCTTTATATCGTTTGAATGCATGGCAGATTTTCCTGGATTCTTGAGGCTTGTCACCTGATCGGAATTTCTGGCTTCGATTCTAGTGATCTGAAGATCGTATTGTTTTGTCCTGTTCTTCATCTTGGATGGAGTCAGAGCTACCATTCCTTCTGTGTTTCCGAAATAGAATATTCCCGTGCGGCTGGAACATACTGCTCCGTATGAATACTGATAGCCGGCTATCTCGTTGCTTCCGTTCACAAGAGCCGTCATGTCCAGATTGTTGCCGGAAAGGCAGGCTATACCATTGATGGTAGATACCCAAAGCGTTCCTTCCTTGTCTTCCACAATCGCGCATGTGACATTTGATGGAAGTCCGTCATCGCTGCTGATGTTATTGAAATGCAGGTCTTTCAGATCATATTCCGGAGTGGTGTAGCATATTCCTCCTCCCTCGGTAGTAACCCATATGCGTTTCTGACTGTCTTCAGCAAATGAGGTGATGAATCTGGAAGTAAGTCCGTTACCATTTTCGCCGGTATCAGGGAAAGTGTGTGACAGCACATTTTCATCTTTATCCATGCAGAATATTCCATTTCCATAGGTTCCGATCCATATAACCTCATTATCGTCCTGATACATGCAATGGATGTAATCCGTTCCGAATTTTTCCACATGTCGGAAGCTGTCGCTGTCCGGTTCATATCTGTATAAGCCGGCTATCGTACCAATATATATATTGCCGTCCTTCGTCTTCAGTCCTGTTGTCGTCGTATTTGAAGGTAAATCGTAATGTCTGATAGTTCTCTCCTTCTTTGTATCGAATATATAGACTCCCTTGCCATATGAACATACCCATAATCTTTCGTTGTCCATGACGATTTCGTGCATGTTCAGCTTCTTGACGATTTCAAAGTTTTTTACAATGCGTGTCTGAGGGTCAAGCCTGTTCAGCCATCCGTCTTCAGTGCAGAACCAGATTATGCCTTCGTCATCAGCGCAGATGCTGCGGACAATCTCTCCCTTTATCGAATTTGATGAAGGGTTTGTGAAGAACAATGCCATTTCCTCCTGTCTGTTCTTCACAATGTTCAGGCCTGTGTAATATGTTCCTATCCACATGTTGCCTGACCTGTCCTTGTCTATGCTGGTAATGTAGTCTGCAGAAATTGATGCCGGAGTGCCCCTGTCATGGAATGCAGAACCTGTTTCTGTGTCTGTTTCCCTCTTTATGAACAGTCCGTTGTCTGTTCCGATCCAGAATTCCCCCTTGTTACCCTCGCAAAGACAACGGATTTCCTTGCTCTTGTCAATGCTAAGTATATGTTTGGTGCTCAGGGATATACAGTCCATTGTACAGATGTCGTGACTTTCTGTTGCAATGAGCAGCTTGCCGTCAGAAATAGGCTCGATTACCTGAATCTTCTCTTTCAGATCCTGCTTTGTGAATGTGTCGTTCAGTCTGTCATATATATATACGTTTCCGTCTTTGGTCATCACCCAGATTGTTCCGAGTGAATCAGATGCGATAAGGGAAGATTCGTCAGAGAGTGAATAAGTATGCATTTCTGACGTGTTTGTATCATATCTGTATAGGTTTCTTGATGCAAACCATACGTTTCCCTCTTTGTCTGTCTCGATATCGAAGCTCAAAGAATTTCCTATAAGTCCAAGCGATCCGGACTCGTCTGTGTCGGGATCATAAAATCCTGTGCCGCTGGATGAAGAGAACCAGATCCTTCCATTATAGTCTTCCGCCACAGCCATGACCAGACCGGTTCTGTCATGCTCGGGGGCTATCTCTGAAAGGCTGGTGAATGACCTTCCGTCGAAACGGCACAGACCGTCCCTTGTTCCTATCCACATGAATCCTTTGCTGTCCTGGAGAGAGCAGTATATTGTGTTGCTCGGCAGACCATCAGTAGTCCTGAGATGTTCGAAATAGTAGTATCGTCCTGCCTTCATTACGGTCGAAGCCTGAATCAGGATGATCAGGGTCAGAGCAATTAAACGTTTCATTAGTGTTGATTCTTGTATTAGTTCTAGCGGTTTCAAAGATATATATTATAAATGTAAATTTTACATCATCTCATATGAAATTTGATTCAATCTGACACAATTCTTATATTTTTATCAGTTCTAATCCTTTTGTAAAGCTAATTATGCCCGGATTGTTTGTTGTTTTTGCTCTTTTCTTGTCAGAAATGAATCTAAATACAGCCGCAATGACAGTTTTTCCGTTTTAAAATCGTATTTTTGTACACTTATAATTGCGTGCGTGCGCAAGCTGGAACGGATATCATAAACCAAACATAAATTATTAACTAAACTAACCCGTAATGAAACATGTAACAAAATCTATCGCAAGATTCCTTACGTTGGTTGCTTTGCTGTTCACCTGCTGTCTGTCGGCACAGGCTCAGCAATTCACAGCGAAAGGTGTCGTGGTCGACAGCAATGGCGAACCTGTCATTGGTGCGGCAGTTGCACTGAAAGGCAATGAGACAGTCGGTGTCATTACAGATCTGGACGGAAATTTCAGTCTGTCTGTTCCAGGACCGAACACAGTCCTTGTTGTTACTTTCATCGGTATGGAGACCGTTGAGGTCCCAGCGTCCAGTTCAGACATGAGGATCGTCCTCAAGGATGATACCCTCATGCTTGAAGAGACAATCGTCGTCGGATACGGACAGCAGAAGAAGGCTTCCGTTGTCGGTGCGATTACTCAGACAACAGGTGAGGTGCTCGAAAGATCTGCCGGTATCAGCAGCGTCGGAGCAGCCCTTACAGGTAACCTTCCAGGTGTCGTTACCACACAGAGTACCGGTATGCCAGGTGAGGAAGATCCGAAGATCACTATCCGAAGCGGCAGCTCATGGAACGGTAACGATCCTCTCGTCCTTGTCGACGGTATCGAGCGTCCGATGACATCTGTAGACATTTCTTCAGTAGAGAGCATCTCTGTACTCAAGGATGCATCTGCAACAGCAGTCTATGGTGTGAAGGGTGCGAACGGTGTCATCCTCGTGACTACAAAGCGTGGTCAGGAAGGTAAGGCAAGAATCGATGTAGGTTTCAACGCTACTGTCAAGAATCCTTCAAAGCTTCCTAACAAGCTTGATTCTTATGATGCCCTCATGGCACGTAACGTTGCAGTCGAGCATGAGCTTGCTCTCATGGGTGCTGACTCATGGGCATACATCAGACCTCAGGCTTTCATCGAGAACTATCGCAACCAGACTACTCTCGAGCAGATGGAGCGTTATCCTAACGTTGACTGGCAGAAGGCTCTCTTCAATAACTTTGCGATGTCTTACAATGCAAACATCAATGTAAGCGGTGGTACAAAGTTCGTGAAGTATTTCGCATCTGCTGACTATATCAACGAGGGTGACCTCTTCAAGGTTTATCCAAACAACCGTGGATATGAGTCAGGTTACGGTTACGACCGTATCAACGTACGAAGCAATCTCGACTTTAAGATCACCAACACTACAACATTGAAGGTAAACCTCTCAGGTTCAAGTGCACGTAGAACAGCCCCTACAATGAACTCTACCAATGATATCTGGCAGATCCAGCAGCAGTGGGCAGGTGCTTACAACATTGCACCGGACGTGTTCCTTCCTGTTTATTCTGATGGTGCATGGGGATATTATCCATTGATTTCCAACGTTACCAACTCTGCACAGAACCTTTCGGTAGGTGGTCTTTTCGAGACAACTACAAACCGTATCAACACTGACTTCACCCTCGAGCAGGATCTCAGCTTCATTACTGAGGGTCTCTCACTCAGAGGTCTGATCTCATGGGACAACCAGTTCGTAGAGTCAGGACGTGGAGTGTCGGATATGTACAATGACCCTGTCGTGAAGTGGATCAACCCGGATACAGGAGACGTTACTTACAAGACTCCTGTGACTCCATATCACAACTTCGACTACAGCCAGCCTATCAAATGGACTACAGGCGGCGGTTCAGTCAACAACTGGTCTACAATGCGTAACCTCTACTACCAGGGTCAGATCAACTATATGCGTACTTTCGCTGAGAAGCATGACGTGAGCGCCATGGGTCTTTTCAGCCGTCAGGAGAACGCTACAGGTTCAATGATCCCTATGTACCGTGAGGACTGGGCATTCCGTGTGACTTATTCATGGAACGGCCGTTATCATGCTGAGTACAACGGTGCTTACAACGGTTCCGAGAAGTTCGCTGATGTAAACCGTTTCGCATTCTTCAACTCAGGTGCTGTCGGCTGGACAATCAGTGAAGAGCCATTCATGAAGTGGTTCCGTGAGAAGAGACTCATCGAGGTTCTCAAGCTCCGTGCTTCATATGGTCAGATCGGTGATGACAATGTAGGTCAGCGTTGGCTCTATATGTCTCAGTGGGCATATGGTGGTGCAACAAATATGGCACTCAATGCAGAGAACAGTATCTATGAGTGGTATCGCGAGTCGGCAATCGGTAACCCTGACGTACAGTGGGAGACTGTGACAAAGCTTAACCTCGGTATCGACTACTCTATCCTCAAGGGTCTTTTCGCCGGTACAGTCGAGTTCTTCCAGGACGACCGTACTGACATCCTCGTAAGCGGTGGTGACCGTTCGGTTCCTGCTTATTACGGTGGTACACCTCCAACTGTCAACCTCGGTAGAGTACGTGCAAAGGGATATGAGCTCGAGCTTCGCGTCAACAAGCAGTTCGCAAACTCTCTCCGTCTCTGGGGTAACTTCAACATGACTCACTCTGAGAACATCATCCTCCAGAAGGACGACCCTCAGATGCGCCCTTCATATCAGAAGGATGCTGGTTATGCCATCGGACAGTACAAGTCTCATATTGATGGAGGTTATCTCCAGAACTGGGACCAGGTTTACGGATCTCCTGCTCATGATACAAATGACGCTCAGAGACTCCCTGGTGACTATTATATCGTAGACTTCAACGGTGACGGTGTCGTTGACTCAAAGGACTCAGCTCCATTCGGTTATACCGGAACACCTGAGAATACATATAATGCTACTGTCGGTATAGAATTCAAGGGCTTCAGCGCATTTGCTCAGTTCTACGGAGTAACAAACGTGACACGTGACGTTCCTCTCCAGAGCTTCGGCAGCAAGCTTAACACTGTATACGATATGGGTACATGGTGGTCTCCACAGGCTCCGAATGCTGATGTAGTTGTTCCTGCATTCAACAGAACTCCAAGCTATAACAATGCAACCCAGTACCTCTTCGACGGTTCTTACATCCGACTCAAGAACATCGAGGTAGCCTATACAGCAAACAGCGGTTGGGTAAAGAGAATCGGTCTCGACTCTATGAAGATCTTCTTGAACGGTAACAACCTCTGGTTGTGGACCCGTATGCCTGACGACCGTGAGTCCAACCTCTCAGGTTACAGCGGAGGCGGTGGTGCTTACCCTACAGTAAGACGTTTCAATCTTGGTATCAAGGTCACCCTTTAAATGATGACAGAAATGAAAAGAATATTCAATACAATAATAGTAGGTTTGTCCTTGTTGGCAGGAATGTCTCTCGTATCTTGCGAGGCATATCTTGACAAAGAGCCTGAGTCTACAGTTTCAGAAGAGACGGCTTTTGTCAACTTCAGAAACTTCCAGGGTTTCGTCGAGGAAATCTATAACTGTATTCCTGACAAGGAAAAATGTAACTGGTGTCCGTCATGGAACTGGGGCGATGATGAGGTGTTCAATACGAATGCAAACGACCGTATGACAAATCAGGTTGACCTTGGTAACTTCCGTGCATGGATGAATACCGGTAACTGGCTTTACAAGGGCAGCAGCAGCTCTACATCGACTAACAAGTTCGATCACTCACTCTGGCCACATTCATGGTATTGCATCCGCAAGGCAAATGTAGGTCTCAAGGCTCTTGAGAACGGCATGCTTGTAAACGCAACTCAGGAAGAGAAGGGTCTCATCGCAGGTCAGCTCTACTTCTTCCGTGCTTGGTGGCACTTCGAGCTCATCAACTGGTTCGGCGGCCTTCCTTATATTGACAAGGCTTTCGAGGCTAACGATCCTCTCGATCTTCCACGTCTCACTTACCAGGAGTGTGCAATGAAGGCAGCGGAAGACTTCCGCAAGGCTGCCGATCTTCTCCCTATCAACTGGGATAACACTGCTGCAGGTAAGGCCACATTCAACAAGAACGAGCTCCGTATCAACAAGGTGATGGCTCTTGCATATCTCGGTAAGTGCTATCTTTGGGCTGCTTCTCCTCTTATGGAGCATGGTGCTCAGACAGGCGGTGCAAATACCTATAATTATAATCAGGACTTTGCACAGAAGGCTGCTGACGCTCTCGGAGAACTCCTTAACCTCGTTGAGTCAGGTCAGACACAGTATGCTCTTGCAGAGTTCAACTACTCTGACGTGTATAATCATACCAAGGCTCCGGATGCAACAACTTCTTACTCAGATAACTTCTATACAAGAAAGCAGAACTGGAGACAGCCAGGTACAGTAGAGGCTATCTTCCGCGGTCCTTCACCTGACTACAACGGTTCAAACTGGAATACTACAAAGGTATTCGGACCTAAGGTTGACGGTGTTGTAGGACATGACGTGGTTATCCATCAGCCTACTGCAAACGCAGTTGAGATGTATGGTATGGCAAACGGTCTCCCTATTGATCACCCTGAGTCAGGATATGATCCTAACTTCCCGTTCAAGGATCGTGACCCACGTTTCTATCATGACATCGTGTTCGACGGTTTCAAGTACATCAACGGTCAGCCTGAGACTTGGGCACATCTTCAGTATTGCGAACTCTATGAGGGCGGAAACATGCGTGATGTAGCAACAGGAAGCCGTACCGGATATTTCATCCAGAAGCTCGTTCCACATACATGTAATGAGATCGACCGCGAGTACGACTGGGGTTCTGCTCTTCATACATATCTTCCATACATGCGTCTTGCTGACGTATACCTTTTGTATGCAGAGGCTACAGCTGTTGTAGGTGGACGTGACGGCAAGTCGTCAAAGTGCAGCCTTACATCAGTAGACGCCATCAATAAGCTCCGTGACCGCGTAGGCGCAGGACATGTCGATGCAAGCTTCACAGGTAACGCATATATGGATGAGATCCGTCGTGAGCGTGCTGTAGAGCTTATGTTCGAAGGTCATCGTTTCAATGACCTCCAGCGCTGGCTTCTTCTCACCGAGGCTCCATATACTCAGAAGTACTCACACGAATTCACTCGTGTAAACGATGCTGACTGGTATAAGAGCAACGATCCGAAGGATGCTCAGGTAGTAGGTCTCAGAAAGCAGCTCATTCTTGAGAGAAACTTTGACACTAAGCATTACTGGTTCCCTCTTCCTGACAGCGAAGTATACCTCTATGAGGCCTTCCCACAGAATCCAGGCTGGTAATCGTAAGGAGAAAGGTGTATAATTTTAAAAGAATTGAAAATGAAACACATAAAAGCAAGATACATTCTCTATGCAATGCTGCTCGCTTCTCCTTTTACGATGAGCGCTCAGACTGCAGAGGATAATACAGACAGCGATCCGCTGGTTAATGTCGCTTACCGCCAGGTAGAGCAGAGCGACATTATCGGAAGCGTTGCTGTTCTTGACTATGAGGCATTAACCGAGAAGAACTACAACACATACAGCCTTGACAACATGCAGGCTTATGTAAGCGGTTTCAATGGTAATTCTCTTTGGGGAATGGATGCTGACAATGATCAGGGATATCTCGTCCTCATTGACGGTGTGCCACGTGCTGCAAACAATGTTCTTCCAACTGAAATTGCTCAGGTGACATTCCTTAAGAGCGCACAGGCAGTCGTTCTCTACGGTAGCCGTGCAGCGAAGGGTGCCATCCTCATCACTACAAAGCGTGCTACAAATGACGGTCTTAGCGTAAGCGTACGTGCCAACACAGGTGTGGCTGTAGCAAAGGCTTTCCCTGAGTACCTCGGTGCTGCAGAGTACATGACCCTTTATAATGAGGCCCTCGTAAATGACGGCGGTACACCTCTTTATTCAGCAGAGGAAATCTATAATCATTCAGCAGGTCTGAACCCTTATCGTTATCCGGATATCAACTATTATTCATCCGAGTATATCAATAAGGCGTACAACCGTACTGACGTCACAGCTGAAATCTCCGGTGGTGGAGCACGTGCTCACTTCTACAGCAATGTAAGCTACTACAACCAGGGTGACTTCCTCAAGGTAGGAGAGGCCATGAACAACAACACAAGCCGCTTCAATGTACGTGGTAACGTTGACGTTCATATCAATGACTTCGTGAAGGCTCACATCAACGCCAACACTACATTCTATGATGCGAGCTCAGCAAAGGGTGATTACTGGAACGTTGCAGCGACAATGCGTCCTAACTTCCCTCAGCATGCTGCCCCTCTCATTCCTGTAGGTCTTATCGATCCTAATGCTCTTGGTGCCCTCCAGCTCATCGCAGCTTCAGGCAACATCATTACAAAGGATGGTCAGGATTACTTCCTCGGCGGTACACAGCAGAATACTACAAACGTTTTCGCTGACATGTATGCAGCTGGAAGAAGCAAGTACACAAGCCGTCAGTTCCAGTTCGACACAGGAGTTGACATCGACCTCAACAGGGTTCTCAAGGGTTTGACTTTCAAGACAAACTTTGCGATGGACTATGCTACGACTTATAACACTTCTTATGACAATACTTACGCAATCTACACTCCTACATGGTCTACATATAATGGTAAGGATGTTATCGTAGGTCTTACAAAGGAAGGTGTTGACGAGAAGTCAGGAAACCAGAACATCAGCGGAAGTTCAGCGAACATGACTATCCTCTTCAATGCAATGTTCGACTATAACAGAACATTCGCTCAGAAGCACAATGTCAGCGCTATGCTCATAGCTGCAGGTTTCCAGCAGACTCTTTCAGGAAGCTACCACCGCATTTCCAATGCAAACCTCGGTGTTCAGGCTACTTATAACTATGACAGACGTTACTATGCTGATTTCAGCGGTGCTCTTGTTCATTCTGCTAAGCTTGCACCTGGCAACAGAAACGCATTCTCTCCATCTGTGACTTTGGGTTGGAAGATCGCAAATGAGTCTTTCCTCAAGGATTCCGACAAGATCAATGACATCACTCTTTCAGTTTCAGGAAGTATCCTCAACCAGGATATCGACATAGCAGACTACTATCTCTATGCTCCTATCTGGAAGACTGACAACTATGGTTATGAGTGGAATGACGGTAACCTTTCACAGTTTGTGACTTCTACCCGTGGACAGAATGATCTTCTCTCATTCATCCAGCGCAAGGAGTTCTCTGCTAACTTGAGAGGTGCATTCTTCGAGAATTCACTTACATTCGACGCTTCATACTTCATCCAGTCAATGGAGGGTTACACAATCACCAATACGACTACATGGCCTTCACACCTTTCTACAGGTTATCCGTCACAGTCGTTCATCCCTACATTGAACTATAACAACAACGCCCGTACAGGTTTCGACATCAGCGTCAACTACAACAAGACAGTCGGCGACTTCACATTCGGAATCGGTGCGAACGCTACATGGTATGACACAATCGCAAGTCTTCGTGACGAGGTTTATACAGACCACAGACAGCGTCAGGGCAAGCCGCTCGACGGCATCTGGGGATATGAGTGTGCAGGAATCTTCCAGTCACAGGAAGAGATCGACAACTGGACACCTCAGAACCTCGGTAGCACCGTACGTCCTGGTGACCTCAAGTACATCGACCAGAACGGTGACGGCGTAGTGAATGCAGATGACCAGGTATTCCTCGGCAAAGGCGGATGGTATGGTAACCCGCTCACAATGGGTCTCAACCTTACTCTCAAGTACAAGAGCTTCACACTCTTCGCTCTCGGAACTGCCGGAATGGGCGCTTATGGATTGAAGAACAGCTCATACTATTGGATTGACGACCAGGACAAGTACTCGGCAGTAGTACGCGACCGTTGGACTCCGGAGACAGCTGCAACTGCAACTTATCCACGTCTTACAGTGTCAGAAGGTGCTAACAACCTCCAGACATCAGATTTCTGGATGTACAGCACCAACCGCTTTGACCTTGCAAAGGTTCAGCTGACCTATGAAATGCCTCAGTCTGTTCTCAGCAACAACAAGGTGATCAAGGGCTTCTCAGCTTACCTCAGCGGAAGCAACCTTCTTACTATCTCGCCTGAGCGCAAGCACATGGAGATGAACGTAGGCTCTGCTCCTCAGACACGTTTCTACAATCTCGGAGTTAAGCTTGTATTCTAATTATTAAAACTACAGAACAATGAAAATTAAGAATATATTGATTCTCGCGATTCTGGCTGGTTCTTTCTGCGCTTGTTCGGACCTCATCAATCCTTCTGTGCAGAATGCTCAGACTGAGGAACAGATGTTCAAGGATCCTTCTTCTGCTCAGGGTATCCTGGGTTATGGATATGCGAACCTTCCGTTTGAGACAAAGAGTACAACCGACATCGCTACAGATGATGCTGTGACCAATGATCTCGGCAACACCTATAGAAGCATGGCACAGGGAACATGGGCTGCCAACAATGACCCTATGTCTCAGTGGCAGGCTCGTAAGATTGCAATCCAGTACATGAACCTCTTCCTCAAGCATGTAGATGAGGTATCATGGTCAAAGGATCCTAAGAGACAGGCAATGTTCGTTGACAAGCTTCGTGGTGAGGCTCTTGCTCTGCGTGCATTGAACATGTACTACCTCCTCAGAAACCATGCAGGATGGACATCAGACGGACAGCTCCTCGGAGTTCCGATCATTCTCGAGCCAGAGGGTGTGGAGTCTGACTTCAATCAGCCAAGAGCAACATTCCAGGCATGTATCGACCAGATCTATGCTGACATCGATGAGGCTATGTCGCTTCTTCCTTATGACTACAAGAAGCCGGCTAGCGATTCAGACGTTCCTAAGAAGTATCGTGATCTCGGTGTAACGACTGCAGAGGAGTACGCTGTAGTATTCGGTGATACATTCTCTGGACGTATCAGCGGACGTATCGCTCAGACAATCAAGTCATTCGTGGCTATCCTTGCTGCCAGCCCTGCATATGCAGGCGGTACAGACGTCACTTATGAAGATGCTGCGAATGAGGCTGGTGCAGTTCTCAAGAACATCGGTGGTGTTGCTGGTGTTGACCCTACCGGATACAAGTGGTTCATGGAGAAGAAGACTCTCGATGCACTCGGATCAGGTCAGTGTCCTCCAGAAATCATGTGGAGAGGTTCTATGAACAAGGGTACAGAGTCTTATGCTTTCGGTATTTCACAGGAGCAGGAGAACTATCCTCCTACTTTCTACGGAAGCGGCCGTATCAACCCTACTCAGAACCTTGTGGATGCATTCCCTATGGCAAACGGTTACCCTATTACAGCTCCAGGCAGCGGTTATTCTGAAAACGATCCTTATGCAGGCCGTGACCCACGTCTTGCCGAGTATGTAATCTACAACGGTGCAACTTATAAGGGTTCTCAGATCATCACAGGTACATATGCTTCTGATAACAACGGTATCGGTAAGATATCGACTTCTACACGTACCGGTTATTATCTCCGCAAGCTTCTCCGTGACGACTGTAATGCTGACCCTTCTGCAACCAATGCTCAGTACCACTATCCTGTATACATCCGTTATACTGAGATCTTCCTTAACTATGCTGAGGCAGCAAATGAGGCTTGGGGTCCTACAGGAACAGGTTCATTCGGTTATAGCGCTTACGATGTGATCAAGGCTCTCCATGACCGTGCCGGTGTAGGTAACGATTATCTCGACAGCATCCAGGGTGACAAGGAAAAGATGCGTGAACTTATCCGCAACGAGCGTCGTATCGAGATGTGTTTCGAGAACAAGCGTTTCTGGGATATGCGTCGCTGGAAGCTTGATCTTACAGAGCCTGCTTATGGTGTGAGAATCGAGCAGTCAGGATCTTCACTTATATATAATGAGTTTGAGGTAGAGCCTCGTAACTACAAGAGCCACATGTATTATGGACCTATTCCTGAGACAGAGGTGCTCAAGTGGAGTAATCTTGACCAGAACCAGGGTTGGTAACGACATTTTTGTAGAATTTTAATTTTTAGCAAAATGAAATTTAATAATATTGTTAAAATCTTGCTTGCCGGAACTGCCATGTCTCTTCTTGCATCTTGTCACAACAAGGAGCAGATCTTCCCAGACTATGACGGTGGTGTAACTGCATACTTCGCCTATCAGTATCCGGTAAGAACCATAGTGCTCGGTACGTCAGAGACTTTTGATACTTCTCTTGACAATCAGCACAAGTGCATCATCTACGGTACAATGGGTGGTGCCTATCAGGGTAAGGATGTTGTTATCGATATAGAGGTGGACAATGCATTGACCGACAACCTTTATTATGATTCAGCATTCGAGAAGCCTGTAAAGGCTATGCCATCTGAGTATTATACTCTTTCTGGCAATCAGCTCGTGTATGGCGGCAACCACATGGGTGGTGTAGAGGTTCAGCTTACTGATGCATTCTTTGCTGATCCTGAGGCAATCAAGACCACTTACGTGATTCCTGTAAAGATGACAAACATCAAGAAGGGCGCAGATCAGATCCTTTCAGGTACACCTGCAATCGAGGGTGACAATGCCTGGAGAACTGATGCTTCACAGTGGAAGGTTCTTCCTAAGGACTATACTCTCTATGCAGTGAAGTACATCAACCAGTGGGATGGAAGCTGGCTTCGCCGCGGTGTGGACACTATCACTGAGAATGGTCAGACCACTACAGAAGTGCGTCATGGTCAGTATGTTGAGAATGATGAGGTTATGTTCCTTTCAACACAGTCTCTCAATTCTGTCACATTCCCTATGACTACAAGCGTGTCTGTAGTAGTTCCACCTCCGACACAGTATTCACTCAGCATGACTAATGTTGTTGCAGGTGATGCGTGGGGACAGCAGACTCAGTATTCATTTGCATCTCCACTCAAGGGCGGAACAACATATGTCCTTACCTTCATGGTGAAGGGTACAGCTGAAGCTGAACTTCCTATCTTCATGAATGATTCAGAGGGAACACAGACTTACGGTTATCCGGCAATCCCTGTTACTACAGAGTGGAAGCAGGTCAAGCTTGAGCTTACTCCTAACGGAAATGACGCAGCAGTAATGCTCTTCAATACTGGTGCATATGTCGGTACTGTATGGATGGATGACTTCTCTATGGTTGAAAAAGGCAAGACTGATGAGCTTATCGCTGATGGTAACTTCCCTACAGCTGAAAGACCTGCAGCTTGGAATGCATGGGGCAGCGGCACACCTGCAGCAGTTGTTCCTGAGGGATATACTGCTGAGGAGCTTAAGCCTACTATCGAAATCGTTCCTGTAGCTACAGACCTCGTTCTTACATTTGACGGTGAGAATATCACAGTATCTTCTGCAACTGAGGGCGTTACAGCTTCAGGTTCAGGTAAATATGTACAGGACGGCGAGAAGATGGCTTGGGGTAACAAGGATCGCGACGGTATCTACCTTGACTACACAGTAGATTTCGGAACCAAGCAGTATGCTATCAAGGATACCCTCGTTTCACGTAACCGTGAGGTGATCATGGAGACATACTCTCCTTCCTTTAAGAAATAACACTAAAATAGATTAAGACATGAAATACTATAGAATATTATTTCTTGCTGCAGCCTTGACCGGACTTGCTTCTTGTGCGGTAGATCCGCTTCAGGAGTATAAGGTCGAGAAGCCACAGAGCATAGAACAGTATGAGTATCTCAATGAGTATGACGTGTTGAAGAATTATGTTAACCGTACGGCATCTCCTGACTTCAAGTTGGGAGCTGCCCTCGCGGCTAGCGATTTTACAGCACACGGTCAGGTTTATGCTCTTGCTGTATCTAACTTCGATGAGATGACTGCCGGCAATGACATGAAGTATGCTTCAATTGTCGGTAATGACGGAACAATGAGTTTCGACAATGTGAGAAACTTCGTCAATACTGCAGCTGAAGCCGGAATGACTGTTTATGGTCACACACTTGCTTGGCACGCACAGCAGAACAACAAATATCTTAACTCTCTTATCGCTGATAAGGAGATTGAGATAGAGGAAGGTGCTACAGACGTGATTACAGATGCTGAGTTCGATTATACTACTATGTCAGGCTGGTGGTACTGGTTCGGCCTTCCTGAAGGCGGTGACCAGACTGTCGGTATCGTTGACGGTATGTTCGAGAGTAACAACCCTAGTCCTACTCCTGTAGGAAGCGGCTGGCAGTTCCAGTATCATGTTGCTGACGGTATTCCTTGGGTAGCAGGCAGATCATATCAGATCACTATGATGATCCGTGCAGATCAGGAAAGCACATTCACACTCTGCGCAGGTACATGGGGCGGCCAGGCTGCCGGTAATGTGACTGTAGGAACAGAATGGCAGGAGGTTACCGTAACACGTAACGTGAGTGTAGACGGAAACGGATTCGTAATGTTCCAGTCAGGTGAGGTTCCAGGCAAGATCCAGATGCAGTGGCTCAAGGTTACTCACGAGGAGGCCAAGGCAGTATCATGGTGGACTCCTATCATCTCTAATGGTGATGCTGAAGGCAATGATCTTACAAACTTCATCTCGACTCATATCGGCGGAACAAACGGCCCTGTAGATGTTGTTGACGGTGTCGGAGTAAACGGAACACGTGCATTCGTGGTTTCTTCAGCCGGTGGCGGTGTAAACTCATGGGACACTCAGTTCTTCGTTTATGCTAATCGTCAGCTTGCAGACGGTGCAAAGATCAAGCTTGAGTTCGACTATAGAGCAGATGTTGCCAACAATGCCGAGTCACAGGCTCACGGTACACCTGGTGCATATATCCACTGGGACGGTGGTGCCGCTGTAAACTTCACAACTGACTGGCAGCACTTCTCAAAGACTATCACTGTCAATACGACAGTTTCTCCAAACGGTGAGTTCCAGACATTTGCATGGAACCTCGACGTAGGAGCTCCTGCAGCACCAGTCAATAAGTATTACTTCGACAATGTTCAGCTTTCTATCGAGGAGTCTGGAAATACAATTCCTCAGACACCGGAAGAGAAGAAGGATACTCTCATCTGGGCTATGGACAACTGGATCAAGGGTATGATGGAAGTAACTGCAGAGAAGGTTTCTGCTTGGGATGCTGTAAACGAGGCTATCGCAGGTGCTGACTTTGACGGTGACGGATACTATGACCTCCAGTCTGCTACTAACGGTGATCCTGCAAACAACTTCTACTGGCAGGACTACCTCGGTAATGAGGATTATGTACGTATCGTTATCGAGAAGGCTCGTAAGTACTATGCAGAGTTCGGCGGTACAGCTCCGCTCAGACTCTTCATCAACGACTACAACCTCGAGTCTGACTGGGACGACAACAAGAAGCTCAAGAGCTTGATCCACTGGATCGAGGTATGGGAGTCTGACGGCAAGACCAAGATCGATGGTATCGGTACTCAGATGCACGTTTCATGCTATGAGAATCCGGCTACTCAGAAGAGCAAGGAAGAGCATGTCGTTAAGATGCTCGAGCTCATGGCCGCATCAGGCAAGCTCGTGAAGATTTCAGAGCTTGATATGGGTTACGTTGATGCCAACGGCAACTCTGTTCCTACAGCTTCTATGACAGAGGCACAGCATCAGGCAATGGCTGCTTACTATCAGTTCATCGTAAGCAAGTACTTCGAGATCATCCCTGCAGCTCAGCAGTATGGTATCACTCAGTGGTGTCTTACTGATGCACCGGCTGATTCAGGCTGGAGAGGTGGTGAGCCTGTAGGTCTCTGGGATGCAAACTACAGCCGCAAGCACACTTATGCAGGCTTCGCGGAAGGTCTTAAGTAATATATCCCTATACTGAATTTCAGGGCAGCCGGACACAAGTCCGACTGCCCTGATTTTTATTGCCCATGCCGCTGTTTGCTGAGATTTAATTCTTATCTTTGTTCGTTTACACACAGACTCTTTGACTATGAGTATTTCAGCACATGCAATCAGACGTTTCGGGACGTTCATTACCATATTCATGATGATGCTGGCACCAGTATCATGTTTTCCGGATAATTTCGATAATGATCCGGAAAAGCCTGTGGTGACGCCGCCTGATCCGGAAGAAAATACGCCGCCTCCAGGTCCTGAGATTGATGATGATAAGCCTTTGAGACTTAATGTCGTGGGTAGGTATCTTGTTGATGATCAGGGTAATACTGTGAATCTTCATGGTTTCGGACAGACCTACAGCCCTTTCTTTAATGAAAATGCCTGGGGTAATTATGATGTCTCTGCGTGTCTGGCATATAATAAGCGTATGATAGACGAAGTCCTCGCTGCAGGATGGGAGATGGACTTCATAAGGATGCATATGGATCCCTATTGGAGTGATGATCCGTCACAACCTTCCGTCCGTTATGAAGGCCATGAGAGATTCTCTGAGACCCGTTTCCGAAAATATCTGGATGAGGTCTTCGTGCCTATGGCGGAATATGCGATAAACAAAGGACTTTATGTGGTGATGCGTCCTCCTGGAGTATCACCTGAGAATATTCAGATATACGACAGTTATCAGACCTTCCTTCTGAAGGTATGGGACATTGTTTCTCAGCATCCTAAGCTAAGGAATAACGGATGGGTCATGTTTGAGCTTGCTAACGAGCCGATAAACATAAAAGGAACCGACGGCTCGTTCGGCAGCAGCGGTGATGCCCATTTTGCCAATATGCAGCTTTATTTCCAGGCAATAGTCGACAAGATACGCGATAACAAGGCCCGTAACATCATCTGGGTGCCAGGACTTGCATATCAGTCCCAGTATGCCGGCTATGCGGTTCATCGCATCCAAGGCGACAATATCGGTTTTGCAGTCCATGTATATCCTGGATGGTACGGCAGTGATGCCGAGCAGCCTAGTGCAGAGCTCGGCGGAGTCATGGGAGGAGGTTATGAAGGCTTCCAGCGCGGATGGGATGCCCAGGTCGGTCCTGTTGCCGCATTTGCTCCGGTCATGGTTACAGAGCTTGATTGGGCTCCTGCCAAATATGATTCTTCATGGGGAAAAAGCATAACAGGAGTCGTGGGAGGCACAGGATTCGGTGCCAACTTCAAGTATATCGCGGACAATACAGGCAATGTGAGCTGGATGATCTTCACAAGCCAGCATCTGCTGGCACAGTTCAAGGATGTTCCGGGAACCGAAGGCGATTATACTTTCCTGAATGACCCGGAGGCATGTCCTTGGCCTGTCTATCATTGGTTCCAGGAATATGCCGGAAAGGCTCCTGCGGAAGGAGAACTTGCAGGGCTTGAGGTCATGAATGTGGACGAGTCGATGGATGTAAGGATGGGTGACAGCAGAAGCATTATCGTAAATGCCTTATACTCAGATGGCAGCGTTCGTGCGGTGACCGATAAGGCGGTGCTTTCGATTGATGATGAATCTGTTGCAAGGATAAATGGAGCCAAGCTTCTGGCTGTATCTGAAGGAACTGCTATCCTGAAAGTTGCATATACTTCCCAGGCGGGAAAGACATGCAGCCTGGAAATCAAGGTGAATGTGCTTTCTCCGTTCCCGCTCACGGAATCCATGTTCAATCCGTCAATATGGGAGACAGGCTCATTCGATGAGGAAACACATACGCTCATTACCGGTCAGTACGGATTTGGAGGATGGCAGTATGCTGAAGGACTGGATCTGTCGGCTTTCAGCCGCATAACCGTCAGATTGGGCAATGATAATGACAGCGCCGTGTCTTTCAGGCTCTTCGATAAGAACAACTACTGGAGCCAGCCGGCCATGTATGATTTCCACACGTCACGCGAGATCGTTGTGGATCTGCACAATATGAAAGATGCAGACGGAAATACGATAGATCCTTCACATCTTTATATCGTAGGATTCTGGTCTTATGGCGGGAAGCCTATAGTAATCGAAAGTGTGACACTTGAATAATTGCATTGATAAAGAGAAGCTTATGCGTATATATATAAAGTGCATTCTCCTTATAGGATCGATCATTCTATATACCGGATGCCGTGAATGGCAGGAACCGGCTATGGCATCTGATTCCCTCCCTGAGATCTTTCCGGATTATTCGGGAGTCACGGTTCCTGCAAATATAGCTCCTCTGAATTTCATGGTTGAAGATGCAGAGGCTGTTCAGGCTGTATTCAGCGTCAAAGGTGCCGAAATAGCCGCTATCGTCGGCAGGGAAGGGGTCGTATCCGTTCCGTTTAAGAAATGGGCGCAAATCCTTTCTTTTGGAAAGGGAGAGGCTGTGTCTGTGGAGGTTTCCGTTTGGAACAGCGAATTCCCGGATGGCGTGAGATTCAGACCCTTCCAGATCAATATAGCAGAGGATGAAATCGATCCGTGGATTGCCTATCGTCTTATAGAACCCGGATATATGGGATGGCGTCAGCTTGGAATATATCAGCGTGAGATGTCCTCTTTTGAGGAATCTGCGATCGTCACCAACAGAGAGACCAATACTACCTGCCTGAATTGTCATAATTTCCCTTCATATTCATCGGAAAGCATGATGTTTCATGCCCGTGGAGCTAATGGAGGCACGATATTGTATAATGACGGTAAGCTGACGAAGATAGATTTCAAGAGTATAGGCCCGAAGAAGAATACAACATATCCTGCGTGGCATCCGGAAGGACGTTTCATCGCGTTTTCATCCAATACGACCCATCAGATCTTCCTAGCCGAAGGAAACAAGCCTATAGAAGTGTTTGATTCTGCATCCGATCTTGTCATCTATGATATCCAGACTGGTGAAGTTCTGACAGACCCGCGTTTCATCACCGATGATTTCATGGAATCCTTCCCTGCATGGTCACCTGACGGCAGATATCTTTATTTCGTCTCGGCTGAAGATGTAAATCTTGATCTGAAATTCTCTCCTGCAGCACATTATCACCTTCTCAGAGTACCTTTCGATCCTGAAACAAGGACTTTGGGAACGCAGGTGGATACCCTCTATAATGCTGATAGCCAGGGAGGAAGCGTATCCTATCCTCGCATCTCACCAGACGGACGCCATCTGCTCTATACCTGGTCGGAATACGGAACCTTCCCTATTTGGCACGACGAAGCGGATATGAAGATGCTTGACCTTCAGACTATGGAGGAAGTCGATGTGATCCTGTGGAATGACCCTGATCATGCCGACAGCTATCATTCATGGTCCTCAAATGGACGCTGGGTCATGTTCGGAAGCCGCAGGCTTGATGGAAGATATACAAGACTGTACATTGCCTATCTGTCGGAAGAAGGAGTGCCATGTAAGCCTTTCCTTCTCCCGCAGGAGGATCCTCGTCACAATATGTGGAGACTGAAGTCATACAATGTCCCTGAATTCATAGACGGCAAAGTCGCACTGCCGGAAGAGGCGGCTGATCTTTTTTATTCAGAAGACAAATGAAAACGTTGAATACCTTCAGAAGATATATTCCGGTCCTTTCACTCCTGATTTCGGTGATCGTGCTTTGTGTTTCATGGCTTGTGAGCTATCCTTATTTCCTGAGATGGCTTGAAGGATACAGCTTCTTCTCTACACTTCCGGATTTTGTGGATATCCATTACGACCTGCCGGGAGATTTGATGAAATATATCGGTGCCTTCCTTCTGCAGTTCTATTCGGTACCTTTTTCCGGAGCGCTGATCCAGGCATTGATAGCGGTTCTTTGCGTTTCTTGTCTCTGGATCTGTGTGAAAAGACTTTTTGACAGGTCCGAGTCCTTGATGTGGCTGGCTTTTCTGCCGCTTCCTGTCTTTGTCCATTATCAGCTCAGTGATCTTACGCTGTCACGTGCACTGACATTGCTGATGGTTGCTTTTATTGTAATGCTTCTTGTCATAATGCTGACAGTCAGGAAGAAACAGTTCTTGAGAGTTCCTGAACTTCTTAATAATACAGTCGTTTCATCAGTCCTGTCATTGATACTGCTTGCATCTGCTGCGACTTTGTTGGTGAAAGGCAACGACAATACTCGTGGTTATGAAAGTGTGGCATATCTGGAGCATCTCGGCAAGAACAAGCAGTGGGACATGATCCTTCAGACAGTATCCCGACAGGAGTCGATAAGCAATGAATACAAGAGGAAGTATGTCCTCCTTGCTCTTGTCAATACCGGTCGTCTCCCGGAATATGCTTTCAGCTACGGACTCTCAGATTCCGATGACTTCCTTTTCGATAATATCCAGGAACCTTTCTGTCTTGGCTTCAATGTGCTGTTTTATAGTTCCTTAGGTATGTATAATCCTGCTATTTACAATGCATATCAGAAGTCGGTTCAGTCTACTCCAGGTATGAGTTTCGATGTCCTGCGCTTTCTTGCGGATACTTATCTCAGCTTGGGTGACCATGCTATGGCCAAGAAGTATCTTGATATACTGAGTCATTCGACTTGTCATGGCAAATGGGTCAAGGCGCGCCTGCCGAGGTTGGAACAGCTGAAAGGGAATACGCCGGAATATTCCATAGGTGGTCCTCTCTTTCCGATGGAGTCATTCCTTCCTGATATTTCATCCATGTATGACAGATATCCTGCGGACAGACGTTTTGCCGATCTGCTTTTATGCGGGGTACTGTCGGAAAAGGACGGAATGGCGTTTTACAATATTTTCAAGGTTGTCAGCAAATACATCTATCCTGACGGCAAAGGGATTCCTTGTCTATATCAGGAAGCTCTTCTTCTTGCGGCCAGTCAGAATCCTGAGATACTGAATGGTTATAAGATAGATGAGGAAGTGTGGAAGCGTTTTGCCGATTTCACATCCTTGATGCAGAAAGGACAGACAGCTCAGGCGAAAAGAAAGTATTCGGAAACTTACTGGGCCTATATTTATTAGACTATGAGTAAAAGAAGTGTTGGTATATTGATATTAAGTGCTGTAGCCCTGTTTTTGGCTGCAGGAGTGCATATTACGCAGGAATTCAGGTTCTACAATATAGAAAGTAATGACCTTTTCCTGTATGACTGGAACCATATCCGTACGGAACTTCTCAAGACAGGAGGTCTGGCCACTTTGCTGGGGTCTTTCCTTACTCAGTTCATGAGGATACCTTTCATCGGTACTGTCATTGTTACGGTTCTTTATCTTCTTTCAGCTCATCTGCTGTATAAATCCCTGTCCAAGCTTTCCGGAGGGCCTGTCATGGCAGGATTGTCATTCCTTCCTGTTGTCTTCCTGTTCCTATGCATGGAAAATGACTATTACAGATTCCAGGGGCATATTGCATTCATTCTTATGCTCACTGCATTGTATGCCTATGCCTCCATTCCGAAAGACAGGTTGAGATATCTTGCCGGAGCCTTGACCGTACCTGTCTTATATCATGCTGCAGGAAGCATAGCTTTAGTCTTTGCTGTTACAGCAGTGATATGGGATCTGGCTGCAAATGGAATCAAAGGCTTCAGAACCATGATTTGCCCAGCCGTCTTTGCTATAACTGCCGTCGTTTATGTAAAGGCCTCGATGGTAAGCAGTTGGGAACATTCTCTTACTCCTTTCATGTATTATGACTGGCCTTCTACATATTTCTTTCCAGTATATGCATGGGCTATGGTTCCTCTGCTTTTCCTTCTTGCGTGGGGCTTGTCGAAATTGAAAATCAAACTGTTTGAATCAAAGATGTCTGCAATAGCCGTGATCATACTCTTGTTCTTCATTGCCGGCAATTTTTACTCGCAGGTGCATAGCAGAAGCTATTATCGTCTGATTCAGGAACAATATTGGGCTGAAAATGAGGATTGGGACACTATAATAAAGACAGCGGACAGAAGACAGCCTACGTTTCTTGTGAGTTATCTGAATCTTGCCCTTGCAAAGAAAGGGCTTCTGGTGGATAATTTCAAGTATTACAATCCGCAGGATCTCTCAAGCCTCATGTATCCTACTCCTAATCTGAAGACAGGTCTTTCGCTTCAGAGTAACGTGTATATGGCCTGGGGATATCTGGGATCTGCCCGTAAGGCTGCATTTGATGGAAACGTAGTTACGCCGGGGTCGCGTCATCCTCGTCAGATTCAGGCACTTATCAAGCTTAATCTTGTGCTGGGAGCGCATGATGTTGCGGAAAAGTATATCATGCTTCTGGAGAAGACCATGTTCTATAGGAAATGGGCGTCGTCAATGAGAAGATTTCTGGGAGATGTAGATGCAATCCGTGGCGATGAAGAAATGGGAATGATGTACGCCTCGCTGCCTTTGACTGATGAATATGCAAGGTATGAAGGTGTGATAGGTGATATGAGGGACATCCATCAGGCATGTCCGTCAAACTTTATTTTATCTCAGTTTTATGAACTTTATCAGATATTGGAGGAGGCCAGGTGATGTATAGAGTGATTGTTATCGCATTGGTATCGTGCCTTGTTGCATGCTCGTGTTCGCGAAATATCGTTGTGGAAAGTCAGATAGAGGCCTCGCCGATGATTTTTCCTGACTATAAGGATGTTGCAGTGCCTGTGAATATAGCTCCTTTGAATTTCGATGTCATGGAGCAGTCCGAGGGTAGGGTTTATCTTAAGATAGAATGTGGCTCGAAAGAGCGTTTCATCCGTGTCAGAAAAGGTAAGGTTCGCTTTGGTATGAAGTCATGGCGTTTCATGATGGAAGAAGCATGCGGTGATAAGGTCAGTATGACTGTCTGTGTCCGCAAAGACGGAAAGTGGACATCCTTCAAACCATTTGATATCAAGGTGGTTGCAGATGAAATAGATCCATATCTTGCCTATAGGCTTATTCCTCCGGGCTATACCATGTGGAAGGAGATGAGCATATGTCAGCGTAATCTGGAGACATATAAGGAAAGCAGGATTTACAGTAATCTGCAGGGAAGAGGCAATTGTGTGAACTGCCATTCGTTCCGTGACCGTGATCCTCAGGACATGCTTTTCCATTTGAGATCTGAACTGGGCGGAACATATATATTCCGCAATGGAGTCAAGGAAAGGCTTGATACCAAGACCGATCACACGATTTCTGCCCTCGTGTATCCGTTCTGGCATACTTCGGGAGATTATGTTGCCTTTACTGTCAATATAACCAATGAAGTGGTTCATACCAGAAACCGCAATGTGGTCGAGGTTGTGGATGAAGCATCTGACGTGGTTGTATATGATGTGAACAATCACGAGATAATAACAGCTGACATCTTAAGCGATAATGAATCTTTTGAGACTTTCCCTACTTTCTCACCTGACGGTAGAAGTCTCTATTTCTGTTCTGCGAAGGCTGTTGAACCGATGCCTCTGAAATTCCGGGATGTGAGATACAGCCTTTGCCGGGTTGATTTCAATCCTGAAGACTGTTCTTTCGGAGATAAGGTTGATACGTTGTATAATGCTGTTACTCAGGGAGGTAGTGTTTCGTTCCCTCGTATTTCTCCGGATGGACGCCGCCTGGTGTTTACCTTAAGTCCTTATGGTAATTTCTCTATCTGGCATAAGGAGGCGGATCTTTACAGCATCGATCTGAATGACGGAACCATAGCATGTATGGATGCCCTCAATAGTGAAGATGTTGAAAGTTACCACAGCTGGAGCGGTAACAGCCGCTGGCTTGTGGTAAGCAGCAGAAGGGATGACGGACTTTATACCCGTCCATATATAGCGTATGTTGATGAGAATGGAATGGCTAATAAACCTTTCCTTCTTCCTCAGAAAAATCCTAAGGAGTTCTACGATTCCCAGATGTATGCCTATAATATACCTGAATTCGTGAATGGTAAGGTGCAGGTTACAGGAAGCGAAATCGCTTCATTTGCCCGTGATACCGAAGGTATGAAATTGGGATTCAGAAAGAAATGATTATGATAGAAAGAAAGATTATAGGCCAGCAGGCTCATCTTATGCTCCATGCGGATGCATCGATGTCATTTCAGCAGCAGCTGGATTCGCTTCATGATGAATTGGCAGAGGTGATAAGGACGGAATTGTCCGGATCCACTCCTGTGTTTATGAGATATTTTCTAAGTGATGCAGCCAATCAGATGGCATTGGTAGAGTCTTATCTTGCTGATAATCAAGTGTGTGCTGTGTCGTTGATAGAACAGCCTCCGTTGGATGGAAGCAAAGTGGCGCTATGGGTCTGTATGCAGGAAGGAGCTGCTGTCTCTCGTCTGGACGACGGACTTTGGGAAGTCATGCATAGAGGATACCGACATTTATGGGTGGGAAATTTCTTTTGCAGAGGAGGAGATTCCGAATCACAGACCCGAATATTGCTGGATAGATATATTGCTTCGTTGAAGGCTGAGGGATGTAGCTTGGAGGAGAATTGTATCAGGACATGGATATATGTGCAGAATGTCGATGTTAATTATGCTGGAGTTGTTAAGGCAAGAAGGGAAGTCTTTGAAGATGTGGGACTTACGAAGGATACTCATTATATAGCAAGCACTGGTATTGCAGGCAGGAATGCATATCCTGATTCTTCTGTGATAATGGATGCTTATGCTGTGGCCGGCCTGCAGCCGGGACATGTCCGTTATCTGTACGGATCGACGCATCTTAATCCGACTTATGAATACGGTGTGACATTCGAACGCGGAACGTCTGTAGATTTCGACGGATATCGTCAGGTCTTCATATCCGGTACCGCCAGCATAGATAATAAAGGTCGGATTCTTTTTTCCGGAGATGTCCGCAGGCAGACAGGCCGTCTTCTGGAGAATGTTTCCGTTCTTCTGAATGAGGCGGAATGTTCCTATGAGGATGTGCTGAGCATGATCGTATATCTTCGTGATATTGCGGACCATGCTGCAGTACGTGAAATATTCGACGTGCGTTTCCCGGATATCCCGAAGGTATTTGTGTGGGCTCCCGTATGTCGTCCTGGCTGGCTTGTAGAGATGGAATGTATAGCTTTAAAGGAAATCTAAGAACTATGAGAAGATATTTCAGCGTTTTATTTGCTGCCATTCTGGCATCTTTATGCTGGACAGGCTGTTTTCCGGATGATTTCGAGCATGAAAGGCCGGAAATCCCTCCTGTGATTGAAAAGCCGGATCAGGGGACGACGGATCCTGACCCGGGTGAAGAAGATGATGATGAGGAGGAGGAAGAGGTCGAGGATCTGTTGTCATATGATAATCTTGACGCATATGATTTTCTGAAGAATTACGTCAACCGTCAGACTTCTCCTGACTTCAAGCTTGGTGCGGCCGTAAATGCCGGAGAGTTTATCAGCAGAAAGCAGATTTATGATCTGGCCGTGGATAATCTTGACGAAATGACCGCTGACAATGCCTTCAAATGGGCATCTGTAGTCAGATGGGACGGTTCCATGGATTTCTCCCAGGTCCGCAGATTTCTCGAATCGGCAGAACAGGCCGGTATGACTGTATATGGCCATACTCTCGCGTGGCATGCTCAGTCTTCCAATGATTATCTTCGTAACAGGCTGAAAGGCAAGATGGTCGAGCTTCCTGACGGTGAGACTGGCGAGTCTGTTCTGGTTGATCTGGACTTCAATGACGGGGCTCATTCTTTCATTGGCTGGGGCAATGGTTCGAGCAGGGTTGTTGAGAATGGCGTGTTCAAGATATCAAATCCTTCAGCCGTTCAGAATTGGGAGGCTCAGTTTGCATACGATATGCCTGGCGGATATGTCAAGGACAGGGCCTATAAGATGAAGTTCAGGATAAAGGGTTCTGCTTCCGGCGAACTTTCTGCCGGTTTCCAGATAACTGACGGATATAAGTCCGCAGGAGAGTTCCCGAATATAAGCTTCGACACGCAATGGAAGGATGTTGAGGTCGAATGTATATGCAATGCAACAGGGGCTGACCGTCTCGTATTCAGTTTCGGTTCATTTGCAGGACATATATATATAGATGACTTCCGACTTCTTGAAACAGGAGTAAGCTACTCTTATGAACCCTTGACGCCGGAGGAAAAGAAGGAGATTCTGATCGAGGAGATGGACAGATGGATCAAAGGTATGATGGAGGCTACAGCAACAAGAGTTTCTGCATGGGATGCAGTAAATGAAGCCATTTCCGGCAGAGACCGTAATGGTGACGGCTTTTATGAGCTGGAATCGGGTGAGTGGGGAAGTGCAAATAACTTCTATTGGCAGGATTATCTCGGCTCTGAAGATTATGTCCGCATTGTAATCGAGAAAGCGCGCAAGTATTACGCTGAATATGGAGGAACCGCTCCGCTAAGACTCTTCATAAATGACTACAACCTCGAGTCTGATTGGGATGACAACAGAAAGCTGAAGAGTCTCATTCATTGGATAGGAATCTGGGAGTCTGACGGTGTCACCCGAATCGACGGCATCGGCACTCAGATGCATATTTCGTACTATGAGAATCCGTCCATACAGAAAAGCAAGGAGGACCATTATGTACAGATGCTCCAGCTTATGGCGAATACCGGCAAGCTGGTGAAGATTTCCGAACTTGACATGGGATATGTCGATATGGCGGGCAATGATGTCAAGGCTGCTGCCATGACAGATGCCCAGCACCGGGCAATGGCTGACTACTACAGGTTCATTGTAAAGAAGTATTTTGAAATCGTTCCACCGGCACAGCAATACGGCATTACATTGTGGTGTCCTACCGACTCTCCTGCCGGTGCGTGGCGTGGAGAAGAACCTGTCGGATTATGGGATCGTGCGTACAATCGCAAGTATGCTTATGCCGGTTTTGCCGACGGTTTGCGAGGAAAGTAGGATTCTTCTGATTTGATTCAAAAACGACAGAAATTTTGATAAATCGTGTCATTTTTTGTGAATTTGAATCAAAAATGGTGTTTTAAAAAGGCTTTTGACCTATTCTTGTTCTAATTTGAATGTCTTTTGAAATCTTTTACACGCGATATAAGCTAAATTTGTACTGATGAAAACCATCAAGTGACGAAAACTCACACTCAACTATTAATTAATAACCAAACTAACCATGTTTAATCAATTACGTGCTAAAGTGGCATCTGTCTTCATGATCTTTGCCATTTCTGTTTTGAGCTTGAGCGCTCAGAACAAGCCTATCAGTGGTACTGTAACTGACGCATCTGGTGTTCCTGTAATCGGAGCAGCTGTATTCGTAGTCGGCAATACCAGCACAGGCGTAATGACTGATGAGGAAGGAAAGTACTCTCTTTCTGTTCCCGCAAACTCAACAATCGCAGTTTCATGTATCGGTTATGCAACTCAGACAGTTGCTATCGGTTCAGAGACTGTTTACAATGTAATGCTTGCTGAAGATACACAGCTTCTCGAAGAGACTGTCGTTATCGGTTACGGTGTGCAGAACAAGTCAGACCTCACAGGTTCGGTTGCTTCAGTCGGAGCAGAGTCACTCAAGAACCAGTCGGTAACTGACGCAGCTGCTGCTCTCCAGGGTAGAGCATCCGGTGTACACATCATCAACTCAGGTGGACCTGGTTCAGGTGCTGAGATCCGTGTACGTGGTTACTCTTCAAACTCTGGTAACATCGGCCCGCTCCTCATCGTTGACGGTCTTCAGGTTGACAACATCCAGTACCTCGACCCATCTATGATCGCATCTATGGAGGTCCTCAAGGACGCCGCTTCAGCAGCGATCTACGGTGCACAGGCAGGTAACGGTGTCGTTCTCATTACAACTAAGATGGGTAGCGCTGAGAAGGGTAGAGCTTCTGTTACTTATTCTGCAAAGGCAACTCTCCAGACTTATACAGGAAATCCGTTGATGAATCGTGAGGAGTTCCTTAGATATAAGAGACTCGAGTTGGGAGACGCTTTCGTAGACGGTAAGCTCAAGGACTTCGACTACAAGCACCCATTATATAAGGATGGCGTTATCGACCAGAACTGGATCGACGCTTATATCGAGCCAGCATGGAGCCAGCAGCACTCTCTCACCTTCTCTGGTGGAAACAACCGCGGTAGCTTCTTCGCATCACTCAACTATGTAAACCAGGATGGTGTTGTAGTTGGTAAGAAGGACGTTTACAACAGACTTTCAGCTCAGATCAACGCTGACTACAAGCTCTTCGACTGGATGACAGTTGGTAGCAACATGTCAATCGAGAAGTGGGACAGAAAGAGCGTATCTGGTCGTGGTTACGGTTCATCATTCGAGTCAATGATGGTAATGGACCCTCTTACTCCTGTATATTGGACAGATCCTTCAGAGTTCGCACAGGACTATAAGGCTCAGTACGAGAGAGTACAGGCAGGTGGTGAGGGCCGTCCATATCGCTTCCTCGGTGACGAGAACGGTTGGTTCGCAAACACTAAGTATTCAGATGCTGAGGGTTCACCTCTTGCAAAGCGTGATGCTTCTGAGTCTACTAGCGGCGGTATCAACATCCGTGGTACCCTCTTCGCTAACTTGAACCTCTTCAAGGGCTTCACATTCACTTCACGTCTCGGTTACCGTATCAACCAGAGCACTAGCCACAGCTACACTGCTCCTTATTATGTAGGTCCACGTGGATCACAGGACAACTACTCTATCTCTGCAAGTGCAAACACAGGTTACTACTACCAGTGGGAGAACTTCGCAAACTACATGGTGACAATCGCAAGAAAGCACACCATCACAGCGATGGCCGGTATGTCGTTCATCCAGAACAACTCTGACAACGTGAGCGCAAGTGCAAGCGGTCCGGACATCCTTACTTCTTATGAGCCTAACTTCCAGTATATCAACTACGTGAAGGGTGACGCTTCTAAGTCAATCGGAAATGCTCCTGGCCAGTCTGCATCACTTGCATACTTCGGTCGTTTGATCTACTCTTATGACAACCGTTATTCTGCACAGGTGAACTTCCGTGCTGACGCATTCGACTCATCTAAGCTTTCAAAGCAGAACCGTTGGGGTAAGTTCCCTTCAATCTCACTTGGTTGGACAATCAGCAACGAAAGCTTCATCAAGGACAACGTTGACAGAAACGTTCTCTCATTCCTCAAGCTTCGTGCTTCTTGGGGTCGTAACGGTAACGTAAGTGTCCTCAGCGGATATCCTTACGCAACTACAATCTCACTCGGTAACGGCTGGTATCAGTTCGGCGTTGACCAGACTGGATCAGAGTACGGTTCTTCACCTAACGGTATTCCTAACCCTAACCTCGCATGGGAGACTTCAGAGCAGATCGACCTTGGTCTCGACACTCGTTTCCTCAACAACCGTTTGACTTTCTCTGTTGACTACTTCGACAAGAGAACTAAGGACCTTCTCTTCCGCGTTGCTGTTGACCCTGCACTCGGAGTTGACCGTACAACTGTGAACGGTGGTTCTATCCTCAACAGCGGTCTTGAGTTCGAGCTTGGTTGGAAGGACCAGATCGGTGACTTCTCTTACTCAGTAAACGCAAACTTCTCGACCCTCCACAATGAGGTTCTCACATTCCCTGGTGACACTCCACGTGAGACAAACCAGCCAGCTTCTTCAGCTAACATGCCTGTTCTTACAGCGTTCGAGCCTGGTTATCCAGTATGGTACATCCGCGGTTTCAACTATGAGGGTATGGATGCAGAAGGAAATCCAGTTCTTACAGACGTAAACGGTGATGGTCTCCTTGATAACAACGATATGGACTATATCGGTCAGGGTACTCCTACCTTCACTTACGGTTTGACAGTGAACATGGCATGGAAGGGCTTTGACTTCGTTCTCTACGGAGCAGGTCAGGGTGGTAACCACATCATGCCGGTTATTTACCAGACTGGTTTCAAGAATAACTTGAAGTGGTATCTCCAGGCTTATGAGAAGGGTGAGTATCCACATCCTGCAACAACTCAGGGTAACTTCAACTTCTACTCTTCAAGTGCAAACATCTTCAAGGGAGACTTCTTCAGAATCAAGCAGATTCAGCTCGGTTACACTCTTCCTTCGAAGCTTACAAAGAAGGCAGCTATCAGCAACCTCCGCCTCTTCGTATCACTTGATGACTACTTCATCTTCACTAAGTATCCAGGTCTTGACCCTGAAACAGCAGCTATCAACTCATCTTCAGGTGCAGGTCTTGACTGGGGTGGATATCCTACTATGAAGAAGATGCTCCTTGGTGTTAACCTCACATTCTAATAACCGACAATTTATATGAAAAAGATATTATTACCTTTATTTGCATGTGCCCTCCTTGGTGCAGCATCATGTGAGTCGATGCTTGACATCCCTCAGAAGGGAGTTGTCAGCTATGAAGACTTCTATGCAAATGATGCCGATGCAAAAGCTGCCCTCGTAAACATGTACAAGCAGTACATCAACAACGTTGCTGCTACTGAGGGTATCGACGTACCTGAGCAGGTAATGCTCAACTATTCTGCTGACGATATTCTTGCAGCAGGTGGATACGCTGAAGACCACGCACCTTTCCGCTACTTCTGTGAGTTCCGTTATGATAACGCGAATGCAACACTGAAGCAGGTATACCAGAGATATTGCTACTCTATCTACCACGCCAACCTCGTGATCTCTAACTTCACAAATGAGAACAGAAACGGTACTGAGCCGAAGTGGACTAGTGCATATACAGAGCAGTGTGTTGCTGAGGCACGCGTAATGCGCGCTTACCTCCACCTCATGATGGCACTTTCATGGAATGTACCTCCAATCCTTGACCGTGTATACGATCCAGATGAAGTTATCGCTTCTTCAGAGAGCCAGGCAAAGGTACTCGAGTGGATTGTTGCAGAGTGTGAGAAGGCTATCAACTCAGGCAAGCTTCCTAAGCGTGCAAGCAAGGATGACAAGGACAATACTGCAAGAATGAATGAAGGCTTCGCTCGTTTCGTAGCAGGTAAGGCTGCTGTGTTCAACGGTGACTATGCAACTGCTAAGAAGTTCCTCAAGCCTCTCGTTGAGTCTTCAGCTTACGCTCTTGTTCCATCAGAGGATTTCTGGACACTCTTCCACATTGCCGGTGACGGTAACTCTGAGACTCTCTTCGAGCCTAACCTCATCGATGACCCTGCATTTACTTCAGGTTGGGGTGCTATGATGATCGGCCGTTGGATGGTTGCTAACGTATTCTGCTGGAGAACTGACGCTCTTGCTTCTTCACCACAGGTACACGTAGGTAACATGGGTTGGAACGGTGGTGCAATCCAGCAGGATTTCGCTAAGAGATTCCTTGAGCACGATGGTAGGTCTCCACGTCGTCTTGCTTCTTTCCTCACAGCTGATGAGTGGCTTTATGAGATGGATTGGGCATCAGATATCGACCCTGGAACTGGTCAGAACGTGAACATGTCTCTTGCTGACAAGAAGAAGGATCCTAAGCGTGGTATCTCATCTGCAAACGGTGTTTACAGCCACGGTCCATACTTCGAGTGGAAGCACATGACATTCATCAACCCACCTGCAATCCTTACTGGTGGCAAGACTTATCCAGCTGATAACCTTCCTAACACAGGTCCTACATCTAACCAGACTAACTATGGTGTAGCTCGTCTTGCTGAGGCTTACCTCCTCTATGCTGAGGCATGTCTTGAGACTGGCGATAAGGCTGAAGGTGAGAAGTATTTCCATGCAATCCAGGAGCGTTCAGGTTCAGGTAAGATTACTGACCTTACTATCCAGAACCTTATCGAGGAGAAGCAGTATGAGCTTTGGTTCGAGGGCTGCCGTTTCCATGATGTAGTTCGTTGGTCACAGAAGGGTTATGTTGATCTTGATCAGATCTTCAACAAGTCTGGTATTCATAAGGATGTTCCAATCGTATACGATGCATTCTTCACTCACGGTGAGGCTGAGCACAGACTTTATACTAAGCCAGCTGCTGGTGCTGAGGCAATTATCAGCAACGATTTCGAGAAGGGTCGTCACGAGTACTTCCCATTCCCTTACGATGTAACTAAGATGAACTCTCATCTTGTAAGCTATGGTAAGTGGGGCGGCGCTGCTGCTGAGTAATATTCAGATTAACTTAGCTTAATATATTCCGAGCATCAAGGCATTTGCCTTGATGCTCTTTTTTATATTTTGTAACCCCTTCTTTTAACTTTTGATACCATTTTGTGTCTAAATCATGATACTGAATTATATATTGTCCTTTTTGACATACATTTTAATGCCTTTTTAGATAATAACCGCTACTTTTACAATAACTAATTATTGAAACTAAATTTTTAACCGATTAATGAAAAACAGATTTATCTACGCTGCTCTTGCAGTAGTTGCATTTTTCTCTTCATGTGGCCCGAAGCCTCTAGTCCCTGCTGAAAAGGGAGCATTCGAGACAAGGGAATACAGAAATGTATTCGTCGAGGCCGGCTATTCTCCAAAGGCTGTCGAAGCTAAGCTCAATGAAGTTTTCGAAGAAGTTTTCTTCGGACCTAACAAGGTTTATTTCGAGGTAGAGGACAGCCTTGCATATGTTTCTGATATCAAGAACAGCGATGTCCGTACCGAGGGTATGTCATATGGTATGATGATCGCTGTCCAGATGGATCGTCAGGATATGTTTGACAAGATGTTCCGCTGGTGCAAGAAATATATGCAGCATCAGGATGGTCCGATGGAAGGTTATTTCGCATGGAGCTGCAAGATCGACGGTACTCGTAATGCACAGGGTCCGGCTTCTGACGGTGAGCTTTATTATGTGACTGCACTTCTCTTCGCTTCCAATCGTTGGGGTAATGACGGTGCATTCAACTACAAGGCTGAGGCACAGCATATCCTTGACTGCGCTTTTGAAAAGGATGGTTCCCAGCGTGTGAAGAATTTCATCAACACAGAGCATAAGCTCATCACTTTCACTCCAGACAACTGGGGCTATACTTATACAGACCCTTCATACCATATTCCTGCATTCTATGAGGTGTGGGCTAGATGGGCTGACGACGGCCGTGCTGACTTCTGGAATGAGTGTGCAGCCGCTTCACGTGAGTATCTCCACAAGGCTATCCACCCTGAGACAGGACTTAATCCTGACCAGAGCAACTATGACGGAACCATCAGAACAATGTTCGGCGGACGTCATTTCGGTTCCGGTAACTTCCGTTACGACTCATGGCGCGTTCCTATGAATATTGCAATGGACTATTCATGGTCTTGCGCTGACAAGGAGTGGCAGAGAGAGTATGGCGAGAAGATCCAGAACTTCTTCTACAACCAGGGTATCGATACTTTCGTAGACCAGTATTGTGTAGACGGAACTCTTCCTGAGGAAAGCGATATTCTTGCAGCAGGTACATGGGGTAAGGTTCTCCGTCATTCTGTAGGTCTTGTATCTACAGTTGCAGCGGCTTCACTTCTTTGTGACCATGAGATCAGCCATGAGTTCATCGACCGTCTCTGGAATTCGAAGAACGAGCCTTATGAGGACGGATACTTTGACGCTTATTATGATGGTCTTCTCCGCCTCTTCGCATTCATGCACCTCAGCGGAAATTACCGCATCATCTTCCCTGAAGAATAAATCATAAACCACATAAAAATCAATTTACACATGAAACATTTATTTCGTACACTGATTCTTGTAGCGACTCTCGCAGTTGCTGCATCGTTCTCAGCTGATGCAAAGAAGAAGACGGATCTCGTTGAGAAGTATCCTGCTCTTGCTCCTTATTTCAGCACTCCTACAGAAGAGGCTATCCAGCCTGACGATCGCGGATTCATCCGTCGTTGGTTGCTCCTCGAGCCTATCAGCAAGCCAAACCGTGGCAACACTGTGTTTGTAGACAGCTATGTAAGAACTAATCTTGATACTGGCTGGAACAAGGGCGAGTTCGTACTTCCAAAGGAAGGTGACAAAGAGACAATGACTGTAGAGTTCCAGAAGCCTGTAGACATGTCAGCAGGTCGTCCTGCTTGGGGTGCAGCTCCTGAGACTGAGATGAAGAAGGTAAAGCTCGCATGGCATGCCCTCGACAGCAAGCTCTTCAATGTAAAGCTTTATCGTTATGCTGTAGGTACTGAGACTGGCCGTTACGGTATGATCTGCCGTGCAGTCACTGTAATTGATGTTCCGGAGGATCTCGAGAACGTACGCCTTGCTGTAGGTTCTAACTCTGCATCAATGTGGTGGATTGACGGTGAGGAGGCTCTCATCCTTTCAGGTGACCGTCGTATGGTAATGGATGACGGCGTTTCAAAGAGAATGACTCTCAAGAAGGGTCGCCACATCCTTACAGGTGCCGTTATCAACGGTCCTGGTATGAGTGATTTCTGCGTACGTTTCGTTGACGAGCAGGGAAATCCAGTAATGAACTATAACATTCTTAATAAATAATTGAGGCCATGAAGACATCAATGAAACTTTTTACTCTGGCAGCTTCTGCCCTTATTTCTGTATCGGCTCTCGCACAGGAAGGTAAGCCATGGATTCATGACCCTTCAAACATCATGGAGTGTGACGGCAAGTATTATACATTCGGAACCGGTGGTGGCGGACTCATCTCTGAGGACGGTTGGAACTGGTACAGCGGTGCTGTACGCCCAGGCGGCGGAGCTGCTCCGGATGCTCTCAAGATCGGTGACCGTTATCTCATCGCCTATAGTGCAACAGGTGGTGGACTCGGTGGCGGACACGCAGGCCGCGTGCTCACAATGTGGAACAAGACTCTTGATCCAAACTCACCTGATTTCGCATACACAGAGGCAATCGAGGTAGCTGCTTCCCTCAATGATGAGGACTGCGACGCTATCGACGCCGGTCTCTTCCTTGACCCTACAACAGGTCGTCTCTATTGCACATATGGTACTTACTTCGGCTTCATCCGCATGGTAGAGCTCGATCCTAAGACTGGTGCTAAGGTAGAGGGTACTGTAGATCCTAACATCGCTATCGACTGCGAGGCTACTACAATGATCTATCGCAACGGATGGTACTATCTCCTCGGAACACACGGAACATGCTGCGACGGTGTCAACTCTACATACAACATCGTAGTAGGTCGTTCACGCAACGTAACTGGTCCTTTCCTTGACAACATGGGTCGTGACATGGTTGCTGGTGGTGGTAAGATGGTAATTGACGGTGAGGATCGTCAGTTCGGTGCAGGTCACTTCGGACGTTACATCGAGGATGAGGGCGTTGAGAAGATGTCTTTCCACTGGGAGGCTGACCTCGACCGCAGCGGTCGCAGCGTTCTCGCTATCCGTCCTATCGTATGGGTTAACGATTGGCCAGTTGCAGGTCCTGCTTTCCAGGCTGGTACTTATGAGATCTCATCAGTTCGTAGAGGTTATGCTCTCGAGCTCGCAGTTGACTTCGTAAGACAGAACATCGCAAGAGCCGGTGGCTGGGGCAGAGGTAACGACGATCAGCCAAACGTAGTTCATCCTAACCAGACTCTTGAGGAGGTTGCAGCTGGTTGGCCAGCAGGTGACATCCCAGCTCGTATCGGTGACTGGATGAACCGTCCTCACCAGAGATGGACTCTCACAGTAGTTCCTGAGGCTGGCGGATACGTTGGTGGTCAGTACTACAAGATCCAGATCGAGGGTACAGAGAAGACTCTTACTGCAACTGAGGATATCGACGTAAAGGTTGCTCCTGAGTATACAGGTGCTGATTCACAGCTTTGGAGAATCGAGCAGTGCGTTGACGGTACATACCGTATCATGCCTAAGTCAAACCCTGGTTATGTTCTTTCATCACCAGCTGACAGTACTCCTTCACTCTCTAAGTGGGATTTCAACAGCGACAACTGCAAGTGGAACTTCATCAAGAAGTAAAATGAACAGAATATTCAGTGTATTGCTGGCGCTGGCCGTTATTACGGCCTGTGCCAGCAATCCTGCATCTGAGGGTGCAGGATCGGTAAGTGCTTCTACAAATGCTCCCGGATGTGAGTATCCGAAGGTCAATCCGGATCTCAGCGTGGAGTTCAGGGTCAATGCCCCGGAAGCAAAAGAAGTAGCTGTGGATATATGCAGCAAGGTATATCCTATGGCTAAGAATGAAAATGGAGAATGGGTCGTAACTGTTGATCCGCAGGAGCCTGGATTCCATTATTATTTCCTCGTCATTGACGGCAAGCGTATTTCAGATCCATCCAGCCAGCATTTCTATGGATGCAGCACAATGGCAAGTGCCATCGATATCCCGGAGGCAGGATGTGACTTCTATCTCCCTAAGGCAGGAGTTCCACGTGGTGAGGTCCGCAGAGAACGTTATTGGTCCGGTGTGGAGAAGCATTCGCGTGTGTGCTATGTATACGTTCCAGCTGAATACAATCTTAATCCTGACAAACGTTACCCTGTGCTTTATCTTCAGCATGGCGGTGGCGAGGATGAGACTGGCTGGGTGATGCAGGGAAAGACAGATGTCATCATGGACAACCTTCTTGCCGCGAATGCGGCCGAGCCTATGCTTATCGTGATGGAGTTCGGTCAGTCAGGTGGCGATTTCGGCAGGATCCTTATCGAAGAGACTATTCCAATGATCGATGCAAAGTACAGGACTATTGCTGACAGAAAGCATCGTGCGATGGCTGGTCTTTCGATGGGTGGCGGTCAGTCCTGGTCAATCGGACTCAAGCATCCTGAGGTGTTTGCAAACATCGGAATCTTCTCATCAGGTATGTTCGGAGGCGTTACATACAAGCCTTTCGATCTTCAGTCGGAGCTTCCTGAACTTCTTGCAGATCCGCAGGCATTCAATGATAACCTCGATGTGTTCTATATCTCATGTGGCGAGACAGATCCTCGTATCACACATACCAGAACTGCTGTCGAGGCAATGAGAGAGAAGGGTGCTGACATCCATTTCTCAGCCTTCCCTGGAGGACATGAGTGGCAGCCATGGAGAAAGTCGCTTCATGAGATGGTGCAGATGCTCTTCAAGTAATAATAACATTATACCGAGATAGTTATGAAGAAGTTATTTTCAATATTTGCATTTCTGATGTGTGCGTTTGCACTTCAGGCTCAGCCTGCCGGAGGTTTCGGTGGCTGGCAGATGCCACAGATTGATGTTCATTGTTCTGAAAAGTTCGCAGACCTTGACTATGTAGGCGATGATCAGGTATATCATAAGCTTGACATTTATCTTCCTAAGGTGGAGAAGGCATCTTATCCTGTTGCTATTCATATTTATGGAAGTGCCTGGTTCTCAAATAATTCAAAGGGAATGGCCGATCTGGGAACGATCGTGAACGCCCTTCTTGATGCCGGTTACGCGGTGGTGACACCAAATCACCGTTCCTCTATGGACGCGAAGTTCCCTGCGCAGATCCATGACATCAAGGCTGTTGTGCGCTATGTTCGCGGAAATGCCGACAAGTATAAGTTCGATACAGATTATATCGTCACTTCAGGTTTCTCGTCAGGTGCCCATCTTGCTTCACTTGCTGCCACAAGCAATGGTGTTGCAGAACTTGAGGGATCGCTTGGCGCATATACCGGCTACAGCAGCCTCGTTGATGCTGCATGTTGCTGGTCAGGCCCTACAGACCTCAATTATATGAGCTGCGGCCGCGAAGTGGATGATTGGAATCATGGTCCGGAAGAAGCTGTGATGGGTTTCTCTTTCAAGGGAAATGAGGAGGCTTTCAAGGCTCTCAATGCTACAACCTACATCGATCCGTCCGATCCACCTGTTGTTGTCTTCCATGGTACGGCTGACAATGTTGTACCTCATTGCCAGGGCGAGCATTTCCATGACCTTCTCAGCAAGGCCGGTGTGATGACTGAGTTCCATAGTGTGGATGGTGGCGGACACGGAATGGGCATGTACGCACCTGAGAATCTTGAGGCAATGGTTTCATTTCTCGAGCGTGCGCGTATTTCAAAGGCCGTTAAGGAGGATTTCGTGCCATGCGCATCAAATCAGCCTGGAAAGCAGTATCCGATGGTAAACTCGGAGCGTATCGTCAGAGCTCAGCTTGTAGCTCCGGATGCAAAGACTGTAAAGCTTGATCTCGGCGGCGTGAAGTATCCTCTCAAGAGAGATGCGAACGGCGTGTGGACAGGTGATTCGGCTCCACAGGATGAAGGCTTCCATTATTATCAGTTCGAAGTTGACGGAGCGTCGGTTCCAGATCCTAACAGCCTTTATTATTATGGAGCAAGCCGTTGGGGCAGCGGAATCGAGATTCCTGCACACGATCAGGATTTCTATGCGGTAAAGAATGTACCTCATGGTGATGTACGTGAAGTGACATACTGGTCGGAGACCAATAAGGCTATGCGTCATTGCTTCATCTATACTCCTCCTGGATATGATAAGAACAAGAAGAAGAGATATCCTGTCCTTTATCTTCAGCATGGAGGTGGCGAGAACGAGTACGGATGGGCTGTTCAGGGTAAGACAGGCTATATCATGGATAATCTTATCGCAGAAGGAAAGGCAGAGGAATTCATCATCGTCATGGACAATGGTACGTGGACAATGCCTCGTCCTGCTCAGCCTGCTCCAGCACCGGCACAGCGTCCGGAAGGACAGAAAGGAGCTCAGCAGGCTCCCGGCATGGGTCTTCCATCGAACTGGGCTGACGGTTTCATGAACACACTAATCAATGACATCATTCCTATGGTGGATTCAAGATATCGTACAATCGCCGATAACAAGCACAGGGCTATGGCCGGTCTTTCTATGGGAGGCATGCAGACAAAGTCAATCACAATGGCTAATCCAGATGTGTTCTCTGCTCTCGGAATCTTCAGCGGTGGTGTGATCTCAGCTGAAGAGGCAGATCAGGCCAAGGGCTTCAGGGATGCGTACAAGCTTGTTTTCATCAGCTTCGGCAGCCGTGAGGTCGAGACTCCTCGATATGGTCACGATCCTAAGGTCGTTACTGAGGAACTCAAGGCTTCAGGCATGAACGCTCACTACTACGTTTCTCCGGAGACGGCTCACGAGTGGCAGACATGGCGTCGCAGCCTCTACCAGTTCGCTCAGCTTCTTTTCAATAAGTAGCTGCGTTAACTATACTAGATAATAACAATAAAACCGACCGATATATAGGTGACATGCCACCCCCGGCTAGGGGGTGCTTCCTGAAAGGAGGCGGGGGTCACCGGAATATCGGTCGGTTTTATTGTTTTATCAGGTATCCCTATCTCATGATTGTTGCTTCGCGGTCAGGACCTACAGAGATGATCTTGATCGGAACCTCGAGGAAGTTTTCCATGAAAGCGATGTATTCGCGGAATTCCTTCGGAAGATCCTCCTCGGCACGGCAGTGAGTGAGGTCTGTGTTCCATCCCTTGAACTCAGTGTATACAGGCTGGATGTCAGCATATGTATCGAAAGGCCACTGGTCTGAAGGCTTGCCGTCAACCATGTATGATGTACATACCTTGATGGTCTCGAATGTGTCAAGGCAGTCAGACTTCATCATGATGAGATCGGTGACGCCGCTGATCATGACTGCATACTTGAGGGCTACGAGGTCGAGCCATCCGCAACGGCGCGGACGTCCTGTAACTGCTCCGAACTCATGTCCGATGGCGCGGATCTTCTCACCGGTCTCGTCGAAGAGCTCTGTAGGGAAAGGACCGCTTCCTACGCGTGTGCAGTATGCCTTGAAAATACCATATACATGTCCGATCTTCTGAGGGCTTACTCCGAGTCCGACGCATGCTCCTGAGCATGAAGTTGTTGATGATGTCACGAAAGGATATGAGCCGTAGTCGATGTCGAGCATCGATCCCTGAGCACCTTCTGCAAGAATCTCGTTCTCCTTGAGGAGGTTGTTGATGTAATACTCGCAGTCTACAAGCTCGAACTTCTTGAGGAACTCGACAGCTTCCATGAAGGCAGCATCCTCCGCATGAGGATCGCATTCAAAGCCCATCTGGTTGAGCAGGGTGATGTGGCGGTTCTGGAGTTTTGCATATCTGTCAGCAAAATCCGGAGCCAGGATGTCACCGACGCGGAGACCATGACGGCTGATCTTGTCGGTATAAGTCGGACCGATTCCCTTGAGGGTAGATCCGATCTTTCCCTTGCCCATTGCAGCTTCATTGGCTGCATCAAGAAGTCTGTGTGTCGGAAGGATGAGATGTGCCTTCTTTGCGATCACGATACGCTCTGTAACAGGAATTCCTGTCTTCTCAGCGATATTGTCGCATTCTCCCTTGAATGTGATAGGATCGAGAACCACACCGTTTCCTACGATGTTCTTAGCATCTTCTCTGAAGATTCCTGAAGGAACAGACCTGAGAACGAAGCTCTTTCCATCGAAATGGAGTGAGTGTCCTGCATTAGGACCACCCTGGAAGCGTGCCACTACAGGATATCTGCCTGCAAGCACATCAACGATTTTACCTTTACCTTCGTCGCCCCACTGGAGGCCGAGTACAACATCAAGTTTCATTATCGTTATATTGTTATTCTGTTAATTGTCAGTATTTTAGAATGGAAGGTCATCTTCCGGGCCATCATTTATGATGTTCTGTGGCTGGGCAGGCTGTGTGTATGCAGGCTGAGGAGGCTGGCTGTATGCCGGAGCTGGCTGCTGTGCCGGTGCTGCATATCCGGGCTGCTGATAAGTCTGGCTCTGAGCCTGATAACCTCCCTGCTGGCCAGGATTGTCTGATTTCTTTCCAAGGAGCTGGAGGGTGTCCGCCATGATCTCGGTGGTGTACCTCTTGTTTCCGTTCTGATCGTCCCATGATCTTGTACGGATGCGTCCTTCGATATAGACCTGAGTACCCTTCCTTACAAATCTTTCCACAACATCTGCCGTATTTCTCCATGCCACGATGTTGTGCCATTCTGTGTTTTCACGTGTTTCACCGTTACGATCCCTGTACCTCTCGGTTGTGGCCAGCGTGAATGTCGCCACTTTTGCATTTCCGGATTGTCCATCAAGGTAACGTACTTCAGGGTCTCGACCAACGTTACCGATCAGCATAGCTTTATTCAATGACATAATATATTGTATTAAAATGTGTCTTATTCAGGGCGCGCCCAAAAACTTTGCAAGATAGTGATATTTTCTTATAAAACATCAGACATCCTGTCCAAATCGGGCTTTTCACCTGTAAAAATTTCATATCCGGTCAGAGCCTGATTCAGAAGCCATGTCCTGCCGCTTGTGTACGCAGAAAGGGGGTTGGCTTCTTTCATCTTAATTATCAGTTCCTTGTGGAATGATGGATCTTTGTAATTGGCTTCCAGGATGAATTTCGGACGGACTGAGGATCTCCCTCCTCTGAAGTCTTCCTCTGTCAGTTCTGCCAGCTGAGGAATGGCTGACGGGATGTTGTATATGATGATGTCGGCCTCTCTGAAACACTCCCTGAAGTCATCCAGCGGACGAGTCATGTCATCTTTGATCGTCCTGTTCATCCGTATGACTTCCATCCCGAGTGATTCCGCCGCTGCTGCCGCCGCCTTTCCTGCACCGCCAAGTCCGACAATCAGTGCCTTGCACGCTTTCAGATGTGACAGTGGGTTTGAAAAGAACCCCTCCCACTCCTTCGTCGTGGGTCCCTCCCCCTGCGGCCAGGGGGGTAGCACGCTTTTCAAACCCACTGCCACATCTGAAAGCCACATGCGGACTCCAAGATAATCTGAATTATAAGCCTTTACGCCCTCAGGAGTCTTTACAAGCAGATTCGTCGCTCCTATGGTCTCGCACTCCGGGGATAATATGTCAGCTTTCGCGAAAGCCAGTTCCTTGAACGGAGCCGTCACATTGATTCCGTCATATTCCTCCAGAAAGCGTTCGTATGCTTCCTCGAAATCCGCAGTCTCGATCAGTTCATACGGATACCTTCCATCATACCCCGCCTTGAAAAGGGCAGGGGAGAGCGAATGTGCGATAGGATGACCTATGAGACCGAATCTACCGTGTTTCATAAACGTTTGACCGATAAGGTTTTATCTTGAATCGCCTGCTCCAGATGCCACAGGCGATTCAGTGGAAGTTGCTGGTTTTCTGACTGTTATGCATTGCGCTGGCGTACAGCTTCGAACATAAGGATTGCCGCAGAAACAGAGACGTTCAGCGAATCGAGCTTACCCAACATCGGAATCTTGATATGAGCGTCGGCCGCCTTTCTCCATTCGTCAGTAAGGCCTGTAGCCTCGGTTCCCATGACGATGGCAGTTCCTTCCCTCATGTCTGTATCGTAGTACCATTCGGAGTCCTGCAACTGAGCGGTGTAAATCTTTATGTCGTTGGATTTCAGCCATTTGATTGTCTCTTCGGATGATGCGACAGCAACCGGTACCGTGAAAATCGCACCTATGCTCGAACGGATCAGATTAGGATTGTACATATCTGTCAGCGGGTCGCATACTATCACCGCATCGACTCCTGATGCATCGGCACTGCGAAGTACAGCACCAAGGTTTCCCGGCTTCTCTACAGCCTCCAGCACTACCACCAGCGGATTCTCCTTCAGTTTCAGTGCCTCAAGGCTCATCTCCTTGCAATGCAGCTCGGCTATGACTCCTTCTGTACCGCCGCGGTATGCTACCTTGTCGTAAAGATGTTGCGGAATCTCTATGAACGGACATCTGCATCTTGATGCGATCTCTTCAAAATCGGCCTCCGACAATATCTCAGGGCATACAAACACAGTATAAGGCTCATATCCTGCTTCGATGCAATGAAGCAGTTCGCGCCGTCCCTCGACCACGAACAGCCCTTTCTTCCTTCTCTCCTTCGACTTCTCCTGAAGTGCCAGCAGATCCTTGATCTTCGGATTCTGCGCCGATGTGATGCTTTCTGTTCTCATATCTGCAAAGATAGCAATTTATTCATACCATTTCTTATACATCAGATAGTGCTCGGCATTGGCATGAGCCTTTTCTCGTATGGCTTCAGATCCGTCCTTGATCTTCTTTGCGGGGATGCCCGCCCATATTCCCGGTTCGAGGGTCTGGTTTGCCGGTACTACGGCTCCTGCCGCTATGATGGTTCCGTCCGGAACTATCGTATTGTCCATAACGATAGCTCCCATGCCGATGATCACGTCATTTCCGATGATGCATCCGTGTACATTGGCTCCGTGTCCGATGGAGACATCATCACCGATTATGCACTCTGACTTCTGATATGTGGCATGCAGGACCGCATTGTCCTGGATGTTCACCCTGTCACCTATATGGATGGCTCCTACATCTCCACGCAGGACCGCTCCATACCATATGCTGCAGTCGTCACCGATCTCCACTGTTCCGATTATAGTGGCTGTCTCCGCCAGAAACGCTCTTTCGCCGATAATGGGCATGTCGCCCTTCAGTTCCTTGATTATTGCCATGATCCTTTCTGATTATTGGTCTTTGCCATTTCAAAGGTAGTGAATCCAATGGAAATATCGTGTATATATTAAAATTTTGTAATTTTGTAGATGTTATGACGGCACGGATCAGTTTCATATTCAGAATGGTTTTCATGGGGATAGTATCCCTGTGGATGCTTTCATGTGCGCCGCAGCCGGAGCTTGACTGGGTACCGGAGATAATGTCGGTCTCTGCCAAGGTGGATGAAAATACCTGTGAACTTACAGCCATAATGTCCGAAGCATTGTCGGAGGATCATGAATTCGGATTTATGTATGGCGAGGATGAGGAAAGCATGCAAAGAATTCCTGCCAGGCTTGAAGACAAGACCTTCATGACTTCTCTTACATCCTTGGAATATGGCACGGATTATTTTTATAAGGCATATGTCAGCAATGGACGTAATGAGATATTCTCCGATATCGGATCTTTCCGGACAGGCCCGATGATTGACAGAGGGTCGGAAGAGGAAAGGGCCATCATTCTGCCGTTTCATGATATTACCGTAAAGTCATGGGAAAAGGAGTTCATGATGGAGATAGGCGGTGATGCTGAGTTTGTCGTGAATATCCCTCAGGAGGCTGTATGGCTGAAATGCCGCCGTTCGGGTCGTGCATGTGTCTTTCAGCTTCAGCCAAACAAGGTCCTGGCAGACCGCAGCTGCAAGGTTGTATTCCGTAACCTTAGAACTGATCAGACTGATACCTTGACTGTATGCCAGAGTGCAATTTCTTCAGATGAAGGACACCTGCCTTTCAATGAGGTTGAACTTCTCACGGGTAGCACGACCTTTTCGATGCATTTGCCAAATAAACATTCTGTGTGGACCTTTAATTATATGCAGGGTGAAGAATCTGCAAAAGAATGGTTGAGATGGTCTTATAACTATTCGGATGATCAATCTATGATTAATGTATTCTTTCGTGTGGCAGAAAATACGACGGACCAGGAAAGATCATGCCGAGTTATAGTCACATACGACGGTCGTGAGAGTCTGCTTGTCATTACCCAGAAAAAATGGAACTCTGTTGTAGAGTTTGAAGATCCCGGGGTCAGGAAAGTATGTGTAGATGCATTTGACCTGGACGGCGATGGCAACCTGACTTGTTATGAGATTCATGCTGTTCCATACGATGGTATGGATTATCTGGACTTTTCCAAAGTGAGGATAAAGTCGTTTGATGAGTTCAGATGGTTTACCAGTGTCAGTCTGATCAATCAGCCTGTTTTTGCCGGAACCGGTCTTGAAAGCATAAGTTTCCCTCGAAAGGTTTTTATTCTTCAGAACGGTGTGTTCAAGAACTGTACTGAGCTTAAGGATGTCGATCTGACATCCGTGACTGTGTCCGACGAAGCCTTCATGGGATGCACAGGTCTGAAGGATGTGCGGGCTGTAATTATCGGTAAGAGTGCTTTTGAGGGATGTACAGGTCTTGAGACTGTCGTGCAGCTTTTCTCCGATGTGCCTCCTTTTGCATTCAGACAATGTACTTCATTGCACTCCTTTGAATTTGAAATCATAAATGTTGCAGGTGGGACATCCGTTCATATTATAGGTGAAGAGGCCTTCCGAAGCTGTACAAGCCTTCCGGAAATCACTATCCCGTACCTGACCACTGAAATTCATGACAGGGCCTTCTACGGCTGCTCGTCCCTGTCCGCAGTCTATATGGATCCTCTTGTCCCTCCGACTTTGGGCGAGGATGTCTTTGCCGGAACCAGCTCCGAACTGAAGATATTTGTACCTTCGGAGTCTGTCGGTCTGTATAAGGAATCATGGCCGTCTATGGCCGACCGTATCTGCGTACGCTGATAATTTCATGTCTTATCATTCAAATGAACCATTGTGAACTTGACTGGCATGTGCGATGGTTTGTACCTTTGTATAAATTGATTGATTCTTGGAATATAATTTATACATTTGTGGGACATATCGATAGAAACATGCCGGAACTAGCATACCTCCTGACGGAAGTCGAGAGGAAATATGGACGAAGGATAGCGACTACTACGGATTTTGAGTCGCTTTCTGTCGTTATCGAACATCATATCGGGGAACATATATCATCTTCCACTCTGAAGAGGCTTTGGGGATATGTGAGCCTGAACCCGACACCTCGCGTCGCAACTCTGGATGTTCTTTCCAGATTCATCGGACACAGGGATTTCAGAGCTTTCTGCAAATATCTGAAGGATGCACAGATATATGCCTCGAATTTCTTCACATCAAAATGCCAGACTGTGGCTGAACTGAAGCCGGATACGGTCGTTCATATCGGCTGGGCTCCGAACAGGCTTGTGAAGATGAAGTATATCGGAAACCATCAGTTTGAAGTGATTTCGTCTGAAAATTCGCAGCTTAGGCCAGGCGATCTTTTCGAACTGTCCGAAATCATCGTGGGATATCCTCTGTTCATTTCCAGGATACTGCGTAATGGAGCATATACGCCTTCATATGTTGCCGGTCAGATAGACGTCATCAATTTACTGAAGGTGGAAACGGAATAAGATCAAAGGATCAGCTCGGCTGCATCCTTGAAAAGATCCTCTAGGGCATCGGCGTCAAGGCTTTCACTTGAATTGTGTTGTGGAACCTCTGACGTCGGTGTCTTTCTTTTTGATGCTTCATCCGGAACTTCGGCAGGAGTCGGGGCAGGAGCCGTTTCCACGGTATCCTTGATTGTCGTTGCTGTCTCCGTCTCTGCAGGCGTTGTTTCAGGAATGGCCGGTTCCTTGTTGATGTATAGAGTATACAATACTGCTGCAGCCGTTATGAGTACCGCTGCAATCGTCGTCAGATTTCTTATTTTTCTTGCGGATTCATGGAGGACCGCTTTTTTGACATCTGCAGTTGAGGCATATCGTTTTTCCTTGTCACGGCGGAGGCAACGTGATGATACATGTCGGTATCTGCCGGATAGCTCATTGATTATCACCCCAAGTGACCATATGTCGCTGCGTGCGTCAATGTTCTCTCCTGCGAGAAGCTCCGGCGAGGCATAAGCCTTTGTTCCGGCAGGCGCCTTGAACGAACAGTAGGAGTCTGCATCAGAAAAACCGAAATCAATGATCTTTACATTGTTGCCGTTAGCGGTTATCATTATGTTCTCTGGCTTCAGATCCCTGTGGATTATCTGTTTCTTATGGATATAGTCCAGAGCATCACAGAGCTCGCATATGATTTTTCTGACCAGCCTGCTGTCCGCATGGCCGTCATTGATGAGATTTTCAAGAGTCCGGCCGTCAATCCATTCCATCACGATGCAGTTGCCGAGTGACGGGTAGTCTATCATTCCGTAATACTGGCAGATGCCTGTATGGCTGAGGGAGAATCCTATGTTGAAATCCTTTTTCAGCAGCTCTTCGTAGAGAGGATTGCCCCTGTACTGCTTTTTCAATGCCTTGTATACGAAGAATCTTCCGTTCTTGCTGCCACGGTACAGTTCGTTGAACCCCTCCTCTGAGCTGTGGATGAGTTCAAGTCGGTTTGAGTATGTCAGTGTGCTGCCGTCTATGTCTGGCAGAAAGAAACCGGAAGGCCCTATCATATTATGCGCATAAAACATTCAAAGATACTGCTTTTTTGCTAAATTTGCATATTGTGAAAAGGGCTTTCAAATATATCGTAACACTATTCTTCTGCTTCCTGACCATCCATCAGGCATGGGCTCAGGAATCTTTGGATTCCGAGCTGGAACGCTATGAGAGGTTATGCTCCATGTGCCTGGAACTCAGGACCAGAGTGGAAGGCGGTGAGGCGATTTCCAGAGATGAGGCGAAGGCTACTCTCGATATTTTTGTGGCGTCAAATAAAAGGCTCAAGGCCAGAGAGTCCGAGATGACCTTCCTTCAGCGTCAGCGCTTCAAGGATATAAGCGACTGGTTTGCTACCGGTGTCCGACCGGTCAGACAGGAAAATCTGCCGGTGTTATCCTTGTCACTACCTGTATCGGCCGCAAAGGGAAATAATGAAAGAAAAGACCTTGGGTATTCACAACGTATTGAATATGAGTGTGTTGTGAATAAGACTGCCTCAGGGAAAGATTTTGTTGTTCTTGCAGAAATCGCTGCTCCGGATATTTCCTATGGCATCAGAGCCGGCATGACAGGAAAGGTTTTCGGCGCTTATGTCTCTTTCAGAAGCAATTTTATAAATGGTTCTTCCTACTATGAATGCACGTCGGATGGAAAGCTTCAGAGCGGCGGAATGTTCTGGCCTGGAGGAACGGAAACCAGATCTTATATGTTTGCTTCAGCAGGCCTTCTTGTCAAGGCGGCAGATTGGATGAATATATATGCAGGAGCCGGATATGGATATAGAAGCCTCTTCTGGCAGGATATAGACGGGAAATGGGCGGAGGTGGCGGATTGGTCCCAGAAGGGACTGGCTGCAGAACTTGGATGCATATTCAGTGTGAATCGTCTGGCCTTTTCCCTTGGAGCATCTTCCATTTCCTTCCGCACATGTTCCCTTACTTGCGGCATCGGCTTCTGCTTCTGACCGGTGATCAGAAATGCACGGCCAGACCGAAGTACGGCATGAACTTCATGTCAGGCCTGATGATGCATCCTCCTTGTGTCTGACCAAGATGCATGTCCAGGCCTGCACTCAATGAGAATCTGCCGTAGGCCACACCGACAGACGGGAGAATGAATCCCCCGGGGGCTTCCAGCGCGAGGTCATATGTGACTCCTGCCTTCAGGTCTGCGAAAGGAGTGAATCTGGAATTTCTGAATGCATATCTTGCGTCGAAATACCCCCTTAAAAGAAATCCACCTTCAAACTGTTCCTTGTCCGGTCTGCCTGACACGATTGCATATCCTTCAGCCGGCTCTGCAGGCACTGGATAGCTGTATATTCGAGGATAGAGTCCGGACTGAAAGGCCGCACCTCCTCCTATGAACCATCCGTTTCCGAAGTTGAATCCATGTGTTGTGGATATGCTTCCATATGGATATTCCTTTGCGATTATGCCTAGTTCTGCATTGCCGCTGTAGCCTCTGAGGTGGAATCTGGATTCCTGAGCATGTAAGCTTTCCGCTCCTGTGAGGATGAGGAGGGATACTGTGATCATTTTGAAAATTCTTTTCATGTCGTTCGTTGTTTTGTCATGTTTTGCTGATATAACGAGGAATACTTCAAAATACTTCCGATGAAACAGGAAAAAATATTGATAATTTTGCGGAAGTATTTCTGCGGATCCTGCGTTATATGATAGGAATTTGAAAAACTTAGTTGACATAGAGGATATGGAACTGGCCGCGCTTTGCGCAGACGGAGATGAAAGAGCCAGAAAGGAACTGTATACAAGGTATGCGGGTTCCCTCTATGCCATATGCATACGGTATGTCGGAGACAGGGAACTGGCGCGTGATCTCATGCACGACAGCATGATAAGGATATATGACACGATAGGGAAGTATCGCCCGACAGGAACATTGAAATCATGGATGTCGAAGGTGACGGTCAATCTTCTGATAGATCATATCCGCAGGGAAAGGAGATATCAATTTGTGTCTATGGAAGGGGAATATGAGAAGATACCTGAGCCGTCCGTCGAGGAAATGAGGACAGTGCCTAAGGATCAGATCATGAGGATGGTCAGTGAACTTCCAGAGGCCAAGAGGATGATATTCAATCTGTTCTGTGTGGAAGGCTATTCTCATAAGGACATATCGGTGATGCTCGGAATTAAGGAGAAGACATCTTCGTCACTCCTTTTCAAGGCCAGGGAGCAGCTTTCAAGAAATGTAAGGGATTATTTAAGAGAAAACGGGTGATGGAAGAGTGGACTGACATATTTGCTGAAGAGCTGAAGGACATTGAAGCGCCTCTTCCTGATGGCGATCTTGATATGTTCAGGGCGAAATATGATGCTGTGCAGCGTCGCCGCAAGGCTGTTGTGTGGCGTTGGCTTGGTGCTGTGTCTTCTGTCGCCGCAGTACTGGCCATCGTATTCTTGGTTTTCCGTAATGAGCCGGAGGAGGTTCCTCAATATTCAGAGGAAAATCATGAGCATGTTCCTGTCCGGCCGGATTCGTCATTGTTCCAGATATCCGAGAAACCGATTGAAATAACTGGCGATATGATGGCGGAGGCTGTCGATCCAGGTCAGAATGCATTCCGACCAGCCGATGTTTCAGAATCATCAGAGTCATCGGATGCTTCAGAATCTCCGGAAATCCGGAGGCAGCATGAAAACTCAGATGAACAGCATATGCCGGACACGGCAGAAACATTTGATGTCGTGAAAGATACTGATACTCCGGGACCGGAGAAGCTGATTGCTGACAGCAGTACGTCCGTGGAAGAGGATTATTGGAATGAAGATGTCTTTGCCGAGGATATGCCGCGTCGGAAGGTGCGCGTATCCATGGGAACCACAGCTTCAGGAGGTCTTGGTGGCGGAAACGTGATACCAAGGGTCATGTCGCCGATGCCGGAACCGATCGACCCGACAGATACTACAGGAGCGGAGGTGCAGACTTTCATCCATCCTGAACCGATGACGAAGGCACATTCTTTTGCCGGCAGAAGTCTGAAGGATACGGACTGGCATCATTATTTGCCCGTATCGTTCGGTGTTTCTGCACGATTCGGTCTGACTGACCGTCTTTCTCTCAGTACCGGTCTGAATTATTCAATGTATGCTTCGCGCAGAACCAGGACATATACGGATGGTTCTGTCGAGAACGATATGCAGAATGTCCATTACCTTGGCATACCGCTCAGATGCGACTGGAAGATAATGGACAAAAGCAATCTGGATATGTATCTTGGTTTTGGAGGCCAAGTAGAGAAATGCGTTTATGCTGAAGCCGGTTCCGAGAGGCTTCATGAGAAGGAACTGCTCTGGTCTGCAGGCATTTCCCTCGGATTTCAGTACGACATTTCAGATCGTACGGCACTTTTCGTAGAACCTGATGTTTCCTGGAAACTCAACCGCGGAACTCTGGAAACATACCGTCTGGAACATGACCTTATGTTCACAGCCAGAGCCGGCTTCCGTATAGACCTTTAATTCTTCTCCGAGATCCGCCACCTTTACCCCGACAATCGATGCCTGATGCGGAGGAAGCGGTTTGGTTATGGTTACATCACCATCGTTATCGACAGTCAGACGAGTTGTTCCGGCCTTCCTCAGCTGATCCTTGACAGGTGGGCATATGTCGTCCTGCTTCCGTCGGCATGTTCGATCGTAACGTTGAGGCCCTTTCCTGTGCCCTTGGCATTGCTCGTGAAATGATCACAGCCTTCGACTTTGTATCCCATGGTGGCTATGGTTCCGTTGCCGCAGTCATATATGGTGATGCCTGGCTCTTCCTTGATCTTTGTGCAAGGCTTCAGCAATTCGATTATTGCCGGTCTGAATTCAACCAGGCATCTGTATCCGTCGTGGATATCGACTATCTTTCCGTCTGCTTCCGCATATGTCCCCATAGCCTCATCAGGGCTCTCGATACCCTCCATCACAAATGTCTCCAGCAATGATTCCGTCACCGGAGCCGCCGTATATACAGGAATGTTCATCATCGGTATGATGAGAGCAAGAGCCATAGTCACCATGATATAGGCCCTGCATATCCAGAAGCTTACCTTTCCGGCGAGAAGCCAACGGTAGAAGACCATGAACAGGCCGCTGCAGACTATGACCTCGATTATATATCTTAGTGTTGACATTAGAGTGCAATGTAAGTGTGTGAAAGTCAATGCTTTACTTGAAAACCCTGCATGGCTGGGACAGCAGGGTTTGGAACTATTCGATTGAGTGTCAAGAGGTTACGCTCCACTCCCTCCGTTCAAGATCTTTAGGATTTCGTCAGTCTCTTCCAGCGAAATGGATTTTTGTGCCGAGAAGAAGTTCACCATACGGCTTACAGAACCGTCAAAGAAGTTGTTGAGCACATTCTTCATGTAACTGTTGGTATAATCTTCCTTTGCCACGGCAGGGAAGTACTCGTATGTCCTTCCATATGCCTTGTGTGATACGAATCCTTTGTTCTCGAGGATGCGCACTATTGCATGTAAAACCACATCGGAAAATCCGGTCTTCCGAACTTCCCGATGCAAATGTCAAACTGTTATTTTAATTTTACAACTAAAAGATTAGTTAAATATAAAATGTTTTTAGTTGGAACTATTCCGACGCTCTCCAAGACACCTGAATCCTCTTTTTCTCTCCGAAGCGGTCGATGTCGAAGGTAAATGTCTCGCTTTCACCTCTTTGCCGCATCTTCATGTATCTGGTGTTATATGACGAGAAAGTTCCTCCGTCAAATTTCTCGATGACATCATATCGCCTCAATCCTCCAACGTATGCAGGAGACTCCTTGCCGATGGATTTTACAAATGCAGTCTTGAAATCATCATCCGGTATAAGACTGAGAGCCTTTCTTTCGAACGACGAATTCTCATTTAGATATTCAGCCCAGTTGCCTGTACCGTTTCTTCTGAAATATGCCTTTCCATCAGCAAGATCAATGGCAATATCGAACTTTGACAACAGCTCCAGACCGACAAAATGAGGAAAACCGGCCGACCTCTGATCCTTCTGCCTGAAAGTAACCATCAAAGTATCATTGATTACGTCAGGGGAGTATATGACGAAAGTATGGTCTCCAACATAGGTCTTATAGTAAAGCAAGGCATTATCTTCCATGAACTGCCGTTCCTCATCAAGTTCCCCCTCGTTGAAATTGAATGCAAGGGCAGAACTGCAACCTGTATCGAGAAGCAGTTCCTGTTTCATTGAAAGCTTATCCTCGCCGGAAAAACTTATCGGAAAATCAGTCAGATATATCTTTTCTCCTCGCCTCTCTATATTACAGACAAAATCACTGCTGTCTTTCTGGCTGACCGACAGCACATCGGAAACCGATAGCGAAAGGTTCTCGAAATCAAAGTTCCATATGCGGGTATCATCCTGAGGAATGGAGAAGATTCCGTCGTATTGAAATTCATCTTTCAATCCATCGAATACCATAAACCAGTCATAATGAAGAGTTCCTCCATAGAAAGGTATGTCAATAGGGTGGAAATACGTGGTCCCGAAAAAATCCCTCGATGCGGCAGGGAAATACACGCTGCTTTCCGTAGCCTTACCCTCACGCTCCAGTTTCTTCATATTGAGACATTGGGCGGCTGTGAGACTGTCCAGCAACAAACCCAGACCACCTGTGTCGAATATCATCGAGCTTTTTCTGGAGCCTATAGGAATGTCCATGATCAGTAGCCTGGTGGAACCTTCTGCGGAATATGTGAAATTCCCGTCCTCGGCATCCAGGACTGCCGTAGAGGCTATCTCCTGCCTGCAGGAGACTACAGAAAAACAAAGTATAAGAAGATAAATGACCGATTTCATACTTATCGTTTCAGGGGAGCTAACAAGATTACGTCATTGCTTTCCGGAGTGAGAGCCTTCAGGATATCCGATATCCTTGCTTTTGAGGTCTCGGAAAGTTTTCCTTTGGAGAGGGCAGCCTTTCCTGTCTTCATGAAATCTTCAGCAGAAAACACTCCCAGATAATATCCTTGCGTAAAAGGCAGATATTCCAACTTCCTGCCTAATATATCATCTGTAAAATCAGCCACGTATGAATGTTCAGTTTCACGTTCTGTAACCACAAAAACAGGCTTGCCATAACTATAATATCCGCTTGCCCTTCGAACAGGCATACTCACCGAAGTGATTATATGATCAGGAAGCAATATGTATGTGTGATTCGGCAGTCTGCTCGTGGCAGCCTTTTGATTGTCCTTAAGGAAATTCATCGTGAAGATCGGCTTGAGGAATCCATCTTTGACAACATAAAGAGAATCCACTCTGCCACCCCAGGTGCTTATTGATAAATCAAAATCTTCAGTATTGAAAGCGCCAACTACTTCGTGGCTGTAATCCGGGACAAGGGAAAGATCGCCGGCCGGAACCTCCCAAAGAACATTGTCCTCCTTATCCTGCTTCCAGACAACTGTTTCATTCTCACCTTCAAAAGGAAGTGTCGCTACTGTCAGTTCACCTGTCTCCGGATCAATGGCAAACGCTCCCTTCGGTACATTATATTTCAATTGACGTGCTTCAATCAGCTCTCCTGTATTGAGGTCATAACATAATAACTCCTTTGCAGTCCAAGGAAGGATATACACCATAGAATTCTCCTCATCAATCTCGGAGCGGTAAACATTGGTATATTCTCCGGAATTCTTACCGATCCTTCCGATGTTGCACAGATATTTACCTGTCTTCCTGTCATACAGCTTATAGACCTGGCCAGATCCGTACATTCCGATATAATTGTCAGATACGCAGCAATATCCACCTTCGGTGTATGCTTCCTCGCAACTGCTGTCAAGGGCAATGAATTCAGGCTCCAACACCCAATCAGAAAGATTGACCACACGTTTCTTGTTTACATCCGACAGATTTAATGTGATGATATTGTCATCGTCAGCTCCCGGTTTGCAGGAGCTGAGGGCAAGCATCGCGATGCAGCTGATGAAAGCCCTCATACTTCCATAACGTTTCATAAGATCATCCCCTCTTCCTATATCCGAGAACCATAAGGGCGATCAGACCTATGCCACCAGCGGCCAGAGCTATCCTGCCCAGCTTCCTGTCATGCTCGATCACTGCAAAAGGATTCTTTCCCAGATACTTGCCTTCTTCTATCAGTTCCAGGGCCTTGTCCAGAACAGGGTCATTCTCGGCTGTATACATTTCTTCATAAGTCATAGGGACTTCATAATCAGGGAGGAGTCCGCGTCCATATGGCGTGCGAGGAGTCTCGATATCGTCAAACACATCCTTCACCATAGGTATCCTTACCTGTATCTTTGAATTAGGAAGCATGATGTCTGCGAAATTGATTGCAGTCATGTAGTGATACCCTGTCTTTGTCTCTCTTCCGACTGTGACGGCCCTGTGGTTCCTGACAAGATATGCCGGGAAATATGTCGCGGCGGAAACAGAAGTCTCGTCAGTGAGGATGTACAGCCTGCCCTTGTAGCTCGCTTCCTGATCGGCGGTTGATGCGTGGTATTCTAAATCAGACTCCTTATAGTATCCTTCCTTGCCTTTCTTCATCACGAAATCTGCAAACGGTTTCATGTCGGCCGTATAATTGGCACTGTACCTGAAGCTGTTGAATGTCGAGTCCGAATTGACCTTCTGGTATGATTCAATATCGATAGACGGCTTGTCCATGAACAGGGACAGAAGCTTGTTCATAGGGTCTATATGGCCTCCGTCGTTGAATCTGACGTCAATGATCATGTTCTTTTTCCCCGATTCAGCCCTTATGGTGTCGGCAATGGCGTCCAGTTCCACTTCATTCAGGACGAATGTGTGAATGGAGAGAAGTCCGGTGCTGTCGTTGAGGCTTTCATATTCCCAGCTCTTGTTCATGGCTGCATACATCCTTTTGTAGTAGTTCAGCCTGGTACTGCGGACAGGGGTATACCTGGCCTTTCTCGAATCCATCCATACGTCCACATATTCTGTTCCGTCATCGAAACGTACTGTCGACGTTCTCGGCTTCGTGTTTTCATTCTCATAAATGTAATTCCAGGCCTGAAGTCTGAGATAATCTCTGAAGCTCTCATTTTCTCCGTCATATCCGGTCATCATCTTCTCTGTCCTTTCAATGACTTCAGCTGCCGGTACGCCGTCGAGGAAAGCTACCTTGCGTCCCACCATGTCCTTGCAGCTGATGCTTGCCATGGTCACGAATAATGTGTCCTTTATTATTCCCAGCATGAGGTTTGGGGTATAAAGGGCGCGTCTGTCCTCTCCCATTCTCGGATCACTGGTAAGCAGGCTGACATGTGAGTCGTGGATCAGTTCAGCAGATGTAGTACGCCTTGCGAGTTTATAGAAATCCAGATAGCTGATCTCTTTTTCCAGCATCTTCATGCCCTCGTTCCTGAAAGCATCGAACTGTTCCTGTGTAACTATCTCGTCCAGAGAAGGAAATATTTCCTGATATGCATCCATGAGGACGATGAAGTCCTGCTGCGCCTGCTCAGGGGTCAGAGTTTCAGGGAGTACCATCTTTCCCGGAGCGACGAACGTGGTCTCAAGTCCGAATGGTGTCATCGGATCACCAGTCTTTCCGTCTGAAGTGCTGATTGAGAGACTGATATGAGGTTCATCAAACTCCTTGAAGGCATATCCGACCTTTCCCAGAAGGTCTCCCTTGCTTATCTTCATTCCTGTCTTGAATCTTACATTTCCTGTAAGTCCGCTGATGTACAGTCTCCTGCCGTCGTTCATCCTTATGCCTAGGCCTCCGCATACGTATTTTGACGGGACTTTCAGATTGCCGTCTCTGATCACTATCGATATTCCTTCGTCAAACGTCATCTCCGGCAGACGTGAAGTATAGAGCGAGGTCAGCGATGTCTGCTGATCGATGATGTAGTTGAAAAGCGTTCCGTCGCAAGGAGAAACGACCTCGGTCCCTTCTTCAGCAGTGATGAAGAGATCGTCGAAATTCATTTCGGAGCCGATGTACTGCTGAGGCTTGCAGATGATTCCTTCACCAGGTTCTGCACCCTTTACAGGCCATAGAAGCTGGGCGTCTGCCCTTGTTGAAGATGTGAGGAGAGCCACTACAGCAAGGATTATGCTTGCTGCAGCAAAAGTTGTCCGTTTCATGATGATGTTATTTTATTATGAGGATTATATTGTCTTCAGGCTCTATCCGCGTGTCTTTCGATCTGGTTCGTGAAGCCTTGTCCGTGCTAATGATTATCTGCGACGCTGATGAGTCGCTCTGCATTCTGGAATCTTCGCTGTATGTCGGTATCTTCAGCATATCTTCCTTGCCGTGGCCTGCTTCGGTGAACTCTGCCGATAGTGCCAGAAGTATGAGCGTGAGCGTCAGGTATGCATATTTCATCATTCCTGTCTTTCCCGAAGGTGGGTTCAGCATGGATTCGAACCTCTTGCGGGTGAGGGAGTTGTGGAATTCTGAAGTGAATGAAGGAGCCTTTTTCGCGAGTATCTGGTCAAGTATCAGACTCACGTATTCCTTCCTGTCGGCTCCGCTTGTGAGAACATCGCAATCGGCCTCGCACTCCTGCACTTCATCAAGATGTATCTCAGCAAGGTGAACGAACGGGTTGAACCACATGAGTATCTTCATGATGTGCATGACCAGCTTTTCCCATGTGTGGCGATGCCTGAGATGGCTGGCCTCATGCTCGAGGATCATCGCCTTTTCCGCAGCGGGGAGATCTGCGGAGATATGGATGCTGCTGATGAATGAATATGCCGATGTGCCTTTGTTGTCAAGTTCCTTTACCTTATATCCTTTATATTCATATTCACGGACAGTGCGTCTTTTACCTTCTGCGACGAACCGGGCCAGCTGGACCGTCAGGGATATGAAAAGGCATGCTGCGACAGTCAGATAGATGATCCGAAGGGTTTCGGTTGTTTCTGATGGGAATGTTCCGTAATATCTGAATCTTGTCAGAATGTCCGGAATGGATCCGGTTCTGACCGGAATATGTATGAACGGAACGGCTGCAGACATGATGACAGACAGCAGGAGATATATCCTTCTGGCCGCGAAAGGCATCCTGCTCTTGGGGAGAATGCAGTAGAGCAGGTATGAAATGCTGCTGAAGAGCATCATGTCGATCAAAGCTCCCATATTCTTATTCCTTGTCTATGATTTCCTGTGCAAGCTTGAGAAGGTCCTGCTTCTCCTTTGATGAAAGCTTCTTTTCGCTGGAGAAGAATGAAAGCATCTGGACAAGAGAGCCTCCGAAGAAGCTGTCCAGCATGTTTCCTGCTACGCTTCCCGCATATTCCTTCTGTTCTATGAGGGGATAGTACATGTTGCTTTTCCCTGTGGATGCGTGACCTGCAAACCCCTTGTCTTCCAGGAGTTTGAGGAATGTCGCGACGGTCGTATATTTTGGCTTGGGTTCATCGCAATGCTCCAGAATGTCATTGACTGTTCCCTTGCCAAGCATCCAGAGGATCTTCATGATATCCTCTTCGCCTTTGGTCAGTGATTTCGCTTTTTCAGACATATTCCTGATGATTACGATGCAAAAGTACTACTAAATTTTTAGAAGCGCAAGGGTTTCTTCTAAAAATTTAGTAGTACTTTTATATTCTCGGTTTCTGGAACGTGCTGATGAGGATGGATATCAGATATATCATCAGGCCGTAGATCAGCGGAATGAGTATGCATTGAATGCCTCCGCATGATATTCTGAACGTTATTATCTTGTCTGCGTCACGCAGAATCAGTCCGAAAAACTGATGGGAGGCGATGAGTGCTGCCACGACGGATGCTATGAAAGCGCCGAATCCGATGTCCCTGACCCATGCGGGGGCCTTCCACGCTGCGATGAATATGCCTATCAGGAACAGGGTCAGGATACTCATGTATCCGGCTCCTCCGTTGATGAAGAAGTGCATTATGGAATGCCGTGCCGGGATTTCGACCTGTACGGGCTCCTCTGCGATAACATGAGCCAGTGTATCGGCGGCCTGAATGATTGTAGTAGTGTCCATATTTATTTAAGATGAATTTTTGCTATGATGAAGTCGTCCGGTTTTTCCTTCAGGACAGTGGTTATCTTCGCTTTGAGCTCTTTCTGCATGTTGTCGAGAATGTCCGGATTGATGATTGCGTAAATCGTCTTTCCTTTGATTGCCTTGAACGAACTTACGAACGGATGGGTGTTCGGAGTACCAGGGGAGAACCATGTCCATTTTCCTTTCACGCTGATTCCGTAATACTCGTTCAGGGTATTGTCTTGAACGGTTACTTCTGCAAAGCCATATTTCCCGTCAAGCACATATCTTTCGACCAGACCGAATGGCTTCGACATCATTTCCATTGCCGCTTTCATCGAATCGTCATGCGTATAATAGCTGTCGTTGATTTCAAACTCACCGAGGTCGATGTCAATATGCTCCCTGACCTTTCCTTTGCGGTATTCCATCACCGTGCTTCTGGTTCCGTCAATGAAAAGCACTTCCTTTCCATTCTGGGTGAATACAGGAACATTAAGATCAAGGTAAAGAACTTTTGCATCTGTAGGAAGAAATGTTGTGGAATCCTTATCCTTCCATAATCCGAGCCTTCCAGGCCTTCCGCTTCCGTATCCGTACCATGACAGCCTGCCTTCCTTTGTGATCCATCCTTCGAATCCGGAATCTTCAATCTTCTCCGAACGGATCAGGGTACCGTCAGGCCTGTAGCAGGCAGCGACATCAGGCAGAGTATAAAACACATGGACATTGCCATCATATAACTGTGTATTCAACGTTATCTGATCTTCGCTTTCAGTAGAACCGATGGCGTTGATGAATTTTCCGTCCAGGGAATATCTGTAAATCCTGTCCTGGCCGTGATCGGGCAATATGAATGCATCTTCCGTTACTATGATCTCAGGTCCGGTGGAATGAATCGGAACTTCGGGAACCGGGCAGTAACCGTGCTTGCACCATATTTCGGTACGGAGCATGTTTACCGTGTCGGTATCCAGGGGAATAAGCTCGATTTCTGAAATCATTTCCGCGAAAGGCATATGGGAGTCAACCTTCTCAAAAATGACCTGTGCGTTTGCTTCGAGTGTAATGAAGCATGATGCTGCAATAAGCAGAGTGATGATGTTCGTTTTCATGATAATGTGATTTAGATTCGGCAAATCTATGCGTAATGAACAAGAAATGCCAATTCAAATCCCATGAGATGGCTTTCAAATCCCATAAAACGGGGATTTGACATGATTTTTAAATGTGCAATACAAATATAATTGATAATTTTGCAATGTAATAATGATGAAAGTACGGATGAAGAAAATTGTTATGACCATATCATATTGGGTTTTTGCGGTATCGACAATAGCCTTTGTACTTTGGCTGGCAGGCCTTCCGTCATGGGAGCCTGTGCTGATGGCACTTCTCTTCATCCCAGGATGCATGGCTCTGAAGTTCATCTTGCCGAAGATCTCCTTCCGCAATCTTCGCGAAGGACTTCTGAATCTTCTCTACATCCTATGTGCCGTCGTTCTGACTGTGATGCTCGTGCTGATGATCACGCAATTGCGGCTGAATATGGACGGAGTCTATCAGAGTGAATATATCAATCCGATACTGGTGAACCCTTTGTTCATCGCTGCCGTGATGCTGGTTCTCTCCTCAGGTGACTGGTTGCTCTCAAGACTGTTCAAGCCGGACTCTGAGTCGGAACCGGAGATGATCACTTTCAATTCCGAATACCGGAAGATCACTCTGATTTCGACAGAGATCAGATATATAGAATCCCGCGATACCGAAGTATGGATATATGCGACCGAAGACCGCATCTTCCGCAACAGGACCGGCATCACCCAGTGGGAGAATCTTCTGGGAGAGAATTTTGTCCGTGTGCATCGGTCCTATCTTGTCAGAAGGGACATTATCTTGAATGTGGAGAGTGAACATGTCATCCTCAATGACGACACGGAAATTCCGGTGTCGAAAACTTTCAGAAAGAACCTTTTACCTGCGTGATCCTTCAATACCCTCATAAAAGCAAGTGATGTACCAGGAAAACGGTTATTCCTGGTACATCACTATTTCGTTATATGGAAAAATCAGTTCCTACTGGTTCTTCGGTCTCATCTGCGGGAAGAAGAGAACATCCTGGATGGTAGGAGAATTGGTCATGAACATTGTCAGACGGTCGATTCCCATACCGAGTCCTGATGTAGGAGGCATACCGTACTCGAGTGCGCGTACGAAGTCCATATCGATGAACATGGCCTCGTCGTCTCCCTTGTCCTTGAGCTTGAGCTGATCCTGGAAGCGCTCGTACTGGTCGATTGGGTCGTTCAGCTCGCTGTATGCATTTGCAAGCTCCTTTCCGCATACGAAGAGCTCGAAACGCTCTGTGAGCTCAGGATTTGTGCGGTGACGCTTGGTGAGAGGAGACATCTCCACAGGGTAATCTGTGATGAATGTAGGCTGGGTGAGGTGCTTCTCGCAATATTCTCCGAAGATAGCGTCGATGAGCTTGCCCTTTCCGAATGAAGGATCAGTCTCGACATGGAGCTTCTTGCAGGTCTCGCGGAGCTCATCCTCGTTCATTCCTGCTACGTCCACTCCTGCATATTCCTTGATGGCCTCGAGGATAGGGAGACGGCGGAACGGCGGCTTGAAGTCAACCTGGTTCTCTCCGATAGTGACCTCTGTCTTGCCATGGAGCTTGAGAGCGATCTTTTCAAGGAGCTTCTCCACGAACTCCATCATCCAGATATAGTCCTTGTAAGCCACATAGATCTCCATGCATGTGAACTCAGGGTTGTGGGTCTTGTCCATACCCTCGTTGCGGAAGTCCTTCGCGAACTCGTATACTCCGTGGTATCCTCCGACGATGAGTCTCTTGAGGTAAAGCTCGTTTGCGATACGGAGGTAGAGAGGAATGTCAAGGGCGTTGTGGTGAGTGATGAAAGGACGGGCTGTAGCACCTCCCGGGATGCTCTGGAGGATAGGAGTCTCCACCTCAAGGCAGCCTGCCTCGTTGAAGTACTCACGCATTGTTGCCACGATCTGGCTTCTCTTGATGAATGTGTCGCGCACCTGAGGGTTTACGATCAGATCCACATATCTCTGTCTGTACTTGAGCTCCGGATCCGAGAATGCGTCAAACACTTCTCCATCCTTCTCCTTTACGATAGGGAGGACGCGGAGCGACTTGCTCAGGAGAGTGAGCTCCTTAGCATGAACAGAAAGCTGTCCTGTCTTTGTGATGAATGCAAATCCCTTGATACCGATGATGTCACCGATGTCGAGGAGCTTCTTCCACACTGTGTTGTACATAGTCTTGTCTTCGCCAGGGCAGATCTCGTCACGGTTGACATAGATCTGGATACGTCCTGTCTCGTCCTGAAGTTCTCCGAACGAAGCAGCACCCATGATACGCCTTGACATGATACGGCCGGCGATGACCACTTCCTGGAAGTTGCCTTTCTCCTCATCGTACTCTGCCTTGATCTGCTCTGCAGATGTGTTGATAGGGTAGAGTGCTGCCGGATAAGGCTCGATTCCGAGTTCTCTGAGCTTGGCAAGCGATTCTCTTCTGAAAAGCTCCTGCTCGTTGAGGTCCATGATGCTCATAATTATAATTCTTTATTATTTTGTTTATTAATTTTCAAGTGAAGCCATAAATCGGCAAATTAAAGTACAAAAATAGCATAAATAATTCTGAATTTGAAACAAAATGCATATCTTTGTATGCTATGGTAGTGGAAAAGAAATGGATTTTGAAGGAAAACGCTGAACCTGAGACAGTCAGACAGCTTTCTTCTGAACTTGGAGTCGATCCGGTGTTGTCGGAACTCCTGGTCCAGAGGGGTGTCCGTACCTTCCATCAAGCCCGTTCATTCTTCCGTCCGAGCCTTGAAGACCTTCATGATCCGTTCCTGATGACCGACATGGACAAGGCTGTAGAGAGAGTTCATCAGGCTGTGGTGAGCCGTGAGAAGATTCTTGTCTATGGCGACTATGATGTAGATGGAACCACTGCCGTATCTCTTGTATATTCTTTCCTCCGCCGTCTTACTTCTGCCTTGGATTTCTATATCCCGGAAAGATATGACGAAGGTTACGGAGTTTCATATAAGGGTATTGACTGGGCAGCCGAGAACGGTTTCGGCCTCATCATAACCCTCGATTGCGGCATCAAGGCCATCGAGAAGGTAGATTATGCCAAGTCCAAGGGCATCGATATGATCATCTGCGACCATCATCTTCCTGAAGCCGAGCTTCCTAAGGCTGTTGCCGTGCTTGACCCCAAGAGGGAGGACTGCTATTATCCTTTCGATGACCTTTCAGGATGCGGTGTCGGTTTCAAGCTTGTACAGGCATACTCACAAAGATACGATATACCTTTCGACTCATTGATCCCGCTTCTGGACCTTCTCGTTGTCAGCATCGCCGCTGACCTGGTTTCCGTTACCGATGAGAACCGCATACTTGCACATTACGGTCTTAAGCAGCTGAACGGCAATCCGCGTGAAGGACTTTATGCGATGATCCAGCTTTCCGGTCTCGAGCCGTCTCATGTATCAATCGATGACATCGTGTTCAAGATAGGTCCGCGAATCAATGCCGCAGGCCGTATGGAGTCAGGAAGAATCGCTGTCGAGCTGCTTACAGCCACAAGTGTGGACGAAGCCATCCGTATAGGTACTGAGATCAACGAACATAACAACGAAAGAAAGAATATTGACCGCAGGATCACTCAGGAAGCTCTTGAGATGGTTCATTCGGGCAACTGTCTTTCCGGAGAGAATGCGACCATCGTATATAATCCGCAGTGGCATAAGGGTGTAGTGGGAATCGTAGCTTCACGTCTTGTCGAGGCATTCTACAAGCCTACGATAGTGTTTACACGTTTCCAGGACGGTCTTGTGACCGGTTCGGCAAGAAGTGTACATGGCTTTGACCTTTATGATGCCATCGAGAGCTGCGCAGACCTGCTCGAGAACTTCGGAGGACACCTCTATGCAGCAGGACTTACCATGAAGGAGGAGAATCTTCCGGCTTTCTGTGAAAGGATCGAGAAATTCATATCGACTGCAATCATTCCTGAGATGCAGACTCCGGTGGTGGATGTCGATGCCAGACTCAACTTCTCGCAGATCACACCTAAGTTCCTTCGTATCCTGAAGCAGTTCCAGCCTTTCGGACCTGGCAACAGCGCCCCTGTATTCCTTACTGAAAATGTCTATGACAATGGTAACGGAAGAAAGGTGGGAGCAGAAGGCGGTCATCTCAAGCTTGAGCTCATTCAGGAATCTCATCCATACCATCATATCTCGGCCATTGCATTCAATATGGCTGATTTCTTCGATCATATCAAGACCGGTAACTCGATTGATGTATGCTACTCTATCGTAGAAAACTACTATAGAGGAACAGCTAACACGCAGCTCCGCATAAAGGACATGCATGAGCGCGATGAAATGATCTGATTTATCCCACGTTCATAAGAAATAATTCCTATATTAGCAGAAAATATAGGAGGCATGTGCTATGGAGGGAAATAAAGAACTGAGGACTGCGTGGGAATTTGTAGAGAAGACGGGAAGGAGCGTCTTTCTGACCGGAAAGGCCGGCACGGGAAAGACGACGTTTCTCAGGAAAGTCGTAGAGGAGTCAAGGAAAAGGGTAGTAGTCGTCGCTCCGACCGGTATTGCAGCCATCAATGCGGGAGGTGTCACCATCCATTCCTTCTTTCAGCTGCCTCTGCATCCCTTCATTCCCGGAGCCAAGATCGAGTCCAAATTTGCATTCAGCAAGGAGAAACGAAGCATAATCAAGACCACTGACCTGCTTGTGATAGATGAGATAAGTATGGTCAGATGTGATGTGCTTGATGCGATAGATTCCGTCCTGAGGCGTTTCCGCAACCGTTTCAAACCATTCGGAGGAGTCCAGCTTCTGATGATCGGAGACCTGCAGCAGCTCACTCCTGTGGTTACTGACGAGGAAGCTCAGCTTCTTTCCTCATATTATCCGACTCCGTATTTCTTCGGAAGCCGTGCCCTTTCTGCTGTGGACTATGTGACCATAGAGCTTAAGGAAGTGTATCGTCAGCAGGATGAGAAATTCATATCAGTTCTGAATGCCGTGCGTGGGGGACATCCGTCTGCAGACGTGATCAGGACCTTGAACAGCAGGTATGATCCTCGCTTCGCTCCTTCTTCTGATGAAGGATATATACGTCTGACCACCCATAACAATATAGCAAACAGTTATAACGAGAAGCAGCTCTTCCTTATCGATGAGCCTCTTCATTGTTTTGACGCCGTCATTCAGGGTACATTCCCTGAGTACTCTTATCCTACCGAGTGCCGTCTGGAACTGAAAGTCGGAGCTCAGGTCATGTTTGTCAAGAATGACCCGTCTTCCGAAAGGAGATATTTCAATGGAAAGATAGGTGTGGTCACTGATTTTTATGAGGAATACATTCTTGTGCAATGCCCGGATGATGATGAAAAGATAGCAGTGGAGCCACTGGAGTGGGAGAACTGCAGGTATGTCATCAACGAGGCCACTCAGGAGATGGAAACCGAGGTGCAGGGTGTGTTCAGACAGTATCCTCTCAGGCTGGCATGGGCTATAACGATTCATAAGAGCCAGGGTCTGACCTTCGACAGGGCCATAATCGATGCTGCGTCTTCATTCGCATCCGGACAGGTATATGTCGCTCTAAGCCGCTGCCGCACTTTGGAAGGAATGGTCCTTGCGACCCCTCTTCATCAGAATGCCGTCATGACAGACATGAGGGTCGATGATTATATCGAAGGACAGGAGGCTGCAGCCGCCAGAAGTGTTGCTCTGCTCGAGGATATAAAGCAGGAATATCATAAGGAACTTCTTGGGGAACTTTTCGATTTCAGTGAGCTTGCCCATCTTCAGAAAAGGATGCTGAATATATGCATGGAATTTCCTTCGGGTACTGTAGTCGGCCTTGCTCAGAAACATAAGGATATACTTGATTCGCTGAATTCCAAGGTGGTACCCATAGGTGACAAATGGCAGAAGCTCATCAGGCAGAAACCATATGATGAGATTTGCACTTCGGAATTTGACGCAAGAATAAAGAACGGGTGTTCATATTTCCTCACGGAACTGCAGGAGGCCTACGGTGAATTTCTCGAGAAGACCAAGGATATCAAGGCCGAGAACAAGGAAATTCTGAAACGATACGATAATATCTGGGGAGACCTTGACCTCTCTTTGTCCGGTCATCTGATCCTTCTGAAGGCGATGTCTGCCGTACCTTTCACTACGGAGACGTATCTTCGTGAACGGCAGATTGCCGTTTATGAGGCTGCAGGTTTCGTTCCTAAGGAACTCAAGATCGGAAAATCATCCGGGAAGTCAGCCTCAAAGCCTGCAAAGGAGAAGAAGGAAGATACGAAGGTCACTACATTCAAACTGTATAAGCAGGGAAAGAGCGTGAAGGATATAGCCAAGGAACGTGACCTTAACCAGCAGACCATTGTCCGTCACCTGGCTCATTATGTTGCAAAGGGAATGATATCGGTGGACGACCTTGTTCCTTCATCAAGGTCTGAAGCCATCCGGGAAGTTCTGGACTCATGCGGAGGTGTCAAGTCGCTTTCTGCAATCAAGGATGCATGCCCTTCCGATGTGACCTATCAGGATATCATGCTGGTCATCGCATCTGTTGAAAGAGAGGATGAGTGATAATGGCAGTTGCAATTTCATCTATGGACTTCCCATCAGTGTCAACCACGATATGGGAGGTCTTTTCGTATGTGTCCGCACGCTGAGACATCAGTTCCTCAATCCTTTCCCGCAGTGATACAGATGATTGCAGCATCGGTCTTCCATCTGCCTCATCCTTCAGATTTGTCACTAATGTATCCACCGATGCCCTGAGATAAATGCATATAGTGTTCTCCATGACCATCTCTGCACATTCCCTAGTCATCACTGTCCCTCCACCTAGGGAAAGAACCATTATGCCGGTACTTTCTGTCAGAGGAACAGAGGTCGTCCGGATAGGATTCCCATCATTGGAGGAAGGGCTGTAAGGTGAGGATGAGGAAACCGTTGTAATCACAGATGTCAAAGCAGCATGTTCCATCTGACGGAACACCGCCTCACCATCTTTTGCAAAAATTTCCGGAATACTCCGTCCAACCATCTCTTCAATGACGGAATCAAGGTCAATATAAGGACAGCAGAGCAGTTCCGAGAGTCTCCTCCCGATACTGCTCTTGCCGCATCCCATGAATCCTGTCAATGATATGATCATATCAGAATAATGTCAACTGTGCATCATCATCAAGACTGATGTCTACAGGAGTCTCGTCGATGATGTCGGAATTGTCGATCTCGCCTGCCTGATTCTCTGCCTCCGACTCTTCAGGAAGGATATCATCCTCCGGCTTATGAAGCGGCTCGATGAAATGAATCTTCTTTATATCGTACTGACTGGCCTTCTTACCCTTGGCCTGCACGCCCTTCTTCGCAATGAACTCCTCTGCATCAATATGTTCCGGATCCCTGTTCTCATTCTTTCCTCCGAATATCACTTCCACCTGAGGATGCTTGTCATCGCTTATGGCCACGAGGTATGACCCCTTGCTGTCGGAAATGAAGCTTATCGGAGTGTTGTCGCTCACGTCGAATGAGAACCTCTTGATATAGAATGCCGCAACAGCCTTGTCGTAATACAATGCAGTGTAGACCTTGCCTGGGTCAAGCTTCTCTATCTTCAGCAGATCTCCCTGATATCTGTTGCTCATGTCGAACGAAGTCGTATAATACGTACCGTCCTTGAATATGGCGAGGATATGGTCTCCTGTGTTGAACTGGCCAAGGTGAAGTCCTCTGCCGTCCTCATTCAGACGCTGGATGTCTTCATCGAACCAGATGTCCTTTCCTCCGATGGTTGAAATACCCTTTGATTTCAGCGTGATCTTCTGGATAGGATTCTTCGATACAAGATTTCCTCTTGATGCACGACCTTTTATGCCGAGCTCCGAGAAGTCATACTCATCGATGAGCTTCTTGAGTTTCGGACGCGGACGAAGATATATCTTGACGGTCTCAGCCTCTGCATTATGGTTTACAGTAAACCAGAGGATCTTCGAACCAGGTGTACCCTGGGTTATGTCGTATTCCTTGTCGCGAGTGATTCCTGTCACTGCAAATCTCTTTGCATAGCTTACGGAAGTCTTGCCCTCGCGGTAGATCACGTTGTATATGGTCCTCGTATCGTTCCTGTTGAATATGCCCACATACAGGATATCCTTTCCGAAGAATGCCTTCTCGCTGACCTTGGTCACGACATATTTACCATCATTCTGGATCACGATGATTTCAGAAAGATCGGAGCAGTCGCAGATGAACTCGGCATTGTCCTCCTTCTTGAGGTTGGTTCCGACAAATCCCTCGGCCTTGTTGGCATACAGCTTCGCATTGTTGCTCACTACCTTTGTAGATTCAATCGACTCGAACTCCACAATCTCAGTAAGCCTTGGATATGCCTTGCCGTATTTCTTCTTGAGATTCTTGAAGTATCCGATGGTGAACTCGGTCAGATGATCGAGGTGGTTCTGTACCTCCTCCATCTCGGCCTCGATTCCCTTGAGCTTCTCGTCCACAGCTTTTGTATCGAACTTCGAGATCTTTCTCACCGGCTTCTCCACGAGCTTGTTGATGTCCTCCATGAGGATAGGTCTCTTGAGGAACTTCTGATATTTCATCATCTCTTCGAAAACCTCCTGAAGCTGGTCTTCCCATGTCTTTGCATCGCCCTCGAGAATCTTGTAGACCTTGTTCTCGAAGAAGATCTTTTCAAGGGAGTTGTAATGCCAGTCGTTCTCCAGCTCGCTGAGTCTGATGGAAAGTTCCTGACCAAGAAGGTCGCGGGTATGGAGAGTGCTGTAGCGAAGGATGTCGTTCACGCTGAGCACCTGAGGCTTGTTCTCATGAATCACGCAGGTGTTCGGTGTGATGGCTACCTCGCAGGCTGTGAATGCGTAAAGGGCATCGATGGTCTTGTCCGGAGATACATCGTTAGGGAGATGTATGAGGATGTTGGCTGTGGCACTGGTAAGGTCATCGATCTTCTTGATCTTGATGGTACCTGCCTCCTTGGCCTCGATTATGGACTCCTTCAATGCATCGGTAGTCTTTCCGAATGGAAGTTCAGTGATGGCAAGAGTGTTCTTGTCGATCTTCTCGATCTTGGCGCGTACCTTGATCTTTCCGCCCTTGCGCTTGCTGCTGTATTTCGAGCAGTCTGCGTATCCTCCGGTGAGGAAGTCAGGATAGATTTCGAAATCCTTTCCTTCCAGAACACAGATTGATGCGTCAATCAGCTCGTTGAAGTTATGAGGCAGAATCTTTGACGCAAATCCGGTACCGATACCTTCTGTACCCTGGGCAAGGAGGATAGGGAACTTCACAGGAAGCTCTACTGGCTCCTGATTACGTCCGTCATATGATGTCATCCAGTTGGTTGTCTTAGGATTGAACATCACTTCCTTCGCAAACTTGCTCAGACGTGCCTCGATGTAACGGGGAGCCGCATTCGAGTCACCGGTAAGTATGTTACCCCAGTTTCCCTGACAGTCCACGAGGTAGTTTCTCTGTCCGATCCAGACGAGAGCACCGAGAATGGACTGGTCTCCATGCGGATGGAACTGCATGGCCTGTCCGACGATGTTGGCTACCTTGGTGTAGTTGCCGTCGTCAATGCGCCACATGGCATGGAGCACACGTCTCTGCACCGGTTTCAGACCGTCTACAAGGTGTGGCACGGCTCTATACAGAACGGTATATGACGCATAGTCGATATACCATTCACGGAACATTTTGGAAACCTTGTATTTCCTGCTGTTCTCTCCGAACAGCTTGTCAAATTTTCCGGAACCGCTTTCTACCTCTTCTTCAGGGAGTTCGATATCTTCAACACTCATAAATGCCTCAATTCTTCAAATGGTTATTAGTATTCGTAGCCGAATCTTCTCAATTCCTTCTTGCTTTCCCTCCAGTCAGCATCTACCTTTACGAACATTCTGAGGAAAACCTTCTTCTGGAAGAAATCCTCCATGTCTATGCGGGCCTGCGTTCCGACCTTCTTGAGTGACTGGCCACCCTTGCCGATGATGATGCCCTTCTGGGAATCACGCATCACATAGATGACGGCGCTGATGTCATAGCGTTCGGCTCCTTCCTTGAACTCTTCGATCACAACCTCGCAGCTGTACGGAATCTCTTCCTTGTAGTTGAGGAAGATCTTCTCGCGTACGATCTCTGATGCGAAGAATCTGAGGTTCTTGTCTGTGAATACATCCTTGTCATACCATGCAGGAGCCTCAGGAAGATTCGATACGATCGCATCGAATATGTTGTCAAGGTTGAACTTCTCCTGCGCGGATGCAGGGAAGATGATGGCGTTAGGAATCTGCTCCTTCCACCACTTCATCAACTCCAGGACCTGCTCCTGGCTGCTGATGTCTATCTTGTTGATAACCAGAATGACAGGGCACTGGATCTTCTGGAGCTTTGCAATATATTCATCATTCTTGTCGCCCTTCTCGACAGTGTCGGTGACATAAAGGATGATGTCGGCATCGCCTATTGCGGTGTCCACGAAGTTCATCATGCTCTGCTGGAGCCTGTAGTTAGGCTTCAGAATGCCCGGGGTATCTGAATATACGATCTGATAGTCTTCGCCGTTCACAATACCCATGATCCTATGTCTTGTGGTCTGTGCCTTGGCAGTGACGATTGAAAGCTTTTCGCCTACAAGGGCATTCATAAGCGTGGATTTGCCCACATTCGGATTACCGATGATGTTGACAAATCCAGCGCGATGTCTTTTTGTGTTTTCTGTTGTCATTCTGACCTGTTCAGAAATTTCTACCTTATTTTATATTAAAGATATGCACCCATCTTGAGGAGGTTGGTTTCGCCCTCAGTAAGGTATCTCCATTCGCCTCTCTTGAGACCTCTCTTTGTGAGGCCGGCGAAATATACCCTGTCAAGAGCCTTCACCTCATAACCGAGTGACTCGAAAATTCTTCTTACGATGCGGTTCTTGCCAGAGTGGATCTCGATGCCGAGCTTTCTGTGGTCATCCTCTTCGATGTACTCGAGCTCGTCAGCTGCGATCATTCCGTCTGAAAGTTCTATTCCGCTGAGGATCTTATCATAGTCCTCCTGCTTGAGCTTGCCGTCAAGGGATACCTGATAGATCTTCTTCTTGTCATATGAAGGATGAGTAAGCTTCTCTGCAATCTCACCGTCGTTTGTGAACATGAGCACACCTGTAGTGTTCTTGTCAAGACGACCTACAGGGAAGACTCTTGCATTGCAGCCTTTGAGAAGATCCATCACTGTCTTGTCAGCGTGAGGATCGCTTGCTGTAGTCACATATCCCTTCGGCTTGTTCATCACTATGTAGACCTTCTCCTCTCCCTTGAGTCTCTCTCCGTTGAATCTGATGTCGTCAGTATTGATGTTCACCTTGGTGCCGAGCTCTGTCACAACCTCTCCGTTGACAGTAACCACACCAGCAAGGATGAAGTTGTCAGCCTCTCTTCTTGAGCATACACCTGAGTTGGCGATGAACTTGTTGAGTCTTACCTCCTCCTTGATAGGAGCTGCAACCATGTCATTGTCAGAGAATGCGTCATTGTTGAGCTGAGGCTTTCTGCTGATCATCTTGTTGATTCCGCTCTCTTCCTCGTCACGGAAATAGTTGAAGTCCTTCTTATAGAAGCTCTTCTTGCCTGTGTTCCTGAAACCTCCTGAGTTTCTTCTGTCTCCACCGAAGCTTCTTCTCTCTCCTGAGAATGACTTTCTCTCTCCTGAGAATGAAGATCTTCTTTCACCGCTGAATGACGGTCTTCTCTCGCCACCCTCTGAGAATGAACGACGTGGTCTGTCGCTGCTGTAGCTTCTTCTTTCAGAATTCTCTCCGAATGATCTTCTCTCACCATTGAATGACGATCTTCTCTCGCCGCCCTCTGAGAATGAACGGCGCGGTCTGTCGCTGCCGAAGCTTCTTCTTTCAGAGTTCTCTCCGAATGATCTTCTTTCACCATTGAATGACGACCTTCTCTCGCCACCTTCAGAGAATGAACGACGTGGTCTGTCGTTTCCGTAGCTTCTTCTCTCTGAATTCTCTCCGAATGAACGTCTTTCTCCGTTGAAGCTTCTCTTTTCTCCGAAGCTTCTTCTTTCACCATTGTTTGAATGATTTCTTCTTTCACCGTACTCTCTACGGCCATCTCTGCGGCCATTGCCGCCTCTTCTGTTGTCTTCCATTGTTTTACGCCTTAACGGCAAATTTAAATGTTAAATAATAATATGTTGGCTCACGCCAATATGGCCTTGCGGCCTTTAGTTCAATTTGAATATGTATGTTATCGTACCCTTCTGCAATGCAGGAGCATCAGCACTCATGTTGAAGTGAGCTCCGAGGGCAGCCTTTCGTGCCGCCTGCCAGAGGGTGTTGTCCGTAACTGTAGTTCCTTCAGCTCCAGCTACAGCCTTCTGTACGTTTCCATAGTTGTCCACCCATATATCCACCACTACCTTTCCTGACGCCTGTACGGCATATGTCGGCCTTGGAAGGGTTCCGTTCACCGTTCTTCCTGCAAGCTTTGCGTTAGGTTCTCCTGCAGTCTCGCCGGTCTTTGTGTTTCCTGAAGCATGACCTGCCTTGAGGGCATCGCTCACATCTCTTGCTGTCTGTGCAGCGAGTGTATCCTTCTGGGTCTTGTTGTCAGCAGCGGAAAAGAGAGCCCTTCGGTCTATTTCCTTTTCACGCTTCGGCTCCGGTACTTCCACATCACCGAATTCATCCACTGTAGCCTCAGGAGCCTCATTGCTCTTTGTACCTTCTACAGGAGCTTCCGATCTTTGCACAAGGTTTATGTCTTTTGTCGGATCCGGCTCCACAGCTCTTGGTCTGGTTCCGTTCCAGGTCTGCTTCGGCTTGTTTATTTCAGGCTCTTCGAACTCTATAAGGATCTGTTCCTGCTCAGGTGGCGGGGGATCGAGGTATGTGAATCCCATGAAAAAGCAGCATGTCAGGAATGCGGCGTGCATACACACCGTAAGGGCGACGCCTGTCACCCTTGATTTCTTTTCCTGTTTCTCTCTTTCTCTAAGATACTGCTCCATATTTCAGTTCTGCTGCAAGGCTTATTCCGGCGACGTCGCCATGATCACCTTGTAATGGTTTCTCTTTGCAATATTCATTACAGCCACGACCTCCTTGATAGGAACTGTCTCGTCAGCATATATCGAGAATGTCGGATCCTCCTCGGTCTGGAGAAGCTCTATGAGCTCATCCTCGATAAGGTCGAACCTGATGGGAGTCTCGTTGCCGTTGATGTGGTATGAGAAATCGTCAGTATCCTGCCAATGCTTGATCGATACGCTCACAGTAGCCTTGGCTGATACCTGTCCTGTGCTCTTCGGGAGGAGAAGCTTCAACGCATTCGGGTTGATGAGCGTTGAAGTCACCAGGAAGAAGATGAGCAGCAGGAAGACGATGTCTGTCATTGACGACATCGAGAAACCTGAGTCTACTTTTGTTGTCCTTTTGATTGCCATCTTTCTTTCCTATTAGTTTTCTGCAGGCTCGTGGAGCATGTCAATGAACTCGATGGTAGTCCTCTCCATCTTGAACACGAGGTTCGAGATCTGGGATGTGAGGAAGTTGTATCCGAAGTATGCGATGATACCAACGAAGAGACCGCCCACAGTTGTGACCATCGCCTCATATATACCTCCTGAAAGAAGGGTGATGTCGATGTTGTTGCCTGCATTGGCCATCTCGAAGAATGCACGGATCATACCGGTAACGGTACCGAGGAATCCGATCATAGGGGCACCTCCGGAGATTGTAGCGAGCATAGGAAGATTCTTCTCAAGTCTTGCGACCTCCACATTGCCCATGTTCTCAACGGCTGCCTGAATGTCAGGAAGAGGTCTTCCGATGCGCTCGATTCCCTTCTCTACGAGTCTTGCGATAGGAGAATCGTATTTCTGACAGAGAGCAAGAGCCGACTTGATCTTTCCGTCATGTATCATGTCGCGGATATCCTTCATGAAGTTCCTGTCGATCTTTCCTGCCTTTCTGATCATCCACCACTTGTTGCCGAAGATATAGATTGCGATGATTGAAAGGATAAGAAGAACGAGCATGAGCCATCCTCCCTTCATTGCCATCTCGATGAGGGAGAAGGTCCTTTCCTGCGCTACAGGAGCCACAGGAGCGAGTGTCGTTGTGTCTACTACCTGTAAAAGATTGAAAATCATAATTATATTTAAATAAAAAGTTTAAGCGTACTTTCGCACAATCGTGCAAAAGTACGCAAAAAATGGCTGATTACGAAATTTATCTCTGATAAATGTATCCGATCTTTCTGGTAGCCCACTCGATGAAGTGCTTCATGTTAGGGGCATCTGTGTGACCGCCGTCATGCTGGCGCCATGCAAGGTCACCTTCAAGAAGGCTTGTGTTGTATGGAGGCATAGGCTCGCTGCGGTAGTCGTTTGAAAGTCCTAAGTCGGTAGCACCCAGAAGCTTGAATGCCTCGCCGGCAGCGATCGTAGCCTGCCAGCTGCCGTACTGGTCGAGCCAGAGGGCGTCTCCCTGCTCAGGGATACCATAGCTGATGAATACCAGACGTGGAGCACAGAGGGCGATAAGCTGGTGTGAATCAACAGGAAGCATGTCTGCATTCCATGCGCCTGTCTTGGATTCTACAGAAGCATATTTGATGTAGTTTCCTGCCATCCAGTGATATTCTCCCGGACCTGTCAGGTTCTCCAGACCTTCTCCGAATATACGGCGGTGCAGAGCTGCTCCACCCTTTCCTGACGAACCGATGAGACCCATTGCGAAACGCTCTTCGAATGCAAGGGTGACGAGTGCTGCCTTTCCGTATCTTGATACACCTTCGATGCCCACATGCTTTGCGTCTACATCAGGGTCGGTCTCGAGGTAGTCAAGACCGCGGGCTGCACCCCATGCCCATGCGCGGAGCGATCCCCAGTCATCCGGCTTGCGTGGCTGTCCCTTGTTCACCAGACCGATGATGCCACGGGTAAGACCGGCTCCGTTGTCGGCCTGAATGCTGCTTGGATCTATCATCGCATAACCCCATCCGGCAGCTATAAGCTGCTCTGTAGAAGGAGGATCCTGTCCCGGAGCACGCTGTGACATGCGGCTGAACATGGCGAAAGGATTGGCTGGCTCGAACGGCTGCCATGCAGGATATTTCTTCATGAGCTCAGCTGTGCGTGGGTCATTCGCAAGAATGCTGCGGAGAGTCTCGTTGATGACTGCCATATCATCTGCGCCAGGAGTCACAGGGTTAGGAAGATTTGCCGGTCCGAACATCATGAGCAGAGGAACGGGACCCTTTGCATCTGCAGGAGTCACCACCACCATCTTGATGTCCACATTGATGGACGGGCATGCCGAATTATCTACATGTCCTACAAGCTGCTTTGCCTTTACCCTCATCATTCCCACATTCTCGATCTCCTGTGCCTTGATAGTCCAAGTGACTGAAGGGATGTTTTCAGGAAGACGGCCGTAGACCTCGCTTTCGAATGCTTCTATGATTTCCGGCCTGCGTACCTCGTACCATTGCTTTGCAGTCTTTACTTTCTTACCTGAATTTGTCTTCATCAGTTCAGGAATCTCTGGATAAGGGTTTGCCTTGCTTTCATCGTAATTGGCAGCGTAAGGACTTGACTGGTCTGCATCGAATCCGCGTCTGATCGACTTGATGCCGAGCTGATCGAGCATGTTCTGATGGTCCTGGTCGGTTGTGAATACCACCGGATCCTGCGCATAAACTGCTGATCCTAAGATACATAGTGCGCAGAGAAGGAAAAACTTTTTCATTGGCAATGTTATGTTAATAATTATATGTCCCTAAAATTAGAAATATTTTCTTGAAATACCATGACTAATATTCCGCTCCGCTGAAAAAAAGAGCTTTGCCGGGTACTGAACTGCCGGCATCGGAGCGTGATCCTCCGGCTATCAGCTCGGCTATCCACTCAGGTTGACGCTTGCCTCGTCCTACCTCTATCAGCGATCCCACGACAGCTCTCACCATGTTTCTGAGAAAGCGGTTCGCCTTGATCCTGAACACGATATAATCACCCTCCCTGTATGGATAACCCATGATCATGGAATGTTGCGGACGGTAGATGGTCCATCCGGCCTCGGTCACTGTGCAGATCGATGTCGCATTGTTGCCTCCGGTCTTCTCGAAGCACTTGAAATCATGCTCTCCCAGAAGGTAGGACGCGGCCTTGTTCATTTTCTCCAGATCAAGGGGATAACGCATTCTGTATGAGAAGTTTTCGCAGAACGGATCCTTGCAGAAATGGATGAAATAATGATACTCCCTCGAGCGTGCGTCGAAGCGTGCGTGGAATCCTTCATCCGCCTCATGCACCTCATGTACCGCCACCTGTTTAGGAAGGATGGCATTTAATTTGTAGCAAAGATGCTCCGCGTCGATTCTGACTTCGTCAGGGACATCGAAGTGAGCGATATAGTTTATTGCGTTGACTTCCGAATCGGTGCGTCCGGCTCCGGTGACATTGATATCAGCCCCGGTAAGCATCTTCAAGGCTTTTTCAACTTCGCCTTGCACTGTCTTGTCGTTGCTCTGGATCTGCCACCCGCAGAACGCACTTCCGTCGTATGAAAGCCTGATAATGTATCGCATATTCAAATAATTGAGTAACTTTGTAAGTTTTAAAATGCAAAAATATCAAAAATCATATTTATGGAGAGCATAAACATCAAAGAATTGAATGACCGCATCCAGAGGGAGAGCTCTTTTGTGGACATCCTGACGATGGAGATGAACAAGGTCATCGTGGGTCAGAAGCATCTTGTGGAGAACCTTCTGATCGGTCTTCTGGCCAACGGACACATTCTTCTTGAAGGTGTGCCAGGATTGGCAAAGACATTGGCAATCAATACATTGTCTCAGGCGGTAGATTCGAAGTTCAGCCGCATACAGTTCACTCCTGACCTTCTTCCAGCCGATGTTCTCGGTACTCTTATCTACTCTCAGAAAAGTGAGCAGTTCCAGATAAAGAAGGGTCCGATCTTCGCCAACTTCGTTCTTGCGGACGAGATCAACCGTTCCCCGGCCAAGGTACAGTCTGCACTTCTCGAGGCCATGCAGGAGCGTCAGGTTACCATCGGTGACGAGACATTCCCGCTTCCGCAGCCTTTCCTTGTGATGGCGACCCAGAACCCTATAGAGCAGGAGGGAACATATCCTCTTCCGGAAGCACAGCTTGACCGATTCATGCTCAAGGTCGTGGTGACTTATCCTAAGAAGGAAGAGGAGCGCCAGATCATCCGTATGAACAACAGTGGTGAATTCCCTAAGGCGCAGCCTGTTCTCAAACCAGAGGATATAGTCAGAGCACGTGAGGTCGTGAAGGATGTCTACATGGATGAGAAGATCGAAAGATATATCGTCGACATCGTTTATGCTACACGTACGCCGAAGGATTACAATCTAGGAAAGATAGCCAACTTCATTTCATATGGAGCATCACCTCGTGCCAGCATCTCGCTTGCGATGGCAGCCAAGGCTTATGCATTCATCAAGAGGAGGGGCTATGTGATTCCTGAGGATGTGCGTGCAGTATGTTATGAGGTCCTCCGTCACCGTATCGGACTTACATACGAGGCCGAGGCAGAGAACATGACCACAGACCAGATCATTTCTGAAATCATCAACGCTGTAGAAGTTCCATAATGGATAGCATGAGTGCAAACGACCTTCTGAAAAAGGTCAGGAAGATAGAGATAAAGACCAGGGCGCTCTCGCACCAGATCTTTGCCGGCGAATACCATTCTGCCTTCAAGGGACGTGGTATGGCCTTCAGTGAAGTGCGTGAGTATCAGTATGGTGACGATGTGCGCAACATGGACTGGAATGTCACTGCGCGCATGCGTTCGCCGTATGTGAAGGTCTTTGAAGAGGAGAGGGAACTGACCGTCGTGCTTCTTGTCGATGTTAGCCGTTCGAGACTTTTCGGAACGGTAGGTACGAGCCGAAAGGACATGCTTGCAGAGATTGCGGCCGTACTGTCCTTTTCCGCTATCATCAATAACGACAAGGTCGGAGCATTGTTCTTCAGCGACAAGGTGGAGAAATTCATCCCTCCGAAAAAAGGACGCAGCCATCTGCTTCATATCATCCGCGAAATCATCGAATTCGAGCCTTCATCGGACGGAACCGACATTTCTGAGGCTCTGCGATATCTGACCAATGCCATAAAGAAGAAATGTGCAGCCTTCCTTCTGTCGGATATGATCGATGTCAACGAAGACGGAAGTCCACGTTATGAAGAGGCTCTCAAGGTGGCGGTGAACAGACACGATCTTTCGGTGATCGAGGTATATGATCCGCGGGAAAGAAGCATCCCGGATGTGGGACTCATCCATATCAAGGATTCGGAAACCGGAAAGGCGGCATGGGTAAACACATCCGACAGGAAGATGAGACTGGCTTATGAAGAATGGTTCCGCAATGCGGAGCAGACAGCCTCGCGTCTTTTCATGAAATATAATGTAGACAAGGTCAGCATAGCCCTTGACGAGGATTATGTCAAGGGACTTATGACCTTGTTCAAAAACAGATAGTGATATATGCGTAATGCATTGATATACTTGATTATGCTTCTATGCATGCTGCCGCTTTCCGCTCAGGAGGCGGATACGGTGGCTGTGCAGGAGGCTGATTCCGTCGAGGCTCTTCCGAAAGGAAGGCTGATACCGGTCAAGGGAGCATTTCTCCAGCAGTTGCAGGAGAGGGATTCCGTTCTTGTAGCGGATCAGCTTCTTTACGGATTCCAGCTGGACGGAGTACTTGAAGGCACACAACTTTTGCTCCCTGGACTTCCGGAGGAACAGGATGACAAGCTTATGTATCTGTCTCCGTGGGTCATAGATACCGTCAAGGTCACAAAGCAGGGAAAAGGACTCCCGCGTCTGATGGATCTGAAGGGCAGCGTCAGGATTTCTTCTTTTGAAGAGGGATTGTACGAGCTGCCTCAGATAGTTGTAGGAAAAATGAATGCCGATGGAGTGATGGATACCCTGGTTTTCGATCCTATGCGTCTGGATGTCAGGACAATGCCTGTAGACACGGCGACCTTTGTCCCTCATGATATAAAGGGTCAGATCCGTTATCCTGTCACATTTGCTGAAATTCTTCCATGGCTGGTGCTGTTCTGTATCTGCGTGATGCTGATCATATTGATCATATATCTGATCATCAGGCGCCGACGCAGGAATGATCCGGCTTTCATGCACAAGGATCCTGCGCATATCGTGGCTTTAAGGAAGCTGGATGCTTATCGTGGCAGCAAATTCTGGGCTCCTGACAAGCAGAAGGCATTCTATTCAGGAATTACGGATGCGTTGAGGGAATACATCTCCGAAAGGTACGGCATAGGAGCTATGGAGATGACCACAGCTGAGATTTTTGATGAAATGAAGGCTACTGATGCGCCTAAGGAGCTTCTCATGGAAACCAAGGAACTTTTTGACAGGGCGGATTTCGTCAAATTTGCAAAGTATGTTGCATCTGATGAAGACAATGCATCAGCGCTCCCGGTAGCCGTACGTTTTGTGACAGAGACTTATAAGACCGATGTGGAAGAGGAAGTTTCTAAAAAAGAAGGAGGGGATGAGTGATGTTTTTTGAGTATCCGAAACTTTTATGGCTTCTCGTGATACCGGCTCTGCTGGTATTGCATTACATATATATGGAAGTGGCTCAGAAACGTCCTCATATGAGGGTTTCCACTTCCGTTCCATGGACCTATGGCAAAAGGTCGTTCATGACGGTCTTGAGACATGTTCCGTTCATTCTCAGGACTTTCGCTCTTGCTATGATCGTAGTTGCGATTGCACGTCCCAGGTCTTCGGAGGAAATGGAACGTGTTGATACAGAAGGTATTGATATAATACTTGCAATGGACGTTTCAACCTCCATGCTTGCTCGCGACCTGACTCCTGACCGAATCAATGCATCAAAGGACATCGCCATAGAGTTCATCGCCCAGCGTCCGACCGACCGTATGGGAATCGTGGTCTTTGCAGGAGAAAGCTTCACCCAGTGCCCTCTTACTACAGACCGAGCGACTCTTATCAATCTCATGAAGGAGGTTCAGACTGATCTTATCGAGGACGGTACCGCTATCGGAAACGGACTTGCTACGGCCGTTGCGCGTATGAAGGATTCCGATGCAAAGAGCAGGGTGGTGATCCTTCTTACGGACGGAGTCAACAACAGGGGAGAGATTTCTCCTCAGATGGCGGCAGAGATAGCCAAGACCTACGGAGTGCGCGTATATACGATCGGAGTAGGAAAGGAAGGAATGGCTCCTTATCCGGTCATGACTCCATGGGGCGTGGAGATCCAGAATGTAAAGGTCGAGATTGATGAGGCTCTTCTTGCTGAGATTGCCGAATCTACAGGAGGACGCTATTTCAGAGCTACCGACAACACAAAACTGGCTGAAATCTACAGTGAGATCAATAAGATGGAAAAGGCAAGGACTACTGTGGACAGCTTTCCTATATATAAGGAACTTTTCGGAAAGTATGCCCTTCTGGCATTGCTGGCCATACTTCTGGAACTTGTCTTCAAATGGTTTGTAATAAGGAGGTTGCCATGATAAATTTTGCTCATAGTCAATATCTTCTCCTCCTCCTTCTGATACCTTTCTTCTTTGTGGTTCAAGGAGTGATCTTGAAGTTGAGAAGACGCAGGATCCGCAGATTCGGAGACGAAGAACTGGTCAATATGCTCATGCCGTCGTATGCAAAGGCAAGGACGTGGGTGCGTCTTGTGCTCTTTTCGATCGGTTTCTTCTTCTTTGCCATAGGTCTGTCAAGACCTCAGATAGGTGCCAAGCTGAAGGAACATGAGACCAAGGGAGCCGAGATCATGATCGTGCTTGACGTTTCCAACTCCATGCTTGCCGAGGATTATTCTCCAAACAGGCTTGAGCGTGCGAAGCTTGCTATTTCGAGACTGGTGGACAAACTTCGTGAAGACCGTATCGGACTGATTGTCTTTGCGGGAAATTCATTTGTGCAGCTTCCTATAACGACGGATTATGTATCTGCGAAGATGTTCCTTAACTCCATATCGACAGAGTCTGTACCGGTACAGGGAACGGCTATCGGTGAAGCTATAAATACGGCAGTGCGAAGCTTCAGTGCACAGAGTGAAAAAAGCCGTGCGGTCATTGTCATAACTGACGGTGAGAATCATGAAGATGATCCGGTAGCTGCTGCTCAGCAGGCCGCCGAGCTCGGTGTGCGTGTGTTTACCATCGGTGTAGGATCTCCGGAAGGTAAGCCGATCCCTATGGACGGAGAACTTCTGAAGGACAAGAATGGCGAGATTGTCGTTACCAGACTGGATGAGACCGTGCTTCGAGATGTCGCTGCGGCAGGAAACGGACTTTATGTACGTGCAGGAAACAGCGAGTTCGGATTGAATCCGATAATTGATGATATCAAGAAGATGGATGATGAGAAGTACAGTTCCATCGTGTTTGAGGAATATGACGAACAGTTCATGTATTTCCTTGCTATAGCGTTGGTCTTCTTTGTCATCGAAATGCTTATAGGAGACAGGAAGTCTAAAAGACATTTGTTCAGAAGATAGTATGAAAAAGATATATTGCATATTGACTTTCCTTCTGCTTGTAATGTCGGCATCCGAGATGTCGGCGCAAGTGGACAGGAAGGATGTGCGCAGAGGTAACAGGGATTTCAAGAAGGAGAATTTCAGGGAGGCGGAAATCGATTACAGAAAGGCTTTGGTGAAGGACTCCCTGTCGCTTGCAGCCAATTATAATCTGGCAAACACCCTGTATCGTCAAGGTGATTATGCTCAGGCTCAGCAGTTTCTGGACAAGATGAAGGAGGTAGCTCCGGAATCTTCATCTGCTGCGGACTATTATTTCAATCTGGGTGATGCAGCTCTGCAGCAGAAGGATTACCAGAAAGCTGTCGAGGCATTCAGGCAGTCGCTGGTCATCAGACCTGAGGATCTTCAGGCTAAGGAAAATTTCATTTATGCCAAGAAGATGCTCCAGAACCAGCAGAATCAGCAGAACCAGAACAACGATCAGAACCAGGACAATCAGGATCAGGATCAGGATCAGGATAATCAGAATCAGGATCAGAACCAGGATAACCAGAACCAGAACGACGATCAGAACAAGGATCAGAATGATGATCAGAACAAGAATGATCAGAATCAGGACCAGAATCAGGATAAGAAGGAGCAGCCTCAGGGTCAGCAGCCTAAGATAAGTCCTCAGGCGGCTCAGCAGATGCTTCAGGCTATTCAGGCTAAGGAAAAGGAGACTCAGGACAAGGTCAACAAGCAGAAGGCCGAAGCCCTGAAGTCAAGGCAGAAGGAAAAGAATTGGTAACAGGTAGAAGGGAATATGAGAAAATTATTTTTGACGGTATTGACTTTATTGTGGGCTGCAGCGGCTTTCGCTCAGTCGACCATACAGGTGCAGACTCATAATGTGGTGGCTGCGGACGAACAGTTCAACGTTACATTCATCATAGAGGGTGAAGACAGGCCTGCTGACTTTTCCTGGTCACCTGGAGAGGACTTCCAGCTTCTGTGGGGACCTCAGCAGGGTCGTTCCACAAGCGTACAGATGATCAATGGAAAGACAACCAAGTCGGTTCAGAGCACATATTCATATGTTCTTCGTCCGGTGAAGGCGGGAAAGTTCACCCTTTCCAGGGCAAGTGCCAAAGTCAAGGGAAAGGATATATATTCAGATCCGGTAACTATAGAGGTTGTCGCCTCAGGTTCCTCTTCCGGCTCTTCAGGAAGTCAGTCTTCCGGTGCTGCTCAAGGTGGCCAGCAGGCTCAGAGACCATCTCAGAGCAGTGCAGTAAGTGACGGTGACATTTTCCTTACACTTGAGCTCAGCAGGAGCAATGTCGTTGTAGGAGAACCGATTACGGCCACGCTCAAACTTTACCAGAGAGTGAATGTCGCTGGTTTTGAAAGTGTCGAGTTCCCTACATTCAACGGATTCTGGAGTCAGGAGCTGGAAGCTCCGACAAATATAGAATTTGCCAGGGAAACCTATGACGGTCAGATATATAACTCAGCTCTGTTGAGGAAATTCATCCTCATACCACAGCAGCAGGGACAGATAAGGATAGATCCTGCCGAACTGGTATGCCTTGTGAATATCAGGGTTTCAACAGGAGGAGCCAGCATATTCGACGGCTTCTTTGATGATTACAGGACAGTAAGAAAGAAAGTAGCCTCAAAGCCTGTCACCGTCAATGTTTCGCCTCTGCCAGCCGGAGCTCCAGCTTCGTTCGCCGGTGGTGTCGGTGAATTCAGCATATCGGCGGAACTCAGCAAGAACGAAGTCCGTACTCATGAGGCGGCATCTCTTATCGTTACAGTGACAGGTAAGGGTAACGTTTCGCTTCTCGAGGCACCGAAGGTAAGTTTCCCACCTGATATGGAGGTATATGATACCAAGGTTTCTGAAAGAATCGACAGGGGAGGGCTCTCAGGCAGCAAGACATATGAATATCCTTTCATTCCTAGAAGTCACGGCGATTTCGTAATCGATCCTGTCGTATATTCATATTATGACGTCAACCAGAATAAGTATGTGACTTTGGAGACTCCTCCTATCCCTATCATGGTGGAGCGTGGAAATGAATCTGATGCAGGCGGTGTCGTCATGAGCGGAACAGTCCGCAAGGACGTGCAGAACCTTGGAAGCGATATACGTTTCATAAATGTAAAGGCATCAGGACTTTCTCCAAAGGGTGACTTTTTTGTAGGATCTGTTCTTTTCTGGGTCATTCTTGCACTTCTTGCAGTTTCTGCAACCGTATGCTGGGCTGTCTTCCGCCATATTGCGGCGAGAAAGGCGGACGTGGTCGGAACAAAGAACAGAAAGGCGACAAAGATGGCTCTGAAGCGTCTGCAGCTGGCAAATACATTCCTCAAGCAGAATCTTTATACAGCATTCTATGAGGAACTTCACAAGGCTCTTCTCGGGTTCATTTCCGATAAGCTCAATATGCCTGTGTCCGAACTTTCAAGAGACAGGATGACCGAGGCTCTTGCCGAAGGAAAGGTTGAGGCTGGCCTTATCGATACATTCATCGGCATTCTCGATGCATGTGAATTCGCCCGATATGCACCGGACTCAGGACATGAGGCAATGGAAGCGCATTATCAGGCGGCAGTGGACGTAATTTCATCAATAGACTCGGAAATGAAGGGAAAGACATCAGGAAAGGGCGTTATGATGGCTTTGATCATGCTTATGATCATGCCTGCGGCATTGAATGCCCAGCAGAATGAATATGTGGATTCGTTATGGAATGCGGCCAATCAGGCCTATGTCGATGGCAGATGGGCAGACGCAGTGGACGGATATGAGCTCATCTCGGCAATGGGACTTGAATCAGCTGCCCTTTACTGCAACACAGGAGATGCATATTTCAAGGAGGGAAATGTTCCTGAGGCCATTCTGTATTATGAACGGGCATTGAAGCTGGATCCTTCATATGAGGATGCAAGGTTCAATCTGGAACTTCTCAACAGCACAATCCAGGACAGGATCGATCCGGTACCGGAGTTCGTCCTGAAGGCATGGAGCAGGGATATCTGCTATATCATGGATTCAAATGCGTGGGCTGTATGCTTCATCATATTTATAGCCTTGGCTTTGGCTCTGGCCTTGCTTTTCATCCTCTCTCCTTCTGTAGCGGGACGACGTACCGGATTCTTCACAGGACTTGTGATGATTCTGCTTGCTGCTTTCGCATTGACTTTTTCCATATGGCAGAAGAAGGACTATATGAAGGCTGACAATGCCATAGTCATGCGCCCTGTGGTTTCTGTCAAGAGTTCACCGTCAGGTGAGGCTTCGACGGATCTTTTCATCCTTCATGAAGGAACCAAGGTGAAGATAATAGATGAAGTTGGCTCTTGGAACAACATAGAGCTTGCGGACGGTCGTCAGGGATGGATCCGTTCCGGTGACATTGAAACAATTTAACACAAAACTGATAACATTATGAAAAGAAACTTGACAGTCGTTCTCTGCGCCATCGCGCTGAGTGCGGCTGCCGTTGCTTCGGCGGCGACTAAGAAGGCTTCATTGCCTGCATGGCAGGATCCTCAGGTGGTCCAGCAGAATCGTATTCCTATGTCTTCGCATTTCGAGACTGACGGTCTGAAACTCATGCTCAACGGAGTATGGGATTTCAACTGGAATGAAGACATGAATACCCGCCCTATGGATTTCTATGCCCTCGACTATGATGCAAGCGGCTGGGATACAATGCCTGTTCCCGGCATGTGGGAGCTCAATGGTTACGGTGATCCTGTCTATCTCAATGTGGGATATGCCTGGAGAGGACATTATGAAAACAATCCTCCGATTCCTGCAGACTGGCACAATTATGTAGGTCAGTACAGAAGGACATTCGATCTTGACAAGGACTGGGAAGGCAAGGATATCTTCCTCCATATCGGTTCTGCGACTTCCAATGTCCGCGTATGGGTAAACGGAAAGGAAGTGGGTTACAGCGAGGACAGCAAGCTTGAAGCACGCTTCAATATCACAAAATTCGTCAAGACAGGTGAGAACCTCATCGCTCTGGAGATATTCCGCTGGTGTGACGGTTCATACCTTGAGGACCAGGACTTCTGGAGACTGACAGGTCTTTCACGTGACGTATATGTATATTCACGCGAAAAGAACAGACTCGAGGATATCCGCGTGGTGGCTTCTGCTTCAGGAGAGGCCAAGCTTCATGCAGATGTATCAAAGGGTGTGACCAAGGTTTCTTTCGAGATCCTGGATCCATATGGAAACCTTGTTGCAGAGACTGAGGTTGCGCCAAAGAAGAATGTCGCTGAGACTGTTCTCAATGTTGCAGATGTCAGGCAGTGGAGCGCCGAGACTCCATGGCTCTATACCTTGAATGTTTCTTCATATGACAAGAAGGGCAGGACTGAGTCTGCATCGATCGAGATCGGTTTCAGGGATGTATGCATCGAGGGAGGTCAGCTTCTTGTAAACGGCAAGCCTGTTCTCATCAAGGGAGCGAACCGTCATGAGATGAACCCATATAAGGGATATGTGGTGACTGAGGCGGATATGATTCAGGATATTCAGATCATGAAGCAGCTCAATATCAATGCTGTACGTACATGTCACTATCCTGATGATCCTCTTTGGTACACCCTCTGTGACCGCTATGGACTCTATGTGGTCGATGAGGCGAATGTGGAGTCTCATGGAATGATGTACGGCCCGGGCAATCTTGCGAGAAACCTGGATTTCCAGCAGGCACATCTTGACAGGGCGCGCAGAGTGGTCCAGAGGGATTTCAACCATCCTTCAGTAATCATCTGGAGCCTTGGTAACGAAGCCGGTGACGGTCCTAACTTTGCGGCTTCTTACGATCTTGTGAAGTCTATGGACAGTTCACGTCCGGTTCAGTATGAACCTGCAATCTGGAGAGGAAAGACAGACATCTTCTGCCCTATGTACTATGACTACAAGGATTGTGAGCGTTATGCATCTTCAAATCCGGAAAGGCCTCTGATCCAGTGCGAGTATGCTCATGCCATGGGTAACTCTATGGGAGGTCTCAAGGAGTATTGGGATCTTGTCCGCAAATATCCTTCATACCAGGGTGGTTTCATCTGGGACTTTGTCGATCAGGGACTCTGGTGGCCTGCAGATGCGGAGAAGTACGGCACAGACCATATTATTGTATATGGTGGTGATTTCAATGATTATGATCCTTCGGACAATTCATTCTGCTGCAACGGTATCATTGCTGCAGACCGCACATTGCATCCGCATGCTTATGAGGTAGCATATCAGTATCAGTCTATACATACAGATCCTGTCGACGTGCTTTCCGGTCTTGTAAAAGTTTACAATGAATATTTCTTCATCGATCTCTCACGCTATATGATGGAGTGGAGCATTGAAGTGGACGGCGCTCAGGTTCTTTACGGAGCAGTGCCTTCTTTGAATGTCGCTCCTCAGACAACGGCAGAGGTTTCTCTCGGATATGACAAGGAAGATATCCTTGAGGCAGCCGGTCTCAGAACTCTTGACAGGCACGATGTATATCTCAACGTACGTTATGTGCTGAAAAGGGCTGACGGACTTCTTTCAGCAGGAGAGGAAGTTGCTTATGATCAGATGCTTGTGAATGAGGCAGAGATCTCTGTATTTGCGAATGCATCAGGTATTCCTGAATATGGTCAGAATGGCAATCTCCATGTTTTCTCCGGCGAGATGGCATTCTCCGGATCAGCAAATCTTCGCCATTCTCCATGGAAGGCAGTCTTCGATGCTTCCAACGGTTCGCTTGTAAGCTATGTTCTTGGAGAGAAGGAGATGATCGAGTCGCCTCTGGTTCCATGTGTCGCAAGAGCAGTCATAGAGAATGACCTCGGAGCAAAGCAGGATCAGAGACAGGAGCTTTGGCGCAAGGCTGAATTCAATGTGACTTCATTCAATGTTGAGGCTGCGGACTTCTGCTATAGGGTGAATGTGGAATATGCTCCGATTGGAGAAGCTGCAGTGATAAGCATGGTATATGACATTTATGCTGACGGAACAATAGCTGCGAAGGAGGCTCTTGCTGACGCAGGAAAGCTTTCGGAAGCTCCGATCCTCCCACGCTTCGGCATGCAGATGGCTATGCCTGGTGAATATTCAAATCTCGAGTATTTCGGCTTCGGCCCTCATGAGAACTACTCTGACCGTAATTCTTCAGCCCTTATGGGACATTATGTGCAGAGAGTTGAGGATCAGTATCATTATGGATATGTACGTCCTCAGGAGTCCGGTACAAAGACAGAGATCAAATGGATGAAGGTCATTGATGACAATGGTGCCGGATTCGAGATCAGGTCGGATGTTAAGTTCTCTGCCTCGGCACTTCCTTTCAGCTGGAAGGAAATGGATGTGAAAATGCTTGACAATAATCAGGCTCATTCTCTTGAACTGAAGGCTCTTGCACATGAGAATGACCGTGCGAACGGAAAGACATGGGTCAACTTCGACCTCGCTCAGATGGGTCTTGCATGCGTGAACTCATGGGGAGCATGGCCTCTCGAGGAGTATCGCCTTAATGCCCAGCCATACGAGTTCAATTTCATTATCAGACCGGTGAATAACTAAGGCCTGACTAAAGATTCATAGATGCGGACGGTTTCGCGATAGACTGCGGAATCGTCCGCTATTATATCCTGGAGGGCAGAGAGACGGGCTGCATTGTCGCTCCATGGAATCCATAGCTTGAGATAGCCGCCTCTACCGTATTTCTCACGGAGATGATCGATGGCACGTCTGATATGGCCTTCGCGGTCAAGGCCGGGATAATTGTTGAAACCGAACTGGATGGTGCGGCGGATGATGGTTTCGCCGTCTATCACCCTGTCAGCCTCAGCTACAAGCATGCCGTACAGGCTTCGAGGCTCGGATTTTCCTGATGCACGATGGTCTTCGGCCGCCTGTGCTATGGTCTCTATCTGCTCCTGCGAGAACCATTCACGAAGTCTCTCATCTGCCCGGATGATAGTGCCCGAATCAAGATGATGCCTCTCACGGCCGTTCACCAGACCAAGATCATGGCAGGCGGCGGCAGTGAGAAGCATTTCTCTGTCTGTATCGGTGCAATTTCTTACTTCGTCCGGCATTCTGTCGAGCAGATACATGGCCTGGTTTATGACGGTCAGGGCATGATCTTCCCTATGGGCTGTGTCAAAGGAAGAATATCGCGGTACTATTTCGTCAAAAATGTATCGTTCAAGACATTCGCGCATAACGGACTAGTAAAGAAGCACGTATGTGAGGGCTGCAAGAGCCGCACCTGCGATAGGTCCGACAACAGGTACCCAGCTATAACTCCAGCCGCTGTCGCGCTTGTTCTTCATAGGAAGGATAGCGTGTGCGATACGTGGTGCAAGGTCACGTGCAGGGTTGATCGCATATCCGGTAGCTCCACCAAGGGACATACCGATGGACATGATGAGGAAGGTCACAGGAAGCGCTCCGAGCTCTCCCATACCGATGTGCAGGTGCTGTCCTTCCGGATCAAGGTGGGCTACATTTGCATCTACTCCGAAAACGAGGATTACGAACACCAGAACCCATGTGGCAACGATTTCGCAGAAAAGATTGCGTAACTTATGTCCTTCGATTGCAGGCATTGTGCAGAATGTGCCGAGCTTTGCATCATCATCTTCAGTTGCATCGTAATGATCTTTGTAGAACATCCATACAAGGACTGCTCCAGCAAATCCTCCTAGCATCTGAGCGATTACGTAACCAGGTACCGCTGCCCAGTCCATTGTGCCTGCAAGGGCACAACCGAGACTGACTGCAGGATTGAGGTGAGCTCCTGAAACCGAACCTGAAATGAAGACTCCTACCATTACAGCGAAGCCCCATCCCATGGCAACTACTACCCAGCCGGCTCCCTTTGCCTTGCTTTTTTCCAGACTTGTTGCGGCGCATACTCCGCCACCGAGAAGTATCAGCACCATTGTGCCGATGAATTCGAATATGTATTTTTCAAACATTTTTTGTTGGTTTAAGGTCCCTCGACAAGCTCGGGATGACAGTTATAAAAGGATGACTGTTGTACAGGTATGACTGTTATGCTATTTGCCGGAAAGCGTACGTTTGATAGCGTCTGCCCATCCGTTCTTGAGTGCCTCGACTTTTTCAGGGGATGCTATAGGATTGAACTGTGTGTCCACGCCCCACTGGCTCTTGATATGGTCGATGCTCTCCCAGTAGCCGACAGCCAGACCTGCAAGATATGCCGCACCGAGAGCTGTAGTCTCGGTAACAGTCGGTCTGATTACAGATGTGCCGAGAATGTCTGCCTGGAACTGCATCAGGAGATTGTTGCGTGAGGCTCCTCCATCCACCTTGAGTTCCTTCAATGTGCATCCTGCATCCTTCTGCATGGCATTCACTATGTCCATTGTCTGGAATGCGATGCCTTCAAGGGCAGCACGGGCTATGTGGGCAGCTGTGGTGCCTCGGCTTATGCCATAGAGACATCCCTTCGCATACTGATCCCAATATGGGGCTCCGAGTCCAGTCAGAGCAGGTACGAAGTATACTCCTCCGTTATCCTCAACGGTGCATGCAAGTGCTTCTATTTCAGAAGATGACTTTATTACTCCGAGTCCGTCACGAAGCCACTGGACAACCGATCCGGCCACGAAGATACTGCCTTCAAGGGCATAATTCACCTTGTCTCCGATCTTCCATGCTACAGTTGTGAGAAGGTTGTTTGATGACATTATAGGCCTTTCTCCGCTGTTCATAAGGAGGAAGCATCCTGTTCCATATGTATTCTTCACTGCTCCCGGTTCTGTACACATCTGTCCGAACAGAGCCGCCTGCTGGTCTCCGGCTATTCCGGCGATAGGAACCTCATGTGCGAAGAGGGTAGTCTTGGTATATCCGTACACCTCGCTTGATGACCTGACCTCAGGCATCATTGATGCAGGGATTCCGAAAAGCTGGAGAAGTTCCTTGTCCCACTCGAGGGTGTGGATGTTGAACAGCATTGTCCTGGAAGCGTTGCTGACGTCGGTCACATGCACCTCGCCGCGTGTCAGCATCCATATGAGCCAAGTGTCTACGGTTCCGAATCTCAGTCGTCCTTCCTCTGCCTTCTGACGTGCTCCAGGCACGTTTTCGAGGATCCAGAGGATCTTTGTAGCACTGAAATATGCGTCGATGATAAGACCGGTCTTGCTTCTGATCAGGTCGGTGCGTCCGTCCCTCTTCAGCCCGTCGCAGAACTCCGATGTCCTTCTGTCCTGCCATACGATCGCATTGTAGACAGGTTCACCGGTATAGGCATCCCATACTATTGTTGTTTCACGCTGGTTGGTGATGCCGATGGCTGCGATGTTGAGGCCGTTGATGTCGATGGATGTGATGGCTTCTGCAATGACTGATGCCTGTGAAGACCATATTTCCATAGGGTTGTGCTCTACCCAGCCCGGTTTCGGGAAGATCTGGGTAAACTCCTTCTGCGATACAGCCTTGGTCTGGCCGTGCTCGTCAAATACGATTGCTCTCGAACTGCTGGTTCCCTGGTCGAGAGCGAGAATGTACTTCTCCATAATTATGTGGTTTGTGTTATTGTCTGGAGCTGTATCAGTCGTTGATGCGCTTGCACAGGAGGGTGGCGGAAGTAACTGAAACCACCTCTACCTCGCAATAGTCTCCGGCCTTTTCGCCGCGTGACGGGAACACGCACATCTTGTTGCTGCTTGCCCTTCCGCAGAGCTCGTCCGGATTCTTCTTCGACGGACCTTCCACGAGGACCTTCATCCTCTTTCCTACGTCCTTTTCATTGCTCTTGAGGCTCATGCGTCCCTGAAGGGCGATGATCTCGTTAAGTCTCTGTGTCTTAAGTTCGTATGGTATGTCGTCAGGGTATTTGCGTGAAGCAAGGGTGCCCGGACGCTCTGAATATGCGAACATGAATGCCGAGTCGAAGACAACTTCCTCCATCAGGGTGAGAGTATCTGTATGATCCTGCTCGGTCTCGCCGCAGAATCCTGCGATCACGTCGGTAGTGATGCCGCAGTCCGGAATCACACTCCTGATCTTCCGTACCCTCTCGAGATACCACTCGCGGTCATATTTGCGTCTCATCTTCTCCAGCATGATGCTGCTTCCCGACTGAACCGGGAGATGAATGTGCTTGCAGATGTTCTCGTACATCGCCATTGTATAGATGACCTCGTCACTGATGTCCTTCGGATGCGATGTCGAGAATCTCACGCGCATTTCAGGACTGATCTTCGCAACCATTTCCAGAAGCTGTGCGAAGTTCACGTTCCTGTCGGCGTTTTCCTTGTCCTTCCAATAATATGAGTCCACGTTCTGTCCGAGAAGGGTCACCTCCTTGTAGCCGTTCTCGAAAAGCTCCTGTGCCTCGCGTACGATGGTGTATGGGTCACGGCTGCGTTCCGCTCCTCTTGTGTAAGGAACTACGCAGTAAGAACATACGTTGTTGCATCCGCGCATGATGGAAATGAATGCCGATACACCGTTCCTGTCCATTCTCACCGGTGAAATCTCGGCATATGTCTCCTCGTGTGAGAGAAGCACGTTGATCTGTGGTCTGTCCGGCCTTACGGCTGCGAGAAGATCTGGGAGTGTCCTGTATGAATCAGGGCCTGCAACGATGTCCACAGCTTCAAGAAGCTTGTCCTTCAGACGTTCAGCCATGCAGCCGACAATTCCGATGACGACATTGTCTCTCTTTCTTTTCTGGAGCTTGAACTGGTCGATCCTGCCCCATATCCTCTGCTCGGCATTATCTCTGATCGAGCAGGTGTTTGCCAGAATCACATTCGCCTCGTCCATATCTTCAGTCAAGGCATATCCCGCATCCTGAAGGATTGAAAGAATCACCTCGCTGTCGTTTACGTTCATCTGGCATCCGTATGTCTCTATATATACCTTCGGTCTTGAAGGATCCGTAATCGGTCTTATATCACGCATGTTGTTGAGTCTTTATATGTAGAAGACAAAGATAGGATTTTTCGCTGAATATAGCTATCTTTGCATTGATGTAAAACAGCTGAATATGAAAAAAATCCGCTTTGCAACATTGGTTCTGGCCGTCCTGACAGCGCTTTTCAGTCTTTCGGGATGCAAGGGTGTCAAGAAGTTGGAGGATCTGAAGGTGACCTCGGCAAATATCGAGAGCATAATGCCGGACGGATTGAAAGGCATGGTGCTGAATCTGGCCGTCGGAGTCGATAATCCGGGTGTCCAGGTGTCACTTTCGGAAATTTCGTGCTCTTTCAAGCATTCTGGCAAGGTTCTTGGTATGGTCGCCGTTGACCCTTTCACTCTTAATGCGAAAACAGCCGATGTCTACCACCTTAAGGCCAATGTCAAGCTGGGCGAGAACACCACATTGTTCGATTTCGGAAGATTTCTGGACAAGTCGGCTCTGGATGGAGCAGTGCTGGACTTCTCGGCAAATGTCAAGCTTAAGAGCGGATTGTCAAAGAAGCTAGTTTACAATGATGTACCTTTGAAAAAACTTTTGGAAGCAGCAAAATGAAAAGAACTCAAATCCTTTTATCATTGATATTTGTTTTCACCGCCATGCTTTGCAGCGGTAATGCTCATGCGCAGACCGTAATCCCTGAAGGCTACGAACTTGTGGATTCGCTGGTCTATCGTCCTGTAGCGGCAGTGGATACGACTTTGGCGGGAAGGAATATCTTCGACCTTCTTCCTGCTCCGGGATCGGACGCTGATGTCGATGTAAGACAGTCACAGCTCATCAACGGATCAATGGCAGCGCATATCGAATCCAATGCGTCAAGGACAATGAGCGGCTATCGTGTGAGAATTTTCTTCGACAACCGTCAGAGCGCGAGAAAGGAATCTGAGAACGTGTTGAAGAGATTCCACGCAATATTCCCTGATGTGATGGCATACAGACTTTATGCAAATCCATATTTCAAGGTCACTGTGGGTGATTTCAGGACAAGATCCGAGGCCATGGCTCTTCTTGCCAGGATCAAGGGCGATTTCCCGAGCGCCTTCGTTGTAAAGGAAAATATCGAGTATCCTGCGGTAGATAGCAGGAATGCCGTCGTAATAGATACTTTAAAGGTCCTTAGACCTAAAAATCAGATGGTTAAAGAGTAGTTAGTGTTATGTTGAAACAAGGACTGGAACTAAAACAGACGCAGAAGCTTTCCCCGCTTCAGATCCAGACCATCAAGCTGATCGAACTTCCTGTTCAGGAGCTTGAGCAGAGGATTCGTAAGGAACTGGAGGAGAATCCGGTTCTGGACGAGGATGTTTCCAGCGGCAAGGATGAAGACGAGGCTCCAAGAGAAGTCTCTTTGTCAGAATATAAGGAGGATGATGCCATCCCGAGCTACAGGCTCAGGTCTGACCACTATTCGAAGGATGAGCGTCCTCAGTACAATACTTTTTCTGTAAAGGAAAGTTTCACCCAGAGTCTTCAGGAACAGCTGGGTTACCGTAATCTTACCGAACATCAGTATGCTGTGGCTTCATTCCTTATCGGCAGCCTTGACGATGACGGCTATCTCAGAAGGAGCATCGACAGTGTAGTGGACGATCTTTCATTCCGTGCCGGAGTGGAGTCTACGGAGGAGGAAGTGCTTGCCATGCTGAAGATAATCCAGGAGTTCGACCCTGCAGGGGTGGGAGCAAGAGATCTTCGCGAATGTCTTCTTCTTCAGATCAGGCATTGCAAGAAGACTCCGGAGGTTGAGAATGCGGTAAAGATCCTGAAGAATCATTTCAATGAGTTCACGAACAAGCATTTTCAGAAGATAATGACCAGGATGGATCTTACAGAGGCCGAGCTGAAGGCTGCAATCGCCAAGATCCTGAAACTGAATCCTTCACCTGGCGGACAGATTGACGATTCATATACTGATCAGGCTCAGCAGATTGTTCCTGACTTCGTTCTTGAGTACAGGGATGGAGAGCTTCATCTTTCGATGCCGAGATTCTCAGTTCCGGAGTTGAGGGTGAACAGGAAATATGCGGATATCCTCATAGAGGCGGCGAATTCTTCGGAAAGAGACAAGAAGGAGGCTGCGGCTTTCGTCAAGAAGAAGCTGGATTCGGCAAAATGGTTTGTCGAGGCAATCAAGCAGCGTCACAACACTCTTTCCAGCACTATGCAGGCTATCGTGGACTATCAGAGGGAGTATTTCATCGATGGTGATGAGGCCAATCTGAAGCCTATGGTGCTGAAGGATATAGCTGAAAAGACCGGATTTGATATCTCGACTATTTCACGTGTTGTGAACAGCAAGTATATCGAAACCCACTTCGGAATATATTCTTTGAAGTATTTCTTCTCGGAAGGCCTTGAAAATCAGGATGGTGAAGAGGTTTCTACCCGTGAGCTCAAAAAGGCTCTCCAGGAGTGCGTGGATGGTGAGAACAAGCGTAAGCCGATGACTGATGATGAACTTGTAGAGGAGATGACCCGCAAGGGCTATAAGGTCGCACGCCGTACCATAGCCAAGTATCGTGATCAGCTCGGTATTCCGAAGGCACGACTCAGAAAAGAGCTTTAAGTGCATATAAAAATCAGCAGAACTGCAGTTCTGCTGATTTTTATTATACCGTTATTTCTTTACGCCATAGGCGAGGTCGCCGGCATCACCGAGTCCTGGGACTATGTATGAATGGCTTGTGAGCTCTTCATCGATGGCGGCAACCCAAAGTGTCACGCCCTCTTCAGGAAGATGTTTCTGAAGGTATTCCACTGCATATGCACTTGAAATAGGGCATACAAGATGTGTATGCGCCGGCTGACCTTCATCGCAGAGACGTTTGTATGCGATTTCGAGTGATGCTCCTGTCGCAAGCATGGTGTCGGCAAGGATAAGGGTCTTGCCTGTGAGGTCAGGTGTGCTGCAGTATTCGATGTTGATGTGGAAGTCTTCACCCTTGTCATATTTTCTGTATGCAGCTACGAATGCGTTCTGCGCGTCATCGAAATAATTGAGGATTCCCTGATGGAGAGGGAGTCCGGCGCGGAGAATTGTGGCTACGACGATCTGCTCGTCATATGTAGGGATGCTCGCGATGCCCAGAGGCGTCACAAAGTCCTTGTTGCTGTATTCCATATGCTGGCTGATCTCGTATGCGAAGATCTCTCCGAGTCTTTCGAGGTTTCTGCGGAAACGCATGCTGTCCTTCTGGATGCCCTTGTCACGCATCTGCGCGACGAATTTGTTGAGAATGGAATTCTTCTCACCAAGGTTGATTACTTTCATGTTATGATACGTGGTTATGGTTTCTGAGACACAAATATATCTTTATTTGTCAACAAGTCAAAATTTTTCCCGTTCAAAGCTTTACGAGTTCTTCGTCTGCGAAACTGTAATAGCTGTCGGATGCTATTACGACATGGTCCAGCAGTGAAATATCGCATATCTTCAATGCCTTGTCCAGCTGTCTGGTGGCCTGTATGTCTGCCGTGCCGGGTAAAGCGCTGCCGGATGGGTGGTTGTGTGACAATATTATCCCGCATGCCTTTCGTTCCAGTGCTTTCCTGACTATGACTCTGCTGTCCAGAGTGGTGGAGTCGAGACCTCCGATGCTGATCCGTTCTTTGGCTATGAGATGGTTGGCTCTGTTCAGATAGAGTACCCAGCATTCTTCATGGTCCAATCCTCTAAGCAGGGGAACCATGATTCTGAATACGGTTTTGGCTGATGATATGGCCGTGCGTGATGTTGCTATGTCTTCCGATGCACATCTTCTTCCGAGCTCGAATGCGGCTGCCACGGTTACTGCCTTGCTCGGACCTATGCCTTCCGTTTCGCAAAGTTTTTCAATGGACATGGATGCGACTGTGTTGAGCTTGCCTTCACCCCTTGTCATGAGGTCTCTGGCTACGTCTATCACATTCCTGTCTGACATTCCTGTACGCAGCAGAATGGCCAGAAGTTCGGCATTGCTTAGGGATTCAGCGCCTTTGCTCATCATCTTTTCCCTCGGCCTCTCGTCCATGCAAAGTTCCTTGATCTTCATGTTTTTTCTGCAAAACTATGATAATGATTCCTTTGTGCAGAAAAAATGTGGCGGAATGCCTGCAGATTTTTCTTTTTCTTTAAAGTTTTGTCTTTTTTTATACGAAATCTGTGGGTTCTCATCCCACCGGACACTAAAAAAGACCGAATGAATCGGTCTTTTTTAGGGTGCCCAGTGGGATTCGAACCCACGACATTCAGAACCACAATCTGACGCTCTAACCAACTGAACTATGGGCACCGTGTTGGATTAGGACTGCAAATATACGGACTTTTTTCAACAATGCAATACTTTTGTAAAATAAATTCATTATATTTGTAGGGATAACAACCAGACACAATATGGGACGCGAAATTAAGTTCTCCCTTGTATACAGGGATATGTGGCAGTCTTCGGGAAAATATGTGCCGACTGTCGCTCAGTTGAAGGAAGTGGCTCCTGCAATCATAGACATGGGCTGCTTTGACCGTGTGGAAACCAATGGCGGAGCATTCGAACAGGTAAATCTCCTTTTCGGTGAGAATCCGAACAGGGCTGTACGAGAATGGACTGCGCCTTTCCATAAGGCAGGCATCCAGACTCACATGCTGGAGCGTGGTCTTAATGCCCTCCGCATGAATCCGGTTCCGGCTGATGTGCGTGAACTTATGTATAAGGTGAAGCATGCTCAGGGTACTGATATCTCACGTTCTTTCTGCGGTCTGAACGACCATCGTAACCTCCGTCTCAGTGTCGAGTATGCGAAGAAGGGCGGAATGATCTCGCAGGTAGCTCTCTCCATCACAAATTCGCCTGTCCATACCGTGGAGTATTATATGGGCGTGGTTGACAAGGTTGTTGAATACGGTTGCGACGAGATCTGTCTCAAGGATATGGCCGGAATCGGACGTCCTAGCTTCCTTGCCGAGCTGACAAGCCAGATAAAGAAGAAATATCCTCATATAAAGGTGCAGTACCATGGTCATTCCGGACCGGGATTCTCTCCTGCGTCTATGCTGGAGGTGGCACGTGCCGGTGCCGACTATCTTGATGTGGCTGTGGAGCCTCTGTCGTGGGGAAAGGTTCATCCGGACGTCATCACCATCCGTGAGATGCTCAAGGCCGACGGCTTCCAGGTCAAGGACCTGAATATGAATGCATATATGGATGTACGTGCCCTGACCCAGAAGTTCATTGACGACTTCCTCGGCTACTGGATAGATCCGAACAATTCGCACATGAGTTCTCTGCTTGTCGGTTGCGGTCTGCCTGGTGGTATGATGGGCTCGATGATGGCCGACCTCAAGGGATTCCATGGTGCGATCAATGCCTCGCTTCGCGCGCAGGGCAAGGCGGAACTTACTCTCGACCAGCTGATGGTGATGCTTTTCCAGGAGGTTGAATATGTATGGCCTCGTCTGGGATATCCGCCGCTCGTGACTCCGTTCAGTCAGTATGTGAAGAATACCGCTCTGATGAACCTGATGGCGCTTCTCAAGGGACAGCCAAGATGGTCTACAATCGATAAGGATACATGGAACATGATTCTTGGCAAGATGGGTAAGCTTCCGGGCGAGCTCGCTCCGGAGATTGTGGCTCTCGCGAAGGAAAAAGGCCTTGAATTCTATACAGGAAATCCTCAGGATGCATTCCCGAACGAGCTCGACAAGTTCCGTGCGATTATGAAGGAAGAAGGATGGGACTGCGGTCAGGACGATGAGGAACTGTTCGAACTTGCAATGCATGAGAGGCAGTACCGTGACTATAAGAGCGGAGTAGCCAAGGAACGCTTCAATAAGGATCTCGAGGCTGCCAAGGCTAAGGCCGGAGCTCCGGTCGTGGTTACAAGGCCGGTTGTGGAGATGCCGAAATATGATGTTGAAAAGCTCGCCGAGAAATATCCTAAGGCTGTTCCTGTACAGGCTCCAGTCAAGGGTCAGATCATCTGGCAGTATGATGTGGATGATGCTTCGACTGCTCCTGTTGCCGGCACCGAGGTGGAGGCAGGCAAGCCGATGAGCTACGTCCAGACATATTACGGCATTGAGGAAATCGTGCCTGCAGTCAGCGGACGCATTGTGGCTGTCTGCGCAAAGCAGGGTGACATGGTGGCGAAAGGCGAGATAGTCGCTTTTGTACAGGAATAACCATATCGGATCATAAAAAGACTGGCAGCAAAGTGGTAAAACGATGCTGCCAGTCTTTCTTTTCTGTCATCCAGAACGAACACTCCCTTCTGTCAACCTGAGCGAAAATTCCCTTCTGTCCTCCTGAGCGCCCGTCCTCAATATCCTCCTGAGCGAACACTCCCTTCTGTCATCCTGAGCGAATGTCCTCAATATCCTGCTGAGCGAACACTCCCCACTATCATCCAGAACGAACATTCCCTTCTGTCATCCTGAGCGAACGCAGTGAGTCGAAGGATCCACTATGGAACAAGCTCCTCCCAATCCGGATTTACCCGACATATCAACTCATTTTTCTTTTCTCTTCTCCAGCCCTTCAATTGCTTTTCCCGTCGAATCGCATCCTCAATATTATCATATGACTCATAATAAACAAGTTTACTACAATTATATCTTCTGCTGAACCATGATCCGTTACCTTCCTTATGATTGTTTATCCTTTGTATCAAGTTGCCGGTAACTCCGATATACACAGTAGTGTTGTATTTGTTCGAGATTATGTATACGTAATATGCCATATCAAACTTTATTATGCGGATCCTTCGACTCACTGCGTTCGCTCAGGATGACAGGGAGTGACGTTCACATCGGATGACAGAGAGTGACGCTCACATCGGATGAGAGCTTTGCAAAGTTCTGTTCTGCATTTCTGGCAATCAGAACTGCCAGCTGCTCTTCTGCAGTGCGACGCAGAATGGTGAATCTGTCATCTTTCGATATACCTAGCTTGCCTTACTTTTAATTGTGGCGAATTCGCCATAATTAAAATCTGGGTTGAACATAGACTCCCATGCACCTAAGTATTCAAGGGTGTTTCTATTTCTTAGCCAGTCAGATATGAACAAGTCCCCATCTTTGGCCTTGATGATGTCTGTCAATGAGATGTAATCTTCGTCATTGATTGTTGTCAGGGCTATTTCGATTCCCTGTACATTCATGATAGATGTCTTTGTCATAATTCAAATGTTAAACATGCAGCAAAGTTCCCGAGACTTATCCGTATACACAAAAAGTATACGGATATCTGAAAAAATCGGCCTTCCACGGGTCTGGAAGGCCGATTCTGATGCTGAAATTTGTCTGATTTTTTATAAAAACGGAACAAATTGTTCCATGATGTTCCACAGTTAATCGTGTTTGAATGCCTGAACTTGTTCTGCAGGAAGCTCCATGATAGAAGCGACTTGATCTACAGCCATGCCAGCAGAAAGCATCTTTCTTATAGCCTCTTCTAATCCCTTTTCCCGCCCTTTCTTCTCAGCTGCGGCGAATTCGCCTTTAAGTCTTCTTTCGTCGTACATATCCTTCTCGTATTGAATCCTTTTCTCTTCGTTGAATCTGGCAATCTCGCATGCATCGAAAAGCTTGGTATAAACCTCACGCTGAAGCCATTCCGGACGATTCTTTAACCTTCCCATATTCTTCAGAATATACATCATCTTATCGATGTCGCTCATGCATTCCGTGCACCTTTTATTAAAACGTGCCAGTTCAGCAAAGGTAATAAAAATAGTTTCATCCAGCACTTCACCTGTGCCTTTTTCACGAAAAGTGTATTCTGATATGAACCTGTCTGTCCACAGAGACGAATCGGAATGAGATATGTCTGTTCCCATCAGGCCGATAAGGTAAACCGGTGGCACGTCATAATTTCCTCCTCTTCTATTCTGACGGTCATACACTCTTGCTGCATAACTGACGCAGCGTTTGAACCAGTATTCTTCATCATAACGTTGCATTTCCACAATAAACATCACACCATTTTCATCACGACAAATGAAATCATAGTGATATTCTTTGTTGTCTGAGATCTGACCTTGTTGTTCTGTAGGCATATAAACAATATCGGCTACTCTCCGATGCTCTGGTAAGAGTACATTCATTATAGTCATCACAGCCTCCTTATTGTTCACATCGCCGAACAAGGCCTTGAAGCCTCCGTTTGTCAGAATGTCCACATATCTATGAATCACATTCCCTCTCGCATCATTGTAATTTTCCATAAAAGAAATTATTATAATTTAATGACACAAAGTTCCGGAGACTTATCCGTATACTCAAAAAATATACGGCTATCTGAAAGAATCGGCCTCCCATGGGTATGGAAGGCCGATTCTGATGCTGAAATTTGTTTGATTTTTTATAAAAACGGAACAAATTGTTCCATGAAGTTCCACAGGGAGAGGGTGATCATGAGGTCATTAGTGCAATTCAAGTTGCCATGCAAATGCCTGAATGACTGCGTGCCAACATTTTAGATTATCAGCCTGCATTCCAGGGTGGAAGGCTAAAGCTGCAAATGGCTGAGAGATAGGGTATTGTAGGTCACATTGGGTCATGAATCGGAAATGAGGGGGGAAATTAAATCCGGAAAATGGTTGAGTATTAAGGAATAAATCCTAAATTTGTGACTTTCCCACGACAAATCAATCAAATCACTAAAAATAACACTATTATGACACGTAAAACAATTATGACTAGGGGGGGGCAGACCTATGAGACTCCTTCCGTAGAGATTCTCGACGTAATGTCGGAAGGTGTGTTCTGTATCAGCAACGGTGAGGGAAGCGACATCGATACAGCTGACCTTTATGATTGGGGAACCCTTTAATCTGGATTACTATGAGAAGGTTATTCACCTCACTTTCTGTAATCGTCGCATCGATGATTGCATTTTCCGGATGTACAAAGGAAGAGATCAAGAATCCGGTATCCGAGACCAAGACTGTTCAGTTTGTAGCTGAATCTATTGAGACAAAGACTGCTTTCGGTACTCCTGACGGCACCACTTATCCTACCCTTTGGACTGAGAATGACAAGAAGATTTCACTTGCGTTTAATGGTACACCTAGTGATGTAGAGGTCGAGGTTGCTCCTGATTTTAAAACTGCTCGTTTTAACTCGGAAGTAAAGGATGATGCATCTGGATCATATCAGTTTTTGGCTTTGAGTCCAAGTACTGCGAAGAATTCCATATCAAAAACGGTTATTTCTGCCAATATATGGACATCACAGACACCTCTGGATAATTCTGTAGATGAGGCTGCTCAGGTTCTTTATTCTGTATCTGAAACGTATCAGGCAATTCCATCAACAGTTTCTATGACTTTCAAGCATTTTACAGCTTATGGAAATCTTTCTTTCAAGAATCTCAATCTTGGTGAGGCTGTAGTAAATTCAGTTGCTATAACTTCTAGTACAAATATTGCGGGAAGATGGAATTATGTAGTTGAAAGTGGAGAGTACGTAGTTAATTCAGGTGCATCGACAATTACTTTGACTACAACAGAGACTGATAATATTTGGTTTGCATGTGCTCCGGTTGGAAGCATGGAAGGTGAAACTCTGACGTTCACTGTAAACACAAATAAAGGTACGCTTTCTAAGACAGTGACTCTTAAAAGTACTCATAAGTTCGAAGCTGGAAAGATTGCGAAAATGGTGGTAGATATGGATGATGTCGCCATGGCTAAACCAATTGTATATGAACTTGTAAAAAGTGTGGATGAACTTACACCTGATAGTGAGGTTATTATTGTGGCTGCCGAATCAAATGTAGCTTTGAGTACAACTCAGAATACTAATAATAGAGGTGAGGCAGGTGTGACCAAGTCTAAAGATAAATCAACAATAGAGAACCCAACAGATGCTGTGCAGGTTTTGGTTGTTGGAGAAGGTAATACTGATGGAACAATATCCTTTTCAACAGGTGATAAGTATCTCTATGCTCCAGGAGGTGGAAATTATCTTAGATCTACTAATGAATTATCTGATAATGCATCTTGGACTGTAACTGTTGCAGATGGTATCGCAACAATTACTGCAAAACGAGATAATAAAAATCTGATGCGTTATAATGCAACAAGTAAGTTGTTTTCTTGTTATGATTCGGGTCAGAAGGATGTTTCTATCTACAAACTTCAGGGATCAGGTACCGTTCTGGAGAACTATCTGAAAGTTTCTGAAGAAAATATTGAGGTAGATGCTGATGAAACTAAAGCTTCATTCACAGTCAAGTCTGATCTGGAGTGGACAGCAACTTCTGAGGATGTTGATGCTGCTGTGTCAGTTGAAGATAACACTGTAACTGTTGAATTCCCGGAAAATGAAGATGCAGATGAGAAGGTTTATACTGTGACTGTTTCTGCTGATGGTGTTGATCCTGTTACCGTTACTATTACTCAGGCCGCATATGTGGATCCGACTGTTATTAATGAAGTGACAATTACGGAGTTTCTTGCAGCTACTGTAAGTGATGTTAAGTATAAGCTTACAGGTGTGATTGAAGGAATATATAATACTACATATGGTAACTTCTATCTCAATGATGGTACCACAAAAGTTCTTGTATATGGTTTAACTGCAACTGAACAGCAGTCAAATGATAAGTCGTTTGCAAGCCTCGGACTTAGAGATGGAGATGAACTGACACTTATTGGCAAGCGTGCAGACTATAATGGTACCCCTCAGGTAGGTGGCCCAGCATACTATGTAAGCCATGTTGCAGCTCCATATCTTGAAGTTAGCAGTAAAACAATAAATGTTGCTGCTGATGCGACGTCTGCTTCATTCTCTGTAGATTCTAATTTGGCGTGGACAGCAACCTCAGAGGATGCTACTGTGTCAGTTTCAGATAAAACTGTAAAGGTTGAGTTCCTTGCAAATGAAGACGAAGAAAAGAAGACTTATACTGTGACAGTTTCAGCTGATGGCGTTGACCCTGTAACTGTAACTGTAACACAGGCTGCGTATGAGGATCCAAATGCTGGTGGTGGAGAAGATGTAGCTGAGTGGAATTTGGAATCATGGAGTAAGTGTAACGCAACAACAAATGTTTATGGAACAGGTAATTTTGAGGGAGATTTAGGAACATGGTCATATACAGGTTGCTCTTCTTATGATGCTACTCAGTTTGAGACCAAAAAGTCATTGGCACTTGGTAAGACTGCAGATAACTCATCTATTACTTCTCCAATCTTTAATAATGGAGTAAAAGGAATTAAGTTTAATTATTTCGCTAATAATACGGCGCGTAAAGTCGTAGTTACAGTATACGAGAATGGAGAAATAGTAAAAACGGAAACAATTACTCCTAAAGCTAAGAATACTCTTGGTTCAGCTGAAATTACAGTCGAGACTTCGGGGCCAACTTACTTTACATTTACTCCAGGATCTGCTGATAGACGCGTGTCGGTCGGTGATATTCAGGTTAAGTACTGACCCTCATCCGGCGGAGGCGCCGGGGGTGATGAACCTACGGAAGGAGAAGGATCTGCCGGGGACGGCGGATCTTCCGAAGATCCGGAGCCGGCGGTAGGACAGACGTGGCTTGAACTGCCGACGGGTCTGGAAGGAAACCGTTACAAGGTGAATACATGTTCTGCTGACGGACAGAGGAATTATACCCATCTTTATGATACCGAGACAATGGTGTCGCTCTGGACAGCATATCCTTTGAATTCAAGTCATATGGGTTCTCTTAGCCGTCCGAGCAACTGGGATTATAATCCGGCAATCAGCTCTTCCTATCAGGCTGCCATAACAAGCGGAAGTTACAGTGGAAGCACATATTCCCGCGGTCATATGATTCCGAACGGATCGAGAAACGGCATCAAGGCTATGCAGCTTCAGACTTTCTATGCTACCAATTCTGTCCCTCAGAGGCAGAACAAGTTCAACGGAAGCATCTGGAATGCCCTTGAGCAGGCTGTGCAGGCTGTGGCGAAGAGTGAGGAAATCTATGTGGTGACCGGAGTTGCCTTCAACAAGGTCGGTGAGACGAAGTCCATCAGCTATGTGCAGGATAACAACTCAAAGAATTGCGCGATTCCGAACTACTTCTACAAGGTAGTCCTGAAGGTCGAGAAGTCGGGAGATACGGTGACATCGGCAAGTACGGTGGGATTCTGGTTCGTACATCAGGATTACTCTGACAGCGATTATACAAAATACGCTGTTTCCGTCGACCAGATCGAGCAATGGACGGGATTTGATTTCTTTGTGAATCTGCCGGATGGTGTAGAGGATGCGGCGGAAAAGAACAGCAGTTGGAGCTCGTTCCAGAGTTTTTAAATGAATGTAGCAACCTTCGTAAGTACGGAGGTTGCTTTTTGTTGTCAATCCGAATGGTTTTTATGTCGATTTGTTTGAAATCCGACATAAACGTGTTAAATTTGTAACTCATGGGCTCGCATGAGCAGAAGTATGTTAGTTTAGTGCACTAAAAGTATTATTACAATGATTACTAACTCAAGCAAATCTCGTCTGGAGGAGTATTCTGCTCCAGCAATCAGAGTTGTCGACATTCAGAGCGAGGGCGTTCTCTGCTCGAGCGGTGTCGATATCAACGACTGGGAAAGGGATGAGGACATCCTGGATTTCAATTAATCAACAACTCCTGAAATGAAAAGAAACATGAAAAAGAATTTGATCGCTTTGGGAGCAATGTTGATGGCGACATTGTCCCTCACAAACTGTATCAAGGAGACTCAGATCGCTCCTGAAACTGAAAGTGTTCCGTACACTCTCTATGCAAATCATGAAGCTGACACCAAGACCGTGAATGACGGTCTCAGCACCAGATGGACCGAGGAGGATGCACTCAATGTGTTCCATACCGAGGCAGGTACTGAATGGTACAGCGAGAACACAAAGTTCACAATCACTGATGTCGAGACAGGCCAGTTCGACACAGACCTTCTCAACGGTGAGCTCTCTGACAGGAATGACTGGTTTGTCTTCTATCCTTACAGCGAGTATATCATTTCTCCGAATGATGATGCGAACGGTTATATGACTGTGGCTTCTGCTGCAAGCGTTGCCCAGCTTCAGAACGGTAACAACAGCATGGCTCATATCGCAGGTCCGAACTATCCTATGTGGGGTATCGCAAAGAACGTGGAAAGCGAGGAGATGCCTTATGTCCGCATGACTCACCTTTCAAGCCTTGTAGAGGTGGTCGTTACAAACAATGCAGAGGCTGAGACTGTAGTGAAGTCTCTCGAGCTGATTGCGGCTGAGGACATCGTCGGTACATATTATATCGATTTCTCTACTGATGTGCCTTCTTTTGTTCCTTCAGGTGATTCTTATGTTTCGAATGTTGCGAAGCTGAAGGTCGTTGACGGCGAGTATATTCCTGTAGGCGAATCGGCTAAGTTCTATATTGCAGTGAAGCCTTTCACAGCTCATGCGGGAGATTTCCTTACACTTGTAGTAAACGGTGTAGAGAAGGATCTTGAACTTACAGAGGATGTGGTCTTTGCTCCTGGCAAGATCAAGACTCTGAACATCGGTGTCGATAAGGCCATTTCTGCCGAGCCTGTAGTGGCTACTGTTGCGGATGTCCTCGAGGCTGAGCCTAGCGAATACGAGTGGTATCAGGTTACAGGTACGATCACAGATATCGTAAATACGACTTACGGTAACTTCTACCTTGAGGATGAGACCGGTTCGATCTATGTATATGGTCTTACAGCTACAAATGTAGGAAAGAACGACAAGTCATTCGCATCTCTTGGCCTTAGAGAGGGAGACCTTCTTACTCTCATCGGTATCAGAAGCGAGTACAAAGGCGAAGCTCAGATGGGTACATCTGCAAATCAGTCTTATTATGTAAGCCATGAGGCAGGTCCTTATATCGAGCTTAAGCCGGCCGGTGAGCTCTGGATGCCTGTCGAGGGTGGTTCAAGAGTTGTGACTGTAGATGCCAATGTCGAGTATACATTGACAGTAGAGGATAACGACTGGCTTACAGTTGTAGAAGAGAGTGACGGAGTATATGCTTTCACTGCAGCTGCAAACGATGAATTCGAATATAGATCTGTTCCTGTCTATGTTACTGCGGTTGACGAGGCCTATGCCGACCTTGCTCAGACATATTACGTGTTCCAGAACGGTCGTGCAAACAAGCTTTGGGCAAAGCATCCTGCAGAGGATTTCGAGGGATATGATCCAAGTCAGAGGGTGAAGCTTGCTATGTATGGTGAGTACGTTCTCCTTGCAAATACAAGCAGGATATACCTTCTTGATCCTGCAACAGGTGATGCCGTGAATACTATCGATATGCCTGCAGGCTTTGCAGCTCACAATGTCCTTGTGGATGATGCAGGTAATATGCTCGTCGGTGCTGATGCATTGGATGGAACAGGTGATGTTACCCTTTATTATGTAGCTGATCCTTTCAATCCTGTACCTGAGCCGCTTATCAGCTGGAATGCGGGTAACTACTATAGCGCTGGAGCAGGTAACATCCGCGTAAAGGGTAATGTGAAGGATGATGCTGTGATTACAGCTGTCGTGACAGACGGTGCCGGCGGAGCATGTCTCGCTTGGGAAGTTGTTGACGGTGTCGTAGGTGACTGGAAGTGGACCAACCCTCCTTACACCAACTGGAATGTTCCTTCACTTTGCTTCGCTCCTCTCGGTTCTACCATGGCTGACGGTTTCTTCTACATCGGCTACGGTGGAGACTACAACCTCAAGTATACTGATGAATTCGTGGCAGGTGGCGGCACGAAGTGGGCTACTTCATATGTAACAGGTTCATCATGGATGGAGAACTACAACTGTATTTCAACAGCGGAGTGGAACGGCAACAAGTATGCTGCAATCGTAGCAGGCTGCCACTTCAACTATGATGCGACCGATGTCATGCTCCTTAATGTAAACGATCCTGCTGCTGCCGAGCTTGTTTACAAGCATGCTGGAGACGGTGATGTTGCATGGGATTGGGATGCAGGTGTGAATCCAAGCTGGACAGGTCTCGGTACATACAGCGACGTACTCCTCGTTCCTGCAGAGGAAGACATACTTATGATTTATGTGGACAGCAATTACGGCGCAATGGCTTGCGTTGCTGTCAGATAGATCCTTTAATATTCATACGGATTGTTCACCTTGGCGGATTCTCCGTCAAGGTGATTTTTTGTAAACGGTTTCTTTGAAATCTTGCTTAAAAGATTTAACTTCGCAAGGTATTGGCTCTTGTAGGGTTTTCGATTATTATTAACTACACTAAATATTTATGAAAAAGGTTATCGACTCAAAAATCTCTCATCAGCAGGCCTATGTGGCTCCGGTGATCAGAGTTGTCGACATTCAGAACGAGGGACTCCTCTGTTCAAGCGGTGTCGATATCAATGACTGGGAAAGGGATGAAGACATCCTTGACTTCAATTAATCAACTAACTCCTGAAATGAAAAGTAACATGAAAAAGATTTTTAAGACTTTGGGAGTGATGTTGATGGCGACATTATCCCTCACAAACTGTATGAAGGAGACTGCTACAGCTCCGGATACTTTTGGTATTCCTTACACTATCTACGCAGGTCTTGATGCTGATACCAAGACATTGAACGACAGTCTCAGCACAAAGTGGACAGCTGAGGATACTCTCAATGTGTTCCATGCCGAGGCCGGTTCTGAATGGTACAGCGAGAACACAATGTTCACAATCACAGATGTAGAGGCAGGCAAGTTCGAGACAGAGCTCCTTAACGGTGAGCTTTCGGCAGTGAACGACTGGTTCGTGCTCTATCCGTACAATTCTCACATCATTTCTCCTGTAAATGTAGCTTCAGGCTATGTTGCAGTAGGTGGCAGGGCAGGAAGTCCACAGGTTCAGACCGGTAACAGCAGCATGGCTCATATCGCAGGTCCGAACTATCCTATGTGGGGTATTGCAAAGGGTGTCGAGAGCGAAGAGATGCCTTATATCCGCATGACTCACCTTTCAAGCCTTGTAGAGGTTGTTGTTACCAACAATGCTGGAGTCGAGGCTAAGGTCAAGTCGTTGTCAATGGCTGCTGCCGAGGATATTACCGGTACATATTACATCGACTTTACTACAGATGAGCCTACATTCGAGGGTTCCGGAGACATCTATGTCTCAAATGAAGTGAAGCTGACTGTCGTTGAGGGTGAGTATATCCCTGCAGGCGGATCTGCAAAGTTCTATTTCGCAATCAAGCCGTTTACTGCTCATGCAGGTGACTTCATCAACCTTACTGTGAATGGCGAAGAGAAGGCTTATGAGCTTACAGAGGACGTTACATTCGCTCCTGGCAAGATCAAGACTCTCACATTCAGCCTTGATGAGTATGTGGAGCTCGTTCCGGGCCCTGTTACAAGCAACATGGTATGGACATTGGGCGAGAAGGCTTATAACGAGGTTGCAACTATCAATGGTGAGGCAGAAGTGCCTGTTCTTAAGCTCGGTACATCTTCTGTTGCCGGTACAGCTACCATTACTGTTCCTGCCGGAACAACCAAGCTCGGTTTCTATGCGGTTTCATGGAACGGAAAGTCTGCAGTCCTTGGTCTTATGGACGGCGAGACTGTTGTCGGAGAGGTAGAGCCTCCGGTAAATGCAGGAGCTGCCAACAACTCTCCTTATACTATTGAAGAGGATCCTTCATTGTGCTACTTCGAGATCGAGGTGAACGCAGAGGAGGATAAGGAGTATACTCTCACTACAACCGGCAATAACAACAGAGTGATCATCTGGGGTCTCAACTACTATACTGCCGACGGCATCGGTGAGGAGCAGACACCGGTTGAGCCGGAGCCTGATCAGCCGGGTGAGCCTGTCGTTGCTACTGTTGCAGAGGTTCTTGCCGCTGAGGTAAGCTCAGATGTATGGTATCAGATGACTGGTACTATAAAGAATTTAGCTTATCTTGCTGATGGTACAGTGAATCCTTACGGTAACTTCGATCTTGAGGATGAAACAGGATCTATCTATGTTTATGGTCTGACAGCAACTAAGGTTGCGAAGAATGATAAGTCATTCCCTACGCTCGGCCTTAAGGAAGGCGATATCGTCACTATCATCGGTACAAGATCAGATTATAAAGGCTCGGCTCAGGTCGGTGGTCCTGCATACTATGTAAGCCATGAGTCCGGTTCGACTGAGGATCCTACTCCTGACGGAGAGACATTCACATGGGATCTTACAATCGCGGATTATAGTGTGGCTGATGAAGGTCATGTTGCGTGGTACGGTGACTATTCTGTGATGATACTCGGTAAGGCTGAAAGCTCGACAGCGGCTAACAATTATCTTGGTGGCGGTATGAACAATGATAAACTTTGTGAGCATACACGAGTATATAAGGGTCAGATTCTTACAGTATTCCCTGTTGCCAACTATATGCCTCTCAAGACTGTCTTTACTGCAACAAGTGCTGATTATGCTTCGAAGTTCGTGAATTCGGAGTGGAAAAATGCTGAGGTTGTGAGCGATGGTAAGATCGTTACAGTCACTCCGATAGATGCTACTGTTCCTGTAGCTGTTACAATTTCAGCTGCTACAAGATTCACTGATGTGACTGTACATTACGTTTACGACGAGACTTTCGTTCCTGCAGATTCTGAAGAGCCTGAGCCAGAGGATCCAGTAGAACCTGAGGATCCTGTAGAGCCAGGTGAGGCAATAGCAGTTACTGTGGCTGAATATCTTGCCGCTGCGGAGGATGATACTTTGTATGAACTTACAGGTCTGATTCAGGAGGTTCAAAATACCAAGTATGGTAATTTCTACCTTGAAGATGAGACAGGATCTGTATATATCTATGGTCTGGTGGATGGAGATGGCGTATATATTTTCACAGAGAAGAGTCTCAAGGCAGGTGACACTATCACTATAGTCGGAAAGCGTCAATCTTATAATGATATACCTGAGATGGTTGATGCATTGTATATCAGCCATGAAGTGGGTGAGGGTACTGAGCCAGAACCAGAACCTGAACCTGATCAGCCAGGTGAAATTGTTCCTGCAACTATCGCAGAGGTTCTTGCCGCTGAGGTTGATGCAAATGTGTGGTATGAGATTACAGGTAAAATCGTAAATATTGCAAATACTACTTATGGTAATTTCGACCTTATGGATGAGACCGGTAGCATTTACGTGTATGGTCTTACTGCCACTCAGGTAGCGAAGAATGACAAGTCTTTCGAATCCCTTGGACTCAAGGTCGGTGATATTGTTACGCTTATCGGAACAAGAGCGGAGTATAATGGCACCCCTCAGGTAGGTGGCCCTGCATACTATGTGAGACATGAGGCTGGTGCAGATGAGCCTGATGCTCCTGCAGAAGGAACTGTAGCTTCAGCTGTATTTGCAGAGATGGGCTATGAGAATGCACAGGTTGTTGCTGATGAGACCATCATGATTGACAATAATGTTTCTCTCGTTTTCTCACAGGGTGCAGCTTCTACAGCTCCTGCATATTACAACAGCGGTTCGGCGATCCGTATGTATCAGAACGGTGCAACTCTTGAGGTTTCTGCAAGCGGAAAGACCATCACTTCAATTGAATTCACATTCTCTTCAGGCCATTACTACATGGAGCCGGACTGCGGTGAATTCTCTGCTGAAAGTGCTGTAAGAACATGGACTGGTGAGGCGGAGACAGTAGTCTTCACTTCAACTGGTACAGACAAGAACCACAGAGCATACATTTCTGCAGTCAAGGTTACATACGCTGACTGAAACCAGTCCGGCGGCAGCGCCGGAGGTGATGAACCTGCGGAACCTGATTATGACGAGCCGGGTGAGGCGACTCCAGCAGTCAATGAAGACTGGCTGGAGCTGCCTACGGGCTTGGACGGAAGCCAGTATTATGTGAATTCATTCTTTGCTGGCGGAGAAAGAAACTATACTCATCTTTATGATGCGGAGAATTACCTCTCTCTTTGGACAGCATATCCTCTGAAGGCGAGCCATATGGGATCCAATTCCCGTCCGGGCTGGCAGTATAATCCGGAGATAGATGAGGATCTTCAGCCGAATCTTTGCAGCGGAAGCTACAGCGGAGATACTTATTCGCGTGGTCACATGATCCCGAACGGTGCAAGAAACGGCATCAAGGAGATGCAGAAGCAGACTTTCTATGTGACTAACTCTGTCCCTCAGAGACAGAACAAGTTCAACGGAAGCATCTGGAATGCAATGGAGAATGCGATCAGAGGCATTGTTTCCGGCAGCAACGAGGAGATCTACATCGTTACCGGCGTCGCTCTCAACAAGGTGGGAGAGAACAAGAAAGTCGAGTATATCACTCCTAGCAAGGATACCAAGCAGTGCGCTATCCCTAACTACTTCTATACGGTGGTTCTCAGGGTGAACAAGTCTGGAAGCTCTCTGACAGACGCGCAGGCAGTGGGATTCTGGTTTGAGCACAAGGACTACAGCAATAATGCTTATGAAGATTATACTGTGTCGGTGAATCAGATCGAAGAATGGACAGGATTTGACTTCTTCGTGAACCTTCCGGATGATCTTGAGGCTGAGGCCGAAAGAAATTCAAGCTGGACGACTCTCAAGAACTTCTAAAATAATACGGCGGTCATCGGAAGATGGCCGCCGTAATTTTTGAAAAAGCTTGTTCGATTATCTCATGTTTGAGAATGTAGTCATGCTGTTGTTGTAGGTCGTAGACGGAACCTGCTCGAAGCTGTCCTTCTTGTAAAGACGCTCGGTGCTGTAGTTTTCGGTCTGTGACGAGATCATGTTAGGGCTTGCCATTCTGTAGCTGTACCACTTGATCCTGATCTTTGCCTGATCTTCCTTGATGAGATGTGAGACAGGGAAGCTTACATATCCTGCAGCGAGAACCATGTTGGTGTTCTGTCCTTCTTTGAGGATTTCTCCTGAGGCATCGTGACGGAGTGTGAATGTATATGTTCCGTCTTCCTTGGCTGTCTCGTCGAGGATGAGGTTGATCATGTGCTTTGTGTCGCTTCCTATCTTGATCGGAACGGTGATGTAAAGGTTTATGTAACCGCCTGATATCCATAGGTCAGAAAGGAGAGCCGGGTCGTTCGCCATCTGGGACATGTCCTCGATTTCCGAAGAAAGGAGAGGGGATTTTGTGAGTACTGAAGTGATGTAGTTGAGTCTTACATCATATTCGTTCGTACCTGTTGATGAAAGTATGTCACAGATTGTAAATGCTCTTTTGAGTGTGTCGAGTCTTCCCTCGCATGTCTGCTCGACGATGTTGAATGTGTTTCCCTGGTCGCTGACGAATCTGCCGTCCACGATGTTTCCCATAGTTGCGTTATAATAGCGGAGCGTTTCGTCCTTCTGGCATGATGTTGCGATTGCAGCCGCTCCTACGGCAAGCGCGATGATCAGTCCTTTGATTTTCTTCATTCTTATCTTTTTTCTATTTGTTTCGGTCATATAAGATGCAAGTTTAAGCCATTTCGTTGCATTTACAATCAAAATCTTGGTAAATTTGTTGAGTTTTTATTCAAAATCATACTGAAATGATCACTTTCATCGTCTCGATCCTGCTTCTTGTTGCAGGGTACGTCCTTTATGGAAAGTATGTCGCCGGATATCTTGATGTCGATCCGGAGAGAAAGACTCCTGCATATGAGTTTCAGGATGGCATTGACTTCACACCTATGCCCACATGGAAGATCTTCGTCATCCAGTTTCTCAACATAGCCGGTCTCGGTCCGATCTTCGGTGCCATCATGGGTGCGGCCTATGGTCCTGCAGCCTATCTCTGGATAGTTCTCGGATGTATCTTCATGGGAGCTGTACATGATTTCTTCGCGGGCATGATGTCCATAAGAAACGGAGGCTCGAATATGCCGGACATCACCGGAAGGTATCTTGGAAAGGGAATGAAGGCGGTGATGAATGTGGTTGTGGCCTTCCTGCTTCTGGCCGTCGGAGTGTCTTTTGTGACCGGACCAGCCGATCTTATAGCCTCACTGACCGGTGTCGGAAAGGAAATATGGCTTTATGTAATATTCGCATATTATATACTTGCGACCCTCCTTCCTGTCGACAAGATAATAGGAACTGTATATCCTTATATGGGAGCTGCCTTGCTTTTCATGGCAGTAGGTGTGGGTGTCATGCTGATAGCCGGTGACCTTAACGGCGCTCATGAAATGATGGAGCTTACTCCTGCCACATTGAAGAACTGGCATGCTGATCCGTCCAATAATATACTCGTACCTATGCTGTTCATCGTTGTTTCCTGCGGTGCGATTTCCGGATTCCATTCGACTCAGTCACCACTCATGGCACGATGCCTCAAGAACGAGAAATATGCTCGTCCGGTATTTTACGGGGCTATGGTGGCGGAAGGAATTGTCGCTATGATATGGGCTACTGCGGCAATGGCTTATTTCGGTGGACCTGAGGGACTTAATGCTGCCATGACTGACGGAATCATGATTGACGGTACGCTTACGAAAGTGACACCTGCCATTGCGGTGGATATGATATGCAGAAGCTGGCTCGGAAAGGTTGGAGCCGTAATTGCCGTCATCGGAGTCGTCGTATGTCCGATCACATCAGGTGATACTGCCTTCCGTAGTCTCAGACTTACAATTGCGGACTTTCTTAAGAGCGACCAGAAACCGATCGGAAAGAGACTTCTGGTCTGCATTCCGATCTTTGCTCTGGCATTCTTCTGCTGCAAGATGGATTTTTCGACTGTGTGGAATTATGTCGGCATCACCAACCAGATCCTTGCCGTGCTGGTGCTCTGGACTTCAGCGGCTTTCCTTATAAGCCGTGGCAAGCCGCACTGGATGTGTTCTGTCCCAGCCACTTTCCTGACATTTGTCTGTGTCAGCTATTTCTTCATGGCACCATTGAAGAACGGAGGTCTTCATCTTGCTCCTGCTGCCGGCTATGTTGCCGGCATAGTTGTGGCGCTTGCCTTGCTGACATTCTGCATCATCAGAGCCAGGCGCCGTTAGGACTTAGACGCTGTACTTCTTTCTTGAAGGACGGCCTACAAGCTGAATGTCGAATCCCTCGATCTTGTATCCTCGTACGCGCTTGCGGCTGAGGTGTGATTCGATAAGAGCGACCAATTCGTCGTCAACTACATCTCTGAAGACGTGGTTGGTCTGGTCGTAGAAATGGATGTGCTTGAATGTGTTTACATCGAAGTACATCTTGTTGTTCGCGCTGAGCCTGTAGTTGTAGATTCCGAGCATCGCCATGTGGGTGAGGATGTTGTAGACTGATGCTACTGTCACTTTTGTAGTGCCTTTTTCCTTGATGGACTCGGTAACCATGTCTGCACATGCATGTCCAAGGGACATCATCGCCTCGTGGACGGCAAGTCTCTGAGGCGTCGCCTTGAGCGAATGTTTCTTGAGGAGCACCTTGTACTCCTCCATGTTCGGGCATTTGTGTGTATTCATAAATTATACTCTCGGACGCAAATTTATGTATTTTAGACGGAAATGCAAAATAAATTTGAAGTATTCAAAATTGGGGGTTGAAATAATCGCACGCATGTGTATGGGATTATGGTAAAATTTGATAATTTTGCGGCCGTTTTTGGAATTTGACTCAAATGAAGAATGTTTTCAGAGAATACAAGGCGTGGGCTCTGATCACCGGAGCTGCTTCAGGTATGGGAAGAGTGTATGCCCGAAGGCTTGCGGTGATGGGTTATGATCTTGTACTAGTTGATATTAACGGGAAGGGTCTTGAGGAGACGGAGGAGATCGTAAAGGCTGAGGTGGCCGGTTCCGCCAAGGTCCCTATGCCGTTCAAGGATGATTTCAAGGTGCTTCAGATCGTTCAGGATCTCTCTCAGGGCAACGCTGCGGATATGATTTTCGAGCAGACAGAGGCGGAGGGTTGCGAGGTTGAGGTACTGGTGAACAATGCAGGTGTGATGTATTGTCAGGGTATTGCCGAGACCAGCGAGAGGATGCTGAAGCTCATAATGATGGTGCATATGAATACTCCGCTGCTGCTCTGCCGCAAATATGTGGTTCCGATGAAGGAAAGGGGCAACGGTTATATACTGAATATCTCGTCACTTGCCGAATGCATGAGCTGGCCTGGCATCGGAATGTATGGTGCGACAAAACGTTTTGTGAAGGATTATTCGAGGGAGCTCAGGATCGAGTGCCAGAAGACTGGAGTGAGCGTGACGAATGCTTATTTCGGAGCAGTGGACACTCCGTTGGTTCCGCTCAAGGACAGTCTGAGGAGACTTGCGCGTGCTCTTGCAGTAATGATCACTCCGGAAAAAGCGGTCGAGAGGGCTTTGAAGGCGACTTTCAGAAGACGCAGGGGAGTGATGCCGGGAGTGCTCAATCATATATTCAGGCCTATATGTATGATACTTCCTGACTGCCTTCTGGGCTGGATTTATAGAAAGGTAAAGCATTGTCTGATGAAAGTCTGAAAAAAAACATTATATTTGTGGTTTGCAAAGATTTAAATATTGAAAATATGGAAAGAATAAAGTGTCTTATCGTCGGAGGTGGCCCTGCAGGCTACACTGCTGCCATTTATGCATCAAGAGCGGATATCGCTCCTGTGGTTTATGAGGGTGTGCAGCCAGGCGGACAGCTTACAACTACAACTGATATAGAGAATTTCCCTGGTTTCGAGAACGGTATCTCCGGACAGCAGCTCGTGGATACCATGAGGGCTCAGGCGGTGCGTCTTGGTGCTGATGTACGCACTGGGGCAATCACTTCTGCAGACCTTTCTGAAAGGCCTTTCAAGATCGTTGTCGATGGTGACAAGGAGATTGAGGCGGAGACGCTGATCATCGCTACAGGTGCGACAGCAAAGTATCTCGGACTTGAGTCTGAGATCAAGTACAGGGGACTCGGAGTGTCTGCGTGTGCGACATGTGACGGTTTCTTCTACAGGAAGAAGACTGTGGCAGTCGTAGGTGGCGGCGATACGGCATGCGAAGAGGCTACTTATCTTGCAGGCTTATGCAAGAAGGTGTATATGATAGTCCGCAGGGATGTGCTCAGGGCTTCCGAGGCCATGCAGGAGCGCGTGAGGAACACCGAGAACATCGAGATCCTCTGGAACTGCAATACTCAGGAAGTGCTTGGTGATGAGTACGGAGTCACAGGTGCAAGACTCGTGCGCAAGGATGGCGAGGTTTTTGATATAGCGGTGGACGGATTCTTCCTTGCTATCGGTCATCATCCTAACTCTGACTTGTTCAGGGAGTGGATCGAAGTCGACAAGGAGGGTTACATCGTGACAGACGGCAAGACTTCCAAGACCAATGTTCCAGGAGTATTTGCTGCGGGTGATGTGCAGGATCCGCTTTACAGACAGGCGATTACGGCTGCAGCTTCAGGCTGCCGTGCCGCGCTTGATGCTGAGAAATTCCTGAAAATGCTTTAATTGTCGAAAAGAAGATGAAGATTCGTAATCTTATTCTGGCGGCTGTCCTGATAGTCGCTTCTACATCATGCAAGACTCAGTATGAGCTGCTTCTGAACAGTAATGATGTCAAGGCCAAGTATGAGGCTGCCTTCAATTATTTCAATGAAGGCAAGTATTCGAAGGCCGGCTCTATGTTCGAGTCTCTTTCGGTGCTTACAAACGGCACGGAACGTGACGACACCGTGAGATACTACTGGGGCTTGAGCAATTATCTGTTCAGGGACTATTATACAGCTGAGACCAATTTCACTAATTTCATCGAGAGCTATCCTAGAAGTCCGTTCGCTTCGGAGGCGACATATCTGAGGCTCGACTGCCTCTATCGTTCGACTCTCAGGTATGAGCTGGATCAGGATCCGACATACAAGGCGATCACAGCCATATCAGAGTATATCATCGAGCATCCGGACAATACTCATATGCAGGAGTGTAACGACATGCTTACCGAGCTTAACGAACGTCTTGACAGAAAGGCATATGAGGCGGCTAAGCTGTATTACAAGATGGAGGATTACAAGGCTTCCAGAGTGGCATTCCGCAATGTCCTGAAGGAGGATGCCGACAATGTCTTCCGTGAAGATATCCTTTACTATATTGCGATGTCTTCATATAATTTCGCTCATAACAGTATTCCTTCAAAGCAGAGGGAGAGGTATCTGACCTTCGTGGATGACTATTACAATTTCATCGGTGAGATTCCGGATTCCCGTTACCGCAGAGAGCTGGATAATGTATACAAGAAGGCGCAGAAGGCTCTTGGAAGGGAAGTCGGTGCAGTGGATGAGGATATGAGTGAGAAGGATTTCGCAAAAGAAAGGAAAAAAGTTCTGAAAGAGGCGAAAAAAGCAGAAAAGGCTGAAAAAAATTGAAACCCTCGCTGAAAGCATCGGTATAATTAAATGGAGGGACTTCATTTTTACCTCTGTAACAAGAAAAAGTAATATAAGATGGCAAACAAGAAAACACCTGTTAACACACTTACAAGGAATCTCTGCGATCTCGCAGCTCCTACCGGAAACATTTATGAAACCGTTGTGATCCTTTCAAAGAGGGCTAACCAGATTGCGATCGCCGAGAAGAAGGAGCTTACAAGAAAGCTCGAGGACTTCAAGAACGACCGCGACACAATGGAGGAGGTTTTCGAGAACCGTGAGCAGATCGAGATCTCAAAATACTATGAGAGACAGCCTAAGCCTAGCCTCGTAGCTATCGAGGAGTTCCAGGAAGGTGATGTCTTCTACAGAATGGCAAAGCAGGACGAGGAGTAGTCTATGCTCGCCAGGCTTCAGGTAAGGAATTACGTATTGATAGACTCTCTGGAGATTGATTTTCCGGAGGGTCTGATCATTATTACGGGACAGACCGGAGCCGGTAAGTCAATTCTTTTAGGAGCCCTGTCTCTTGTAATGGGCTCCAAGGCAGACGCTTCCATGGTTTCGGACGGGGCAGACAACTGCGTTGTCGAGGCTGAGTTCGAGTCCTGCGATCTGTCATTGAAGGATATTCTGGAAGAGAATGAGGTGGAGTGGGAGGATGGCTCCCTCATCGTGAGAAGGGTGGTCAACCGTTCCGGACGTTCGAGGGCATTCATCAATGACAGCCCGGTACCACTTTCCGTGCTTCAGGATATTTCTTCCAAGCTGGTGGACATCCATTCCCAGCATCAGACAATGCTTCTGACGGATAAAGGCTTCCAGCTGGATATTCTGGACTATTATGCAGGCAATATGTCCCTGCGTGAGGAATGTGCCGGCCTTTGGCGTGGACTCGGTGCCTTGAAGTCCGAACTTGCGGGACTGGATGAGAAAATCGCGCGTATTGCCGGCGAAAAGGAATATAATGAGGCCCAGTACAGGCAGCTTGAATCTGCTGCTTTAAGGGACGGTGAGCTTGCCGAACTTGAAGAAGAGCAGAAGCAGCTTGCCAATGCCGAAGAAATCAAGACCGGTCTTTCATATGCAGAGGAACTCCTTACGGCATCCTCGTCAAACGGTGAGATGATGTCAATTGACTCTGCGCTCAAGGAGATAGGCAGGACATTGACAAAGCTCAGCCGTTATGTGCCTTCTGCCTCCGGTCTGGCGGAAAGGGTGGATTCATGCAGATTCGAACTTGATGATGTCCTGGCTGAGATTGAAGGACTTAATTCGCGTACCGATCTTTCAGGGGATCGTCTGATGGAGGTTGAGAGCCGCATGTCGATGCTTTACGGGCTTATGCAGAAGCATTCATGTCTGAATGAAGCCGAACTCATAGCTCTTCGTGACAAGCTTTCCGAGACTCTTTTCGATTCTACCCGTCTGGAGGAAAGGCGTTCTGAACTCGCAAAGGAAATAGTAGAAGCTGAAAAGGCGGTAAATGCTGTTGCAGACCGTCTGCATGAGGCCAGGGCAGCAGTTGCCGGCAAGTTCGCAGAAAGCATTACTGAGGCTGTACGTGGCCTGGAGCTGCCTTATGCAGTTTTTGAAGTATGCCTCAATGATATTCCTTTATGCAGTTCGGGTCGTGATTCGGTATCATTCCTTTTCTCAGCTACAGGACGTAATGCCGTGGAGGTCGCCAAGTGTGCTTCCGGCGGTGAGAGATCGCGTATCATGCTTTCTCTCAAGGCCATGATGGCCAGATATGCGAATATGCCTACTATGATATTCGATGAGATCGATACAGGCGTATCCGGCAGCGTAGCTGACAGAATGGGTTCGATGATCTGCGAGATGGGATCCTATATGCAGGTATTCGCCATTACCCATCTGCCTCAGGTTGCTGCCAAGGGAAATGCTCATTATCTTGTATCGAAGGATATCGATGCAGCCACTTCCAAAGCTGTTTCGACAATTTCAAGGCTTTCAGACCAGGACCGTGTCATGGAAGTCGCACGCATGCTCAGCGGTACCGTGATGACCGATGCCGCCATAGCTAATGCGAGATCCCTGCTTGCTTATGAAATCGATTCTATATAAAATTTTCATATCTATTGTACTTCTTGCGACATTTGCAATGTCTCTTGGCGGACAGCAGAAGATGGCCGTACTTAAGGGAAAGGTAATAGACTCCCGTGACGGTTATCCTCTGATCGGTGTGTCTGTAATGATCGATGGCACGAAGAACGGTACCTCCACGGATGTGGACGGAAACTATGAGCTGCGTGTTCCGGATGTGAAGTGCGAGATTGTCTTTTCGTATGTCGGATATGACGATCAGGTAAAGCTCTATACTCAGAAGAATGCATCGGCTTTTTCGAAGATTGTCATGTACATGAACAGTACTGAGCTTGAAGATGTTATCGTCACCGGTGTTTACGAGCGAAAGAAAGAGAGCTTTACAGGTGCCTCGGCCACATTCAAGACAGATCAGCTCAAGGCTGTAGGTACCAATAATGTGCTGCAGAGCCTCAAGACTCTTGATCCTTCTTTCAAGATGATGGAGAGTACGCAGTTCGGTTCCAACCCGAACATGATGCCTGATGTCGAGATCCGTGGCAAGACAAGTGTCATGGGACTGAAGGAAGAGTATGGAACCGATCCTAACCAGCCGCTATTCATTTTGGATGGTTTCGAGACCACCTTGGAGACTATCATGAACCTTAATATGAACAGGGTCGCATCAGTGACTATCCTGAAGGATGCCGCTTCGACTGCAATCTATGGTTCAAAGGCATCAAACGGTGTAGTTGTCATCGAGACCAAGGCTCCTGCCCGTGGACGTCTTCAGCTTTCATACAAGGGCGATTTCGGACTTTCTCTTGCCGATCTCTCCGATTATAACCTGATGAATGCTCGTGAAAAGCTCGAGTTCGAGACGCTTGCCGGAGTATATAAGGACAATACGGGAGATCCGTTTGCTCAGATCAGGCTGGATAATCTGCGAAACGAGAGAGTAAAGGAGATTGAGCGCGGTGTCGACACCTACTGGCTCAGCGAACCTATACGTGCCGGACTTACCCATAAGCACAATCTTTATGCAGAAGGTGGCGAGGATAAGATACGCTACGGTATAGGTTTGAGCTACGGTGATGTGGATGGTGTGATGAAAGGCTCTGACAGACAAACGATTGAGGGAAATGTGGATTTGATCTATCGTACAGGAAAATTCCAGTTCAGCAATAAGCTTACGATTGACTGGCTGGAAACTGCGGATCCGACAGTCTCATTTGCGGAATACGCATATGCCAACCCTTACTACAGAAAGACCGGTACGGACGGAAAAGTATCGCGATACCTTTATTTACCGGAAGAAGGTGTTGATGATTATCCTGTCGCCAATCCTTTGTGGAATGCCGGACTGAACAACTGGGACAGGACTACGGGTTTCGGTTTTACAAATAATTTCATTTTCGAGTGGTTTGTTACCGAAGGACTCCGAGTGAGGGCAAAGTTCGGTATGTCCCGTTCTGACGATGACGAGCAGATGCGTCTGTCTCCTCTGCATACACGCTTTGATGATGTGGGCGAGACTGAAAAGGGTCTGTATACCCATACTCAGATAAATCAGATGGTATATGAGGGTGATGCCGCTGTCACCTTCGGAAAGCTTTTCGCAGAAAAACACATGATCAATGCTGTGGGTGGATTCAATTTCAGCAGCAACAGCAGGCATGTATACGGTTATTCTGCAAACGGCTTCACCGATGACCAGTTCGATGCCCCTTCATTTGCTAACGGATACCCTGTCAATGACAAGCCTGACTACAGCGAGAATCTCAAGCGCGCGGTCAGCTTCTATCTTAACGGAGGATATGTCTATGATGACAGATATCTTGTCGACTTCAATTACCGTTTTGATGGAGCTTCGATGTTCGGAACAGGTAACCGCTTCAGGAATACATGGTCTGCCGGACTGGGATGGAACATTCATAAGGAAGCCTTTCTGAAAGATAGCGAGTTCTTTTCCTTCATGAAGTTGAGAGGCTCGGTAGGTAATCCAGGTAACCAGAATTTTGCAGCATATCAGGCCTTTTCAACATATAAGTTCAATGGGTGGATGACAAATATCTTTGGTACGGGTGTGATCCTCAATGCTTTAGGTAATGCCGGCCTTGCATGGCAGGAGACGGTGAACTATGATTTGGGAGCGGATCTTACATTCTGGGGAGAGAGAATCAACATGACATTGGATTATTATTGGAAAAATACGGATCCTCTTCTTGCGATCATTTCTACGCCAGGTTCGATGGGTGTAACCAGTGTAGCTATGAATGCTGGAAGTCAGAAGACTCAGGGATGGGAGGCGACATTCAGGATATCTCCGATCTATATGCCTTCGGAGAGGATAAACTGGAATCTGAGCTTCAATGCCACAAGTTCCAGATCGCGATATGCAGATATCGGTGATTCATTCAGCGCCTTGAACGAAAGCGGACGTAATTCTCTGGTGGGAACGACCAGATATTATGATGGAGGCAGTCCTACTGCAATTTGGGCAGTCCGTTCGGCCGGTATCGACCCAGCTACAGGACAGGAGCTCTTCATCAAGAAGGATGGTACATATTCGTTCACATATAATGTTGAAGATGAGGTTGTTGTGGGTGATACGCAGCCAAAGGTAGAAGGTATATTGGGAACGACTCTATATTTCAAGGGCTTTACCGCTGGATGTCATTTCAGATATCGCTTCGGAGGACAGGTATTCAATACTTCGCTTTTCCAGAAGGTTGAGAACATCGGAACTGAGGATGTCTACAACAATCAGGACAAGAGAGCTTTGTATGACAGATGGTCTGAGTCAAACAGAGATGCCTGCTTCAAAGGTATTTCAATGGTTCAGAGGACAGAGAAATCATCACGTTTCGTGATGGATGACAATGCTCTTATCGGTGAGTCATTCAATCTGGGATACGAATTCCCTGACAGGCTCATACGCAGGATGAGGATATCTGCTCTGAATCTTCAGCTTACTATGACGGATGTCTTCAGGGCAACATCAGTGAGAGTTGAAAGAGGAATAGATTATCCATTTGCGCGTACAGTGACAATGGCTGTGGGAATAACATTCTAAAAGGAGGAAAGTATGATGAGGAATATCAGATATTCAATTCTTTTGATTGCGCTCTTCCTTCTTGCGGGGTGTGCGCAGTGGCTTGATGTCAAGCCTTATGACAAGATTGCCGAAGAGGAGCTCCTTTCTACAGAGGAAGGTTATATGAAGCTTCTCAATGGTATATATATCGAGCTCAACAGGGATATGCTATATGGTGCGGCCTTGTCTGTGGAGATGGTGGAGGTCATGGGTGGTGCATATGTCATCGGTACGGACAGGTCGGTATGGGGAAATTACCAGGATCTTGCTGCATATGAGTATGGTACGGAATATTGGAGGGCAAGGATGAGTGAGACATGGAACAAGGCATATTCGCTTATTCTGAACTGCAATATACTTCTGGACAACATCGACAAGGATAGGAATCTGTTTTCAGGAGACAACTATAGGATGGTCAAAGGTGAGGCTCTTGCCATGAGGGCGATGCTGCATTTCGATATGCTCCGTCTTTTCGGTCCCGTTTATTCACGTCATCCTGAGCAGAAGTCCATACCGTATTATAAGGCTTATTCCGTTACGCCTAACGATCTGCTGCCGGCAGATGAGGTTGCAGAACTTGTGACAGGAGACCTTCTTGAAGCCCGTATTCTTCTTGCAAATGATCCGGTGAGGACTGCAGGTATGGCTGATTACAGGGATCTTCGACTGAATTATTATGCCGTTTCTGCACTTCTGGCGCGCTCAAGCCTATATTTTGGCGATAAGGCGTCGGCATATAAGTATGCCATGGAGATAATCAAGGCTGTTGATGAAGGCATATTATCTTTTGTTGACAGGTCGCTTGTGACAGGATCGCCGGATGATCCCGACAGGATATTTTCTTCCGAGGTGATTTTTGCCCTGTCTCATTCGCAGCGCAGTACATTGTTCAAGAATTACTACGATCCTAGCAGAATTCCCAATTATGTATTCAGGATGGATAATGACCTTATGAGCGATGTTGTCTTCGGAGGAGGTGCCATGACGGGTGGAAACCAGGATGACTACAGATATCGTGTCAATTGGGTGGCTACAGGTGCCAACAGGTATTTCTACAAGTATTCAGATATGAAGGATACCGGAAACATCAGAAACACAATGATACCTATGATAAGGATCGGTGAGATGTATCTGATTGCTGCTGAGTGTGTTTCGGAAGATGTCGCAGTGGGCGCACCTTTCGTAAATATGCTCAGGACTCATAGAGGCGTGAATAATGTTCCGGAGCTGACAGAGGATATTCTGAGATATGAATATATCCGTGAACTATACGGTGAAGGTCAGTTGTTCTTCATGTACAAGAGAATGTTCTCGTCCGTATTGTTCTCTTCCAAGCAATCCATGAATCCGGAGCCGAGCGACAGGATTTTTGTCGTTCCTCTCCCAGACAGTGAAACAGATAATTGATATGAACGTATCCAGATATATAGTGATCTTCTTCATCCTCATGTCCTTGATTGGCTGTGAGGAAAGGAATCCGGCCATGTTTGATGATATAACGGGGGTATATTTCAACAACCGTTCCTCATCCATGATGCTTTCGGATAGCATAGATGTGACTTTTGTATACGAAGATGCGGACTTTATCGAGGTTCCTGTCAGAGTACAGCTTGTAGGAAGAGTTGCCGATGAGTCCAGGCCTGTAAATATATCAGTAAGTTCAGGCAATGCAGTCGAGGGTAAGGATTATATCCTGCCGGAAGATTCTGTGCTCCCGGCTGGAGCTTCTGAAATGAATTATGTGGTGACATTGATGAGGACTCCTGCTCTTAAGAAAGAGAAGAAGGAGATCACCCTTGATGTTCATGCGAACGAGTATTTTACCCTTCCTGTGACAGAAATGATCCAGGTGGGAGATACGGTGTCCACTCTCAGCTACAGAATCATTTTTTCAGATATGTTCACAAAGGCTCCTGTCGCATGGGATGAGAAACTTATCGGACGTTTCTCCCAGCAGAAGTTCGAACTTATATGTAAGGTGCTGGATATCGATCCTGCAGACTTTAATGATCCGTCTCTTGTGACCTTAGCCAGATTGCTGTTCATATCGGCGGAGATGACTGCATATGTAGAAGCTGAGGTTGCCAAGATGGAGGCGGGCTTGCCATATGATGCGGATGTGATAGATCAGGAGACCGGTTTACCTTTGAATTTCGGAAGATGATGAAGAGACTTTTCATAGCATTTCTTTCAGCTGTTCTGATTGCTTCATGCGCTCAGGATAAGGGCAATTATATATATGAGGAACTCGATGATCTTGTTATCACAGGGCTTTCGGATGTCGAGGTCCTGACCATGGAAAGACTGTGTCTGAACCCGGATCTGGGAAGTCATGCCCGGAATGATGATGAGTATATTTTCGAATGGAAGGCGATAGATGACAGGGGGACGGAAGCTCCTGTAGTGATAGGTGAAGCCAGGAATCTCGATTACGAGGTCATGCTTGCTCCCGGTTCATATTCTTTGTATTTTACTGTAACAGAGAAGGATACAGGAATCTATTGGCAGGAAAAAGCCAAGCTGACAGTAAGTTCTTCGATGTCAGAAGGTTGGATGGTTCTTTGTTCAGACGGAGGACGTGCCAGGCTTGATGTTGTATCCATGGTGACAGGTGAGATATACAGGGATGTACTCAAGGATAACGGCATGCCTCAGTACATGGGACCTCGCAGGATACAATGGCTTTCGGACAAGACTGATGCTTCTTCTCCGTACTATCTTCTTACAGACGATGGAGCGACGCGTCTTGGCAAGGATGATTTCAGCTGGAAATCCGAGTATGATTTTTCATACGAGGTGGCTGTTCCTGAGAAACTGGTTCCATATTCGATTGTGTCTTCCGGATTTGGAAAAGTCGTCGTAAGCGGTACCAAGGCGTATTATTGCGAAATAATGGGATTTGACGGGCTTTATGGAAGTGCCGTAAACAAGTCGTTCTCAGCAGCTCCTTTTGTCGGAGCCAATGTGCTTGCCACCCAGGTATATGCATCTGTATTCCTGTTGTATGATATTGATGCCAGACGCTTTATGGCATATTGCCCTCTTCTTGCCTCTAATGATCTTGGAAGTCTTGATCCGCTTGTCGATATGGATGAATTCACAAGGATTGCTGACGGTATGGCGAATGATGCCGGTGTCACTGGCAATGCTTTCGATGAGTGGCCTTCCGGAATGGATCTGATGTATATGGAGAATACCCGTTACGATCCGGGAAACGGCAAGATGGGAATGACATATGCACTGCTCTCAGATGGAGATGCCTGTCATATTTACGGAATCCAGCTCGGTGATATGCTGAGATATGCGGACTGTACGTATGTACTTGGTAAGGGATATTATGCTGATGCCTCCCTGTGTACTGATATTGCAAAACCAGGCAATCTGTTCGCTTTCAGTTCATTGAAGAACTATATGTACTATGCGGTCGGCAGTACTGTTTATCGTGTGGATCTCTCGCAGAAGCCTTTGACGGCTGAAGTTCAGTTCACCTTGCCGGGAGAGACCGTGACCTGTCTGAAATTCAATCTTTACCGCAATTCAGAGAATATGCAGAAGAGTTATGATCTGATTGTGGGAAGTATGAAGGATGGCAATGGTGTGATGCGGGTTTATGAGGGCAGGGATTCGGATGGTGACTTTACGGCAGTCACTCCGGTCAGATATGATGGCTTCAAGGAGATTGTAGATGTAGAATATAAGGAAAGAGTTTATTGATATGAAGAAGTTCGTTTTTATGTTTGCCATGGCTATGATGGCAATCGGTTGTGGTACAACCCGTTTTGATGATATTGTTCTGACAGTGGAGGTCGAGGATCAGACTTCGAAGGAGGTTGTGCTTGTGTATCATACTGAAATCGTTACTCTGGAACTGGATGAGGCAGGACGTGCTGAATTTGTAATCCCGGATCAGGATGCGGTATATGCCAGATTGTATCATTATCCGAACTTGAACGACTGTATCAATCTCTATATGGAGAGGGGAGACCGTGCTTCCGTTTCCTTTGTCGGAAAGGATATGAAGGGTACTTATGTCTTTGAAGGAGAGAAGGCTCCTGCAGTGGAATACCTCAATACAATCGTGCTGACAGCTCTTCCTGATGAGGAATATGCATTGTCGTTTGCAGATTATAATAAAAAGATAGAGGCCAAGATCGCCGATGCGGTAAAGATTCTCGATGCGAGCGGCACATCGAAGGCTGGTGATTTCAATGAGATCGAGGAGGGAAGGATCCGTTATTCGTTTGCTACTCAGCTCATCATGCATTCTCTCGGACATAGGTTCATGACTCAGAATATGTCGTATGAGCCGGATCAGGACTATTATGATGTCCTTGATTCGTATGTAGTGGCCGATGATAAATGGGCTGATCTCGATCAATATAGGGAATTCATAGCTGAGGCTGCACATATCCTTGATGATGAGGGACGTGATGTTACAGATGCATATCAGAGGGTCTTGGCTCAGATGAGATTCCTTGTGGACCGTTTTGAGGCCGGAAAGTCCAGGGATGTGCTCTTGCACAGGCTGGCCTATGCGTATGTCGACAGATATGGCGTCCAGGGCATTCAGGACATGGAAAACATATACAGGACATATGTAAAGGATGCAGCTCTTGTCGCAAAATATGATGCTGCATGTGCTAAATGGAATCTTGCAAATGTCGGTAGTCTTTCTCCTGATTTCAAGGCGGTGGATCTGACCGGACGTGAATATACTTTGGCTGACTTCAAGGGAAAGTATGTGTATATAGATATCTGGGCTACGTGGTGCGGACCTTGCAGGCAGGAAATACCACACCTCAAGGCTCTGGAGGAGCACTATAAGGATGCTCAGATTGAATTTGTAAGCATTTCAGTGGATCAGGACAAGGAAAAATGGAGTAAGATGGTTTCAGAACAGGATATGTCCGGCACACAGCTTTATCTTGGTAACGAAAGTCCATTTCTTGAAGCATATCAGGTGGAGGGAATTCCACGCTTTATTCTTCTTGATAAGGAAGGAAAGATTCTGGATAAGGAAATGCAGCGTCCGTCATCTGAATATACCCGTCAGATCATAGATGCTCTTGAAGGTATAAGATAGTCATGAGAAAGTATCTGATCATATTTCTGGCCTTGACTCTTTTGCAATCATGCAACGGAGGGGGGAATGATGGTGGAGTTGATATCGGAAAGGATCCGGTATCAGAGTGTGTAGTGCCGGCATCCGCGCGCTGTGGCGATGAAGTCATTCTCCAGTGGAATGGCTTTACCGATGATGCTTCCATCATTCTTCGTACATCCGCAGGTGAGGGATTCAGTGTTGATCTTCAGGTTATTACTGAGTCGGGACTCATTTTTAAAGTACCGCATGGACTTGTTCCAGGAAAGTATGATATAGTGCTGCTTCAGGATGGTGAGGTAGTGCTCGGACAGATAGAGATCATGGCTTCTGAAATCCCGGTTTTCGGCATTTCCCTTCCTTCTTCTGCAATCGCAGGCGAGACAGTGACGATAACAGGAGTCGGCTTCGACAATACTTCCGAGATTGTGCTTGAGTTGTCAGGGCATAGCGTTTTTCCGGCAGTGTCTTTGGTAAATGGCGGATTGACCTTCGTTGTTCCAGAGGACATAGCTCAGGGTGCATGGGAAGTATATCTTTCTCAGCAGGGAGGACGATGGCTTGTTTCCGACTCTTTCATGATTACAGTTGCGATGAGAAAGCTTGCTTCAGTTGCCTTCACTGCCCTATATTCAGGTCAGACCCTGGTTGAATATAAGTGGAATATCTCTGATGAAGATATGCCTGTGCTGACATTGACTGAGAAATTCATTGAAGGAGACTCGGTGACTGAAGGATGTGTCGATGTATACGAGCCTGTATCTGCCGGTTCATGGATACTTGCGGAAGATGGTTTCGAAATGTCGAATGATATGGAGATGTCATATATTCTTGATGGAGAAGAGAATGTTTCGGCTTCTGATGTGCTCATATACGGAAAGAGCAAGCCGACCCGATTTACCTGGGTTTATGATGCCGGTTATTTATGTGATGTCACCTACGAATCCAAGAATGGAGTTGTTTCATTCCGTACAATCGGCTATGAGAATGGCAACATCACCTCTTTCGGAAATGTATCTTTCTTATATGATGACCCTTCTTTAAAGAACAACCCGCTTGCATATGATGTAGTATGGGGCTATATGGCGGTCATGGAAAAATTTGATCCATTCATGTATTTCCCATATCTGACGGGCATGTATGATGTGAAGTCGCAGCTTTTACCTACATCCATTGTGCTGAACACAGGACTGGAGACTTTGGCTGTACCTGTTTCGTATGAGTTTGATGCAGATGGATATGTGATGGAAATGAGCTGGAAGGAAAACGGCCACAGCAATAAGGTTTCGTTCACTTATCATCTGTAGCCGTATCTTTTGTCCTATCTGACTCTGTTGACTTTCCAGTCATCATCGTAGATTATTCGTCTCACTCCGTTGTTCTGGTAGCCTCCGTCTTCTGTCTTCTGGAAGTTGAAGGTGTTCTGGAGCAATGACATTGTGTGCTCGTCAAGCTTGTCCATCCATCTGTTACCGTATTTTGAGCAGAGAGTGATGAAGTATCTTGCGAGATCATATCCCTGGTATGCAAACTGTGTAGGCTCTGTATTGAACAGGGCTCTGTAATTCAGCAGGAATTCCTTGACCATCGGATTCTCGTAGTCGATGTAGTATCCTGTGCTTACATGGAGTGATGTATTGTGGAAGTTCTCTACCTCGATTGTTTCAAAGCTTCTGATCTTTGACGGAGCGTAAAGTATTACGTCGTATTTCTTATGTATCATCAGGTTGAGGTTTCTTACCACGTCGTTGACGAAGGCTTCGCTTTCAGATGCGATATACACCCTGTTTGCTGCATTCTCAGCCATCAGATATGTGAGTGATTCTGTTACGTTTCGTCCTTCAAGGATGCTGTATGAAAGAGTCTTGAATTCGATTCCTGACGAGTCTGCCGCTGCAGTCATGGCTGCTACTGCTTCGGTAGGTCTTGCACCTTTTTCAGTTATCAGAAGACATCTGTCACCAGTTTTCATATCTTCCTTCATCCATGACACGAGGTCCATATACTGGATCATATGAGGGGTCGGTGCCTGGATGAATGCCGGCCTTCCTTTCACGAGCTCTCCAGCTTTAGGGTCAAGAGGGGATACTAGGGCCTTGATTTCCGGAGCAGCCTCATATAATGCTGTAAGATCAGCTGTAGATACAGGACCGATCACGATGTCGCTGTTTGTTATATGGCCTGCTGCAGATGAAATGTTGCCGTCAGCCATGTCGTAAACGTTGATATCTGTGCTTATCCCTTCCTTGGACATGTCATGTATTGCAAGGAGGACTCCGCTATAGAAGTCCATGTTCTGTCTGTTGGATGTTGTTCCTGTGGCCTTGAGTGGCATGAGAAGACTCATCTTCACTTCTTTCTTGGAAAAAAGGCCAGGGAAGAAGTTCCTGTCATCGAATGCGGAAGAATCAGCTACAGCAGTGGAGTCTGTAACAGACTCTTCTGAAACTGTTCCGTCCGCCATTGCATCTTCAGGATATTCTTCAGGAGACGGTATCACAAGCTTCTGACGCTTTGACAGCTTTCTGTCAGTGAGATTGTTGGCTTTCATCAGAGCATCGACTGTGATTCCATATTTCGCTGCTATCCCTTCGATATCCTCGAACCACTTCACTGTATGAGTCTTTCTTGGCTTTGCAGCAGCTTTTGCTTCTGGCTTCGCCTCAACAGTTTCCGGCTGGATTTCAGCATTTTTCTTCTCGCTGATATTTACCATCGGAATCAATATGATGGAATTCTTTTTCAGACCATTCTCCTTTACTGCCGGGTTGTACTTATATATGTCATCCACGCTGACTCCATATGCTTTGCTGATGGAGTAGAGTGTCTGCTTTTCAAGCACGATATGTGAATAGCATACCTGACCGTCGACTTTCACTTTTTCCTTGGATATTGTCACGGGAGTGCTTTCATATTCCTGCGCTGCCATTGATGCCGGAATGCACATGAATAGTGCTGCAACGGCAAATGCCTTTGCAATCGATATTATAAGGTCGTGTCTTTTCATACCGTTCATATTATAGTTGCCCTATGAATTCAGTCAGCTTGCGGGCGAATGTTTTCCACGATAGTCTTTCTTTTTCGAGACGTATGTTGCTGATGCAGTTTTCCTTGATCGTCGGATCAGAAAAATATCTGATAATCTCCTTGCGGATTGTCTCAGGTGTTCCGTCAGATGCAACAAGTCCTGTGCCTCGGTCACCGATAGTCTCTTTCAGTCCTCCGACGTCGGTGACGATCATTGGTACCTCGAAATGATATGATATAGAGCTGATACCGCTTTGGGTTGCACTCCTGTATGGAAGTACAGCGAGATCTGCGGCAGAGAAATAATCCTTCACCTGGGAATCCTTGATGTATTTGAGATCCATGAAGATACGATCCTTTCCAGGTATCCTGTCGATTATTTCCTGATATTTGTCAAATGAGCCGTAAGGCTCTCCAGCTATTATGAGCTGGTATTCTTCCGGCAGGCCGGCAAAGGCTTCCAGAAGTATATCCAGTCCCTTGTAAGTGCGGATGAGACCGAAGAACAGTATGTTTTTCTTTCCCGGTTTCAGTCCCAGTTTCGTTTCTGCTTCAGTCCTCGGAGTCTTCTGTCCGAAATGCGAGTAAAGCGGATGCTGGATCACTGTGTATCGTGCATCCGGGCTTATCCTGAGCAGGTCTTTGGATACGGCATCGCATAGTGTGACGCATCCGGTGCTTCCTTTAAGGAAATATCTTGTCAGAGGGGTGTCGAAGAAGTGCTCCTCATGAGGGACTACATTGTCAAGAATCGATATGACCTTGCAATGTTTCTTCATCTTTCGGGTGATGTATCCCAGAGATGGGGCGAAATATGACATCCAGTATCTGACTATGAGCACATCAGGTTGCCATTTCCTGATCTCCCTGTATGTGCTGTGCCAGGTAAAAGGATTGGCCGTATCCAGCAGGGATATGCTCTCTACCGGTACGGCCTCATCGTCGGCTGTCACCAACTGTGTCTTTCCCGGAAAGAGGAATTCCGGATATTGTCTCTTGAAGTTGAATGCCTTGACAACATGCTCTTTGCTCAGTTCACCATACAGGCATGCGTTAAACTGAGAGATTCCTCCTCGATAGGGGTAGAAACAGGACAGTACAGCTATTTTCAATTATTCTATATTTTACTGGTTCTTTGTCTTGATATACTCTTCGTTGAGTCCTGCAAGCACAGCGTCAGTGATGTCAAGAGCCTTGTCAGCTGTCACTACAGGTGCTCCGCCAGAGTTTGTAATGATCATTGCGTACTGCTTCTCCTCATTGTACTTGTCGATGAATGTCTGGATAGCGTCGCCGAGCTGGTTCATCATCACCACCTGCTCCTCGTTGATCTCCTGCTGCTTCTGTGCTGCATAGTTGTTGAACTCGATCTCCTGCTCCTGGAGCTTCTGACCCTGTACCTCTGCTACTGAACGTGTCATGAGACCCTTCTGGATCTTCTCCTGATAAGAAGCTACTTCCTTCTCGAGCTTCTGGCCTCTTCTGTTGACCTCTGCCTGAATGTTCTGAACCTTTGTCTCTACTACTGATCTGAGATCGTTGGCCATATCATACTCCATAAGGATTCTGTCGAGGTCGAGGTATACGATGTCGCCCTTCTGTGCTGCAGCGGCCTCTGTGTTTTCTCCTGCGACAACAGTGTCAGACTTCTTTCCATCCTTAGAGATGGTAAGGATTCCGAATACTACAACAGCGATCAATGAAATGATGCTGAGGATAAGTGATGTGTTTTTCATTTCTGTTATTTAATTATTGTTTTGATTTCGATATTATTGCACTATGGCGCGCAATATCCCGCAAAGGTAATTAAAAAATCTTAACTTTCGAGAGATATGCCTTTATTGTTTGTTCCAGACCCATGTAAAGGGCATCGCAGATGATGGCATGGCCTATTGATACTTCGTCTGTCCATGGGATTGTACGGATGAAGAATTCGAGATTGTCGAGATTCAGGTCGTGGCCGGCATTAAGTCCGATTCCGCAGTTTCTGGCTGCTTCGGCCGCTTTTACGAAAGGAGCTATGGCTGCATCCCGGTCCGCATGATACATTTCCGCATATGGCTCGGTAAAAAGTTCGACCCTGTCACATCCGCAGAGTGCTGCCCCCTCGACCATGGCCGGATCTGCATCTACGAATATGGATGTCCTGATTCCATGTTTCTTGAATTCTCCGCACACCTCCGTCAGGAATGATCTGTTTCTTATGGTATCCCATCCTGCATTAGACGTGATTGCATCTTCTGCGTCAGGAACTAATGTAACCTGATGGGGCAGTGTTTCTTTCACAAGGTCCATGAATGATGCTATAGGGTTGCCTTCGATATTGAATTCAGTGGTTACCAAAGGCTTGATCTCCCTTACATCTGCATATCTGATATGTCTTTCGTCCGGTCTGGGATGAACGGTTATGCCTTCCGCTCCGAATCTTTCACATTCGACAGCGGCCTTTGCAACATTCGGCATGTTGCCGCCTCTCGCATTTCTGATTGTTGCGATCTTGTTGATATTGACGCTCAGTCTGGTCATTTTGTTCCTTTTGATTGGTACAGAATACAAAAATAGTGATTTAACTTCAAATTTTGATATTTATGTGCTATTTTTGAAATTTGTTTTGCGTAATTGCAGTATCTGTATCATGAATATATCTGTATTTATAGGTAAGAAAGAGCTGGATCCTGAAATCTCCGATCTCATTGAGACGCTGACTTCGGGAGGATGTAAAGTAGAGGTCCTTTCTGAGGGAAAGCTGCCGTGCAGTGATGCCGATATGCTTCTCAGTGTCGGAGGTGACGGTACTTTCCTGTCATCGTCGAGGCTTGCAGCCGTGAATGATATTCCGGTCATGGGTGTGAATTTCGGAAGAATGGGTTTTCTTTCGGAAAATCGTTCTGCGTCGGTCGTGCAGGCCCTGTTGTCCGGAGAATATTCGATTGAGAACAGAGTCATGCTCAAGGCCGATGTCGTGACTGGAAATCCCGAGATTGACGAGTGGCCTTTTGCATTGAACGAGTTCACCGTGCACAGGAACGGAGCGGCAATGCTTGGAGTGGATGTCACTATAGACGGTGTGGATCTGCCTACTTATTGGTCTGACGGTCTGATTGTTTCAACCAGTTCAGGGTCGACTGCTTATTCGTTGAGCGCGGGAGGACCTATCGTCCTTCCCGAATCCCGTGTGCTTATAGTTACTCCTATTGCTCCGCATAATCTTAATGTCCGCCCTCTTGTGGTTCCCGATACGTCAGTGATTACGCTCAAGATGCATTCCAGAGATGGAAGCGTCATTTTTACCGCAGACAACAGGACGGCTTTGATTCCATCAGAACAGGAGGTTGTCATAAATGTGGCACAGTTTTCGCTTAAACGAGTCCGACTTAACAGATCTAATTTTATCGAAGCCCTGACAGAAAAACTATATTGGGGTGAAGATGTCAGAAATATCAAATAGAAATATGTCAATGGAGAATATTGCCAAGGTACCTGTTCATGTGTCCTTGATCATGGATGGAAACGGCCGTTGGGCCAAAGAACGTGGAAAGGAAAGGGTATATGGACATTTCGAAGGTGTCGAGAGTGTACGTGCATGTGTCGAGGCGGCGCTTGAGACAGGTGTGAAATACCTTTCCGTATTTGCTTTTTCCGAGGAGAACTGGAATCGTCCGCAGGAGGAGGTTACGGCTCTTATGGGACTGATGGTCAAGGCTATGGCGGCAGAAATGAAGTCATTGGACAAAAATGGTGTGCGTTTCATGGTTCTTGGCAACAGGGAGCGTCTTGGAGATGAGTTGAATGCTGAAATTGATTCATGCATGGAAATGACTGCCGGCAATGATGCTCTTACCCTTATCGTGTTCCTGAGCTATAGCGGAAAGTGGGATATCCTTCAGGCTGCCAAGAAGATGGCTGCAGAAATGGCTGCATGTCCGGAACGTGCAGAGGAAATCATGAATATGGGTGTGGAGGGTTTCGACCGCTATCTTGTGACCGCCGGTATTCCTGATCCGGATCTGATTGTCAGGACTTCCGGAGAAAGCAGGATAAGCAACTATCTCCTTTGGCAGAGTGCATATTCGGAATTCCTGTTTACGGATACTCTTTGGCCTGATTTCAGAAAGGATGAGTTCCGTAATGCGCTGGATTCGTATGCAAAACGTGACAGACGTTATGGAAAAGTCAAATAATGTCGTATATTTGCAGTTTTGAAATTAAGTATACCGAGATGAGATTTTGCCGAATGATCTTCCTTGCGCTTCTGTTGGCTCTGTCGTGCCCATCATGGGCTCAGCAGGCCGGTAACGGTGTAGAGGTGGATTACAATAATCCAAAGAAATATATAGTAGGAGGGGTGAAACTTGAGGGTAATGAATACCTGTCCGAAAATCAGATCCTGCAGGTTGCAGCTCTCCGTGAGGGTATGGAGGTTACTGTGCCGAGCGAAGAAATGTCGAACATCGTCACAAGGCTTTGGCGTCAGAGATATTTTGAAGACGTGGCTGTGAGCATCGATTCACTGGTTCCTACCCGCGATACTGCATATTTCAAGATTTCTATTATTGAACGTCCGCGTGTTTCACGCTGGCTTTTCAGCGGTGTGAAGAGCAGTGAGCAGAAGGAACTTGAGGAGCGTCTCAATCTTAAGAGAGGAGGAGAGTTTTCTGAATACGTGGTCAAGACTTCTTCGGATATCATCAAGAGATATTATAAGGAGAAAGGCTTCTCGAATGTCAAGGTTGATGTCAATACCAAGCGTGATACAGTGATCAGAAGCGCGATCCGTGTACAGTTTGCAGTTGACAGGGGTGAGAAGGTCAAGATTCAGAAGATCACATTCAACGGAGCTGATCATGTGAAGGAAAGTAAGCTTGTAAGGTCTATGAAGAAGACCAGGGACAAGCGTCTGCAGAACTTCTTCAGTTCCAAGAAGTTCCAGGAGAAGGAATACGAAAACGACAAACGTCAGCTTCTTACCGCTTTCAATGAGGCCGGTTTCAGGGACGCCAGGATCGTCAAGGATACCATGTATTATGTCGAGCCGAACCGACTCCAGATCGATTTCGATATCGATGAAGGAAAGCAGTATTATTTCCGCGACATCACATGGACAGGAAACTCGGTCTATGCGTCAGAGGATCTCAATAGTGTGCTCATGATTGAAAAAGGTGATGTATATGACGTGGTTACAATGCAGAAGAGACTCTTCGGTGGCGGAAAGCAGAGCGAATATGACATTACCAAGCTGTATCGTGACAACGGATATCTCTTCTTCCAGGTGCAGCCGGTGGAGATAAATATTGAGGGTGATTCTGTCGATGTGGAGATGAGAATCGTTGAAGGAAAGCCTGCTACCCTCAATAATATCGTCATCAACGGAAACGACCTCACGAATGAAAGGGTCATCCGCAGGCAGGTGTTTACCCGTCCGGGATATCTTTTCAGCCAGTCAGATTTCGAGCGTTCAATCCGTGAGATCGCCTCAATGGGTCAGTTTGATCCTGAGGCAATCATGGGAGAGGGCGGATATTCTATCCTTCCTAATCCTCTTGACAATACGGTTGATGTCGTGTATAATGTGACCGAGAAGCCTTCCAGCCAGCTGGAACTTTCAGGAGGATGGGGTGGAAACACATTCGTCGCTACTGTCGGAGTAAGCTTCAACAACTTCTCTACAAGACGTTTCTTTGATAAGTCTGCATGGAGGCCTGTGCCTCTCGGAGATGCCCAGAACCTTGCAATCCGTTTCCAGACCAACGGTACATATTATACAAGCCTTTCTGCAAGCTTCTCGGAACCATGGCTTTTCGGAAAGAAGCCGACTTCCTTGAATACTTCTATCTATTATACAAGGCAGACGAATTCCAATATCTACTATAATATCCTCAACAATGACGAGTATATGGAGGTATACGGATTCGCAGCCGGTATCGGTAAGCGTCTGAAGTGGCCGGATAACTATTTCGTCCTTTACAACCAGCTCAGCTGGCAGACCTACCGTCTCCAGAACTGGATATATCAGTTCCTGTTCAACACAGGTATTTCACATAACCTGAGCTATACTTTGAGCTTGAACAGAACTTCAACCGACCAGCAGATCTATCCTCGTCAGGGTTCGGATTTCAGTTTCTCTCTTCAGCTGACTCCTCCATATTCGCTTCTCAGAAAGAAGGACAGGGGAATTCTTGATTCAGATGGTAATCCTACCAAGGTGAGCAGCTGGAAGGATATCAACTATGATTTCCAGACTTCTCAGGACCGATACAGATGGATCGAGTATCATAAGTGGTCGTTCAAGGGCGCTGTATATACCAAGCTTGTAGGTGACCTCGTGCTGATGGCTCGTGCGCAGTTCGGATATCTGGGCTATTACAACAGAAATTGGGGATATTCTCCGTTCGAGGGCTTCCGAGTCGGAGGTGACGGAATGTCCGGATATGATACATACGGTTCGGAAATCGTATCTCTGCGAGGATATGAGAACTACTCTCTCACACCTCAGGCTTCATCAGCTTACAACAGCACAGGAATCTACTATGCGGGTAACGTATATGACAAGTTTACTGTCGAGTTGAGATACCCAGTCATCCTTCAGCCACAGTCTACGATTTATGCACTCCTCTTCCTTGAAGGTGGTAACTGTTGGGCGGATATCAGAGACTTCAATCCGTTCCAGATCAAGAGATCTGCCGGTGTGGGTGTGAGAATCTTCCTTCCTATGATCGGTCTTCTTGGAGTTGACTGGGGTTGGGGATTCGATGATCCTCTGACCGGTGGCAGCCAGTTCCACTTCGTGATCGGTCAGCAGTTCTAGAAAATGTATAAAAACAAATGAATATTATGAAAAAGTTATTTTTGATCGCAGCGATGGCAGTCGTTTCATTTGCTGCAACAGCTCAGAATCTTAAGTTCGGTTATGTAAACTACTCAGAGCTCGTTCAGCTCATGCCGGACATGGATACAGTACGCGAGCAGCTCGAGGCTCAGGAAAAAGAGACTTACGAGACTCTCGGCGCGATGTACGAGGAATATCAGACAAAGGCTCAGCAGTTCCAGCAGAAGGAGTCTACCTGGACTCCGGCAATCAGGGACAGCAAGCTTAAGGAACTTCAGGAGATCGAGACACGTTTCCAGGAGAGCCAGCAGATTTTCCAGCAGGAACTCCAGCAGATGCAGCAGATGCTTCAGGCTCCAGTGATGGAGAAGGCTCAGAATACAGTTATCGAGCTTGCCAAGGCAAAGGGTCTTGCATTCGTATTCGAGGAGACTCAGATGCTCTATATCGATCCTGCTCAGGGCGTTAACCTTACAGTAGAGGCTCGTGCAGCCCTCAACATTCCTGAGGGAAGAACTCTCGAGACTCTTCAGGCTGAGCTTCAGGCCAAGGCTTTGGCTGCGCAGGAAGCACAGGCTCAGTAATATTATAATAGGAAGCAGATTAAGGCTGCGCAGATGGTTATGTCATCTGTGCAGCCTTCCTTTTTATAAAAACTTGAAATTTATCATACTTATTCGTAAAAAATATATACATTTGTATCAAAATCTAACCAATTGATTTAATTTTTTAACACTAGCTATGCAACATAAGGTAATTGATACTAAAGATGTTGTAATCAGATTTGCTGGAGATTCGGGAGATGGTATGCAGCTCACCGGGTCTCTTTTTGCAGATATGTCAGCAATCTTCGGTAACGAACTTTCAACATTCCCGGATTATCCGGCAGAAATCAGAGCTCCGCATGGCACCGTATCCGGCGTTTCAGGATTCCAGGTGCATATCGGAAGCGAACATATCACTACTCCAGGTGACTTCTGTGACCTTCTGGTCGCTATGAATCCAGCTGCACTCAAGGCAAATGCTAAATGGCTCAAGAGGACAGCCATGGTTCTTATCGACTCGGATACATTTGATGAGGAAGGACTCAAGAGAGCCGGACTCAAGAATGATCCGATAGCGGAACTTTACATAGAGGACAGGACTATAATCATCGCTCCGATCACTACTCTCACAGAAGAAAGTCTGAAGGACAGCGGTCTTGACAGAAAGACTGTGGCGAAGTGCAAGAATATGTTCACCCTCGGTATGGCATGCTATATATACAACCGTCCGATGGAGTATATATTCCAGTATCTTGAGCGTAAGTTCGGAAAGAAGAAGCCTGAACTCGTAGAACCGAACAAGAAGGTTCTCAAGGATGGATATAATTATGCAGCCAACATCCAGGCTATTCCAAATACATATAATATCGAGCCGGCTCATCAGCCTAAGGGTCTTTATAGGAATATAACTGGTAATCAGGCCACAGCATGGGGACTTCTTGCAGCTGCAGAGAAGGCGAATCTTCCTCTTTTCTGCGGATCTTATCCTATCACCCCTGCGACAGGTATTCTTGAAGAACTTGCCATACATAAGAGTCTGGGTGCCAAGACACTTCAGGCTGAGGATGAGATTGCGGGCATATGTACAGCCATCGGAGCAGCATTTGCCGGTAATCTTGCAGTGACCACGACATCAGGTCCGGGTCTCTCGCTCAAGTCAGAGGCTCTCGGCCTTGCAGTAATGACGGAGCTTCCGCTCGTTGTCGTGGATGTCCAGCGCGCCGGCCCTTCTACAGGTATTCCTACAAAGACCGAGCAGACAGATCTCAATCAGGCACTTTACGGACGAAACGGAGAGTGTCCGATGGTCGTGATGGCCGCACATTCTCCTGCAGGATGCTTCGATGCAGCATTCAATGCTGCGAAGATAGCTTTGGAACACATGACTCCTGTGCTTCTTCTCACAGAGGGATTTCTTGGAAACGGCTCAGAGCCATGGCTCATTCCTTCAATGAAGGACTATCCGAAGATCGTACCTCCTTTCGTTCAGCCTAATACAGAATACAAGCCTTTCAGAAGAGATCCGGAGACATTTGTACGCAAGTGGGCTGTGCCAGGTATGGCAGGTTATGAACATAGAGTAGGAGGTCTCGAGAAGAATCATGACGGTGTACTTTCTTCAGACCCTGTAAACCATGCTACCATGGTGAGAGAGCGTGAAATGAAGGTTCAGAAGGTTGCCGACTTCATTCCGGAGCTTGAGGTGAATGGTCCGGAAAGCGGAAGACTTCTTGTTGTAGGATGGGGCGGTACATACGGCCATCTCCTTTCTGCAGTACAGGAGGTCCGTGAAGAAGGACTGGATATCAGCTTCGCACATTTCGATTACATCATGCCGCTTCCTCGCAACACAGAGCAGGTGTTCTCGAAGTTCGACAAGGTGCTTGTATGCGAGCTCAACAGCGGACATTTCGTGAATTACCTCCGTGGAAAATATCCTAAGTTCGATTACAGACAGCTCAACAAGGTACAGGGACAGCCGTTCCTCGTTCAGGAAATAGCAGCTGCAATTAAGGAAAACCTCTAAAGACAGAAAAATATGCCAAGATATACATTCAAGGAATTCAAAAGTGATCAGGAGGTAAGGTGGTGCCCGGGCTGTGGTGACCATGGTGTGCTCGCAGCATTGCAAAGATCCCTTCCTGATGTGACTGAAGCATTGGGCTACAGCAAGGAAAGATATGTAGTTGTATCCGGTATCGGATGCTCGTCACGTCTTCCATATTATATGAATACATATGGATTCCACAGCATCCATGGCCGTGCGACTGCGATATCGACAGGTATCAAGGTGGCTAATCCGGATCTTGCCGTATGGCAGGCATGCGGTGATGGTGATGCTCTTGCAATCGGTGGAAACCACTTCATTCATGCAATCAGAAGAAATGTTGATATAAACATCATACTTTTCAACAATCAGATTTACGGTCTTACAAAGGGACAGTATTCTCCGACCTCTAAGTTCGGTGCCGTTACTAAGACCTCTCCTTACGGAACCGTAGAACATCCGTTCAATCCGGGAAGCCTTGTGCTTGGTGCAAAGGGAACATTCTTTGCACGCTCTCTTGACTCGGAGCTCAAGCTTACTTCCGAAGTGATGCTTGCTGCAGCCAAGCATGAGGGATGTTCTGTAATGGAAATGCTTACTAACTGCGTGATTTTCAATGATGGAGCTCATAAGCTCATCGCAGACAGGGAAGTGCGTGCCGACAGGACCATCGTTCTCCGACATGGAGAGAAGATGATCTTCGGAAAGAACAACGATAAGGGTATCGTGCTTGACGGTATGGGACTCAGAGTCGTGACTATCGGCGAGAACGGAATTACAGAAGATGATATTCTCGTACATGATGCACATTCGGAGAATGTCGGAATCCACATGATGCTTGCTGATATGAAGTATCCTGATTTCCCTGTGGCTCTCGGAGTCATCCGTGATGTGAAGGAAGTCACATACGACGATGGAGTACGTGACCAGGTCGCTGAAGTGAAGGCAAAGTCCAAGATCCAGTGTGTGGACGACCTTCTCCGCAGCGGCAGCACATGGGAAGTAAAATAATGCTATAAATAACCATAACAATAACACAAAACAAATGAATACACAGGATTTGATGGCCAAACTCCAGGCCAAGTACCCTTATGAGAAGGAATATCTCCAGGCGGTACACGAAGTATTGGAGTCTATTGAGGAAGTTTACAACCAGCACCCTGAGTTTGAGGATGCAAAGATCGTTGAGCGTATCGTTGAACCTGAGCGTATCCTTACTTTCAAGGTTACATGGATCGATGATAACGGTGAGGTTCAGACCAATACAGGTTACAGAGTACAGTTCAACTCTGCTATCGGTCCTTACAAGGGCGGTATCCGTTTCCATCCGTCTGTAAACCTTTCGATCCTTAAGTTCCTCGGTTTCGAGCAGACATTCAAGAATGCCCTCACAACCCTCCCTATGGGCGGTGGCAAGGGTGGTTCTGATTTCAACCCAAGAGGAAAGTCAGATGCTGAGATCATGCGTTTCTGCCAGGCCTTCATGCTCGAGCTCTGGAAGGTGATCGGTCCTGATCAGGACGTTCCTGCAGGTGACATCGGAGTAGGTGGACGCGAGATCGGTTTCATGTACGGTATGTACAAGAAGCTTGCTCAGCAGTACAATACAGGTGTGCTCACAGGTAAGGGTCTTACATGGGGTGGTTCTATCCTCCGTCCTGAGGCAACAGGTTTCGGTGCTGTTTATTTCGTTCAGCACATGCTTCAGATGGCTGGCAAGGACATCGCAGGAAAGACTGTCGCTCTCTCAGGCTTCGGTAACGTGGCATGGGGCGCTGCAACAAAGGCTACTGAGCTCGGTGCGAAGGTTATCGCAATCTCAGGCCCTGACGGAGCTATCTATGATCCGGAAGGAATGAATGAGGAGAAGATCGCTTATATGCTTGAGCTTCGCGCTTCTAACAATGATGTTGTGGCTCCATTCGCTGAGAAGTTCCCATCTGCTACATTCTATCCAGGCAAGAAGGCTTGGAGCATCAAGTGTGACATCGCTATGCCATGTGCATTCCAGAACGAGCTCACAGGTGCAGATGCAGAGGAACTCCTTGCTAACGGTACATGGCTTGCTGCCGAGGTTTCAAACATGGGATGTACTCCTGAGGCAATCGCTGCATTCCAGAAGGCAGGCATCATGTTCGCTCCAGGTAAGGCTGTGAATGCAGGTGGTGTTGCAACTTCAGGTCTCGAGATGACTCAGAACGCAATGCACATCAGCTGGAGCCCAGCTGAGGTTGACGAGAAGCTTCACGCCATAATGTCGAACATCCACGAGGCTTGTGTGAAGTACGGTACTCAGCCAGACGGATACATCAACTACGTGAAGGGCGCCAACATAGCCGGCTTCATGAAGGTTGCACAGGCTATGCTTGAGCAGGGAATAATTTAACAATTATTTAGTTGATTTATTGTAAATAAAGACTAACTTTGCGCCCGTTTTTTACAACGGGCGTAATTTCATTTAATTAATAATATAATGGGTACTAAAAAATTTTCAGTAAAGTATTGTATTCTGCTTCCATTGGTGTTGCTGATCACAATCTTCCTTCTTGCAGTCCCTACTTCTTTCTTTGGTATTGAGGGACTTACAGTGCTTCAGCAGCGTACTATCGCACTTTTCGTGTTCGCTGCTCTCATGTGGATCTTCGAGATCATCCCAAGCTGGACAACATCCGTGATGGTTATTGTTCTGGCTCTCCTTATGCTTTCGAACAAGGGACTTGGCTTCCTTATGGTAGATGCTTCAGGAGAGAAGCTTGAGGGTATCATGAATTACACCAAGATCATGTCCGCTTTCGCTGACCCTGTTGTAATGCTCTTCCTCGGTGGATTTGCACTTGCTATCATGGCTCAGAAGTATGGTCTTGATGTTACTCTTGCAAGAGTACTCTTGAAACCTTTCGGTACAAACCCTAAGATGGTGCTCCTTGGCTTCCTTACAGTGATCGCAGTGTTCTCTATGTTCATGAGTAACACAGCTACTGCTGCTATGATGCTCGCTTTCCTTGCACCTGTACTTGCTACTTTCCCAGATGGCGACAAGGGTAAGATCGCGCTCGCGCTCTCAATCCCTGTATCTGCTAACATCGGTGGTATCGGTACTACAATCGGTACACCTCCAAACGGTACAGCTGTTTCAAACCTCGAGACTTATTTCGGTGCAAGCATCTCTTTCGGTGAGTGGGCAATCCATATGATTCCTTTCGTAATCATCATGATTCTCGTGGCATGGGTCGTACTTCAGTTCATGTTCCCATTCTCTACAAAGAAGCTTGAGGTGAACATTCCTGCAAACGACAAGCCGACTACTTGGAGAACTTATCTCGTATGGGCTACTTTCGCTATCACTATCCTTCTTTGGGCAACTGAGAGCCTTACAGGTATCAGCTCTAACATCGTAGCTCTCATTCCTCTTGCTGTATTTGTCTGCACAGGTACATTTGACAAGGAGGACATCAAGCAGATCGACTGGAGCGTGCTTTGGCTCGTTGCCGGAGGTTTCGCACTCGGTTACGCAATGCTTGACATCTCTAAGGGTGGTACAGGTCTCGGTGCAACACTCGTAAACGCTATCCCATTCGGTGAGATGCCGGTTATCCTTGTGTTTGTTGTTGCAGGTCTTGTATGCTACTTGCTCTCTAACTTCATCAGCAACTCTGCTACTGCAGCCCTCCTTATCCCTATCCTTTGTGCTGTGTCATCAGGACTTGCAGCAAACCCTGCATTCGCAAGCTTCGGTGGTGAGAAGGCTATGATCTGCTTTGTGGCAACTTGTGCTTCACTCGCGATGTTGATGCCTATCTCTACACCTCCTAATGCTATCGCTTTCTCAACAGGTCTCATCAAGACTAAGGATATGCTCAAGGTTGGTATTGTGATCGGTGGCTTCGGTCTTGTGTTCGCTTTCTTCTGGCTCACCAAGATTTTCCCATTCGCGGCGTAATTAGCTAATCGCATCAGCTTTGATGCTAGTCATCAAAGGTATCTGATATAGAAAAAATATCTATATTTGCGGGTCGCTTTCCAGCGGCCCGTATTATTTCAGATACATTAATTATTATATATACTATGAAACGTTTTTATTTAATGCTTTCAGCTGCGCTTATTTCTATGTGCGCTCTGAATGTATCAGCAGCCGAGAAGGCTGAACCTAAGAACAACTTCAAGCTCTATGGCTTCGTGAGGAATTATTTCATTTACGACAGCCGTGAGAGTGTTTCCGGAACAGCAGACCTTTTCTATTATCTTCCTAAGGATGTGAGTATGAAGGATGGAATCGACATCAATGATGAGTCTTCATTCCGTTTCGTAGCCCTTACTTCCCGCCTTGGTGTCGATGTGACAGGTTACAGCATCGGAAACGTACACTTCGGCGCAAAGATCGAGGGTGACTTCTATGCAGGTCTCGCAAATTCTTCAAATGCAAAGGCTACTGAGTATTTTCCATCAAATACTAAGATTTCCGGTACAGCGCAGGCTCGTATGCGTCAGGCATATGCAACAATCACATGGAAGGATCTTCCGATGGGTGAGAGCCAGAAGGCTTCAGTAGGACTCAAGATCGGACAGGCATGGCATCCTATGGCAGCAGATATGCCTCATCTCTTCAGCCTTGAGGTAGGTGCTCCGTTCGGACCGTTCTCAAGAACTCCGCTCGTGCAGATGGATGCTAATCTTGGAAAGAACTGGATCATTTCAGGAGCGGCAATATGGCAGATGCAGTATCAGTCATCAGGCCCTATCGGTGGTTCGGCGCTTTATATGAAATATGGAAAGACTCCTGAGATGTATGCTGCTGTCGCTTACCAGTCAAATGGCTTCCTCCTCAGAGCAGGAGCTGATTTCCTCAGCATCAAGCCTCGTGTCCTCGGATCGCTTGACGGCAAGACTGTGAAGGTGTCTGACCGCAAGACATCTCTCCTCGGTTATGTCTATACTCAGTATACCAACAAGAAGTTCGGTATCAAGGCAAAGACCACTTTCGGTGAGGGTGGCGAGCATATGAACCTCATGAGCGGTTATGCAAAGGTTGGTGAGAATTATGACGGAAGCTGGGAGTATGCTTCTCTCCGCAACTCTTCTTCATGGCTTTCGCTCAGCTACGGAAAGAAATGGCAGGGAGTTCTCTTCCTTGGTTATATGAAGAATCTTGGTCTTGCTGATGCAGCTTCAGGTCCGCTTGCAAAGGGCGATGTATACTTCTGCGGAAACGGATTCTCAAACATCAATCAGATGTATCGAATCAACCCTCAGATCATCTATAACATCGGCAAGCTCAATGTCGGTCTCGAGTATCAGTGGACAAGTGTCCAGTACGGAGATTATTATGAAGGTAAACTCAATGAGTATGGTCTTGCAGACTATAACCTTCACTGGGTTGGCAACAACCGTATAAATATGATGGTGAAGTACAACTTCTAATCTGTTCTGAAATCAAAGATAAAGGCTGCGCTGGAGATTTTCTGGTGCAGCCTTTATCTGTATAATGCCTTGATGTTACTTTAACAAAATTGTAACAATTGGGTTATTGAACTGATAACCAATAGAATGTACCTATGGTCAGGTCATATCTGCAGAAATTTGTTGTGAAAAAAGTGAAAATAAATTTGGAAGTAAATAAAAAAGTCGTACCTTTGCACTCCCATTTGAAAAACGGGTCACTCGAAAGAGTGGAAATGACAAGTTCATTGAAAAGACTGATCTACTGTACAAGAAGCAAGTACCGAGAAATACAATTTATCGAGAAGCGTTAATTTCTTTGTGAAATTATAAGTGTCAGGACAAGCTAAGAGATATAAAAAAATATACAATGAAGAGTTTGATCCTGGCTCAGGATGAACGC
>JAFZDJ010000023.1 GCA_017561265.1 Bacteroidales bacterium
CCATGTTCCAGGCATACTGGTTTGACGATTCTGAAATGGATCTTCATAGTAAGCGATAGGGAGGAGGATGTATATGCAAAATATTCCAATCTGGGAGAAAAGCAATTTGACCCTAGAAGAAGCCGCTGCTTATTCCGGTATTGGAATCAATAAGCTGAGAAAGCTTTCAGACAGTGAGTCGTGTCCGTTTGTGTTATGGATCGGCTCGAAGAGATTGATTAAGAGAAGAAAACTGGACGAATATCTGGATCGTATGTATTCGATTTGATGTCTCTGTTTTCTGTGAAATCGATACTTGATTAAGAAGCAGTGTTCAGCTATAATTTAGTTGAACACTGTTTTTTGTTTGCGTGCAGAAAGGAGCAATTTATGGCAAACAAAGGACAGAGCAAAAGAAAAGATAAAGATAGAATTGTGTTGAGAACCGGCGAATCTCAACGGAAAAACGGTTCCTATCAGTACCGCTGGACAGATCGTAATGGTAATCGGCATTACATCTATGCCAAGACTCTGGAAGAACTCCGGGAGAAGGAAGCTCAGGTGGCCAATGACCAGTTTGAGGGCATCAAGGCGGAAGCCCGGTATGTAACTGTTAACGAGATGTTTGACCTGTGGTGCCAGTTGAAGCGCGGCCTGAAGAACAACACCTTCGAGAACTATAAGTATATGTACAATACCTTTGTCAGACCGAGTTTCGGAAAGCTTCGCTTGTCCACTTTGAAAAAGTCGGATGTAAAGCGGTTCTACAATTCTCTGGCAGACGAACAGTTCTTACAGGCATCTACCATTGACAATATCCATACGGTGCTTCATCAGGTTCTGAATATGGCGGTGGATGATTCCTACCTCCGGACCAATCCCTCTGATAATGTTCTGAAGGAACTGAAGCAGTCCCATGTATTCAAGACTGAAAAGCGGCGTGGTCTCACCATGCCGGAGCAGGAACTGCTGCTGAACTTTCTGAGGAACAACCAGATGTATGGTCACTGGTATCCTCTCTTCGCAGTTATGATCGGTACTGGACTTCGTGTCGGTGAAGTAACCGGCCTTAGATGGTGCGATATTGATCTGGAAGACGGAATCATTGACATCAACCATACGCTGGTCTACTATGACCACAGGAGCGACTATGGCAAAAAGGGCTGCTATTTCAATGTGAACACGCCTAAGACCGAGGCAGGCAGACGGCAGGTGCCGATGCTTGGTTTTGTTAAGGAAGCATTTATCATGGAAAAGGAATATCAGCAGGCCATGGGAGTCAAGTGTGAGGTCACGATTGACGGCTATTCTGATTTTATCTTTATCAACAGATACGGTGGTGCCCAGCATTTCGGAACGCTGAACAAGACGATCCGCAGAATCATTCGGGATTGTAATGATGCGGAACTGAATAAGGATCCGAATGCAAAAGTGCTGCTACCCCATTTCAGTTGCCATTCGTTGCGGCATACGTTCACCACCAGAATGTGCGAAGCCGGTGTCAATGTCAAGGTGATCCAGGATACCCTGGGACATGCAGACATTTCTACCACGCTGAACATCTATGCCGATGTGACGAAGGAACTGAAAAAGGATGAATTTGCCGGACTTGATTCCTATTTCTCCGCGAAGTCCGGGAAAAAGGCGAGTGCATAAGCGCAAGCCATGCTTTTCGTACACCGTACACCACTTACACCATTTTTTACACCAATCG
>JAFZDJ010000091.1 GCA_017561265.1 Bacteroidales bacterium
CATACATATCGACATACAGATATGTCGACATCGAGACGAAGGAAGAACTGGGAAACAGTACAAACCTCGTTTTCATTGACCTTCATGGTTTCAACAAGAAAGAGGATGAGTGCGAGACGATGCAGGACTTCTGGATGTACAGTATCAAGAACATGCATTCTCTTCTGACCTGTCCGGCCAAGGTTGTGGGAACAGAAATTGAAGACCTGTACATCAAGTCGGAGCTGGCTAAAATGACAGTAGAACAACGTAAAAAATACGAGACAGACATCATGACACGCAATGACATTCTTAACAGTATAGCAGAACAGCTCGAGGATGCTCGTGCTGAGGCTGAGAAAATTGGACTCGCCGAGGGTCTGGCCAGAGGAATGGAAGAGGGGCTCGAACAAGGAATTCAACAGGGAATTCAACGGGGAATTCAACAGGGAATGGCTCAGGGAATGGAAGAGGGACGAACTCAAGGAAAGGCTGAAGCAGTAAGGAAAATGCTGGCAGCTGGACTTACGGTAGATCAAGTTGCCGATATTATGGATATGCCACAAAATGATATTCTGGAAATAGGAAAGTTCTGAGTATACTCATCTTCTTTATGATAGAGCCAGCCATCAATTTTCTGATGACTGGCTCTATCATTATATGTATACCTATTAAGAGACTATGACAATTAAAAAGCCCCTCCGCTGATGCGGAGGGGCAATTCGTATAGTATTAAGTATCAGTCAAATTACTTTGTGAACTTAACCTTAGCCTCAACAGTCTTGTGAACCTTAGAGCCGCAGTAATCATGAGTAAGCTCAACTGGAACAACAACGATGATGTTGTCAGTGATGTTAGCATCCTCAATCATGAGACGTACGTCACCAGGGTAGAATGTTACAGTCTCACCGTCGATAGTCTCATCTGTCTCCTCTGTGTAGTACTTGTAATCCTGTGGATCAACTACTTCCTTAGAAGACTCGAGGTAAGCGTGAACCTTATCGGCCTTAGCAGTAACCTTCTGACCATATACTGCATAACCGTTAGGGTTCTGATCGTCAACAGTGTTGGTCTTGGTATTGCCAACCTTAACCTGCTTAGCACCCCAGAAGATCTGGTCAAGTCTTGTTGCGTAAGGGTTCTTGAGGTTAACCTTGCCAGTCTCAGCATCCTTGATCACGAGAGTCTGTGCGATGTTACCTCTGTTAACCTCACCGCTCTTGTATGTTACCTTCTCGATGTTAGCAGCAGGTGCGTCGAATGTAACGAAGTCAGGAATCTGGAGAACTACCTTCTTAGTGTCGTAAACAACAGCAGGAACGTCAACGCCATTCTTCTCAGTAGTAGCCTTAGATACGAGTGAGATCTCGAACTCTACCTCATTGAGAGACTTGTCGTTCCATCCTACGATGTTAGCCTCATAAGCGTCTGTTGTCATTGGGCCAGTTGCGTAAGTGATGTCAGGAACGATAGTCGGCTTCTGCTGTGCATCAAGCTTGCGTGTCTTGAGGTTGTACTGGAGCATGAGCTCGCCAGCAACTTCATTCTCAACGATTACATATCTTCTGAGGTCAATTGCCTGAAGAGCGAATGCTGATGATGTGAATTTACCGCTTGAAGTTGAGTAAGAAGGGAGACCAACCTTACCACCGAGAGTTACAACTCCGTTGTCAACGTATGTAGCGTTGTATGAGAGAGCATAACCTGGCTTCACAACCTCAGCATTTACTACGTAAGTGTACTCTACACCGAAGAGGTTAACCTTCTTAGTGAAGATGAACTTGTCACCGAATGTTGCTGCACCCTCTTCGATAGTTACGCCTGATGCATCGTAGATTGTACCGTCCTGCTTTTTGTCAAGTGTAGTTACAACCATGAACTTGTCGTTGTTGTCGATGTCAACATACTTAGCCTTAGTTGCATCGTACTTCTGAACAGTAGTTGCTGCATCGAGTATGCCGTTATTCATGAGAGTCATGAAGAAGTTAAGCTGATCATTCTTGCTGAATGCCTCTGGGTAGAATGCAGCATCCTCAGTAAGAGTAGCGTTAAGAAGCTCAACTGCTGCAGACATACCGCTGCTGAGACGGCCGTTCACCTTAGTGTCGAGAGTGATGGTCTTGTCAGTAGGCATTGGTTCAGTTGTTGCCTCAAATGCAACGGTGTATTCTACTGCGTCGTTGTCATAGAGAACAGTCTCGAACTTATAAGTAAGTTCTTCACCCTTTGCGTATGGGATTGCACCAGAGACAAATCTTACAGCCTTCTTAGAAAGTGCGCAAACATTAACCCATGCATAGTATTTCTTACCCTTGCTGTCAATAGCCTCACCTTCGAATTCAATGTACGAATTAGGTGACATTACGTTGCCATACTTATCCTTAAGTACAGTAATATCGTCAGTACCTGTAACATTAAGCTCCTCAGAATTTGCAAGATCGTTCCACTCAAACCAAGCAGTACCATAGTTATATGCCCATGGAATTGTTGCTGGCTTAGTGAGAGTAATGTCAGCACTTTCGTAATCAACGCGATAAGTCGCCTGTGCATAAAGACCTGTTTCAATATCCTCATTTACCTTGAAACCATTGAGGACTGCAACAGCCTGCTGTCCTACAGCTGCAGCACCCTTATAATCGTCAGATGCTACGAATGCTGCTGTTGCAGTGAGATCCTTACCTGTTACAGCTACTGGAGACTTCTTGCCCTGAGCTGCGTTGTATGTAACTTTAGCCTCTGGAACAGTAAGAGTATAGTCGATACCGAGGATGTTCTTTACCTGATCCTTAGTAAGGTACGAACCCTGGAAGTACATTACGATATCATCAATCTGGAAGAGATCTCTCTTAGAATCTTCGATTGAGGTCTTGTAAGGAACCTCCTCAAGGTTATTATAAGAGCGAGAGTATACAGTTTCTTCAGTTTCTTCATCTACATACTGGAAATAAAGGGCGTTACTTACGTTTGTAACATAAGCACCTGCGAGAGCGTATGCGTCATATGCGCTGGTGATGTGTGTGCCTGCATCAATTGTCTGCTGGAGACCGTCCTTATCCTCTACATTATAGATCTTCTGGTTTGTGATGTTAAGAGCAAATGCTACACCGCGAGCCTCACCCTTCCAAAGATTCTTATATGTGTCGCTGTCTTCAGGAATATATCCTACAACAACCATGCGACCTGTTGTTCCATCGCGCTCAACGATCTTCGCCTGAAGATACTCAGCTGGTGAAGCCTTAAGCTCTGCAGTCGAGAAGAAGAGATTCTCATCTGTAAGAGTATTAACAAGACCCTTCGGGCTGATCTCATAAGTAGCTCTGATCATGAATGGTGACTTGGCTGCATCTTTTGAATTGTAGCTTTCACCTATGTAGTACTGTCGTGCATAGATATTCTTCGAAGGTTCGATTGATGAAGATCCGACATAATTACCGTTTACATCGTAAACATCATTATAGTCAATGAACTCAGGAACAAAAGTGATGCTCTGAATGCGGTTGGCGAGGTCACCGATAATAGTGCTGTAGATAGAAAGGTTAGCGTTAACCTGCTCAACAGCCTTTCTTGCTGCATCCATCTCTGCTCTGAGATCTTCGATGCAGTTTGCAACTGAAGCGAGCTGAGACTTGATTGAGTTAGGACCATCGCTGTAAACTTCCTCATAGAAGCCCTGAAGCTCTGCCTGAAGATCCTCGATAAGACCAGCCTGTGTACCTACGAGAGCCTGGAGACCAGTCTCGCTTCCGATAGCCTGCCAAATCTGATCAATCTCGTTCTGAAGAGCTGAAAGCTCTACTACGAGGCTGTCAGAGTTGTCCTTGCCGTAATTCTCGAGAGCTTCGATCTGAGCCTTGATCTCTGTATCAGCCTGAAGGAGTTCAGCAATCTGACCCTCAAGAGCTGCGTCCTTCTCTGCGAGAGCAGCGATCTTAGTGTCAATAATTGCGAGAGCAGCCTGAACGTCCTTAGCCATCTGCTCTACCTCAGCCTTGTCAGCCTTACCTGCGATTGCAGTCTCAAGAGCTGTCTTGAGAGACTCTACCTGAGCCTTAGCCTCAGCGATTGCATCAGCCTTTGCCTGCTCGGCAGCAGCCTTTGCCTCATTAGCGGCAGCCTTTGCATCGTCAGCCGCCTTCTGAGCTGTTGCGAGAGCTGTCTCAAGGGCAGCAACCTCGTTCTCAAGTGCCTCAAGGGCCTTGTCCAGCTCTGTCATCTGTCCTTTAACGTCCTCTACTTCTGTCACGAGGTCGTTACAAGAAACAAATGTGCCTACTGAAAATACCATCATGGTCATCAGCAGAATTGCACTGAAAAATTTTTTCATAATAAAACTTTGTTTGTTAATGTGAATGAATAAAATATTGGTTTGTTAAATACTTTTACTCAAGTGTGCAGATCACGACACG
>JAFZDJ010000092.1 GCA_017561265.1 Bacteroidales bacterium
ATTGCTGAAATACAATACTGCCGAACATAGGCAGGCAAAAACGCCAAAGAACATTGCTGGGCTTGCCTACTGTTAAATCTTTTACCATGGCAATTCCTCCAGTCCGGAAGGAAACGCTTCCATGGTTTCCATTTTGAACTTGTTTCTACGATGCAGCTCGTCGATTTTTTCACGGATCACAGGATCTTCACAAAAACCCTCACGGATGTAGCGATCCAGAACGGCATAGGAAAAGCCCAGTTTTTGCTCATCGGTCGAGCCGCACAGACCGTCAGAAGGTGTCTTTTCAATCAGATTTTCCAGTAAGCCCAGATGCCGTCCGATGGCTTTGACTTCCTGAACAGTCAGTTTTCCGAGAAGGGAGACATCTCCTGCGCTGTCGCCATATCGTGTGGAATATCCTACCCAATCCTCAGACAGATTGCAGGTATTGATGACCCGTCCGTTCATAGACTGGGACACTGCGTAAAGTGCAGCCATGCGGATCCTTGGGGGAAGGTTGATACCGGCCTGCGATGTGGGAGAGATACCGGATCCTTCCAATTGCTGCCGGATGGAATTTACTGCACCTTCAATGTTTATGATTACACTGCGGATGCCTAGATGGGCAACAAGCTGATAGCTGTCGGGAATATCATTTTGAGTTCCGTTGGGCATCAGAACACCGATCACACGCTCTTTGCCAAGAGCAGCTGCACATAACGCTGCACAAACAGAGCTGTCCTTACCGCCGGATATGCCAATGACAGCATTGCATCCCCGGCCATTTTTCCAGAACCATGCCCGGATCCAGTGGATCTGGGCATTTGTCATTTCTTCGGCATGAAACTTCATAATTACCTCCTACAATTCATACGAAACTTTTACAAACAAACCAGAGCCTGGATTTGGTCGGTAGCTGTAAAACCCATTTGCACCAGCATATAGGAAGCATAGCGATCAAAGTTAGTATGGCCAATCAGTCGGAATGCAGCAGCCATGGCATCGATCAGATCGAATGTGTTGGTTCGCTCTGCCATCCAACCAAGCGCAAGAAACCGGAGAATTGCATAAAGGGCAGAGATTGCGCAATATTCTTCACGGAGACTTACGGGTCGATCCTGAAAAGGGAATTGAGAGAAAAACATATGATTTACCAGCCAGTTCTCGAAGAATACTTCCCAATTTGCAAATAATGTTTCAAAGTGTGCTTTTGCAGAGGTATATCTTGTGAGGATATCACCTTCCGCACCGTAGTATTGGATGGCGGACTTCCCATAGGAACAAATACTATTGCTTCTTTCATCCAAACGGATTAGCATTTCCTTTGTAATTTGCAGGCTTTCCAGCAGCTGATTTGTACTTACTTCTGGTGAATGATGCTGGCAGGGAACAGGCTCCCGGAGAAAATATTCCAAATCACGCCTGTGCTCAGACCGAATCAATACATCAATTTTATCGAGATATCCGCCCAATAGGATGAAACGGTCTGGAAGGGATGCTTTGCGATTCTGAATAATGGAGATAAGATTGAGTCTGATTTCCTGACTGAGACCAAATGTTTCAAAGAAGGTTGTCCGCTCTGCCATAGGGGGCAACGGAATGGACAGTGTTTTTTTGAAAAAAGTGATTGGCTCCTTCTTTGCAAGCAAGAGTTCCAAAACCGCTTCGCAACTGTTTGCGCAGGAACATTCGTATAGACCTTTTTCTGCACGGATTCCACGGGGATATAAGCGGCAAATATCAGGAAGAACTTCTTCACCCATTTCGGCATGGATGGAACAGCGCCCATCGGTCATACGCAGTGGGCAATCCCCATGATAATCCGGTGTAAAATACGCATAACGATCTTTGTCGGGATGCTCATAAAC
>JAFZDJ010000093.1 GCA_017561265.1 Bacteroidales bacterium
GAAGAAGGATATGGTGCTTATTGGCCTGTTTGCAATATTGGCGATTGTAATTGCACTGATGGGAGTGTTCGGCATTGTAATGTTTGAGACTCAATACCGCCGAAGCGAAATTGCAGTTCGCAAGGTATATGGAGGAACAACCATGCAGATGGTTTCAATGCTCAATAGCAGATATGTTGGCATCGTACTCATCTGTTTCATCATTGCCGCACCTGTTTCATGGATATTCTCTTCACGATGGTTGGAACAATTTGCAAACAGGATCGCAACCCCTTACTGGATATATATCGTAGCTTTAGTTCTCGTCCTTGCCGTTACAGTCGCACTTGTGACTGTCCGTTCATGGAAGGCCGCGAACACTGATCCTGCGGAGGCCTTGAAGACGGAATAAATACCCCGAATAGCGCCAAACATTGAATTAAAACGAAAATAAGGTTACATTAATTTATATAGATTATGAAAAGCTACCTGAGATTCCTTAGTAGAAATAAGCTATATACTGTCGTTATGGCGGTAGGTCTTAGCGTATCGATGGCATTTGTCCTGCTTCTGGCAAATGTCGTAATTAACGACTTGAGCTATGATAGGATGATCAAGGATAAGGATAATCTTTACCTTGTCAGGACAGAGGATTCCGGATATTACAGAGCGGATCCGGAAGTGGTATTCCCTATGATTGCAGACATCACTGACTGGTGCAATTTCGTCGAGCATGATGCATATGATGGTAAGACACAATATATTCACACACCGGACGGAAGTTTCAGGCAGGACATAAATCCGATAACTGCAAGAAGCAATTATTTTGAATTTTTCGGACTGGAGGTAATCAGCGGAAATCCTTCTGAAGTCCTGGCAGTGAGAAATGCTGCCGTCGTTTCAGAATCACTCGCCAACAGCATCTGGCAGGAGAAGGATCCTGTCGGACAGACTCTGATTCTTACCGAGGCGAGGATGAAGGATGTTGAACTTGTTGTGACAGGTGTCTATAAGGATTATGAGAAGTCCACATTGGCGGACAACGGACTGGTCGTGCGATATGACTTCATAACAGAGATAGAGAACGCAAACAACCCTTCATATATTTCCAGTGCTATCAAACCGTCAACCGTACATTTCGTACGCCTGAACGATGGAGCAGATATAGAAGCGATTGAAAAGTTTCTGGGTGAGAACAATGAAACAGACTCTTTCGCCAGTATGAGAGTTGACACGAAGTATGAAGTTCAGCCTTACAAGGATATACATTATGACTCTAGAGTATCTGGAAAGCGTACATTGAAAAATATCGCAGACAAAGGTATTTATAGTACCTTCATGTTCGCATGTCTGATTCTTCTTGCATTTGCCGGACTCAACTACATTTCCCTCACGATGGCATTCTCTCGTTTTCGCGTAAAGGAAATGGCCACAAGACAGCTTCTGGGTACAGATAAAGGAAGTATTATAGCCAGGTGCATCACCGAAGCAGCGATGCTCGTAACAGTTTCATGGGTACTTTCCGCTGCATTAGCCTTGGCTCTACAGCCATCAGTAAGTTCTCTGCTTGAAGCGCCCATAAACATTTACAGCACTGCTGAGGAATGGATACTCAGCATAGGTCTGATAATAGTGATTTCGGTTGCTGCAGGTATGATACCGGCTTTGGCAATGCTGCGCCATAAGCCAGTAGACGTAGTCAAGGGAGAATCCCGTCACAGAGACAAGGTCATACTTGGCAAGGTCTTCATTGGAATAGAAGGAGCCTTGAGTATTGCATCTGTTGCAATAGCACTTACAATCTATGCCCAGACTTCTCATATGGTCAATACGCCTATGGGATATCAGACAGACGGACTGATATATGTAGATTTCGGAAGTTACAAGGAGCAGAGGTTTGAAGATGAACTTCTCGCCCAAAGTTATGTAGATACGATCGGACATCTCTATTCGGCTCCTACACGACCTTATGCGATGATGAGTTATGTAAGGCTTCAAGGCGAAGATCCTTTGTCAATTAAAGGTAATGATGGCAGTGAAGCCGCATTCAGGATGCTCGGCTTCGAAGTCATCGAGGATTACGGAACCGCGACTGTAAACCGTTTCGGAACATCCCAGAGAAGAATGTTCTGCGAAACTGCATACAGAAATCTTGAGAATCACATAAAGGATAATCAGGTCGAGGGTATGATACCGGGACAGATAGACGGAATAATCAAGGATTTCCGCATGGGTAACGTAAAGGAGCCTGAAACTTCTGTCGGATATTATTTTACCATAAGGGAAGCACAGAAATACGACAACATACTTGTGAAAGTCCATGGCAGCGTAGAAGAAGGCGCCAAGTCAATCAAAGAGCTATACAGCACACTTAAGCCGCAGGACCAGCAGCCTGAAGTTACACCACTGGCTGATCTCGTTGCAGACAATTACAAGGAAGAGCAGCGAATCCTGGCAATGGTAGGCGTATTTGCCCTTCTGAGCATACTTATGACCATAATGGCCATCATCGCGCTCAGCAGTTATTATGCACAGATGCAGACAAGAGATGTTGCAATCATGAAGAGTTTCGGTTGCTCACGACGCAGGATATTCGGAACGATGGTATTCGGATTCAGCTGGCCAGTACTCGCCGCATGCGCCGTCGCTGTCCCTGCAGTATGGATCTATATCCAGCATTGGCTCGAAAAGTACCCTGAGAGAATTGGCAATCATGCATGGATATACGTATCAGCGATAGTTATCGTGCTTGTGATAGTGTCTTTAATGATATCATTCCAGGCGTATAAGCTTATGAACACCAACCCAGCTTCAGAACTGAAGAAAGAATAATTTGAAATGAAAAGCTACCTGAGGTTTTTATCGCGAAACAAGCTATATACTGCGATTGAGATAATCGGATTGAGCATAGCACTGGGATTTATCATAATCCTCAGTGCTTATGTCATTGACGAGTTCAGTACTGACCCTCAAGTGAAGAACAAAAGCAAATTGTGGGTTTGCCATAACAAGGGTATTGCCACGTCGTCTCAAAAGTTCGACAAGATCTTTGATGCGACACCGGAAATTCTGGATTACTGCCAGTTCACTGACTCAGAGGCGCCTATTTACATAAAAGCTAACGATCTCAGCTATTCTGAAAAGCCTCTGTATGTAAGCAGTAATTTCTTTGAATTTATGGGATACGAGCTTGTGGCGGGTGATGCATCAACGCTTTGGCAGAATGAGAAATCAGTGGTCATTTCAGAAAGATTCGCCCACAACATGTATCCTGGGATGCATGCTGTAGGACGGACATTTACATTCACTGACAATGATGAGAACGAAGAAGCGATCTGGAACACATTCACTATAACAGGCGTATACAGAAATCCGGAGAAGAGCATGGTGATGGATTCCGACATCATCCTGAATATGAACTGTATGCCGAATATGGACACTCCAGGATTCGATATCGGAAGTGGAAATCTTCTAAGACTTGCACCAGATACTGATCGTGAGAAACTCTGTGAAAGATTATACAAGGATGCCGCTGGAAACGGAATGGTTTTATACGAAGCCGGTCTGACTGAGCCATTGTTGCTGACCGCATTCAGCGATATGGATATCAATGTAGCAAAGCTCGGTACAAAGCCTTTCATCAATCTGACTGATAAAAAGGTCATGAAAACATTTATGATCGCCTGTCTGATAATCCTGGGATTTGCTATCCTGAACTATATATCCTTGACAATCGCTTTCTCGCGATTCAGGAATAAGGAAATGGCAACAAGAAGGATTCTGGGAATCTCTAAAGGTTTATTGACCTTCCGCAGCTTCATTGAATCATGCTGCTTTACGTCTATTTCATTTACAATCGGTGTAGCGTTAGCATTGACTGTCCAGAATAAAGCATCTGTCCTATTGGGTAAGGAAATCGAAATATTCTCAAGTCCTGCTGAAATCATCTGGAGCGCCATCCTCATTATCCTGCTCTCGATAGTGACTGCACTGGTTCCTGCATTCATTTCTTCGAAAGTCAAGCCTATCAGCATAATAAAAGGAGAGGAAAGGTACAAGGACAAGATGATATTGGGCAAGAGTTTCATCTTTATTCAGGCCTTTGTGAGCATGGTATGCATTTGCACTGCATCTGCATATTGGCTGCAGACCAGAAAGATGCTTGATACACCGCTCGGATACCGTACGGAGAATGTTATAAGCATCAGAGGTATACAACATCAGATACCGGTAACTCTTGAGTCCTTGCCTTTCATCAAGAGGGTGGGAAGATCGATGTATACCCCAATAGATGGCGCTGCAATGAAAACAAGCCGAAAGCTGGCTGATGAAACATTGACCTTCAATGTCACAATTTGCGACAGCTCTGCCCTATCGGTTTTGGGTATAGAGATGACTGAAATATTCAAAAGCGAAAGAGTGGGTTCTAAGGTATACGTGACTGAAAGCAGCGCACAGTGGATGAGAAATCTATGCTCGGCAAAAGGTATATCTGAAGATCATATCAAGGATATCTGTGACGGTGTCATAAGTGAAATGCGTTTCGGTAACCACACTACTGCTACCGAAGGCATTACGGCTATTATTGTTCAGGAAAACAAAAGGATGTCAAATTACATTGTCGAAGTGGAAGGAGATGTGCAGGATGCAAAACGCAAAATAAAGGAATATCTGTACAATATAGACACAAGACCATATTTTCATGGATATCAAGTCCGTTTCTCGCCTGAAATCAAGACAATGAAAGAACTTGTAGAAGATAGTTATCATAAGGAAAAGGATAGTATAATATTAATCGGTATATTCGCCCTGCTCTGCATGATACTCACAGCAATAGCAATCATTGCCTTAAGCGGCCATTACGCTCAGTTGAACAGGCACGACACAGCTGTGAGGAAGGTGTTCGGCATATCACGCAGAAAGGTGTTCTGGATGACATTCTGGGGATTTGCCGCACCAGTTTTGGCAGGAGCTGTCGTAGCTATTCCGTTGGCATATTTATATATCGGGACCTGGTTGACCAAATACCCTGTAAGAATTGAAAATACAACCTTGATATACATTACATCACTTGCAATTATTGTAGCAGTGGTAATAGTCTCCATCAGCACTCAGGCAGCTAGCCTCATGCGTACCAACCCAGCTTCAGAACTGAAGAAAGAATAATTAGATATGAAAAGCTACCTTAGATTTTTATCACGAAACAAGCTATACACTGCCATTGAGGTGGTGGGACTGAGTGTTGCTTTAGCTTTTGTTATACTTCTTGGCAATGTCGTCCTCGACGATCTGAGTTGTAACAATAAGATTAAAAACACAAAGAATATACATCTCGTATTGCCTGACGACTCAAGTTTTTACAGACCTGATCCTGAAGTCGTATTTCCACAGGTTCCCGAGATAGAAGACTGGTGCAACGCCATCATCCACACTGCATACGACGGAAAGACCCAATATATCGAGACTATCTCCGGAGAGCAGAAGATGGACATAACACCTGTCCTTATACGCGGAAACTATTTTGATTTCTTCGGAATCGAACTCAAATATGGTGATCCTAAGTCTGTCATGAATCTGCAGAATGCTGCGGTCATCTCAGAAGAGGTAGCAAACATCATGTTTCCAGGCCAGGATCCAATCGGACAGACGCTGATCATAAACGAACATCGTCTGAAAGATGTGCAGCTCACAGTTACCGGTGTATATGCCGATATGGGCAAGACCACACTTCAAGACAGAGGAATGTTCTTGAATCTAAAGTATATCAACGATATAGACAACACGATGTATCCTCCGCACATAAAGATGCATTTAGGTCGCCCTCAGTCCGTCCATTATGTGAAACTATCCGAAGGTGCAGATGCTGACAAGATTGGAAGATTCCTGCTTGAAAACAATGATACTGACCCTGATAAGAAGTATGCCAGATACACGAAGATCGACTTGATTCCGTTCAAGGACATTCATCACACATTCGATCTGTCGGGATCACATTTTGACAATATCACTAATGTGAACATGTACCACACCTTCATGTTTGCATGCCTGATATTGTTGGTGTTTGCAGGTCTCAACTACGTCTCCCTGACGATGGCATTCTCAAGGTTCAGAGTAAAGGAGATGGCTACAAGGCAGCTGCTCGGCACAACAAAAGGTGGTATCTACACCAAATGCATATCAGAGGCTGCAGTTCTGGTAACTCTTTCATTCACACTCGCTCTGGCACTTGCTTTTGCCCTGAAGAACATCGTTGGAGAACTCCTGGGAAGCCATATAGTCCTCTTCAACACATCAGCGATGTGGGTATTCGTGATAGCAGTAGTCCTGATCCTGTCTCTCGCAGCAGGTCTTGTGCCTGCAATGATGATGTCGAGCTATAAACCTATCGAAGTCATAAAAGGAGACGCACGAAAGAACGACAAACTGACACTTGGAAAGATCTTCATAGGACTTGAGGGTCTGCTCAGCATAGCTGCAATAGCAGTGACTCTGGCCATATACGCTCAGACAAGACATATGATAGACACTCCTATGGGGTATGAGACCGACAATATCATATTCGTGGATTTTGTCACTAATGACGATAACAGATTCAAAGACGAACTTCTGTCTGAAAGTTATGTTGAACGTATAGGTGATTTGGTTGCACCGCCTACAGATTATGGTACGATGACTTTCCTTTCAAACGAGCATCTGATGCACGTCCTGAGCGGAAACTCCGAAGCAATGGAAATACTCGGAATTGAGATTCTTGAAGACTACGGAACATCCACTACGATGAGCACAGGTTCTGTGAGAAAGAGTTTTATTTGCAAGAGTTCGTACGAACGTCTGAAGCCGCATATTGATAGCGGAAAGATTAAAATGAATGTCACCTGGTCATTAGATGGCATAATTTCAGACTTCAAGTCAATGACAATCAAAGAATATGATCCGGAAACAATACAAGGTCTCCTGATACAGTCTGAAACCGACTCGTATTTATATGGTTTACTTGTAAAGGTGAACGGCAGCGAAAAGGAAGCTCTCGCAAAGATTCGCGATTTCTACAAAGTGCGCAAGACTGCTGAGAATATGCCTAAGATCAGCACTCTGAACTCTCTTGTTGAAGAAAAATTCAAGGATGAACAAAAGGTGTTTGCAATGATATGTGTCTTTGCCCTGCTCAGCATCCTGATAACCATAATGGCAATCATCGCTTTGAGTTCATACTCGGCTCAGCTTGGCACTCTTGACACGGCTATCCGAAAGGTTTTCGGTAGCTCGAATGCCGAGGTTTTCTGGAAGATGGTCATGGGATTTGTGGCCCCTGTATTGGTTTCAACCATTGCAGCTGTTCCAATTGCACACTCATACATCAACTACTGGCTCTCTAAATATCCAGTTAGAGTAGATGATACACTTTGGATATATATTACTTCAGTGATCATTGTTGTTGCTGTAGTCATTGCCTCCATCTCGATACACGCAGTACGCCTTACACGCACAAACCCTGCTGAAGCATTAAAGAAAGAATAATTAGACATGAAGAGTTACCTGAGATTTTTATCACGCAATAAGCTTTACACCATCATTGAGGTGGTGGGATTGAGCCTTGCACTGGCATTTGTCATTGTGCTGAGTTCATACATTGTGGATGACATGAGTGTGAACAAAGCGCTGAAGAATACTGATGACATACATATATGCTATAGTTCCGATGAAATCACTGCTCTACATGAAGTTTCAGGACTATATGAGAAATTTCCGGAGATCAAGGAATCTTGCGCTTATTTTGCCAGAAATGATGGAAAGGCACTGATTTCCGGAGCCAGTGTCGTCAGATATGCAGATAATGAAATCAATGTATCAACAGTTGCCGCCAGTCAGAATTTCTTTGATTTCTTCGCTTTCCCATTTGCTGAAGGAGACCCGCAAACGGCTCTGTCCACAAAGAATTCAGTAGTACTATCCGAAGAAATTGCGAATGTTCTTTTCCCTGATGGTGACGCTATCGGTAAAGAGATCAACTTGTTTGAGAACAACGCCTATTCCGGATATTACACATACATGACTAATGTGGATGTGAATATGATTGTAACAGGCGTACTCAAGCCCTACACAAAGACAATCTTCAACAACCCGGATATATTTATCAGCATAGATCTCTTCCGTGAGATGGAGAAGGTTAACTATGCCGGCTTGGTGCGTATAAGCGAAGTAAACTTTGTGCGTATAAATGAGGACGCTGACATTGGGGATCTGGCAAGGCAGCTGACCGAAGAGTACAGAAATACTCCAAACCAGTCTGGGGAAGACCCATCAGGCAAAGAAGTAAGGGTGAGCAGGTTTCAGGACATAAAGAAACTTTCCGATGCTGACGCACCAGGTGTCTACTTTACGTTCACAAATATCCGAAGCGGAAAACTTTTCGGCATATAC
>JAFZDJ010000030.1 GCA_017561265.1 Bacteroidales bacterium
GCTGGGGATTTGCGTAAAGCTCTGCGGTAGGTGCCAGTTCCACCAGCTTGCCACGGTACATGACGCCCACACGGTCGCAAAGGTATTCCACCATGGACAGATCGTGAGCAATAAACAGCATGGAGCAGCCGTGTTCCCGGTTGCAGTGACGCAACAGATTGACGATCTGCGCTTGAATAGACACATCCAAAGATGCAATGGGCTCGTCAGCTACCAGCAGCTCCGGCTCCATGGATAGAGCGCGAGCAATGGCCACACGCTGCCGCTGACCGCCGGACAGTTCGGTGGGGTATTTATCCAGGTAGCTGGCATCCATACCCACATAGCTGAGTTGAAACTCTGCTTCGGCTCGCAAACTTCCTCTGGGAGGCTTGATATGGTGGATGGACATGGGTTCTGCAATAATGTCCGCAACCTTCATGCGCTGATTGAGGCTGGAAGTAGAGTCCTGGAATATGATCTGACGGTCAGCCTCCAGCATCTTGTGGTGTTTGCGGAATTCCTTGCGGTCGCAAATATTGATTCCGTTGTAGAGGATCTTGCCTGCGGTACATCTGTAAATATTCATAATGCACCGGGCAACGGTAGACTTGCCGGAACCGGACTCGCCTACAAGACCGAAGATCTCACCCTTCTTCATCTGGAAAGACACATCATCCACCGCTTTGATGGCTGCGTGCTTGCTCAGCTTAAACACATGGGAAAGGTGCTGGATATCCAATAAAATCTCAGACATAGTCTTTCCCTCCAATCGGTGATTCTACCTTGGGCGCTCTGGGATCTAATAGCCAGGTAGCCGCATAGTGGGTGTCGGTAATCTGGAACATAGGAGGCTGTTCGTGATAGTCGATCTCCAAAGCATACTCGTTTCGGCATGCAAACGCATCGCCTGCAGGAGGATTGATCAGCGTAGGCGGCATACCGGGAATCGTTTTCAATTCACTTTTTCCCTTGTTTAGCGCAGGAAGAGATTGCAGCAGTGCCCAGGTATAGGGGTGTCGGGGATCATAGTATACTTCTTCCGCCGTACCGATCTCCACGATCTTGCCGGCATACATAATGGCAACTCTGTCCGCTGCACGGGCAACTACGCCAAGATCATGGGAAACCAGAATGGTGGCAGTACCCAACTTGACCTGAATCTCCTTCAGTAAGTCCAAAATCTGTGCCTGGATAGTCACATCCAATGCCGTTGTAGGTTCGTCAGCCAGCAGGATCTTGGGATTTGATGCCAGGGCAATGGCCATAACACTTCTCTGGCGCATACCGCCGGAGAAATTGTAAGGATACAGTTTATACCGCTCATGGGGTTGCTGGATGCCCACCAGTTCCATAAGACTGATGACCCGGCTATACACTTCCTCTTTGGACAGCTTGGGTTCATGAACCAAAATCGCTTCTGCAATCTGCTTACCAATGGGGATCGTGGGATTCAGCGCTGTCATAGGGTCCTGGAACACGAAGGAAAACAGCTTACCCCGAAGCTTTCGCATATCCCGGTCGGAATACTTGGTAATATCCACACCGTTTGCAATGATCTTTCCGCCTTCGATTTTTGCAGACTTAGGCAGCAGCTTCATAATGGACTTACAAAGCATGCTCTTACCGCAACCGGATTCACCGACGATGGCAAGCACTTCACCGGGGTGCAGCTCAAAGCTTACATCCCGAACCGCCTGCACTTTACCCGCCGGAGAATGGATTCCCACGGTTAAGTTTTTAATTTTCAGTAATTCTTCCATAAGGATCGTCCTATCTTTATAGTCTTGGAAATTACTCTACACACAGATAACAAGGAATTTCCTTCTCATCTGTCTGCACAGTAAAGGTACAATAAGGGGCTGGAAACCAGCCCCTTATATGGTGCGCTCTTATTTTACTCAATGGTCCACTCGGTGACATTCCAGAAGATGCCCACACCGTGGTGACCCAGAACGGTATTGGCATCGATACCCTTAATATTGCTGTCAGCGATGAACATTGCATCGATGTAAGCAAAGAAGGTATATGCAGGAGCCTTCGCCATAGCGATCTGGAACTGCTTGTAGTACTCAGCACGCTCAGCAGGATCGTTGGTCTGGCGAGCCTTCTTCAGCCACTCGTCGACTTCTGCATTGGAGTAACCGGAGTA
>JAFZDJ010000002.1 GCA_017561265.1 Bacteroidales bacterium
AGGGATTGCGGAGGCATGTCCACCCGCGGACATGTGTAGCGGGAGGGACCCGACGGAGACAAGTGGTCGTAGACCACGCAGGAAACGTTGGGAGGGTCCGGAGTGAGCGAAGCGAACGGAGTCCTCCGCAATCCCTATCATTCTCCCGGTCAAATATATAAATGAAAAAAGAGTGACTAATCAGTCATAAATGACTTTTTAGTCACCCTTTTTCTATCCCCTCCATTCTTTCGCATTCTCCTCATTTGCCTCTACAACTCCTTTATATCAGTCAGGAACATAGTAACGTGTACTATCCCGCTTCAATATACACGAAACAATATTATAAGTCAATATTGACTTTCACCTATATCCTGCTCAAATTTGCAACTGCAATACCCCGTGAATGTTGAAAACATTTTCTATATTTGCAATGCTGCTGCCGCTATAGGCTGCGGTCATACATATTAGATGAAAGTGTTTCGCTTTTATCCTGTCTTGGAAATCTGGTAAATTTCATTGGTACAGGGATGAGCAATCAACTTCGTCACTTGGTGTGTCGTATACTGTTCTCTGGTATATCGCAACAAGTGTGGGGTATTGTTTATTTGTACCTAGGTTTACCAGAGCCTCCAAGACAATAAACGAACGACCTCACACTTTCTTTGTATAAACTAACCGCTCTCGAGGTCGAAGCTTTCTGAAAAAAGATGACTTCAAAAGAAATTCCCTATGAATCTCCTTCTGCAGATGTGATGGAGATAATTACCGAGGGTGTATTTTGCACCAGCAGTTCCAATGAAAGTGTTGAAGAAAAATACGGAAGTTGGTAGTATTTAACCTTATTAGATTACGAATTATGAAAAAAACAATCATTCTGTTGGCTGCACTTGCAACCATGATGTCATGTCAGAAGAACGATATGCATGAATCTGTCCAGGAAAATGATGTAATCAACGCTTCTATTGAAAAGATACCTTCAACGAAGACATCACTTGATACGAATAAAGATGTATTATGGTCAGACGGAGACCAGCTGACCATATTCAAGTACACGACTCTCGGACTTAAATATGAGATTATGGATCAGTATGCAGGCAGGAATTATGGAAGCTTCTCGAAGGTTTCTTCAGGAAACGATGATGTGATAAATGCAGGAAGCACGCTTAAGCATCTTGTAGCATATTATCCTTATGGCAGCGATATTGAAATCAAGGCCGACAACAATGAAAATCCTACCGGTTATACGTTGACAAATATTACCATTCCTGAATATCAAGAATACGCAGAAGAAAGCTTTGCAAACGGTTCTTTCCCTATGGTATCCATAAGCGAGGACAACAATGTCACATTCAAGAATGTATTCGGAGGGCTTAAATTGCAGCTGAAAGGAACTAAATCTGTCTCTGAAATCATTGTATACGGAAATAATAAGGAACAACTTTCCGGAACGGCATCTGTAAAAACATATGTTTACGGAAAAGAACCTACTGTACAAATTACAGACGGGTATACTGCAGTAGCGCTTCAATGTGGAAGTGGAAGAAAACTCGATGCTAAAGCGGTGACAAATTTCATAATTTCTCTGCCTCCTGTCACTTTCAGCAAAGGATTCTCTGTAGTAGTATTTTTTACTGATGGAACACGTGAAGACATTACAACGAATAAATCATATACAATTGAAAGATCTACTCTGCTTACTATGGACTCCATAGATGTAGGTAGCGAAGAAATTCCTGTTACATCAGTAGAACTCAACTTTCAAGAGTTCCACGCACGAGTTGGCAACATTTTTACCATCCGGGCTTATGTCTCACCGGCTGATGCAACAAACCATTCTGTAAAATGGAGTTCAAACAACAAGGGTGTAGCCACCGTAGATGAATACGGCAATGTCACTGCAATCGCTGAAGGCACGGCATCAATCACTGCCACCTCCGGACAACACATGGCCTCATGTGAGGTAACAGTTTCAGAAGCATTGAACATCAAGATAGCTAAATATATCGATCAAGACAATGTAGATCATGGTTATGGTATTCTTATTGGCAACACAGTATGGGCTCCTGTCAACTGTGGCTACCACGTTACCGACTATCCTTATGGTAAATTATATCAGTGGGGTAGAATATACGGACAAGGATATGATGGTGATGCTACGTATCCTTCAGGGAACAAACAAATAATAAAAACAGAAAGCGGTGTATCCTTGATCACATCAATCCAGCCTGCTGATGAGGGGATTTTTTATCTTGGATTCGGAACAGACGAGGAAACACCTCATGACTGGACATCAGAACCAAATAATACACTCTGGAACAGTGGCAAAGAAGATACTCCGCAACGAAATAAAGTATATGATCCATGCCCATCTGGATGGAGAGTTCCTACTAAGCAGGAGTTGAGCGATTTAGGACCATACTACTCTGGCTGGACTACCAATGAAGCAGGTCAAAACGGATTTTGGTTCTATGGAAAAAGAACAGCTTCGGAAACAACCCCAAAAATATTCCTCCCTGCTGCAGGATATCGCAATGGCAGAGATGGAAGCTGCGGAGAGAGAGCATATGGCTATTATTGGTCATCATATGGAGCTAGTAATGGTTCATCATATTGCCTGCACTTTTCATCTTATAAACCAGGTCTTTATGGATCGCATACAGAACGATCTAACGGTTATTCTGTTCGCTGCGTACAAGTATTATAGCATCACACTAGAAGACAAAAGAAAGCAACACAACTGTCTAATATTCAACCAATTACGATATAAGCCTGCCGTCCTGGGACGGCAGGCTTATATCGTAATATGCTACTATTCAGTAGGTTGCATTGCTCCGATTACAGGCCACGACCGCGAAGGAGGGCACCTGAGTCAGGATCTGCTCCACGGAAACGGCGGTAAAGATCCATAGGCTCGTCGCTGCCGCCTTTCTCGAGGACGTTGTGACGGAACGACATTGCTGTCTCCTTGTCGAAGATACCCTTCTGCATGAAGAGCTCGAATGCGTCCTTATCAAGAACCTCAGCCCAAAGATAGCTGTAGTAACCTGCGCTGTATCCGCCGCTGAAGATGTGAGCGAAATATGTGCTGCGGTAGCGTGGGATGATCTCGTCGATGAGTCCCATTTCCTTGCAAGCTGCCGCCTCGAATGCCATCGGGTCAAGACCCTCGACACTGCTGAGCATATGCCACTTGAGGTCAAGAAGGGATGCTGCCGCGAGCTCTGTGGTCATGAATCCCTGATTGAAGTTGCCTGCAGCCTCGATCTTCTCCACAAGGGCGTCAGGGATGATTTCGCCTGTCTCATAATGACGCGCATAGTCAGCAAGGACTTCCTTCTGGAATGCCCAGTTCTCCATTATCTGTGATGGAAGCTCGACAAAGTCACGAGCTACAGATGTTCCGCTCACGCTCTTGTATGTACACTGGCTGAGGAGGCCATGAAGAGCATGTCCGTACTCATGGAAAAGAGTTTCCACATTGTCGAGAGAAAGAAGTGAAGGCTTGCCGTCGACAGGTTTTGCGAAGTTGCCGACATTCACGATTACAGGACGGATATCCTTGCCGTCGAGAACCTCCTGGTTCACGAAGTTGGTCATCCAGGCACCACCTCTCTTTGTAGCACGTGGGAAATAGTCTGTAAGGATGACTCCGATGAGGGAACCGTCTGCATCTGTTACCTTGAATCCCTCTACGTCAGGATGATACACAGGAATATCCTCGAGCTTCTCATACTGAAGGCCCCAGAGCTTTGTAGTAAGGTCGAATACTCCCTGACGAACATTCTCCATCTGGAAATAAGGCTTTGTCTGCTCTTCGTCAAGGGCATATTTAGCCTTGCGCACCTTCTCTGTATAATATGCCCAGTCCCATGGCTGGATTGTGCTGCCCGCAGGAAGGATACCTGCCTTGATATCCTCATTCATGAACACCTGCATGTCTGCGATTTCTTCCTCTGCCTTTGCAATGGCAGGAGCAAGTATGCTCTCAAGGAAGGTCTCTACAGTCTCAGGGCTGCCGGCCATCTTGTCTGCAAGAATCATATGAGCCGGTGTCTCATAGCCGAGAAGCTTAGCCTTCTCTACACGAAGAGCCATAGTCTTGACGATAAGCTCCTTATTATCATATTCGTTACCATTGTTACCACGTGATGCATATGCCTTGAACATCTTCTCGCGAAGTGCACGGTCCTCAGTTGAAGCCATCGCTCCGCCGTACTCCGAAACAGACACTCCGAACTCCTCTGCAAAGGCATTGTTCTCAGCAAGGAGGTTGTTGCCGAATGTGTTTGAAAGAGAAGAAAGCTCCATATTGATCTCACGCATGCGTGCCTGCTCAGCCTCACCGAGGGCGATACCGTTCTTCACGAATGAGTTATAGAGATTCTTGAGGGTCATTCTCTGCTCCTGATTGAGACCGAGGTTGTCGATGTCATTGTAAAGAACCTCAACCTTCTTGAAGAAATCAGGGTTCATGAAGATGTTGTCGCTGTGTACTGAAATGAGCGGAAGAGCCTCCTCGACGATCTTCTGGAGAGACTCGGTCGCATCAGACTCGGACACATTGAAAAGGACCATCGAAACGCGGTCGAGGACAGCGCCGGAACGCTCATATGCCTCCACTACATTTGCGAATGTAGGAGCCTCCTGATTTGCGATGATAGCATCGATCTCTTCCTGCTGCTGACGGATTCCGTACTCGATTGCTGGGATATAGTGGCTTTCCTCGATCTGAGTGAAGTCAGGAATGCCGTAAGGTGTGTCCCATCCGCTGAGGAACGGGTTCTTGTTGCCGCATGAAACTGCTGCCATGATGATTGCTGTAGTCAAAAATATCTTTTTCATTGTTGTAGAATTATTTCATAGATTTCCCGATACTAATTGTACCAAGGTGTACCATCGGCTTTCTTCACGCCGCCGAGGTCGATGAGGGTGAACTGTGCCGCTCCCTTATAATCTGTCAGGATACCGGTGAATGTCACTGTAGCCTTGCCGTCGAGAACTTCCTGAGGAAGCTTTGTGTCGGCGAAACGGGCATATCCGCTGGTACGTACCTGTACATCGGTCTTTCCCATCTTGAAGTACTGGCTGATCGAGTATGCCATCGATCCGATGTCATAAGTTCCGTCCGGGTTCCTGTAGTCGGAAACCTTGCCGGCAGGTGCTTCTACCGCATCGAAGCATCCTGCATTCAGATACTCCTTCCACTTGGCCTCCGAGCATGCCCATGTATCGACTCCGTAGTTGTCCGGACCTTCCTCATCAATGAAGATTCTGTTGTTGTTATCCTTTCTGTTGCCGTTAGGATCGACATAGGCAAGGAGGAAGATATGATCGTCATACTTGAGATTCTCGATGGTCACGAGACGGCCGAGATTGACCTTCTTGTGAAGGTCTGCCTCCTTTACGACAACGGGCTCTACAGGATCGTCATATTCGCCCTTGAACACATGCTGGTCGATGATGTAGGCAAGCTCAAGATAACCTGTCTCATATTCTCCTGAAGGATCGGAATATCCGATGTTGATCATTCCGTTGTAGTTGCCAACTGTGAGTCCAGAACAGTCGATATAGAGCCACTGGCCGAGCTTGTACTCGTTGTAAAGGCCGTTCTTGCCGATCTTGATCTCGATGCCGGCAGTCTCATCCTGGATATAAAGGCTCTTGTATAGATTGCCCACCTGGTCTGATGTGGTCACCTGACCCTTGATCACGCAGTTCTTTTCCACGGTATACGGCTTGTTGCCGTTGGCTGCATACATATCCTTGAGGTCGGCAATGGTGGTGATCCTGCCGAAGTCAGCATCAGTATATATTTCCTGCTCCTGAGGGTCAGGATACTTACCGGTGAATACAGGCTGGAACTCTTCGCATCCGGCGAAGAGAACCGCCGCTGCAAGTATTATTGAATGTATTCTTTTCATGTCAGAATCTGAAATAGAGGTTCAACATATAGTTAAGTCCCTGCATGTAGAAATACTTCGAATCGAAGCGATAATACCTCTCCATGCTCTTGCTGTCGATAAGACGTGTCTGCTCGTAACCTCCTGTCTTCACATAACGGTTGTTAGTGATGTTCTGGATGTTGAGAGAGAATCCGAAGTTGTATATGCGGTCGATGTACCACGACTTTCCGATGCTCGCATTGAGGACGAACACAGGATCGAACTTCTCCTGAGCTGTCATATACTCGATTTCAACCGGGGTCACGATACCGTCAGGACCGGCTGTGGCCATGTCTGTCCTGTAGAGAGGGTTCATGTCGAGGTATGAATCAGCGAAATACTGTCCGTGAAGTTCGAAGAACCAGTATGAATTTGTCCTGTAGTTGAGTCCGAGGTCAGCTGCGAGCTGCGGAGTCGAAGGAACATAATGCTTCTGCCATCCTTCGATGACTGCATCACCGTTCAGGTCGGTCTCATATACAGATTCTCCGTCCATGACGGTCTTTCTGAAGATCGGGCTGCTTGCCCAGTAAGGTACAGGCTGGTTGTCAAAGATAACCTCGGCGCTGTTGTCCACGGTCTGGGTCATGCGAGGGGTCGATGTATAGATATACTCGCCCCAGCTGAGAGCTCCTTCGAGGGAAAGTCCTTGCACGATGATCGGAATCTTGAAACCGAGCTCGATACCCATGTGACGCTGGTCGATGCCGCTCATCGCGAAGTTGGTGAATGAATTCTGCGAATCGTCATAGAAGCTCATCATGTCTGTCTGGTCGTTGATTGTGGTCCAGAATCCGGTCAGGCGGACATTGTAGCCGTTGTTGCTGTACTGGTAGTTGATATCGGCAGATGTGGTCTTCATGGTCTCGAGGTTAGGAACGAGAGAGTTCCTTGTACGAGGAGAAATGAATGACTGAGCGAATGTAGGGGCGTCATTGTAATAAGCCGCATTTGCATACACCCTGTGTCCGCCATCGAAATGGTACTGGAGTCCGAGCTTGGCCGAATAAGTAAGGAATTCGGAAACAGCTGAATTTCCCTTCGAAGTGATAGGGGTCTTCACACCGTTAACCATTTCATAAGAAGTGAGGTTCTTGCCGTCGACGATGAACTCATTGCCATTGTCGTCAAGACCTGCGAAAAGACCTTTTCTCACGAGTCCCTCTCTCCAGAACTTGGAATAACCTGCATTGAGAGCGAGGTTTGCCTTGAATCCTCCGAGGTCGAGGGCTCCGTTTGCCCAGATGTCTGCGTTACGCACATGAGCATAATAGTCATAGCCGTACTTGTCGCCCTGCGCAAGTGCCTGAGCCTCACCATGAGCAAGATAATAGTCAAGATCGTTCTGCACCATTGCCGGTGAAGATGCGAAGTCACGCTCAGCGAACTGGTCTATATTGATGTAGTAGTCACCTCCGAGAAGATCGTCCATCTTCTTGTAGTATTCGGTGCGATTCCATCTGTAAGTGATACCTCCGGTGAGAGTGAATGCCTTGGATGCGGCCCATTTCACGCTGGCGTTAAGATTGATGTCGTTCTGGTCCACACGACGTTCCTCGACCGCATATTTCGAGCGGCGGAGTCCGTTCTCGTCGTAATTGTTCCAGTTCACGTTATAGAGACGGTCCCAGTTCAGATGGGCATATTCAGGATAGTCGTTTTCCCATGCATCCTTTGCCCATGCATATTTCTCGAAGTTCAGCCTGTCATAGTCCTCGTCATCCATCCAGTAGTAGCTCGGAAGGTTGCGGTAATAATCCGGACGTGGATCAGCTGCATCATACCAGTCCATGGCTGTATATCCGTTCTTTCCGGAACGCCAGAGGAGGGTTGCGGATGCCTCAAGATCATCGGAAGGGGTCGCCGTATATTTGAGGATGGTAACAGGCTCGAATGTCTTGCGGACACGGGCGTTGCGTACCTTGCCGTTCTGATATCCCCAGTTGCTGTTGTACATATTGTCGCCGATCAGATCATAGACTTCCTGAGTCGATGCGTTCTGAGCACCACGCTGACCCGGAGCCGCGAATGTCACGAGACCGATCCTGTGGATGTCACCGAACTTCTTTTCAACACCGGCATAATATGCGAAGTTGCGATAGTAGACTCCTTTGACCCAATCGTTTCCTCCAAGACGGGCAGATACGTTGACGGCATATGACCATCCGTTGTCAAGCTCGCCTGAAGCATATGTGGCCATGAGGCGGAGACGGTAGAGGGCGCTGTTGGTGAGGGCGCTGAAACGCCATCCTGTACGTACGCTCGAAGGCATCGCATGAAGGTTTGTCACACCGTTGTAGCCTCCGAATCCATAGTCCGAGACCTCGTTACCGATGGTGCTTTCCTTGCTGCGCATGGCCTCGTTGAGACCGCTCCAGAGTGAATAAGGAGAATAGCCTGTGATGGCATCGTTCATCCTTACACCGCTGAGATACACGTCCTGCGATTCATTGGTATATCCTCTGTTCTTGAAACGGATGTTGCTGAATCCGAAGCTGGCAATGTCGGTGAACGGATCGTTGCTGTCGAAAAGAATGGATGGAGCATCCTCGAAGCCGGAATCATCCATATCGAACTCGGCGAAATTCGAGTCATCAACATCGTTCACGACCTGTTCTACGATCATTCCGACAAAGATGAGATCCTTTACATATCCTTCGATGGTGACATTGACATTGGCATCCAGAAAGCCAGGAGCCTTGATTGTCATGTCATACATTCCGTTTGGAAGATTCTCGATCAGGAACCTTCCTTCTGCATCTGATGTTGCAGCCGCCACAGACTCACCGCCCTGAGTGATGGTGATGGCCGCATCAACGACAGGCGCCCTGCCTGCACGGTTGACTACCGTACCTTTCACGCCTCCCCATTCGCTCTGGGCGAAGAGGGATATAGTGCAGAACACTGCTGCGATTGTCAATAGTACTTTCTTTATCATATTCTGAACTGTCATCTCGAGCGCAGTCGAGAGATCTATTTGGTAATTACAATGTATGTCGGATAATGGTCGCTGTAGCCGCCGATGAAGGCTCCGTTGGAGAATGTCCTGAACGGAGTTCCCTTGTACTGTCCCTTCTGATTGGTCAGGAACTTAGGGTTATATACGCGTCCGTAATATCCTTTCTTATGGAGCTGGCGAAGTCCGAAAGTGCCCTCCTGAGGGTTTGCAAGGGCATTGTTGACCAGGAGAAGGTCATATATGCTCCATACACCCTGATATGCAAGGGAACCGAAGCCGGCCTTGAGCATGGAAAGGAAAGGAGAGTAGAAGTCATTGTCTGTGACATCTTCCTTGTTCTCGAGGCCATGGAGATAGTGAGCCATGCTCATGTCGGTAGGATTGTCGTTCATGTCGCCCATGCAGACGATCTTGATGCCGGGATATTTCTCCTGCATCATCATGGCATGGCTGTACATGATTTCGCCACCGCGGTCACGAAGCTGGTTGCCGCCCTTCTTGCCACCGGAACGTGACGGAAGATGAGCTACATATATAGCGAAATGCTCGCCGTCGATAGTTCCATGAACCATGAGGATGTCACGGGTCCTGAAATAGTCCCTTTCTTCCTTGGACTGGATCCAGTCGATGGTGCTTCCTTCGAATGTGAACGGAATGGACTCACTGTCAAGGAAGGTGAAGACCTTCGGATTGTAAAGCAGGGCCACATCTACGCCTCGTCTGTCCGGACCGTCATAATGAACGATCTGATAGTTGGCTTCTGCGATCTGTGGTTCCATCACAAGATCCTCCAGCACAAGGCGGTTCTCTATCTCAGACACACCGAGAAGAGCATGCCATGAGCCGTTTTCATCCTTCATAGACCTGATGACCTTGGCCATGTTCTGAAGCTTCTTCTGATATTTGGCTTCAGTCCATTTGTTCTTTCCTTCAGGAAGGAATTCCTCGTCATTCTTTGCAGGGTCATCGTATGTGTCGAAGAGATTCTCCAGATTGTAGAATCCTATCACATGGTTCTGCGAACCTGCTTTCTGAGCTGATGCAGCCGAGCTGAAAAGCGTCAGCGCAATCAATATGTAAAATATCCTTTTCATTTTCATTGTTGTTTACAGACCCCATACGGAGTTTGTCCGAGGATCTTCCGCCTCTATTTCCGCTGCACGCTGCTCTCCGAGCTTTTCCGGAAGGTTGACAAAGAAGTCCAGTCCGGTCATCTCCTCCAGTTCGTCGATTGACATTGCAAGGTCTCTGAACGGAGTGTAATCACCGTAATCCCTGTGCTCGGTGTAGAATGCCGCTGCAGCCCATGTGCTGAGCGTTGAAGATTTGCTGTACCTCAAAAGTGCCTTGTAATAGCCTGCAGGCACGGTTATGGACTTTCCGTCCGAGTCCCTTGTCTTTCTCTTGCTGCCTTCCAGCACCACTCCCGTCACGACATATGTAGTATCGGACGTATTGGCATATTTCCTCACGCGTCCTTCCAGATCAGCCCAGATTCCTTCATTGTGGGCATTGAGCTGAGGTGTCATGTTCGTTCCGTAGAATGTCTGGGCATTGGCTTCCCAAGAGCACTGACGGTCCGCGGAAGGAATCTGATGACCACGAGCAAGCTCTTCACCGTAACCTCCGAAAGGAGCAGCAGAAAGTTCACCTAGAAGAGGGTCATACGCCCATTCATTGGTTCTGCCTACGCTTCCGTTGGTATAAAGCTTACAAAGAGGATAGGCCACCCAAAGGGCTACAAGGTCGTTCTGGCTCCATCCGAATGAATAATTGCGGTATCTCTTTCCACCCATATTGAAACTGTGGGTGAAATACCCCAGGTCATCGTTGTCCATAGCCGGAAGCTCCAGCCATCCTGTCTTCGCAAGGTCGACATCAGGTTGAGGCTGCGGCTGCGGTTTCGGGTCTTCCTTGTGTCCAGCACCACTCTGGCGGAAACTGCATTTGCTCCAGCCATCACCTCCGTCAGCTACAATCCATATCGCACGCAGATCCTCGCTCTCATTAGCCTGATAAGTAAGGATGACATTGCTTTTGTTTCCCGAGCCTGACGTTACGTTCAGCTGAGCCCATCCCGGATCCGGTCCTCCGTCCTGGTCTGTCAGACGAAGAGTCCATGAGCTGTTGCTTGTCACACTGACGAAGACCTGTCCGGATTCTGCCGAGACCTCGGATACCTTTACAGAGACATTGAGAATGCTCTCCTGAGCCGGATCTTCGCATGAAGACAGAAATAAGGTGCAGATGACCGTCACGGCCACTGCAACCTTATTCATTATAGTTCTTATAGTCATTATTCAGCGATCGCCTTGAGGCCTATGATAAGTACACGGCCGTTAGAAGGATCAAGAGTCTCCACCTTGACGTCTGTCGCAGCAGTCGACGGCATCTCGACTTCGAAATAATCGTTGCTTGAAAGCGTGATTGTGTATGGTGGATTTCCGCTTGCTCCTGTATTTGCATTAGGATCGATTGTGTCGATCTCCTTTCCGCCTGCTGACAGCTTGAGTTCCGCCTTCTTGCCCTTCCATGCAACACAGTAGAAACCGAGCTTCTTTGTTCCGGCAGGAACATGGAGTGTAGCGTCACCGACAACCGAACTTGTTCCAAGCTTGAGGATATTGCTTACCTCCACTCCGTTTACAGTACCGGTCTGGGCAGTCTGGGAGTCACCGTCATATGCCTTGTTGCCGAGAGTCCATGAAATGTTCGGCTCATATTCGCCGTCACCTCCTGCAGGAGGATTAGGTTTGTCTTCATTACCACCCTGGTCGCCGCCTGAAGGAGGAACAGAGCCGTCGAAACGTGTACCGGTAAGTCCCGCAAAGTCAGACTCCTGAGCGAAGATCACCTGCATTGCACCCTTGCTGATAGAAGAGATACCCTTGATTGTACCTGATCCCTGAGGAACCTTTGTATCACCATAAGTAGCATACTTTGAAGAGAAGACAGCGAATGTCTTGCCGTCCTCAGTCTCCACAGTGATGCTTGTGTGAGAGTCACCCTCCACAAATGTCTTGTTCAGATCAGCACCTGCCACCTGAACGCCTTCGATCGCTACATACTGGCCTTCATACTTGTTGGCAAGGAAGTCAGTGATAGACACGGTCTTAGGAGTCACCTTGTTTCCGGTAGACACAAGAGATATCTTTTCAAGACCGAGGCCGCTGATCTGAACAGCACCATTGTACTCGGCAAGGCTTGCGCCAGAGAGGTCGATGAGCACCTTGTCTCCGAAGTCGAACTCATGGTTAGCGGCAAGATAGAACTGAAGACCGCCTGTCGCATCCTGAACATAGAGTCCCTTCTTTGAAGTGAGGTTATTGAGAGCTCTGTTCGAAATCACGATTCCTTCGATGGTAGTACCTGATGCAAGTGAACCTGATGATGCAAGAATTTCTGCAATTGTAGCAGCCGCACCGCCTGCAGGAGGATTGTCATTGCCGCCGCCTGGATTATCTCCGCCAGCCGATCCGCCAGCAGAGAAGTCCTTCTCCACCGCATTGCTGAAATCCACTGATGTGCCCGGTGCAGATGCCTCTACAAGCTTGAAGTCATCCATACGGTATGAGCTTTCCGCATCAACCTGCATACAGATAGAGATAGTCGATGTTCCTGCAGGAACTGAGAAATTGGCTGTAGCAATGTTCCATCTGCCTTCTGTCGAACCGCCTGCATATGTGTAGTCAGTGAATTCAACCCATTTTGCTCCTCCGTCGTTGCTGAGCCATATATGGTACTCGCTGTTCTTGAAGAGGCTTCCGTTTGCCTGAGAGTATTTCTCGGTACCGAAAGTGAGGGTAAGGTTGGTTGCACCGCCAAGAGCGATGTTGTTTGTTGCAAAGTAAGGGGTCTTTCCGAAGAAGATGTTGTTCATTCCCGAACCAGCATAATCAGAGTATGATCCGTCTGAATTCGCATTGTTTCTGACTGAGACACCCTTGAAACTGTAGGTGACATTTGCTGCACCTGTTCCGGCTGCATTCTTCCATGCATCAGACTGGTCGAGATAAGGCCATCCCTTCGATCCTTCTGCTGCAGCTGTCTTGTCGTAATTGTTACTGTAGATTGCCGTAGCATCCGAACCGCCACCGCCGTTTCCGCCAGTGTTGCCGCCGCTTACTGTGAAATCCTTCTCTACTGCATTGGAGAAATCGATCTGTGTACCTGCTGACTCTGCCACGACAAGCTTCATATCGTCCATACGGTATGAACTTGCCACGTCAACCTGCATGCAGATCGAAAGGTTTTCTGTACCTGCAGGAACAGAGAATGTAGCCTCAGCAACATTCCAGCGTCCTTCAGTCTCACCGCCTGCAAATGTATAGTCTGTGAGTTCCACCCACTTTGTTCCATCCTGGCTTAGGAAGACATGGAACTCCGAGTTCTTGAACACGCTTCCGTTGTCCTGAGAGTATTTCTCAGTTCCGAAAGTGAGGGTAAGGTCTGTCGCACCGCCGAGCGCTATGTTGCCTGTAGCGATGTATGCAGACTTGCCGAAGAACATGTTGTTGTTGCCGGAACCTTCATAATCCGAATAGCTGCTGTTTGAAGTTGAATTAGCACGTGCAGACATACCGTTGTATGCATATGTGACGTTTGCAGCACCTGTTCCGGTCTGGTTCTGCCATCCGTCGAACTGATCGAGATATGGCCAGCTTGTACCCGAACCGTAAGTCTTCTCCGCAACTTCCTTGTCATAGTCGTTGTAGTAGATGATGAGGTTCTCAGCCGATCCCTTAGGACCTTCCTGGGACACGGTGAGGTACCTGCTCTTCATTCCGATAGTGAACTTGACATCTGTTTCGCGGTCAAGTCCCTTGTTCTCAAGTACAGTAACAGTAACTGTCTGAGCCTCGGAAGAAGCCTCACCTGACTCAGGAGACACAACAACCCAATCAGCGTCGGTCTCCACCATCCAGTCACGTGTCGCTGTAACTGTAAGCGTCTGCTCGCCTGAAGCTGATTCGAAGCTCATCTCAGTCACGCTGAGATTGATGTCAGGAGTACCGAGCGGCTTCTCCTTTTCCTGACATGCGGTAAAAGCTGTCACAAAAGCGACTGCTCCCCAAAAAAGTCTACTTAGTTTCATTTGTTACTTTTATTAGTGTTTTTATATCTCTTTTAAAACAAAAAAATCTTCTTGAACTTACAAAATTACTAAAAAGTTATAGATAAACAACGCGTTACATAACGAAAAACGGACGACCTTTTGAGCCGTCCGTCGTTTCGTCGTTCCCGACTTTATCGGAAATCCGTTACTCTGCCTTTGAGATGAAGTAAGCAGGACCACCTACCTGATCCTTCTGATCCTCAACCTTTGCACCGTCGTAACGGTCTCTTGTACCTACGATAGTGATCTTGTCACCTGCCTTGAGTTCGAGCTGAGCAAAAGACTTGTCGTTCTTTGCTACTGGAGCAACTGTAAGGCCATATACATAAACCCTTCCAGTCTCATCGTTAAGGTAGAAGTTACCGTAAACATCGCTTACGATCTCCTCGATAGTACCTGTAAGTCTGTACCAGTTGTTCTTGCTCTTCTCCTTTGCGAGGAAGTCAGCGATTGTAGACTCAGTGCTTCCGATGTGGCTTACATAGTAAGCTGGGCCACCTACCTGAGCAACACCCTTGTACTCTGCTCTTGTACCGATGATAGTGACAACGTCACCCTCCTTGATACCGAGTGAAGGGAATGACTTGTCATTCTTCTCCACCTGAGTAGCAGTAAGGCCGTATACATATACTGAACCTGTTGCATCAACGAGGTCGAAGTTACCATAGTCACCTGCCTGGAGGTTTGCAACCTTACCAGTGAGCTTGAAGAGAGCTGTTCCAACAGGAGCTGCGAGGAAGTCTGCAACAGAAACCTCTGCAATTGCACCCTCCTGGTTGAGAGTTGTAACAGCCTTGTACTCAACACCGCCGCTTACAGTAACAAACTCAAGATCAACTGAGCGTGCACCTGCCTGGTTAGCAGCAGCAAGGAATGTAACTACAGCAGAAGAACCTGATGCAGAAACAGCTGATACTGAAAGCCATGACTTAGCAGCGTCAGGGATTACAACTGAAACGCCGTTACCCTTGCAAGTGAGTGAAACTGTGAACTCACCACCCTCGAGTGGAAGAGTTGCATTCTCTGGAGAAACCTCCTCAACCTTGATGAGTGACTTCTCGATCTCGATAACTGTTACGTTGACGAGCTCGATAGTACCGCTGTAGTCCTTTCTAGGACCCTCGCAAGTAACGATGTCACCTACCTCGATGCCGAGCTTCTCGAACTGCTTCTCAGCACCCTCGTAGAGAGTACCATAGATATATACAGTACCTGTCTCGTCCTGGAGATACCAGTTACCATACTGAGTGTTTGCAATAGATGTTACAGTACCCTTTACACGGTATACGACACCGTCAACACCGGCATTTACCTGAGCACATGTAGAAAGTGGAGTCTCGACCTTCTCGGTCATCTGAACAACGTTGAGGAGCTGCTCAGCACCACCGCAGACAAGTGAAAGAAGAACCTCGTTTGTAGAAGTTGCGGCACCGGCAGAGAAAGTGACCTCTGTCTCGCCTCTTCCGCCTGTTGCAGGAGATACAGTAAGCCATTCAGGAACATCTGTAATCTCCCAGCTGTCAACTGCATTTACGGTAACCTTGACCTGGCCACCTTCTGCAGGGATGGCAATCATAGACTGCGACACCTTAACCTCATCAAGGAATCTCTCCTTCTCCTGGCAGCCAGCAAAAGCGATGACTGCAGCAGCAAGAGCTGTGAAAATATTTCTAAGTTTCATATTATTCCTGATAATAAATTAGTTAAACATATACTTGATACCTACTGAAGCATACCAGCACTGGCCGAGGCTCACGCTGTTGTTCCAGATCTGAGCGTTTCCGTTCACTGCAGAAGGAGTTGAGAATGTTGCATAACCATCCTTGTCATATCCCTCATACTTGAGGATACGGCCCTCGCCGAGAGCTGGGTTCATGTACTTTGACACACCCCAGTTAGAGTTGAAGAGGTTAAGAATATTCTTGATGTCTACATTGAGCTGGAGAGTGTTTGTAGAGTTACCAGCCTTGATCTTGAAGTCATGCTTGTAGCTGAAATCCACTCTGTGAGTCCAAGGTGAGTAAACGCTGTAAGCCTCTGCATACTTGCCCTGGTTCTTGCTGAGATACTTGTCAACATGAACGAAGTCAAGGAAACGCTGAGCATCGTCTGGAGATACGAATCTGAAGTCACCGTTAGCAACCTGCTCATCTGTAGGGATGTAGATGAGGTCATAGTTGTAACCGTCACCGTTCATATCGTTCGCAGTCATGTAAGTATAGTTAGAACCGCCTCTCCAAGCCTCATAGATGAAGCTGAAGTGGTTGTTGCTTCTGTCGCTGTGAGTGAGTGATGCAACAACACGGTCCGGAGTAACATACTGTGAGTTGTGGAGACCTGGATCGTTAGGACCGTAGATAGTACCCATGTAGTTCAATACTGAAGAAGCGTTTGAACCAGGCATACCTGTGATTTCCTTAGATGCAGTGTGAGTATATGCAGCCATGATTGAGAGACCCTCGATAGGACGCATGTTCACAGTGAATGTTCCTGAATAACCATAACCCTTGTTAGTGTTCTCGAGAACGTATGCTGCAGGCATGTTCTTGGTCTTGCCGGCTGCATCGACATAAGTCTGCTTGAAGTCCTGGAAGATAGGACGGTTGTCAACACCGTTGAATCTTGCAAAGCCCTCAACACCGTTCACGCTCCAGTCACGGAGGATGACACCGTTCACAGTCTTGTTGTAGATACCCTCAACACTTACTGAGAATGGGAATGATACAGGGATATTGTAGTCGAGTGCGAGTGAAGTCTTCCATACCTGAGGCATCTTGAACTTAGGATCCACAGCTGAAATCTCTGAAGGAATTGTACCGTCCTCAGGAGAGATTGTGTTAGGATAACCGAGCTCAAGGAGTTTCTTAAGGAGTTCCTCACGCATGAGGAGACCACCAGCGAACTGGTTCATGTCAGTCTTCGATCCACCGTTTGCACCAGTGCCGTTAAGCTTTGCCTGATACTGGACCATACCTGAGTTTGTAGGCATGTTGGTGAAGAACACGAGAGGGAGACGGCCTGAGAAGAGACCTGTACCTCCACGTACCTTAAGGCTGTTGTTGCCAAGGACATCCCATGAGAAACCTACACGTGGAGAAACTGTAATGGCAGCAGAAGGCCACTTACCTGTATCGATATGACGTGGCTTGCCATCTACCATATACTCGAGATCATAGATAGCCTTGTTTGTCATAAGGTCCTGATTGTCGAAGAAGAGACCGTCGAGACGGAGACCTGCAGTAAGCTTGAAGTTATCAGTCGCGCTCCACTCGTCCTGACCATAGAGACCTGCCTTGTGGAATCTTACACGTGCAGCAGGGTTAGCCTCACCGTCATAACCGTATGTAAGACATACTACCTCAGGAGCAGCACCTGACATGAAGTCCTCAAGGCTGTTGTAACGATAGTAACCTGTACCGTTTCTCATGTATGAGTTGTCAGCCATCTGATACTCATAGTTGATACCACCAGTGATCTTGTGATCGCCAGCATAATAAGTAAGGTCATCCTTTACGCTGATATGAGTGTTGTGCACACCGTTGTTCCATGTGAAGAGCTCGTAACCAAGAGCGATGTATGGAAGCGGAGCGCTGCCGTCATCCTTACGGATGTCAACGAAAGGCATATCTGTAGAGTTTGTTCCACGCATGTCATCAAGCTTAGAGAATGTTGCGAGGAACTGGTTTGAAAGGTTGTCGCTGAGACGGCTGTTGAGGTCAACTGACACTGTGCTCACGAGGTTGTCCATAGAGTAGAGTGAGTTGGCGTAAGCCATACCGTACTGAGAGAAACGAGAGAAACCAGAACGTACACCACCGTCCATTGAAGAACCGTTGGTAGGGTTCCAAGCCTGGTTGAGAGTATAGTTGTATCTTACAGCAAGCTTGTTGGCATCGTTGATGTTCCAGTCAACACGTGCGAGGAGCTTGAGGTTGCTCTCAGTTGCAGGATAGTCAGTCCATGAACCGGTGTCATAACCATACTTCTCCTTGACGAAGTTTGAAACCTTCTCGAGATCAGCAAGTGTAGTACGTGAAATGTATGCATCAGGATCAGCAACTCCGTCCACTGAACCACGCCATCTGTTCACTACTGTAGGAATAGTAGCGTACTCTGCGTTAACGAAGAAGAAGAGCTTGTTCTTGATGATAGGGCCACCGAGAGTGAAACCGTAAGTAGTGTTACGGTCCTTGTCACGTGCACCGGCAACCTCCTTGCCTGCAGCCATGTTACCACGCATGTTCTCGTTGCGGTGATATACATAAGCAGATCCCTTGAATGTGTTTGTACCGGACTTGGTGATAGCGTTCACACCACCACCGATGAAGTTTGTCTGACGTACGTCATATGGAGAGATAACCACCTGCATTTCCTCGATAGCATCGATGGAGATTGGGCTTCCACCACCTGGAAGACCGTCGCTGAGACCGAAGTTGTTGTTGAAGTTTGCACCGTCGACAGTGAAGTTTGCAGTACGGCCATCCTGACCTGCGAAGCTCATACCGTTACCTCCGTAAGGAGAAAGTCTTGTAACATCAGTGATGCTGCGGCTTACAGTAGGAATCGAAGTGATGTCCTTGCTTGAAATGTTTGTTGCAGAACCCATCTTCTGAGCTGAGAACTTTGAAGCTGCAGCTCCGATTACCATTGCCTCGCTAAGCATCTCAGAGTCCTCGTTGAGAGTCGCATCCAATGCGAAAGTCTCGGCAAGCTGAAGGGTAAGATCGGTAAATGTTACTGTCTGGAAACCTAAGCAAGAGATTTCCACTGTGTAAGGGCCACCGGCACGCATACCGTTCATGGTATAACGACCAGACTCGTTTGTGATGACAGGATAAACAGTACCTGATGGTGTGTGTGTAGCAATCACTGCTGCACCTACGACAGGCTCACCGTTTACGTCAACAACGCGTCCACCCAGAGCAGATGTAGTCACCTGTGCAAAGGCAGCTACGCTCATAAGCATTGCTGCAAAAGCAGCAACTAGACACTTAATTGTTTGTTTCATAACACTTTAGATAATAATAATAAGGTTTTTATCCCGCGAAGATACTACATTTTAATGATGTTATGAAATTTTCTTTCAATTAGAGATAATTTTTGCTTATCCGTTTGCATTTCAGAAATTTTGCTTATCTTTGCGCCCCGAAAATGTGGAGAGATTTGACCGCTTGCAACCACTTGAAAAAATGCTAAAATGTTGACAATATGTCATCAATGTTTTGTGTTTTTGTGTTGGCTCCGCATTTTTGTGGGGCTTTTGTTTTGCCCATAAGTCAATGTCCCATAACGCATTACGCTGAATCGCCTGCGGCAGATTGCACATGCGATTCAACATAACCAACTGATAGATAAGTTATTATATTATACGATTACAAAAACATGAATTATCTGTTTACATCTGAGTCGGTGTCGGAAGGACACCCTGACAAGGTTTCGGATCAGATTTCCGATGCCATCCTTGACGAATTCCTCCGTCAGGATCCAGAATCAAAGGTTGCATGCGAGACATTCTGCAGCACAGGTCTCGTGGTAGTGGGCGGTGAAGTACGCTCAGAAGACGCATATGTGGACATTCCCAAGACAGTACGCCGAGTCATCAACAAGATCGGATACAACAAGGCTGAATATATGTTCGACGGCAATTCATGCGGTATCCTCTCGGCTCTTCACGAGCAGAGCGTAGATATTAATAGAGGTGTAGTCGGCGAGGATGCAGATGCTCAGGGAGCCGGCGACCAGGGAATGATGTTCGGCTATGCATGCCGCGACACAGAGGAATACATGCCTCTCCCTCTCGCACTTTCGCATCAGGCCCTCCTCATGCTTGCAAAGATCCGCAAGCAGAAACCGGAGCTCATGCCTTACCTTCGCCCGGACTCGAAGTCTCAGTTCACAATCGAGTACGATGGCCAGACAAACGAGCCTGTACGCGTACACACAATCGTAATCTCGACACAGCACGACGAATTCACTCCTGCCTCACTCGGCAACATGAGCTATGCTGACGGATGCGCCCAGTACGGACAGAAGCGCGTTGATGAGGCAATGCAGGCAAAGATCCGTGAGGACGTGCAGAACATCCTTCTTCCTATGCTCATCGAGACTCTCGCACCTGAGACAGCTGCCCTCTTCAAGGGAGACCATATCCTTCATGTGAACCCTACAGGAAAGTTCGTGATCGGAGGTCCTCATGGAGACACAGGTCTCACAGGACGCAAGATCATCGTCGACACATACGGCGGAAAAGGAGCGCACGGTGGTGGAGCATTCTCAGGAAAGGACCCTTCAAAGGTAGACCGTTCGGCTGCATACGCTGCACGTTATATCGCAAAGAACATGGTAGCTGCAGGCGTAGCACGTGAAATGCTCGTACAGGTTTCATATGCAATCGGAGTCGCTCGTCCGCTCAGCATCTTCGTAAACACTTACGGCACAGCAGCAAACGGACTTACTGACGCTGAAATCGCTCTCAAGATCGAAGAGCTTTTCGACCTTCGTCCTGCAAAGATCATCGAGAAGTTCGGCCTCAAGAAGCCTATCTATGAGCCTACCGCTTCTTACGGACATGTCGGACGCGATCCTTACAAGGCTACCGTATCGATCAGACGCAACGGAAAATACGAGCAGGAACTTGTCCAGTTCTTCGGATGGGAACTCCTCGACTCTGTCGACATGATCAAGGAAGCATTCGGATTATAGAACTTTCTGATTCATACAAACATCAGGGACTGTGTTGAAGGCGACATGCCACCCCCGGCTAGGGGGTGCCTCCTGACAAGGAGGCGGGGGTCGCCGGAACACAGTCCCTGATGTTTGTGTATGGATATAGTCCTAAATCCTTTCCATTTCCCTGCGGAGATCCTTCTCCTTTATGGAAGCACGCTTGTCATATTCCTTCTTACCACGCGCAAGTGCGATCAGCAGCTTCGCATAACCATTCTCGGCTATATAAAGCTTGACACCGACTATAGTCAGTCCCTTCTCCTTCACTGCTCTCTGAAGCCTGTTCAGCTCCTTACGGCTCAGAAGAAGCTTGCGGTCGCGGCGAGGATCATGCTTTCCCCAGCTTCCCCACCAATATTCCGCAACATGCATATTCTTGACATACAGCTCATTGCTGTTGAAATAGCAGAATGCATCCACCAGTGACGCCTTGCCAGCCCTGATGGACTTTATCTCCGTACCCGTAAGCACGATTCCCGCCTGGAAGGTCTCAATGAACTCATAATCAAACGAAGCCCTCCTGTTCTTTATCTCTACACTGCTCTTTGCTTTCGGCATAATAATGTACTTTCTGCAAATTTAGTGCTTTTTTCTCAAATGCTGCATAAAATGCTATCTTTGCACTGACAGATACAATCTCATGGCAAAGAAACCTTTCACACCGATACCACCAATGGCCGAACTGCCTCCTGCAGAAGAAATCAATGTCAAGGAACTTCTTGACAGATATCTCAGCGGCGAAATCGACCTCATATGCGTCCTGGGTCCCACCGCTTCAGGAAAGACCCGCTACGCCGTCAGCCTCGCCCGCCGCATCAATGCACTGCTGGCTGAAAATCTTCACGGTAGGCCGGATGTGCGGAAGGGTGCGGAAAGCGTGCTACCCCCCTGGCCGCAGGGGGAGGGACCCGCTCCGAAGGAGTGGGAGGGGTTCTTTCCACACCCTTCCGCACATCCGGCCGGCGCTGAAATAATCTCCGCAGACTCCCGTCAGGTATACCGCGGAATGGACATAGGAACAGGAAAGGATCTGTCTGAATATGAAGAGATTCCGTACCATCTCATGGACATAGTCGACGCCGGCACAAAATACAACATATTCGAATACCAGCGCGACTTCGAAAAAGCATACAGAAACATCCGTGAACGAGGAGGCATACCTATCCTCTGCGGAGGCAGCGGACTGTACATCGAAGCTGCCACATGCGGATACTCCCTCCCCGAAGTACCTCCTGACCCGCAGCTGCGTGAAGAACTTGAGAAGCATACGGACGAAGAGCTCATAGCCCGACTGGCATCCCTCAAGCCTCTTCACAACAACACAGACTACGACACCCGCAAACGTCTCATCCGTGCCCTCGAGATAGCGATATATGAAGCTGAACACCCTGTGGAACACACATCATATCTCCCGAAGAACACCTATTATATAGGCACACTCGTGACGCGCGAGGAAAGAAACGCCAGAATAGACCGCCGCCTTGACGCACGAATTGAAGAAGGGATGGTCGAAGAGATAAGAGGACTTATTGACGGAACACATCCGGCACTGGCACCTGAACACAAGCCGATTCCGGCAGAAGACCTCATATATTACGGACTCGAATACAAATTCGTCACCTTATATATAACAGGAGAAATCACGCTGGAAGAAATGCGCACCCAGCTCGCCACAGCCATCCATCAGTTCGCAAAAAGACAGATGACATGGTTCCGCGGCATGGAACGCAAAGGAATAACCATCCACTGGACCAATGTCTAGATTTATATGACAAAAGACTGCCCGCAGGCAGTCTTTTATTATTGCTCGACAGGATAGAACTTGGAAGCCACTGAAAGTCCTGACGGGATTACAAAATGATGATTCTCATCCTTCCATGCATCCTCATCCCACTCCGGACTCACATAATCTCCCTCATGATCGGCAAGGAATGACAGGTATGTGATAGGGAATCCCTGTGCCAGATACTGAGACTCATAGAATGTCTGGACTTCAAAAAGTGCATCCACGGCATCACGTCCGCAAAGCGAAGAAAGTCCGCTTTCATAAAGCCTTTCACGGTCTGCACCATATATATCCGTCGCAGCTGCAAGAATCTTCAGGCCATTCTGCTCGGCCATGGCACGGGAATACTCATGAAGGTACCGGCTGTCAGTCTTCAGATGCACGATGCCGCCGTCCTTAAGGAAATTGCGGTAACGATTCATGAACAATGGAGCAGTCAGGCGCTTCTTCTCACGTCCGATCTGAGGATCGGCAAATGTGATCCATATCTCCGAAACCTCTCCCGGAGCGAAGATCGACTCGATGAACTCGATGCGGGTACGAAGAAATCCCACATTCGAAAGACCGTTCTCGGTCGCATATTTCGCACCTTTCCACAGACGCGCGCCCTTGATGTCGATACCTATATAATTGAAGGCAGGGTTACGCTCCGCAAGATCTACGGTATAATCTCCTTTTCCACATCCCAGCTCAAGCACTATAGGCTTGTCGTTGCCGAAGAAATCACTGCCCCAACGACCTTTCAACGGATGGTCACAGTTCAACACCTCTGATGTAGCCGGCTGAATCAGGCATCGGAATGTCTCGTTTTCACGGAATTTTCTCAATTTGTCCTTTCCCATATGCTACTCCCCCTGTTGCGGCTTATCCTTCTTAGGACGGTCATTGCGACGGTTTCCTCCGTTCCTGTTTCCGCTCTTATGTCCTTTATGACCATTGTTCTTCTTCTCTCCGGTATTCTCGGAAGGTTTCTTGTCGCCCACCTTCTGCTCAGAAGGCTTCTGCTCTACGGCAGCTTCCGCCTGTGCCGGCTGAGCCTTCTTCTGACCACCGTTTCCTGTGCGGGACTTTTTCTTCTTCTTTCGCTTACGTGCCTCATCAAAACGGTTGATGGCATCATCACCCACTGCCGTAACAAACTCAGGAGCAACCGGTTCCGAATCATTCTTCAAAGACTCAGGCTTCTCTCCGTTACGGTTCATCCTTATGATGTCCCATACATCCTCCGCATATAGAGGATAAAGATTGGCAAGCGACTGAGGATCATATGAGAAATACATGATCTCACGAAGAATGTCGGTCTTCATAAGATATGCAAGTCCGTCCTCGAACTCCAGAGGATTATGCACCTTAGGAATACGGGTCTGCGCATCCATATATGCGGCAGTCTCATAATTGAGACAGCATTTGAGCTTTCCGCACTGTCCTGCAAGCTTCTGAGGGTTGAGGGAAAGATCCTGACAACGGGCAGCCGAAGTTGTTATCGACTGGAAGCTGGAAATATAGTTCGAACAGCAAAGTTCGCGTCCGCAGACACCGAGACCTCCGATGAGGCCTGCCTCCTGACGTGCTCCGATCTGCTTCATCTCGATCCTGATGCGGAACTCCTCCGCGAAGACCTTGATCAGCTGTCGGAAGTCAACACGTCCGTCAGCGATATAATAAAATATGGCCTTCGTACCGTCACCCTGAAACTCCACATCTCCGATCTTCATATCAAGACCTAGTTCAGCGGCTATCTGACGCGAACGGATCATTGTCTCATGCTCGCGTGCAATGGCCTCCTGCCACCTTTCGATATCGAAAAGCTTGGCCTTGCGGTAAATCCTCTTGAACTCGAATGTCTCCGGATTGATCCTCTTGCATTTCATCTGACGGCCTACAATGGGGCCTTCAAGGGTCACTATGCCCAGATCATGGCCATTTGCAGTCTCGACGATGACAAGATCACCTGTCCTGATGCTCTGACCCGATCCATTCTTGTATATGCCCTTTCTTGTATTCTTGAAACGGACTTCAAAAAAGTCCTTGAACTGCTCCTGACTCACTCCTGCAAGCCAGTCATAGACTTCAAGCTTGCAACAGCCCTGACGATAATTGCAGTCTATTTCACCGCTGTCAAGACGCTCTACGGTGCAACCTCTTGAACAGTCATATCTCTTTGATTCGTTCATACGCTTAAAAACATACGGTTGACAAGGTCGCAGAACAGGATCTTCGAATTGACATTCCTGTCGATCATGGATACGACCTTCTCTATATTTGAAATCGATCTCGAGCAGAATCCCTTGCCGCAACGCCCTGCAACGCCTGAATAGAATTCAATTTCCTCTTCAGCTATATCAGCCACCTGAGGCATATTCTGCTGGAGCATGAATATCTTTCTTATGCATCCGCCCGCAAAGTTACAAAAAGCTTTCTGCTTTTCACGCGAATCGAGAGCGGCAATGATCTCACCACATTCGAGTGCAGCCATGAGGTCACGGGCAAGGATCGAATTCATAAGATCTTCAAAAAGTCCCATGAACTGATCGTATTCCTCACGGTCATCATCAGGACGGAGAGCCTTCACCTTCTCCGCCTCTTCCTTGGTCAAAGGCATCACCCTGATGCTCTGGCAACGGGAGAATATGGTCTGAAGCACCTTCTCCGGAGCATGGGTGATAAAGATGAAAAGAGTCATTTCAGGTGGCTCCTCCACCATTTTCAGGAGTCTGTTGGCAGTTTCCTGATTCATTTTCTCAGGCAGATAAAATATTACTGCCTTATATCCGTCGGCAACAGCCGTAAGCGAAAGCTTGCTTATTATGGCTCTGGCCTCAGCTACAGCTATGAGGCCGTTCTTGCTCTCTATGCCTATCGCCTTCTGAAGATCAGCCTCGGTAAAATACGGATTGGCCGAAGCCAGCTCTCTCCAATACTTTATATAAGACTCCGATACAGGCTTTTCATCAGATGTCTTCGGTCCCTTGTTCACAGGAAATACATAGTGCACATCAGGATGTATGAGCTTGGCCATCTGACGGCAAGATGGACATTCACCGCATGAGTCACCGTCATGAGGATTGCTGCAGTTGAGATACTGCACATATGCCAATGCAAGCGCCAAGGCTCCGCAGCCTTCATTCTCATACATGAGCATGGCATGAGCCACCCTCCCGCTGTCGGCCATTGACACCAGCGCCTTCGCTACATCAGCATTTCCTATGACATCGGCAAACCTCATCAGAATACCCTCCTTGCTGTAAAGTGAGCAAGTTCGACAAGCATTTCCTTCGCCCTCGAATCTTCCAGAACAGACAATGCATCAACTGCCTGACCCACATATTTTTCCAGCTGACGGACCGCATAATCGATACCGCCATTGGCCTTCACGAAGGAAACGATCTCATCCCTGTACTCAGGATGATCGACTATACCCCTTACCAGTTCACGGATACGTGCCTCTTCACCTGCACCGGCATTTGCAAATGCTCCGAGCAAAGGAATGGTAATCTTCTGTTCCAGGATATCCACTCCAAGAGGTTTTCCAACCGAATCCGTACCAGCGTAATCAAGAATGTCATCCTTGATCTGGAAGGCTATTCCCAAAGCATAGGCATAATCCTTTGCAGCCTTTTCATACTCAGGACATGCATTTACGGAAATCGCCGCAGAAATGCATGCAGCCTCAAAAAGAGACGCTGTCTTGTTGTATATTATCTTCAGATAGTCACCCTCATCAGTATCCCCTTTCTGAGCTTTCTGAAGCTGGAGCATCTCTCCTTCAGCAAGATCGCTGAGTGTCTTTGAGAAAAGCTTGATCACCCTCATATCCCCGTCAGAAGCATCAAGAACAAGCTCCACAGCCTTCACAAGCCAGTAATCACCTACGAGAACAGACACAGCCGGCCCCATCAATGACATTATCGTCGGCACTCCCCTGCGCTGCTCGCTCTCATCAGCAACATCATCATGAAGAAGGGTCGCATTATGAAGAAGCTCGGATGCAGCTGCATAACGGATTGTCGCATCCACGGCAGGCATGCCCGAACATGCTCTCGCCATTACAAGCGAAAGCATAGGCCTCATCTGCTTTCCGGAATGCGAAAGAATGGAATCATTGGTCGAATTGAGAAGACCTATATCACTCCTCAATGACGATGCTATGCGGTCCTGAACGGCAGTCCAATCCTTACCGAGATATTCTCTGATAGCTGCGATATCCATAGTCTAGTCCTCCAACGCATTCAGGATGTCCTGAGGCTTTTCGGCAAAGACAACCTTGCTCATAGTCGCTTCCGTCATCATCTTCATGTCTACATAATGCTGAAGAAGCTGCCTCAAAGGCTCATAGAAACCTTCATGATTCAGAAGGAAGATCTTACCGAAATACTGCTTGAGATGCACCAGGGCAAGGACTTCGATGACCTCGTCCAATGTACCGACGCCGCCCGGAAGAGCTACGACGGCACATGTATCCTTTCTCAGAAGCGCCTTTCTTTCAGCCATGGTATCAGTCCATATCACTTCCGACAGTTCAGGATACACATATTGCTCCATGAAACGAGGTATCACTCCCAGGTGATAACCGCCGCAGTCACGGAGTTCGTCCGACACCTCGCCCATGGTACCTTTTATGGTACCTCCGGTAACTATGCCATATCCATTCAACGAAGCCGCCCGGACGAATTCACGGGCGACTTTGTTGAATTTCGGATCTATTTCAAAACTTGCAGAGCAGTATACCGCTATCTTTCCTTTCATCAACTATTTTTCTTAGAACAGGAGGGCCAGGCTCAAGGTAAGGCCACCGAAATGTTCATTGTCTGCCTTAAGGTCGGAGAAATGATCCTTGATATCACTCCATCCGTCGACATTGTAAATCGAACCGAAGTTCCAATTGTATCTTGCAATCACCTGAAGCTTCCACACATTGATTCCGCCTCCGATGCCCAGTCCGTACTCAAATCTCTCCTTTCCCTTCCATCCGTCATCGGAAATCGAAATGTTGTCCGAAATGTAAGTCTTGTTGGACACCGCATAGCCGATATATGGGGAGAAATCGACAAACGGCCTGAACAGGAGAAGGTCCGGTCCCCACTGCACGGAAACAGGAAGTTCCATATATCCCATGTTCTGAGCTATTGACTCAGTCACATTAGTGTTCTTCTGAGTATAGATCAGAGACGGCTGGAGAGAGAAACCCAGGGGAAGGTCGAACAGGAAGGTAAGTCCGGCGCTCCATCCGGTCTTTGCCTCCACGCTTACCTCCTTGAACTTCGAGGTATTGAAATTCATACCGCCGGTCACACCCCAGAGCACCTGAGCAGAAGACTGCACGGAGAAAGCCATAAGGAATGCGACCGCGGCTATTAAGATTCGTTTCATTCTTTGTCGGAGATTAGAGAAGGGCATCAAGCTTTGCTGCAAGATCAGCCTTTGCGATAGCGCCTACATGTCTGTCAACAAGTTCACCATTCTTGAAGAAAAGAAGTGTTGGGATGCTTCTGATGCCGTAAGTCATAGGAGCATCGTCGCACTCGTCAACATTACACTTGCAGACTACAGCCTTGCCCTCATACTCTGTTGCAACCTCGTCTACGATAGGAGCGATTGCCTTGCAAGGGCCGCACCATGTAGCCCAGAAGTCAACGAGTACAGGCTTGTCAGTATTCAATGTTTCAGCGAAATTCGCGTCAGTAACAACATGTGCCATAGTTTTATGTCTTTAAAGGTTTGTATTTTAAAAATTCCAGTCGCAAATATAAAGAATTGCGACTGGAATTACAATAATGATACCTTAAGGTTTAGTAGTATTTCTCAATATTCCATGCAAATGCACGAAGACCAAGATCAGGGGTTTCCTCGTCCATCGCACGAAGCCTTGCAAGGATATCGTCCACCTTTTCGTCGGGAACAAATGTCAGGATCGCATTGTTCATGGTAGGCCATGCATGGTTGCCCAGATGCGGCTCGCCTGTGTATCCTCCGCGGCCGGCAATATCCTGCCACATTGTGAATCCGCGGCATCCGAGCTGCTCGAGAACATCCGCAATCTCCATGTTATAGGCCTGGTCGTATGCTATAAATATAGATTTCATATCTTCAACTTGTTTTCTTTATTCAACTAGGCGTTTCTTGCGGCTTTGCGGGCTGCACGACGCTCCTGCCATGAAGCCATTGAAGCATAGACGGTAGGAATGATCACGAGGGTCACGAGAGTCGAGATAGAAAGACCCCATGCCACAACCATACCGAGCGATCGCCACATCTCAGAGCCTTCACCCTTGCCTACAGCCATCGGAATCATACCGAGGACGGTGGTGAGGGTAGTCATGAGGATCGGACGCAGACGTGATCTTGCAGCTATGACAGATGCCTCTGCCACACTCTTGCCACGCTCACGCATAAGGATGGTGTAGTCGATGAGCACGATACCGTTCTTCACAACGATACCCATGAGGATGAGGATACCGATCATACCCATTGCACCCAGAGGCGTTCCGGTCACAAAGAGTCCGAGAAGCACACCGACGAATGCGAACGGAATCGAGAACATGATCACGAACGGACTCATGAAGGATTCGAACTGCGATGCCATCACGATGTACACGAGGATGATGATCATGACCAGGAGAAGAATGAGGTCTCCGAACATATCCTTCTGGTCCTCATAAGAACCACCGATCTTTGTCGCAAGCTCCGAAGGTATCACCATATCTGCAAGTACTGCATCAGTAGCCTCGACCGCATCAGAAAGAGCGACTCCGTCTGCAACTACACCGGAAACAGTGATGAGACGTTCACGGTTCTTGCGGGAAATAGATGGAGGAGTGAGTGACTCTACTACCTTTCCAAGGTCCTTGATGCGGACACCCTTGCCCATATTGTTATAGATAATGATGTTCTCTATGTCCTCGATGCTTGTACGGAACTCAGGGGCGTAACGTACTCGGATATCGTACTCGTCACCGTCCTCACGGTAGAATGACATTGTAGATCCGTTCATGGCAGCGCTGAGGAAAGATGCCGCTGTCGTACTGTTAAGTCCATTTACAGCAAGTTTCTCTCTATCAAAATCCACCTGATACTCAGGAGTATACTCATCACGGCTGAGAAGAACCTGAGCAAATACGCCGGACTGGATCATCTTGGCCTGAGCCTCCTTGGCTACTACATCGGTAGTCTCGAAATCATATCCGTAGATCTCAAGGTCGACTGTGGAAGCTCCACCCATTCCGCCCTGACCACCTTCTGTCACGCGCACCTTCTTGAATTCCGGATAATCTGCAAGGATTTCACGCACGACATCTGCGACCTGGGCTACAGAACGTTCGCGATCCTCCATACTTCCGATATTGATATTATAAGATACGACATGAGTACCGTTGGTCTGCATTGCAGCAAATGAGTTGTCTGAATCGGCCTGTCCAAGTGCATAAGAGCAGTTCACGATCTCAGGAATTGCAGCAGCAAATTTCTGATAGATCTCGTGTCCGAGCTCTCTTGTAACAGCCTGACCAGTACCTGCAGGAAGCTCAAGCTGGACTGTGATACGTCCGTCGTCCGCCTTAGGGAAGAACTCTGTCTTCATGACAGGCGCTATGCCTCCTACAGTGGCTACAAACACAACGAGTGCAACGACTACAACGATGGTTCTATGACCGATGCACCAATTGATCAGACGGCCATAACCACTTGATATCCAATCAAGGAACTTGTTGAAGTTACCGAAGATAAGGTCATGGAGCTTTCCGTGCTTAGGCTTGAATCGGAGGAACTGCGAGCAGAGCATAGGAATGAGCGTGAGCGCACCGATTGTAGACACGATCATGATGATGCTGGTAATCCAACCGAGCTGCTTGAACATGAGACCTGCCATACCCTTGATCATGGTCAGAGGGAGGAACACGGCAAGCATTGTCAATGTTGAAGCGATTACAGAGATACCGACCTCCTGAGTCGCATGCACGGCTGCTTCCTTCGGCTTCGCACCCCTTTCGAGATGTGTCGAGATATTCTCGAGTACCACGATGGCGTCGTCCACGACCATACCGATCGCAATGGACAGAGACGACATCGACACGATGTTCAATGTGTTTCCTGTAGCCCAGAGATACATCAGGGATGCAAGGAGAGAAATAGGAATAGAAAGAACGATGATGAATGTCGCACGCCATCTTCCGAGGAAGAGATAAACGACGAGCATCACGATGAGGAAGGTAACGATGATGGTCTCCTTCAATGAGTTGAGAGTGTTCAGGATGTTGTCCGAACCGTCCACTACGGTCTTGATCTCGATATCCGAAGGAAGACCCTTCTCGATATCCTTCATAGCCTTCTTTACACCCTTGATCACATTTACGGTGTTGGCGTCAGCCTGCTTCTGGATAACGATCTGTGCACCCTGGATACCATTGATATATGACTCCTGATATCTTTCCTCGACACCGTCGATCACACGAGCCACGTCACGAAGATAGATAGTCTTTCCTGCTGCATGTCCGACAACGATGTCAAGCATCTCTTCAGCCGCATTGAACTCCTTCTCGACACGGAGTGCGTATGCATTCGATCCGATATCGATTGTTCCTGAAGGCACGTTCCTGTTCTCGGAAGCGATGATCTGGGAGATACCTGCAACAGTAAGTCCGTAAGCCTCAAGCTTGTTAGGGTCACAATAAACCTGAATCTCACGCTGAGGTGCACCGGCTATGGATACAGTACCTACTCCTGATACACGTGCAAGAGGAGTAGCCACCTTCTCGTCCAGGATCTTGTCAAGAGCCTGATAACTCTGATTGGCTGTTGCAGCCATGATCATGATAGGCATGTCATCCGCACTGAACTTGAAGATCACAGGAAGAGATGCTCCGTCAGGAAGGACGGAATTCACCATATCCAGCTTGTCTCGTACGTCATTTGTCGCTACGTCGATATCGACACCTTCGATAAATTCGAGAGTGATGAGCGAGATATTCTCCTTTGAAGTGGAAGTCATATCCTTGAGGTCGCTCACACCGTTCAGGGAGTTCTCGAGCACCTTTGTAAGGTTGGTCTCGATATCCTCCGCACTGGCTCCCGGATACGATGACATCACCATGACGACATTCGCATCGAACTTAGGGAACCTGTCCAATGATATGTTAATCAGCGAAAATACACCGAAGATCGCCATCGCGATGAAGACCAGCGCCGTGGTGACCGGGTTATTTACCGCTTTTCTGTAAATACTCATATTCTAACCTTATTCGTTTACAATAACCTTAATGCCATCCTTAAGACGGATCATACCTCCGGTAACAACCTTTGCTCCGTCAGCAATTCCTTCAAGAACCTCATACTCAGTACCCATACGGCGGCCGAGAACCACTTTCTTATAGGTAACTGTACCATCCTCATTGAGAATATATACGAATCTCTCACCTGAGCCCTGCTGCTTTACTACAGCTACGTCAGGAATGACCACGCTGTTGTTGATTCCGAACTGGATTGTCGCTCTCGCGAACATACCCGGGCGGAGTGCGTTGTTATTGTTGTCAACGACAACCTCTACAGTGAATGTACGTGTTGCCGGATCAACTGTAGGATAGATCTTTCTGATCTTTCCTGTAAAAGTCTTTCCAGGGAGTGCATCCGCAGTGATGGAAACAGAGTCACCCTTCTTCACCTTTGAGTAATCAGACTCCGAAACACCAACGAGAAGCTTCACAGGAGCGATCTGCTCTACAACATAGATAGGGGCGCTCATTGCGTACATATCGCCTGCATCATAGTTGCGCGATGTGATGACACCATTGATAGGAGATACAAGGGTAGCATTCTCCTTGAGGTTGTCATACTGTGTCTTGCTTACATTGTATGCCATCTCGATTGCATCGAGGTCAGACTTTGAAAGTCCGCCTACCTCGTAAAGTTCTCTGAGACGCTTGAGCTCGGTCTCGTTGTTCTTGAGCTGAAGCTCAACCTGTGCGAGCTGTGTCTGGTCCATTTCAGCCACTACCTGACCCTTCTTCACGAAGTCTCCGACATCTACAAGAATCCTGCTGATACGTCCTGCAGTCTGAGGAGCGATATTATTCTTGACAAAAGCCTGAATGGTTGTTGTATAAGTCTCTTCCTGAGGCACTTCACGCACCGATACCTGAGTCACGGACACTGTAGGGTCAACCTCCTCTACAACTGTCTGCACAGCATTCTTGTCTTTCAGATTGCCGCAACCTGCAGCCATAACGACAGCAGTTGCAACAGACATGATCTTGAAAATAGTCTTCATATTTTATCTTTCTTTTAATTATTCGATGAAATCCTGACCGAGGGTCTGCTCAAGCTGAGCCTTCGCCACGACGAAATTATATATAGCCTGATATTCCGCAAGCTGAGCCTGAGTAAGGGCGAGCTGAGCATCATTGAGCTCGATAAGAGTGCTGCGACCCACCTGATATGCCTTCTCTGCGATTGCATATCCCTTGGCAGCCATGGAAACAGCTTCCTGAGCTGAATAGTAGCTCTTCATATTTGTCTCCATTGTAGTGAGGCTCTGACGGATGGCTATCTTGAGCTGACGCTCTGTATTCTCTGTCTGGAGCTGAACCTGCTGGTACTGGTTCTTGGCCTGACGGATCTGCTGATAGCGCTTTCCACCTGCAAAGATCGGGATATTGAGGCTGAGACCTACATAAGAATATGGAGTCCAGCGGTATTCGCTGAAGTTGAAGTCATTGGTCATTGCGTTCATGCTGAAGTTGAACGCGAGTGAAAGCGATGGAATAGAAGCATACTTCTGGAGCTTCACTGTCTCCGCGAGCATCTCGGACTGGATTGCAAGCTGCTTCATTGTCGTATTCCTGTCGAGATCGATGCTGTCATGCTGGTTCATGTCGTAAAGCATGTGGGTAGCATAGTCACCAAGCTGTCCGGCAACGTCAAGATTCATGTCAAGATCCACACCGAGGACAGCCTTGAGCTGCCACAATGCAAGGATGATCGAACTCTCGGCATTGTAAACGTTAGGAACTGCATTTGCCACTGTAGTGCTTGCTCTGAGAAGCTCCATCTCCGAAATCTTCTCTGCATCGAACTTCTTCTTAGCCTCCTCGTAGTTGCTTACGGCATTCTTATACACCTCATTGTAGACATTGAACGCCTCCTTGGCAAGAAGGGTGGCGAAAAATGCATTCTTCACCTGAGTCACGGTCTCAAGACGCGATGAACGTGCCTTCTCAACTGCAAGCTCTACATCAAGAGCTGAAATGTCCAGAGACTTCCAAAGCTGTGCATTCACAAGAGGCATAGCCGCAGTCACACCACCTGTATAGGTATTCCAACGTCCTACCTCCATTCCGCCGCCGTTTGAAGACGGCTTCTTATCTGCACCGGCATCAGGAATTTCGACACCATCTGGAAGTTCGGTCTCACCGCCTTCTCCAGCTCCGCCGCCAAGCATTCCACCGAGCGAGCTCATGTCGAAGTCCATGTACATCACCTGCTTCTTGATGGTTCTCTGATATGCCGCCGACGCATCGATCTGCGGGAAGAGGGCTGCATAAGCGCCCTTCTTGGCATATCCTGTCCTTTCAATCTCCATGTCGGCAACCTTCACCGACACATTCTCGCTCAAGGCAATCTCGAGCGCTTCTTCCAAAGTGATTACAACCGGAGTTTCTGCATTCTCTGGCTCAGTATTTGTCTGAACCTGCGCAAAAGCAGACAACGAAGTGAGCAGAAAGCCCGCTGCGATCACTGTAGTTACCACTGTTTTTTTCATCTTATAAATACACTGATTTTCAAGGCGCAAAAATACAACAAAATTCGAGCCGATTAACACATTATTTTGGTCTGAAATCATATAGTTTTGGTCATATCTTCTAATTTATCTATCTTTGGGCGAGAAATGGAATAATATGAGCGAAAAAAAGTCAAAAGCCTCGATACCTGCCGTATTGTTCGGTGCCAAAAACGTAACCAGAGTCGGTTACATCGACGAATACATATTCGCGTGCGAGATCAAAGGAGAAGACCATATTGTCTACAGCAAGCCGCGCAGACCAAAATATCATCTCGTCATCATCGTACTGGAAGGAAACATCCAGATCATAATCAATGGAGAAAAATTCTCGTTCGGAAAGAACACGTACATAAACCTCCCCACATGGTCCGACATCTATGAAATAAAATACGACAAGGATTTCCACGCCATGGCGACAGCCACAGACAGGAGCGTGGTCGAAGACATATTTCAGAACAGGAACCCCTTCCCTCTCGACTTCAGATTCAGGATAGATCACAGCATAGGAGGCGACATTATCGACAAGGAAGACATTGTCATCCTGAAAAGGGATATCAGCAACATGATAACTGCCCTATCCAACAAGGATCATCTGTTTGCAGAGGAAATCAACTATGCATATTTCTACATTCTCCTTACCGACATGGCAGACATGATATGGAAAAGATATGGCAAGGGAGTACCGTCTCACCATACGGAGATGTCACGATCGGACGAGATCATGAAAGATTTTGCAGAGCTTCTGGTGAAGCATGTCCATAAGGAGACTTCCGTGGAATTTTATGCTGAAAAGCTCTGTATATCAAAGCAATACCTATCGCTCATAGTCAAGGACAAGACAAGGGTCACGATAGGGACAATAATCTCAGCAATGAGGGCAGAAGCTGCCGCCAGACTCCTGAGAGACCCTAAGAACACCATACAGCAGGTCGCGGAAGAACTGTCCTTTGCAGACCAGTCATCCTTTGGAAAATTCTTCAAGAAGCACTCCGGTGTATCTCCACTAAGATACAGGCAGAATCTGCGCAAGACCCTTCTTACACTTCGGCAGTAACGTCGAGCCACTCATACTCTCCACCCCAGATCTCAAGAAATCTCATGAAATCCTCATTCGAGAGAACTACGCTGGCAGTGTTGTCGCATGGATGGAAACTTACTTTTTCCGCATCCTTCAAGTCCTTGTCAAGGAAAAGCTTCACTCTATGCCCGTTGGGGAAATGTTCCTTTGTAAGCTCCTCGGTATAAGGATCATGCATCAGACCAAGAGGAGATACGGAACCAGGCAAAAGGCCAAGACAACGCTCCATTCGTTCAGCCGATGCAAATGAAAGCTTGCCCTGCTTGAGCATATGCTCGAGAGAATGGATCTGCATTTCCTTATGACATTCGAAGACCACGAGATAGTGGCGGTTTCCCTTGTGGTTACGGAAGAAGAGGTTCTTGCAATGGGTCGAATCTATTTCTTTCCAGTATTCCAGAGCCAGCTCAATGGTAGGAAGAGGCGGATGAGTATGAAGCTTATAGCCGAGGCCATGCTCTTCAAGGAAGGCAAGCACCTCGGCGATTCTTTTGTTTTCCATTATTTGTTGAGACTTTTTGCGAAATGGGTAGGCTCTGACTTCTTTTTCTGCGGATGAACTATCATCGCAGGCTGTTTCTTTATCTGGCTATATACAAGGAAGCCGATGCCCAGAAGAATGAAAGGAATGCTGAGCCACTGACCCATATTCAGAACCATGTCCTGCTCGAAGCCTACCTGAGGCTCCTTGATGAATTCAATAAGGAAACGCATTCCGAAGCATCCGATGAAGAATGTTCCGATAAAGAATCCTCTATGGAGCTTAGGCAGTCTGTATTTATACATCAGCACCTGGAACACTCCGAGAAGGAAATAGCTCAAAGCCTCATAGAGCTGGGTCGGATGCTTCGGTTCTGTCTCGCCGCGAAGCTCGAAGATGAAGCCCCAAGGCAGATTTGTCACATCGCCATATATCTCGGAATTGAAGAGATTACCGAGACGGATGAATGTGGCCGCGAAACATACAGCAATTGCAAGATGGTCCAGAATCCACACGAAATCAAAGTCATACTTTCGGCCGTAATGTCTTGCAAACCACCACATTGCAATAAACAATGCTATGGTACCGCCATGACTGGCAAGACCGCCTTTCCATGGCATGAATATTTCCCAGAAACCCTGCCAGCTGCCAAGATAATAGTCCGGCTGGTAGAAGAGGCAATGTCCGAGGCGGGCACCGACGATGGTACCGATGAGAAGTGTGTAGAGAAGTGGATCCAGCAATGTTTCCGGAACACCTTCTCTTCTGAAGAATCCTCTGAAAATGAACCATCCGAGAATGAATCCCGAAATGAAAAGCAGGGAGTACCACCTTATTGAAAAGGCTCCGATGCTGAATAGCTCAGGACTCACATGCCAGTTTACCACCAATGTCTCAAACATAATCTTCTATTTTAGGTCTGCAAAGATAGCAATTAGACGTGCATTCTACATAAAAACTACAAAAAAAAGAGGCCGATGACCATTCATCGACCTCAAGTCTTATCAATTTCGGATGATTACTTGCGGATAGCAGCGATACCTGGGAGCTCCTTGCCCTCGAGGTACTCGAGCATTGCACCACCACCTGTAGATACGTAGCTTACCTTGTCAGCGTAACCCATCTGAGTAACAGCTGCTACAGAGTCACCACCACCTACGAGAGTGAATGCACCATTCTCTGCTGTTGCCTTTGCAAGGATCTCAGCGATACGGTTTGTACCCTTTGCGAATGCAGGAATCTCAAACACGCCTACAGGACCGTTCCAGAGGATAGTCTTTGAGTTCATGAGAACCTCCTCCCAAGTTGCGAGTGTGCTAGGAGCTGCGTCCATACCCTCCCAACCGTCTGGAATCTCAGTGTTGAGGCAGATCTTTGTGTTAGCGTCGTTAGAGAAATCGTCAGCGATGACAACCTCCTTTGAGAGATAGATCTTTACGCCCTTCTCCTCAGCCTTCTTGAGTGTATCGAGTGCGAGCTGCATCTGATCGTCCTCACAAAGTGAACGTCCGATCTTACCGCCCTGAGCCTTCTTGAATGTGTAAACCATACCACCACCGATGATCATGTTGTCAACAGCGTCGAAGAGCTTCTCGATGATAGTGATCTTTGAAGATACCTTTGCACCACCTACGATAGCAGTTACAGGGTGCTCCGGAGTCTTGAGAACGTGGTCGATAGCCTTGATCTCACCTTCCATCACATAACCGAACATCTTGTCGTTAGGGAAGTAGTCAGCGATGAGAGCTGTAGAAGCGTGAGCACGGTGAGCCGTACCGAATGCATCGTTGATGTAGCAGTCAGCGTAAGAAGCAAGCTTCTTCACGAACTCCTTCTGGTTCTCCTTTACAACTGCCTTGGCAGCCTTCTTCTCCTCGTCAGTAGCGAACTCGCCTCTTGGCTTGCCTTCCTCCTCAGCATAGAAACGGAGGTTCTCGAGAACGAGGCACTCACCCATCTTGAGGGCAGCAACCTGAGCATCTGCAGCCTGGCAGTCGTCAGCGAACTTTACAGGTGCGCCGAGGAGCTCCTCTACGCGACCGAGGATGTGCTTGAGAGAGAACTTCTCAGTAACGCCCTTCGGACGACCGAGGTGTGACATGACGATAACAGCACCGCCCTTCTCAAGAACCTTCTTGAGTGTAGGGATAGCAGCACGGATACGTGTGTCATCAGTAATCTCCATCTTCTCGTTGAGTGGAACGTTGAAGTCTACGCGGACAATTGCCTTCTTGCCTGCGAAATCGTAAGTGTCAATAAACTGTTGCATAATTGTATAGAATGTTTGTTGTTTTCCTAAATCCGAGCAAATTTAGCAATTTTCGGGGAAATACAATAAAATAAGTATCTTTGCGCAAATTTTCAACGCACTATGATGACTATTGAAAGCCCAGGAGCATTCTGGAAAGACTATGAACTCATTGATTCAGGCAATTTCGAGAAGCTTGAAAGATTCGGTCCCTTCATCATGGCTCGCCCCGAGCCTAAAGCCTTATGGGACAAGTCCCTCTCCGACGGAGAATGGAACAAGATGATCCACACCCGCTTCAAGACAGGTGCCGGATTCGGAAAGGCCGGCAAGGAGGACAGCGGCACATGGGAGCGCAAGAGAAAGATGGATGACCAGTGGTACATCCGTTACAACGGCGCACAGGAAGGTCTCGATTTCTCATTGAGACTCGGTCTGACTTCATTCAAGCATGTCGGTGTCTTCCCTGAGCAGTCATCCAACTGGGAATACATATACAGACAGACCCGCGCCCTCGTAGAAAAGGCAGAGGCTGAAGGAAAACCGAAGCCACGTGTGCTGAACCTCTTCGCATACACCGGAGCCGCATCACTGGCGGCAAAGGCAGCAGGAGCGGATGTCACTCATCTGGACTCTGTGCGTCAGGTAGTTACATGGGCTCGAGGAAACATGGAAGCCAGCCGCATGGACAACATCAGATGGATTGTAGAAGATGCACTGAAATTCGCACGTCGCGAGGCCAAGAGAGGCAACACATACCAGGGAATCATCCTCGACCCTCCTGCATACGGACACGGACCTGACGGAGAAAAATGGAAGCTGGACGAATGCCTCAACGAAATGCTCCAGTGCGTGGCCGCAATCCTTGCGCCACAGGACAGCTTCATGGTCCTCAACCTCTATTCGAACGGCTATTCCGCAGTCCTCGGAGAGACCATCGTAAAGCAGGCCTTCTGCCTCAAGAACGCCTACAAGTCCCTCGACTTCGGAGAGCTCGTCCTCCGCGACTCCTACGGCAAGAACCTGCCGCTCAGCGTGTTCGTAAGACTGGCGAGATAGTAAAGACCATTACTAGAAGATGATACTATAATACTTGTACACAACGGACAGAACCTCCATCACACCAAAAGACAGAAAATGTTTTCAACATTCATGGGGTATTGCTGATCCAAATTATTATATTTGCAACAAGTCTGATTACCGTGGTACGGTAGAGTTCCACAACGCGATATGGGTATAGTCGTATAGCCCGTATTGCGTTTTTTTTGTTTTTATACGGCAAGAAAATACGTGATGAATCATGGAAGAAATGACAAGACCGAGAGAAAGTGAGGAAATAGGAAAACTGATTGTCCCACTGAGAGGCAGACAGGTTATACTGGACAGGGATCTGGCTCGTCTTTATCAAGTTGAGGTGGCTCAGATGAACAGACAGGTGAAACGTAATATTGAACGATTTCCGGAAGATTTCATGTTTCAGATAACAAAAGAAGAACATGAGAGTTTGAAATGCCAATTTGGCATTTCAAACACAAGGGGTGGTGACAGGTCATTACCTTTTGCATTTACTGAACAAGGAAAAATATCCCGCTCAAGGCATCTTCTTCGACGGACAAATTTATGATGCCTATACATTTATTGCAGACCTGATCAGGAGTGCAGACAAGAGAATAATTCTGATTGACAATTATTTAGATGATACCGTCCTGACCATGCTAGACAAAAGGAAAGAAAATGTAGAAGCGACTATATATACATCTAAAATTTCTAAGGAAACGAAACTTGACATACAGAAGCATAACACCCAATACCACCCGATAAGTATCCGCAAGTTCAGCAGATCGCATGACAGGTTTCTGATTATTGATGATGCGGTCTACCTGATAGGAGCATCAATCAAGGATCTGGGAAAGAAATGGTTCGGATTCACCCGGATGGAATGCGTATCGGCCGATGAAATAATTGAAAAATTATAACGAAGCCGAAGAGAAGAAAATCCCCGCCCCACGGTGAGAGAAGCATATTCTTTTCTTCTTCTCAAGACGTGGGGCGGGGATTTTTCATTGTGCCAAGTACACAATTCAGAATTTGCGTGATGCGCTATTCTCCGAGATCCAGCAGAGAGTTGAACCTGTCACGGATTTCGGAAGCGTAGTCCTTGTTGTCGAAATGGTCGGAAAGGTCGGCTACATATGATATGCAGTTGTAGCATGCCTCAAATTCTCTCTTTGCGAAATCATAGTATTCGAGGAAGAATTCCGTCGAAGCGAAAAGTTGGTCAATGAACTTCTTGGAAAGCTCAAGAGCCTTCTCGGACGCACCGGCCTTATAATATGTCTCGATAATGTCAATCACCATGTATTCGTTCGAGAATCCCAGGTATGTCATGTCAAGAGGATAGTTCTCCTCAGGAACGCATTCCTGACACATATCGAGAATCTCGACTGCACGTGCCGTATCCCCTATCTTCAGCATCTCCTTGGCAACATTCACGAAGAGCTGCCTCTGGGACAGAACACCACAGAACGTGTAATAGTTCTGATAATCAACGAAATAGTCCGTCCTCTTGAGCGCATCCCATGAGAATACGTTCTTCATCTTATAGTAGAGATCCTCAGGGTCGGCAAATCCGATTTCAGTGCTCTTCATCTTGCCCTTGACCGGCACGAACTTGTATGAGAAGCCCTCATACATGAGATAATCCTTCATACCGATGTTGATGTCCCCTCCCATGCTGAGAAGGTTGATAGGACGATCCCACTGATAGTTGGACAGGAGGTCAAGCATGAAAAGTTCCGGCTTGGTCAGGTAATCCTTGTCCTTAGGTATGGTAAGAGTGATCTGATCCGGAATCATGTCGGCGTATTTCTCATCAAGGATGCCGTACTTGAGGACATTCTCCTTGTTCACAGGAATGATGAACTTACGGGACATTATATAATCCACCATCTTGCCGCTTGAAAGCGGAAGCTTCGCCTCAGGATGCTTGAATATCTTCATCACATCAGAAAGGAGAAGGGCTGTATCGCGGGTATCATATATATATACGAATTCATTCGTTCCATAGAGGTACTGCTTAGGACCTACATTCAGATCAAGCGGAGATGATTCGTTCATCGCATACTTCATCTGGTCGATATGCCAGTCCGTACCGAGGAGGGACGTATTGGCGATACGCACATCCGTACGCACATTTTCGACCTCCTGGGCATACCAGAGCGGGAATGTATCATTGTCGCCATGTGTCACGAGTATACCGTTCGGACCCACCGAATTGAGGTAGTTCTTCGCCATTTCGACGGCAGTGTATCGGTTGCTGCGGTCATGGTCATCCCAGTTTTCTGCGCCCATGAGGACAGGAACACCGAGTGCGAGGACGGCTACAGCTGCAGAAACCGCCGTCTCACCCTTGGCATCCTTTCCAAGCTTGTCGGAAATCCATGAATAGATGGCTGCCACTGCAAGTCCGATCCAGATCGAGAACGAATAGAATGATCCGGCATATGCATAGTCACGCTCGCGCACCTGATATGGAGGCTGGTTGAGGTAGATGACAATGGCGATACCTGTCATGAAGAACATCAGGAAAGTAAGCCAGCATCCTCTCTTGTCACGACCGAACTGGAAGAAGAGGCCGATGATTCCAAGAAGCAGAGGAAGCATGTAATAATGGTTCTTAGCCTTGTTTTCCTTGAGATAACCCGGAGCATATGACTGGTCTCCGAGGCGGAGATTGTCTATGAAGTCGATTCCGCTTTCCCAGTTGCCGGCAAAGATGTCTCCAGGCGAAGGACTGTGCACATCATTCTGACGACCGGCAAAATTCCACATGAAATAACGCCAGTACATCCAGTTCATCTGATAGTCGAAGAAGAAGGTCAGATTCTGGAAGAATGTAGGCTTCTTATGTTCGGCGCCCGGCACAATTTCACCTCCGTTACCCATATATGACTGGTAGAAGGCGATATGGCGAGGGTCGTTTCCGCTCCACATACGAGGGAAAAGCATCTTTCCGTCAGTGTAGATGATCTCTCCCGGACCCTCCGCCTTGATATACTTGTCTCCCATAGGAGCCCAATATGTAGTCTGCTTGATGTCATATGGAGAGTCGAAATACTGGCCGTAGACAAGCGGATTGCTTCCATACTGCTCGCGTCCAAGGTAACGTACGAGGGTAAACGGATTGTCAGGCTGGTACTCGTTGGTCGGTGTCTTTGCGCTCGAGCGGATAATGACGATTGTGAAGAGCGAGAATCCGATCACAATCATAGTGAAGCAGAGAAGGACTGTGTTCGCAAACACCTTCTGAGCCTTCATTGTACGGAAAAGACCCCAGAAGCATACGCCGAGAAGGGCAAGCATGAAGAATGCCGCACCGCTGTTGAAAGGAAGTCCCAACGTATTGACAAAGAAGAGGTCCACATATGCTGCAAACTTCGGCAGATAAGGAATGATACCGAAAAGGATCACGGCGAGAATCACTACCGACACAAGGAATATCTTGAAATATTCCTTGAGAGTGTAATGTCCGCCTTCCCTCTGCTTGTAATAATACATGAAGACAAGAGCCGGAATCGCAAGAAGGTTGAGCAGGTGGATACCGATGGAAAGTCCCATGAGAAATGAGATCAGCACGATCCATCTGTTGGCGTAAGGACGGTCAGCCTGCTCGTACCACTTGATCATCGCCCAGAATACAAGAGCGGTGATGAGCGAAGACATGGCATAGACCTCACCTTCCACAGCCGAGAACCAGAACGTGTCGCTGAATGTATATGCTAGGGCACCTACTGCTCCCGATCCCATGATCGCAATCGCCTTAGCCACGCTGTAAGTACCGTCAGATGAAGGCTTTACAACACGCTTGGCCAGAAATACGATGGTAAGATAAAGGAAGAATATGGTCAGAGCCGAACATATTGCACTGAATGCATTTACAGCCACAGCTGCATGCATGTTGTCTCCGAACATGGTGAAGAACCTCGCAAAAAGCTGGAACACAGGGTTTCCGGGAGGATGGCCTACCTCAAGCTTGTATGAAGAAGCGATGAACTCGCCGCAGTCCCAGAAGGATGCGGTAGGTTCTATGGTCATGAGATACACGACTGCCGAGATCACGAACATGAGGGTCGCGGTCAGTCTGTTCCATAATGTGAATTTCTTGTTGTCCATTATCTTTTATATATCATTTCAAACCTACAAATATACGATGATAATCACTATATTTGCAAAATAATTTTAGAGACAGCAAAGACTATGGCAGACAACGACTGGAAGAAACGTCTCGGTGTGGTATTTTCCACAAATCCGGATTTTACATATGAAGAAGAGGAGACTGAAGAGGAAGCCACACTGGAGCCTTCGAAGCAGAACCTCATCGTTTCCATCGACAGGAAGGGACGCGGAGGCAAACAGGTTACGTTAGTCACTGGTTTTGTCGGTACTGCAGACGACCTTGCCGACCTTGGACGCACTCTGAAAGTGAAATGCGGAGTGGGAGGAAGCGCGAAGGACGGTGAAATAACCATCCAGGGAGACTTCCGCGACCGCGTGGTCGGCCTGCTGAAAGACATGGGATATAAAGCCAAAAGAGGAAACTGACATGCTTTTCAACATACTGGCAATCATATCGGTAATCCTGATGATCACCCTTCTGAGAAGGTTGGTCAATATTTTTCCGTCCCTCGTAGCGTGCATGACCAGGTGGAAGGAGAATGTGAATCTTGAAGCCAGCGTGAAGGACAGCCTCGACAGGAACATGATTGCCGTAGCCCTGATAATCCCCTTCTGTCTCACTGTCGGACGATTCAGACTTTACGATCCGTCTTTCTTGAGCGGACTCGGAGAAAACGTGCACACAGCTTCAATCATCGGAATATTCCTTCTCTACTGCGGCATCCGGATCATCATGTCGATGATGGTACGCACAAAGAAGACAGGAAAGACAATAAGGACTGCAGAAAGTGCCGCATACACATTCTTCATAATACTGACTCTGGTTCTGATTCTCTGTGGCGGAATCATGTCGTTCCTGAAAACAGACTTAAGCACCATCAGAAATGCAATGCTTTGGATATCAGCATGCATCTACGCCATCTTCCTTTTAAGAAAAACTCAAATTTTTATTTCCGGTTGCTCAATTTTCACAGCTTTTTTGTACCTTTGCGCCCTTGAAATTTTTCCGACTGGAGTTTTAGTGGCTTCAGCATTAATTTTTTAGATTGAATGAGCGTTAAGAACATACTGATTTCCCAGCAGCAGCCGACGACGGCTTCGCCTTATACCAGCATTGCAGAGAAGTTTGGAGTAAACTTTGACTTCAAGCCGTTTTTCAAGATAGAGCCATTGACTTCCAGGGAGTTCCGTTCCCAGCGAATCAATATTCTGGATCATACTGCAATCGTTTTCTCAGCACGATCTACAATCGACGCATTCTTCCAGCTCTGTGAAGAGCTCCGCGTGAAGGTACCTGAGACCATGAAGTATTTCTGCACCACAGAGGCAGTGGCCAACTACCTGCAGAAGCACATCGTATACCGCAAGAGGAAGATCTTCTTCGGAGACGGAAGGCCGGATTCTATCATCGGACTCATCGGAACAAAGCACAAGGGAGAAAAGTTCCTTATCGCAACAGCAGAATCTTCTACCAAGGATGCCGTTACAAAGGCATTCGAGACCCAGAAGTACGATTTTGAGACCGCAGTCTTCGTAAAGCCTGTATCACAGGACATCAAGGACGTGGATCTTCATTCTTATGACATTATCGTATTCTTCAACCCTGCAGATGTAAAGTCGCTTTATGAGAATCAGCCTGAATTCCAGCAGGGTGACATAAAGTTCGCATCATACGGCAAGACAGTAGTGGGCGCAATGGAGGAAGCTGGCCTCAAGATCGAGATTTCAGCTCCTACCGTCGAGGCTCCATCCGTAGCCAAGGCACTTGAGATCTACCTCTCAAAGAATTAAACGTGGAAGAACAGCTCCGTAATACTCTTCCTAAAAAAGAAAGATTGTGCGGCAAGACGGCAATATCCAAGCTTCTTGCCGGGAAAAAGGGCAGTGTGCCCGGAATGCGCTTCATTTTCCTCAAGGACAACGGAGCGGATACCAACCGTATTGTAGTATCCGTTTCCAAGAAGTTCTTTAAAAGAGCCGTAAAACGCAATCTGCTGAAACGCAGGATCAGAGAAAGCTACAGGATGCAGAAGCATGCCCTTGAAGTAAAAGGCGTGGACATACTGTTCATCTATTTCACAAAGGAGATTCTGAGCTACGAGGAAATCTACAAGGCAGTCGGTCAGATAATCGACAAGATCAATCAGTCAGCGGCACCAAAATCTGGAAAAGATGAAACCGTGGCTGAATAAGACACTGAATGTCTTGAAGAGGATTGCCTGCGCACCTTTCATATTCCTGATAAGGTTCTATCAGGTGTGCATTTCACCCTTGAAACCGCCAAGCTGCAGATTCACCCCGACATGTTCGCAATATGCATTGGAAGCATTCCGGAAGCACGGTCCGTTCAAAGGATTATACCTTGCAGTCCGCAGGATTCTGCGATGTCATCCATGGGGCGGAAGCGGATACGATCCGGTACCTTAAAACAGATAGCCGACAAAGCCGAGACCGGTAAGCATCGCAAAGGCAAAAGTACAGAGAGCAAACACAGATCTGTAATGATCAAGTGTATGCTCTTTTTTCATATATATCCTTATTATATATATAGCGAATACAGGAACAGCGAGGACATATAGGAAATGAGACGGATGCAGTATCCTCATAAATGAGAATGCCGTCATCAACGCAACTGCAAGGACCGTCAGAAAAGCAATGAGATGTCTGCTGTATCCATCGGCAAGGCCTTCTGCAGTCACGCAAAGAAGCCCGATTGAAAAGGCAGGAAGGAGAAGAAGCCAGAAACCAAAAGAATGGGTGCATACGAAATATGCACCGAAAAGAGCTATCGGACCTTTTACAAGACATGCAACGACGGCTTCCGAGAGACGGTCTGAATCGCTGATGCCCTTTACCAGTCTTATTATAAAATAACTGAAGAGAAGGACAAGGAGAGGCTCAAGAGAAAAAAGCGTACCGAATGAAAGGAAGGCAGTCAGGACAGCCCCTGCAACCGATGCAGCAAGAAGGATCCTGTTTCCCGAAGCCATATGAAAATGAATAAGGGCAGCGGTCAGAATCAGGGATAATGCCGGCCATATTTCGACATGGTACTCAGCCACGGCAAGCAGAATTCCAAGGATAATTCCCGATAAAGAGAGCATCATGCCACTCGCATCAAGTCTGGAAAGAAGAGATTTCAAATTCATGTTCATTTTTCAAAAAACGGCTTTCAGAGCCCTACAACAAGTAAAACAACAATAAAAACAACAAAAGCTACAACCGTACTGTCATGAAAGAGGACGATCTTTGCCCTCGGTTAAGAATCTTATTCGTCTCTTTCTGCATACTAGACAGAAAGACATAAAAAAGGGAAGCCGTGACGGTTTCCCTTTTTTGTTTATCATTCTAGTCAAGCTTGAGGACAGCCATGAAAGCACTCTGAGGAACCTCGACTGTACCGATCTGACGCATCCTCTTCTTTCCCTGCTTCTGCTTTTCGAGGAGCTTTCTCTTACGTGAAATATCACCGCCATAACACTTCGCGGTAACATCCTTGCGGACAGCCTTCACAGTTTCACGCGCGATGATCTTCGCACCGACAGCGGCCTGGATGGCGATATCGAACTGCTGGCGTGGGATGAGTTCCTTCAGCTTCTCGCACATCTTGCGTCCGAAATCATATGCATGGTCAGCATGAATGAGAGACGAAAGAGCATCGGCAGGATCGCCGTTAAGAAGGATGTCAAGCTTCACTAGCTTTGCTTCCTTGAATCCGATGACATGGTAGTCGAACGAAGCATAACCCTTTGAAATAGACTTGAGCTTGTCATAGAAATCGAAGACGATCTCCGAAAGCGGCATTTCATAGGTGAGCTCCAGTCGGTCTGAAGTAAGGTAATGCTGATTGATGAGCACTCCTCTCTTGTCAAGGCAGAGCTTCATTATAGGGCCGTAATAATCCGATCTGGAAATGACCTGCGCCCTGATGTAAGGCTCCTCGATCTTGTCGATGAGGGTCGGAGCCGGCAGTCCGGAAGGGTTATGTACATCAAGCACCTCTCCCTGTGTCGTATATACCTTATATGATACGTTCGGAACTGTAGTGATCACATCCATGTTGAACTCACGGAAAAGACGCTCCTGGACGATCTCAAGGTGAAGAAGTCCGAGGAATCCGCATCGGAAACCGAAACCAAGGGCAAGCGAAGACTCCGGCTCGAACACGAAGGATGCATCATTGAGCTGGAACTTCTCAAGAGAAGCGCGAAGCTCTTCATACTGGTCAGTCTCTACAGGATACATACCGGCGAAGACCATAGGCTTCACCTCCTCGAAGCCGGCAATGGCCTCAGAGCATGGTCTGCTCAGATGAGTGATGGTATCACCGACCTTCACTTCGACAGCCGACTTGATTCCGGATATGATATAACCGACGCTTCCGCATGGTATCTCGCCGCGAGGATTCATCTTCATCTTGAGAACACCGATTTCGTCAGCTTCGTATTCCTTGCCTGTATTGAAGAACTTTACCTTGTCTCCTTTCTTGATCGATCCGTTCACAACCTTGAAATATGCGATGATGCCTCGGAAGGAGTTGAAGACAGAGTCGAAGATGAGAGCCTGAAGCGGAGCATCCGGATCTCCTGTCGGCGCAGGAATCCTTTCAATGATTGCATCAAGGATCTCCTTGACGCCATCACCTGTCTTTCCCGAAGCAAGAAGCACATCCTCCGGCTTGCAGCCGATAAGATCCACCACCTGATCCGTAACGACATCTATCATTGCGGAGTCCACATCGATCTTGTTCAGCACAGGAATGATCTCAAGATCATGCTCGATGGCAAGGTAAAGATTTGAAATGGTCTGAGCCTGAATACCTTGCGTAGCATCCACAACCAAAAGAGCTCCCTCGCATGAAGCGATCGCACGTGACACCTCATACGAGAAGTCGACGTGACCCGGAGTGTCGATAAGGTTGAGAGTATACTTCTCGCCCTTGTACATATAATCCATCTGGATGGCGTGGCTCTTGATCGTGATGCCCTTCTCTTTCTCAAGGTCCATCGAGTCAAGGACCTGATTCTCCATATCACGCGCATTCAATGTGTCAGTAACCTCGAGCATTCTGTCGGCGAGGGTACTTTTTCCATGATCGATATGCGCAATGATGCAAAAGTTTCTTGTATTCTTCATCTTATATATATAATCGGTGCAAAGATAGTAAATTAAGAAAATTTTTCTCTATTTTTGTTTTAATCCATCACGGTTTATACGTGTCTTAATTACTGTGACTGACGAAAGGATCATAGAATTGTACGACTGCGGACGGCAGGAAGAGGCTTTCAAGGGCATTGTAGACGCCTACACCGAAAGACTTTACTGGCACGTGCGCCGTTTTCTATGTTCACACGAAGACACAAATGACCTTCTTCAGGACATATTCATCAAGATATGGGCCGCACTGCCGACTTTCCGAGGCGACGCAAGACTTTACACCTGGCTTTACAGGATAGCGACCAACGAAGTACTTAATCATCTCCGGAAACAGAAATTCAAGGCTCTCGTTTCCCTCGATTCCGCATCCGGAATCCTGGAACGGAAAATAGACGAAGATGTCCACTTCAACGGCGATCATCTCCAAAGAGAACTTCACAAGGCCATCCAGAGGCTGCCGGAAAAACAGAGAATCGTCTTCAGTCTGCGATATTTCGAAGAAATGAAATATGAAGACATCTCGGAAATTACCGACACATCGGTAGGAGCGCTTAAGGCATCATACCATCATGCCTACAACAAGATAAAGGAAGAATTGCAGAAAATGTTCTGAAAAATCACAAGTCATTATAAACCATTTACATAAAATTGTGTCTAACAAGCATATGAAAGAAATTGGCAGAGACATATTGGCAGAAAACAAAGATTTGCGCAAGCAGCCTTACAGCGTTCCTGAAGGCTATTTCGACACATTCAAGTCGCAGATGAAGCCATATGAAAAGCAGCAGGTTACACTTGCTGCAAGGCTGGCACCATACGTTTCCATCGCAGCCGTATTCGTATTTCTTGTAACGGTCGGAACAATCTTCCTGAAGAAGAGCACGCCGTATGACGATCTCACACAGGAAGACTTCCTGGTATTCTCAACAACCATGGCGAATACGGAATATTATGAGATGGATCAGATTGCAGATGCCGGACTTGCTGACGAAGACATCATCGAGTATCTTATTTATTGTGGTATCAGCGCTGAAGAAATTGAACTTTCAAAATAGAATATATATGAAAAAGATATTTTTAGTTTCTTTCGTAATCGCTGCTATCTTCAGCACGGCAGCATATGGACAGAATGACTGGAGAGACAGGATGATGAGCGAAAAGATCGCCTTCCTGACAATGGAGACAGGCATGACTCCTGAAGAAGCTCAGGCTTTCTGGCCGGTATACAATGAAGTGAACAAGGAGTTGAACGATGCCGTAGCCAACGTATTCAAGAACTACAAGGCTCTGGAAGATGCAGTGAATGCAGGAAAAGACGCATCAAAGCTTCTGGACAATTATCTGGCCGCACTGGAGAAGCAGAGAAGCGTAGAAAGCAAGGCAGCGGCGAAATACCGCAAGGTTCTCCCGGAAAACAAGGTTGCCAAGCTTTACATCGGCGAGGAGAAATTCAGAAGAAACCAGATCAGAAGACTCCAGGGAGGTCCTGGCGCCATGATGAGATAATCAGGCGAACAGATAGAAATCACGGGTGAGGGAAAGATACTCTTGAGTATACTTTCCCTCATTCTGTATTGTAAGGATCACATCTTCAGGAAGATCGGTACGGATCCGGGAAAACTCTGCAATTATACGCGAGGGAGCCTTTCTGGGCACGGTACGCACCCGGACAATACGGAAAAGATGCAGCCCGCTCATCCTTGCATGGCGGCAGAGGGAATTTTCTGTTTCAGAAGGAAGCACGAATGATACACGTCCGTTCTCCGACAGACGGTCTGCCGCAAAATCCAGAATCTCCCTATATGAAAGTCCGGTAGAAGTATGTCTGGCATTGTTACGGCGTTCCTCGGGCGCGTTCAGGGAGTCCTCGAAATAAGGAGGATTCGAGAATATCAGGTCATACTTGCAATCACCTGAAGTTTCAATGAAACCGTCAAGGGATGTATGGAAGGCCTGAAGCATATCGGGCCACGGAGAATTCCTGAAATTTACTCCAGCCTCTGTCGCAGACGCCTCATCTATGTCGATGGCCTGCACTAGAGCATATCCCTTGTCATTTGCCCGTTCCGAGGCCGCAGACAGGCGCTGAGCAGCCATCAAGGCTATAGTACCAGTACCGGTGCCTATGTCAAGAAGACGGAGATCTGTAGGTGCAATGGTCATGACAGCACCAAGAAGAACGCCATCGGTATTGACCTTCATGGCGCTCTTCTCGTTGACTACCTCGAATTTCTTGAATCTGAAGACACTCATACAAACTGTCCGTCTACCATATATAATGACCTGTCACACATCTTTGCGAGATCCGGATCATGTGTCACGATTATTATGGTCTGACCATATTTATCCCTCAAAGTGAAGAAAAGCTTATGGAGTTCCTCCTTGGTCCTTGAATCAAGATTTCCGGATGGCTCATCTGCAAAAAGAACAGAAGGATTATTGATGAGAGCCCTGGCAATGGCGACTCTCTGCTGCTCTCCTCCGGAAAGCTCGGAAGGCTTGTGAGCAAATCGCTCGGCCAGACCAAGATCTGTAAGCAAGTCTTTAGCCGCAGCTTCTGCATCCTTTCTGGAACGGCCTGCGATGAACGCCGGAATCATGACATTCTCCAAAGCGGTAAACTCCGGCAGAAGATGGTGGAACTGGAAGACAAAGCCTATCTTCCGGTTCCTGAATTCTGCCATAGCCTTGCTGCCAAGTGAAAAGACATCGATCCCGTCAATGACAAGAGAACCTGCATCTGGAGTCGAAAGAGAGCCAAGAATCTGAAGCAGTGTCGACTTTCCTGCACCGGAAGCGCCCATAATGGACACGACCTCCGATTTATCCGCAGAGAAATCAATACCTTTCAGGACTTTGAGCTGACCGAATGATTTTTCTATTCCTTTTGCCTGTATCATATCTTACTTGAAAAGCATCGGTGCAAACTGGTGGAGTGAACGACGCCATGTGAGCCATTCATGACCTGTACCAGGAGACTCGTAATATACATGGTTCACACCAAGATTGTCCAAAGCCACATGAAGGTCATAAATACCCTGATACATGCCTGCAGGCTCATCTGTTCCGATGCTTATATAAAGAAGATGATAGTCATCATTGAGTGATTTCGGATACATCTCTGCATCACGACGGTCGCCAGGACCACGGCCCGAACCGCTGAATCCGCCGATCCATCCGAAGAGGTCAGGATGGTTCAGACCTATAGTATATGACTGGAAACCACCGAGAGAAAGACCGCAGATAGCGCGGTTGTCACGGTCTGTAAGCGTACGCAGGTGTGAATCGAAGAAAGGCACAGACTCCTCTACCATAACTTTCTCGAAAGCATCGAAATTGAAGAGGTTGAAGCCGCCAGCGGGCTCTACGCCTGCGAGTTGTGCTACACCATGCTCACATACTATGATCATAGGCTCGCACTCGCCTGCTGCTATGAGGTTGTCCATTATGTCACGCATCATACCCTGGGTAGCCCAACCTGTCTCATTCTCACCGGCACCGTGCATGAGATAAAGCACAGGGAAACGACGATCAGGCTCAGAAATATACTGAGGAGGAAGGTATACATAACATTCTCTGACAGCGGCTGTCAACTTCGAATCGTATCTTACAATCTCTATCGCACCATGCGGAACGTCCTTCTCAAGATAGTAGTCTACACCTGCTTCAGGAACTTCAATACCGCTTGACCAGTAGAATGAGCCGAAGTACTGACGGCTGTTAGGATCCGCAATACGCTTGCCGTCCACATTCATAGTGTAATAATGGAAACCTGGCACGAGAGGGTCTGTAGTAACTTCCCATATTCCGTCTTCTCCTTTCACCATTTCATAGTTCTTGCCGCCCACATTCACCGAAACAGCGTGAGCATCCGGCATATCATTGCGGAAAACGGCGCTTAGGTCAGGATTGATCTTCGGATACTCGGATCCAGGAAAATTTGTTGTGGCACTTGTCGGTTCTGTAATGACTCCGACCTGAGTGTTGCTTGTGCAGGAAACAAGAGCTGCCGCAAGAGCCAACACGAGGGTGAGATTGAATTTCATGACTTTTATTTTTAAATGTTACTTATCGAAGAATATCGGATTCACTGCGTAAATATAGCAAAATATTTACATTTTTCTCAGAACCATATAACGAAAAAAGCAACCACTTGAATTACAAGTAGTTGCTTTCTGAATAAGTCGGGGTACTGTGACTCGAACACAGGACCCTCTGGTCCCAAACCAGATGCGCTAGCCAACTGCGCCACACCCCGATTATTGGTTTCCCTTTCATTTGGGATTGCAAATATAGGCACAAAAAATAAAAGTGCAAAACTTTTTTACAAAAATTTGCATTTTTCTTGATTTTTAAGCCCTAAAACTGAAAAATCCCCTTCAGGACAATGCCTGAAAGGGATATATTCTCGATCAAACGACCGATTAGAGGTTAGGATTGATAGTCTTCCACTCTGATACTGGCGGAATGATGCCGAGGTTGATGATCTCGTCACGCATAACCTGAAGGTGTGCGTAAGATGCGTCGAGAGCAGCGATCTCCTCTGCTGTACCCTCGACCTCACCGAAGTGAACACCTGTTGCATCGATTACTGTAGGCATTGCCATGAGGACATTCTGATACTTCTCAGTGTTTACATAGCATCCTGCAGGCCAGTTGAACTGAGGACCACCCATTGCAGCCTGAATCATAAGAACTGACTGATAAGATGGGCTCTGGAATGATGAACGGCCACGAAGTTTGATGATGTTCGATCCACCCTGGATAGTAGCGTGCTTGATTTCAGCCCACTTGTCCTCAGGAATGTTGTACTCTGCGAGCGGCTTGCCGTCAACTGTAATCTTAGATGCGAATACAGCCATTGCCTCACCGTGACCACCATAAGTACGAGCGTTCTCTACCTTGTACTGTGGAACTCCGAGCTCCTTGGCGATTGCTGACTGAAGACGAGTCGAGTCGAGAGCAGCAAGTGAAGTAAGCTGGCTTGGCTTGAGACCTGAGCGGATGAGAGCTGTGAGAGCTGTCACGTCAGCAGGGTTGAAGATTACTACAACGTGGTTTACATCTGGGCAATACTTTCTGATGTTGTCACCGAACTCAGCAGCGATCTGGCAGTTACCCTTGAGAAGATCCTCACGAGTCATACCCTCCTTACGAGGAGCTCCACCTGATGAAATGATGTACTTAGCGCCTGTGAAAGCCTCTTCTGGATCAGTTGTCCATGTGATGTTCGCACCCTCGAATGCGCAGTGATAAAGTTCCTCTGCAACACCGTTTACGCCTGGACCATAAATGTCATAAAGGCAGATGTTTGGAGTAAGGCCGAGCATGAGAGCTGTCTGAGCCATGTTTGATCCGATAGCGCCACCGGCACCTACGATCACGAGCTTGTCGTTAGTCAAAAATTCCATAATAAATCTATAATGTTAACATTTAGTTTCAAATCTTGGCAAATATAATAAATTTATTCATTCGTCGGCGCGTTGCATATCAAAATATCAGGCTTAATGACACACGCCCCATCCTCAGACGTAAAATATTTTCAGATATCAAAAGTCTTTATTATCTTTGCAGTCTAATTATTAGTTATTTAGACAGTGGAACCTCCCAGTCCTATAGTAAATAATCAGCAGATTGCCGCGGATCAGACTTCTGACGATCCGTTGTCCAACAACATTTATATGATTATGAGCGGCACCTCCGGCGACAGTCAGGAGGCGTTTTCTGTGTGTGCATGGTCTGCACGCACGGGACTGTCGTATATAGGCACTCCAAGTTCCACACACTCATAGAACATCATTTATATATGGCACTATATTTAAGAAAGAAACTCGACAACAAGGCGGAAATCGCCGTATGGCAGGTCACGGAATCCGAAGATGAGCTACGTAATCTTGTTTCCGTTCCTACAGATGAACTTGAAGAGATATCTCTTTACAGAGACGAGAACCACAGAAGGCAGAAGCTTGCTGTACGCGCTCTCCTGAACGAAGTGTTCGAGGAGAAGATGTACCTCAACCACCATGACAACGGCAAGCCTTACCTTGAGAACAGCGTCACAAACATCAGCATCACTCATACCGACAAGTATGTGGCGATCATCATCAGCGACGATGACGAACTCGGTATCGACATCGAGTCTCTCGACAGGGATTTCTCGGTTGTCGAGAAGAAGGCTCTTTCTGAAGATGAGATAGACGATCTCGAGAAGGAGAAGAGAAACGAGCAGCTTGCCATCTACTGGTGCGCAAAAGAGGCCATATTCAAGAGAATGTCTCAGAACCGCGTAATCTTCGCCGAGCAGATCGAGGTAGAGAAGTTCAATGTACGCAAGGAAGGCGAGCTTGAAGCTACCTTCATACACAAGGATGAGCACGAGGAGGATTTCGAACTCGAATATATGATCTTCGACCGCCATGTGCTCGTATGGCTGGTCGGTTAAATTTCAGTTCATTTAGAAAAACTAAAATTTATCAAATATGTATAACCCTGTTAACCAAAACGTTAGCAGGGTTGTTTATTTCTTGTTGATAACTTTCGCTAGGATATTAAAATGTTTTGATATATATTTGTCGTGCTGTCCCGAACAAGTCTCATGAGACAGCGGAATCATTAAGATATAAACCTGTCGACGGACCTTTAAGGGTAAAGGGTCCGGTCGGATTGACTCTCATACAGTTATGGTAAAGCATGTAGTGAAGCGCGACGGAAGAGTCGTCATTTTTGATAATAGAAAGATCGTTGATGCCATCCTCAAGGCCATGAATGTGACCGAAGAGGGAGAGGACATCGTTCTCGCTGCCGAGATCGCTTCTGCTATCTCGAAGATCAATGTGGACAACATGAGTGTGGAGGACATCCAGGATCAGGTGGAGTACGAGCTCATGAACAGTCCTCGCAAGGAAGTGGCAAAGAAGTACATTGCATACCGTAATCAGCGCAACCTCGCCCGCAAGGCTAACTCGCGCAAGATCTTCCAGGAGATCATCGACGCTCAGGCTACGGAGATCACCCGCGAGAATGCTAACATGAATGCGGACACTCCTGCCGGAATGATGATGAAGTTCGCTTCAGAGTCTACGAAATCGTACGTGGACGAGTGCCTGCTTTCCGAGGACGTCAAGGAGGCTGTAAAGAACAACTACATCCATATCCACGACAAGGACTACTATCCTACCAAGAGCCTTACCTGCATCCAGCATCCTCTGGACAAGATTCTTGAGGACGGATTCTTCGCGGGTCATGGAGAATCACGTCCGGCAAAGCGCATCGAAACTGCCAGCATCCTCGGATGTATTTCCATGGAGACTGTCCAGAACGAAATGCACGGAGGTCAGGCCATCCCTGCATTTGACTTCTACATGGCTCCGTTCGTAAGGAAGACATTCCAGGAAGAACTCGACAAGATAGGTGAGATCAACGGTGAGGATTATTCAAGACTCTATAACGTCACTATCGACGATTACCTGAAGCGCAATCTTGTCGGAATTCAGGGAGACGACAGAGTGATCCAGCATGCCATCAACATGACTGTCAGCCGTGTACATCAGGCAATGGAGGCCTTTGTGCACAACATGAACTCCATTCATTCACGCGGTGGAAACCAGGTGGTATTCAGCTCGATCAACTATGGTACAGACACTTCTGCCGAGGGTCGCTGCGTGATCCGCGAGATTCTCAACACCACATATGAAGGCGTAGGAAACGGTTCGACAGCAATATTCCCTATCCAGATATGGAAGAAGAAGCGCGGAGTAAGCTATCTCCCGGAAGACCGAAACTATGATCTTTACAAGTTCGCATGCAAGGTATCTGCACGCCGTTTCTTCCCTAACTTCGTGAACCTTGATGCCCCATACAACCACCATGAGCTATGGAAGGCTGATGATCCTAAGAGATATCAGTGGGAAGTGGCTACAATGGGATGCCGCACACGTGTATTCGAGAACCGTTTCGGGCCGAAGACATCAATCGGACGTGGAAACCTCTCATTCACAACAATAAATATTGTAAAGCTTGCCATCGAGTGCATGGGCATAGAGAATCAGGAAGACAGGATCCATGAGTTCTTCCAGAAGCTGGACCGCGTTCTGGAGATTGCAGCAAAGCAGCTCAATGAGAGATTCAATTTCCAGAAGACTGCACTCAAGAAACAGTTCCCTCTCCTTATGGGAGCGCTCTGGATGGACAGCGACAAGCTGGCTGACAACGATACCATCGAATCTGTGATCAACCATGGAACCCTCGGAATCGGATTCATCGGACTTGCAGAATGTCTTATCGCCCTTATCGGAAAGCATCATGGAGAGTCGGCAGAGGCTCAGGAACTCGGACTTCGCATAGTGACCTTCATGCGCAGCAAGATCAATGAGTTCTGCGAGACATACAAGCATAACTACAGCGTGCTCGCAACCCCTGCAGAAGGCCTTGCCGGCCGTTTTACACGCGGTGACAAGAAGAAATTCGGTATCATCCCAGGCGTCACTGACAAGGACTACTATACTAATTCCAACCATGTGCCGGTATACTACAAGTGTACTCCAAAGCACAAGGCAGAGATCGAAGGACCTTACCATGCACTCACAGGAGGCGGACATATCTTCTATGTGGAGATCGACGGAGATGCGACACACAATCCTGAGGCCATCATGAAGATCGTGGACCTCATGGACAAATATGAGATCGGATACTGCTCAGTGAACCACAACCGCAACCGTTGCATGGACTGTGGATTCGAGAATGCAAAGGAAGGTCTCGTGGAGTGCCCTCACTGCGGAGGTCATAACATCGACAAGCTCCAGCGCATCACCGGTTACCTCGTCGGAACCACCAGCCGATGGAACGGCGGAAAGCTCGCAGAGCTGAAAGACCGCGTGGTACACGAATAGAACAATCAGTTCAAGACAATATCCCTCGGATGTAGCTCGCTTCGCAAGAGCATATGTATATGCTTCGCTCACCTACATCCGAGGGATATTGTCTATTTCTTATAGCTAGAACTTATGCACAGCTCTTACAAAATAATGCTCGTAATACTTATCTGAGCGACCATAAGATGTCTTATCTGTTTCCTTTTCTCCTTTTATATATTGTTTCTGATGATATTTATAATTCTTAGGATCTGAAGGAGACCATATATTTTCGACATCAATTTCCGTTGATGTCGCGTAGCCTCGAGTATCTATAAAAGACCCATCGAAATCAAAATCGTACAGAGTCTTCACTCCTAGGCTTTTCAAAAGCTCTTTAACTGTCTCGTGACCTTTACAATATTCAGAATAGGTCTCAGGAATGCCACCAGAAAGATTGTAGATCATCATGAATTCATCAATTGCTGGGAGATACCATCCAAAACCCATTTCACGGCAAAACCTGAATGCAGGGAAATCGTACCATGTGAGTTCTGTATTTTCAATGAGTTCATTGATGATTCTTGTGTTTTCCCATCCGTCTGTCCTGCTTCTTGCGTCTGTTCTGATATTGACGATTCGTTCGCCATTTTTAAAAAATCCTCCCCAACACAGGTCATCTTCACTTTCTGTAAAAGACATGATTAACCCATGACGGCCATTATCGGTTGTATGTATGACAAAGCCTCTGACTCCTCCCTCGTCAAATATATCACCTACCTTATACTCACGGCTTACCGGTGGATAGGGATATGAATCGTAATTGGTTTGCTTTATAAACTCCCTTTCAGCCAAATCCTGATATGTTTCTATAGTTCCGTTTTCATAAGTGATGCTGAAGATATCACTTATCGAAATAGTATGTATGGTACCGGCCTTACTGTATTTAATATCAGATTTGCTGATTTCAATAACCCTTCCGCTGAATTCTTCAGCAGTTTTCATTAAAATAACATCCTGAGCATAAGCACAAATTCCACTTAAAATGCAGATGAATAAAGATGTAATAAGTTTTTTCATGACACTGATTGATTTAATTCTGACTAAAATAAAACCCCGATAAAGAAACGATAGTATGGTACTCTATTATATATCCCCATATCAAATTGGCTATTAAAGCTAGTACCCACTCTGCCTCCGATTGTCAGCCAATTAAAATCCCATCCCAAATCTAAATCAGCACCAATAAGTGTATTTGCCTCGCCATCGACTTTGCCAGTTCCAGTGATAAGATTTGTATCTAAAGGAATATTTAGAAACAACGATGCACGAAGATAAAAACCTTCATCATCACTGCGCAAAGAATATCCACAATGAATGTCTAAATTCTTAACAGAAGCCTTCAAGTCATTTATTTCATATAACTTATAATTATATCCTAATGATCCTGCTATACCGTGACTTGCCTTTACATTAGGGAAATAATCGAATATAACATCGAGTCCAGTGTCAAGCCCTGCATAAAACAAGTCATAATTTTTGTTCTCGCTCGCAGCCATTCCAAAATATGTCTGCGCAGTCAGATACAAGTTCTTTTTATGTATATCACCTTTAGACTCTTCTTTCGCTTGTTCTATGAATGCATATCTCTGATCAGCAGGCTTTGAAACAACACTCACACTTTGTTTCGTCTCAAAATCAGTGATTTTTTCTTGAATTCCGTTTTCATATTTGATTATGAAGACTTCTGATCGGGGAATTCTGTATGTCGGACCCTGTTGGTCATCAAATTTCTTGTATTCGATTTCATTACTTCCAACAGTCAGGACTTTAACATTGACTTCGGATGCGTCCATCATGACCAGAACATCCTGTGCATTTGCAGCAATCGCGCTAAATACACAACTGAATAGAATTAGAATCTTTTTCATAATAGTTAGTTGTATAAAATAAAACGTGGACTCAACTGCTGTATCTGCATTCTGAGGTCTTAGGATACCTGTGGCACAAATACAAAGTGAAGCCCACGCTAACGCGCGAGCATCAACTTTACATTTCTTGCCACATTGAAATTTCCTAAGTTTCAGAATGAAAGACGTAAAGTTAACGCGTAATTACTCTATTGAGTAAGCTATATGTTCTGCAAATTTAAATAATATTTTTCTTTTTTTCGTCCGTTCGAATATAATTAAAAGCTATCTGGTATTAATAATCCGGTATCAGAACACTTGTGACAGTTTTCAGCAGATTTCTGTCATTTGTACGGAAGCGTTGGTACTGTTCCTGGAATAAGGTCTTCATCGCCTGGTTGAAGATGGATGATGCGCTGGTTCGAGCTGCCGCGGAAATGAAGCTCAGGATCGCGAAGATCGGCAATGAACGGACCGTCCACCAATGTGTCGATATATGGAAGAATCTGGCTCAGACGTTCGTCTGCAAGGATTTCCTCGTATGTAAATCCGGTGTAGCACCATATATTCTTGCCGGTCTCCTCCTTGATACGACGGGCAAGCTCAGTGAATGCCTCGACCTGATAGAGTGGATCGCCGCCGGAAAAAGTGACATCTGAAAATTCATCGGCTTTGACTATGTCCAGAAGTTCCTGCACAGACATTTCCCTGCCCCCATAGAAATCCCAAGACTGCGGATTATGACAGCCGGGACAATGATGGGCGCATCCCGCACAATATATCGATGTACGGAATCCAGGTCCATCGGCCATGGTCTCTTCCAATATATCTAGAATTCTTATATTCATAGAGCAACGTATATATGTATCAATCAACGAGTTACCCCAAAAGCCTGCCTTCCTTTGACAGCAGGGTCTATGCATAATGTATTAATAGTCAATGTCTTACATTGCACTCTCCTTCGACAACGGTGCAGGACGGATGTCGTCCCATGAACGGATGGCCTCGTATGCTTCGCGAGAACCGTAGTATGCCTCGAATTTTTCAGGGTCATTTTCAACCCACCATTGTGTACCAAGTCCCTTTTCAAAGGCGAACGGCTTCATGAACATCCTGACAGCCCAGGCTGGGGCAAGAAAGGCAAGACGGTAGTACCACGGAAGCTTGGACTTCATGGTCGCGAAATATTCATCAACGGGAACATTTGCCCTGAAATGGAGGATATCATCCAGAATGTCAGCATCCTTGTACCACATTCCGTGGAAGTTCTTCAAGGCAAACCACTGCGGCTCGAAGACCTTCTCTGGAGAAGGAAGTCCGAGGGCTGACAGCATACGGTTCATGAATTCATAATTGGTCATGCGATACTGTGCTCCGCTGCTGATGTTGTAGGCCTTGTTCCAGAAGTCTTCCGAAACCCAGTCTTCGCAGACCTGTGCCAGCAGACGACCTGAGTCTTCTATGGTAGCCCATTCCAGCACTCCTCCCATAGGCACATGGAAGGCAGTGGGATTGACTACGCTCAGGATGCCGGGATAGAGGATGCCGCTCTGACGCAGAGAAACAAGATATTTGAGTCCTGCAGAAGCAAATATCTGTTCAGCACGGATCTTTGAAAGCGCATACATGTCGAATTTGGCCGGCATCTGCGGCTCGGAAGCACAGCCCCAGTGGTGAGGAGGATTCCTGTCACCGTACTGGGCTACGGAACCGATGTAGACCACCTTGATCTCAGATGCATTCGGCTGTTCCATGACCGCCTTGACAACATTCTCAGCAGAGCCTATATTGACCTTGAGTGTCTTCTCAGGATAGTAATCCGCAGCCGGAGACACCATCCCTCCGACATGAAGGACATAATCTGACCCTTTGACAGCTGCAAGGACATCCTCATAACGCATAAGGTCGCCCCACACCACCGTTACTGATGAATCGTCGAGATATGGTGCAAGCTTCTTGCGGTTCTTCTTGCTGTCGCGCGCAAGAATCCTTATGTCGAAACGCTCTCTGCGGGCATATAGTTCCTGAAAACCTGCCCAGCCCATGTTGCCGGTGGCTCCGGTGATGAAGACGGTCTTTTTTGCCATAAAAAAATGCAGTCTGAAATTCAGACTGCAAATATAGTAAAGATTCTTCGCTTCGCTCAGAATGATAAGTCAGAGATATTCGGAATGACATTAGAGAACTACGATCGGCCATCCGTCTTCCGACCATGTGAGTTCGCGGACGAGAAGTTTCGAACGATATTCTTCATTCTTGTCATATCCGTGCATGAAGATGTAATCCTTGTCTCCGAATGTATATACCGAGCAATGACCTACACCGGCAAACTGCTCGTTACCCTTGGCTACAGTCGTTCCTCCGCTGTTCATCATCGATACTCCGTCTTTGTCGAAATATGGGCCTGTAACCTCCTTAGAGCGACCTACGACTACGTTGTATGTGCTCTTCTCTGCACGGCAGCAGAGGTCATATGAAGCAAAGAGATAGTAGTAATCTCCATGCTTGAAGATGAACGGAGCCTCTACAGCACCGTTACCGGCATCGAAATCCTTTCCTCTAGGGTCTGCTGTCACTGCTGTATCTGTCTTGGATGTATCCTCGGCAGTTCCTTCAGGACGACGGCAGATAGGGAACCATACCTGCGGCTCAGCCATGCGTGTGAGGGTCTGGTCAAGCTTGAACATCTTGAGTCCGCGCCAGAAAGAACCGAACGAGAGCCATGCCTCACCGCTCTCATCCATGATGACGTTCGCATCAATGGCATTCCACTCGTCCCTTCCGGGGATCGACTCGACGATCATGCCCTTGTCCTCCCACTTGTAATCAGGAGACTCAGGGTTAAGGGTCTTGTTGGTCACTACACCGATGGCAGAGATGTTCTTGCCGAAATGTGAGTATGAATAGTACACATAATAAGTACCGTCATGATAGAATACATCAGGAGCCCAAGGCATGCCCTTGAAGCCCTTGTCAGCTGCCCACTGAGGTATATCATCAAGAACGCGTCCTTCAAAACGCCATTTGACGAGGTCTTCCGACGACATGATTCCCATGCCTGTGGTAAATACATAATAGCGTCCGTCGCAGAATGCCGCTACCGGATCATGTGCATCCGGATATTCGAATTCAGTTCCTCTCTGCGGGCCGCGTGGCTGTGCAGAGATAGTGATAGTTGCCAGAAGGCAGAGTGTCAGGAGAATGTTTTTCATAAATCTTGATGTTAAATTAAGACTACTGGACCTTCTTGCCCCACCATGTGGCATTAAGGGACTTTTCAGTGCCGGCATATACTATAGTAGCACAACGAGGTGTAGCTTCCCAGTCGGCCTCTCTTTCGACACAGACGACTGTCTTCTTTCCGTCGACATCGAAGGTAAGCCATTTCTTTGCAGCATCGAATGTCCATGTTCCCTTGAGGGCTCCGACCATTGTTCCGTCTGCCTTCAGGACAAGTTCCTTGGATTTCTGCTGCTCTGCATACTTATATGCAAGATTGATATGCTCCCATGAACCTACAAGCTCTTCCTTTGTGATCGGATCGTCAGGAATGCCCGCGTAACGCTCAGGAAGGGCGATAGGCCAGAGATTATCCGGTTCGTCAGCAGAAGCAGGACACCACACCAGACGGCGAACGTGACCCATCATGATGGCGTTGCTGTGTGCATTTCCTCCTACATTTGCAGGAAGGCGCCCCTGTGAACTGTAGAACCATGAGTCTCCGTTACGCTCCTGGAACACGCAGCAATGGGCGATTCCGACCCATCCGTGACTGTAGTTGAATCTGTATGGATGAGTGACGATAGGATAACAGTCACCGCGACCGTTCGTGAAGTTGCGTCCGGTGATGTCATAATATGGTCCTTCTATCTTATCGCTTCGTACCACGCGTGTGTTATATGGTACATCAAGACCGTCGTATGCCATGAACAGATAATAATATCCGTCCTTGTATATGATTTCCGGAGCCTCACTGCCCTGCCAGCGCGAACCTGCCGTACGGGTGCCGACACGTATGCCATAACGTGCAGTCAGATCCTCGACTGAGTCTGCCCATGGGTTGCCGAGAGGGGCGTTTACAGGCTTGCCGCTTTCAGGATCGATCTCAAGAAGAGCAAAGCCGCTGTGCCATGAACCATAGATGAGATAGTGCTTTCCGGATGGATCGTCAACAAGATATGTCGGGTCGATGGCATTATAATAGAAATAACCGTCCCAGTTGTTTTCGTTCGGGCGTTTCCATCCGTCCCGGCCGCGGTCGCTGGAAGAACATGTCACATAACCCTTGTCTTCCCATTTTCCGCTTGCAGGATCGGTGGACTCGCACATTCCGATGAATGCACGCTCCGTCCAGCTGCCGTCGAACGAGGTTCCTCCTGTCTTGATGCTGTTGTTGACGACGATGCAATAGTACATGCGGAGCTTTCCGTCAACTTCCCTTACCACCGGAGCCCAATATCCGTATGAGATCTTGTTCTTCTCGATTGCAGGCACTCCCATGCGCTTACGGATGGCATTGAGAGAGTCCGCCACCCATGCAGGAGCATCGTTCATCGGGCCCGGAACATATGTCCAGTTCACGAGATCCTTGGAACGCTTTCCAGGGAAATGACGGCCGGTAGTAGCCTTGAGATGTTCATTTCCATATGATGCATCCGTGCAGTACATATAATAATAACCGTCGTAATATGTTATCGACGGGTCATGCACGTTCGCAAGATTCCATTTATTATGATCTCCCCATCCTGCTATGGCAGAATAGTCATCTTCATAATCAGGAATCTTCATCTCCGTTACAGGCGGTTTCGGATTCGGATCCACCGGACCCGTAATGATTCCTGTTCCCTGCGAAGGATCTTCACATGATGCTGCTGTCAATGCTGCAGCAACGAGAAGAGCCTTTGCCAAGCGTTTTTCAAATCTCATTTCGTTCTTGGTTAAAAATGGAGACGAAGGACTCCGGAAGCCGCTTCGTCTCCACATATTCATAAATCTTGATTAGAGTTCAACTACAGGACGGACGTTTCCGTACTTCTCCTTGAATGCAATCGAGTTGTCAGTGTTGGTATTTGCTGAGTTACCCGCACCAAGGTTGAGGTTTGCGTTAAGAGTACCCTGATAGATAGGGAAATACTCGTGACCTGGCTGATAGTACTGGAATGTCGAACCGGTAGGATTCTCAACAGGATAAGTGGTATTCGGTGTTCCGTCAAGAACATAGTTACCATGATCCTTGAGCTGAGCCATACGGCCGTTGTCATAGAAGAAGCCCCAGCGGATGAGGTCGATACCACGACCGTTCTCACAACCGAATTCCTTCGGACGCTCCACATTCGCGATCTGCTCGAAAAGCTTGTCAGCTGAACCGAAGTCAGAAAGCTCGAGGTTTGCAAGACCCGCACGGTTACGTACCTGGTTGATGTATCCGATAGCCTCTGCTGTAGGGCCCTCGATCTCGTTGATACACTCAGCCGCACGAAGGAGTACGTCAGAGTAACGCATCATACGGAGGTTGATACCGCAATGGAGACCTGTAACGATAGTCGAGCATACATCCTGACGTGCATAAGTCCACTTCGCAGAAGAGAAACCTCCGTTGGTGTTGTTTGTGTTAGGAGTTGCTGTTACAGGAGTCTGATAGATGACATTGCAACGTGGGTCGTTACCACCTGGATAACCTGCATTCTTTCCACCTGTGTAGATGTCATACTCAGGCTCATAAGAAGCGATTGTCCAGTAAAGTCTTGGGTCGAGAGTACCGTCAGTACATCTTTCAGCCTTGAAGAGGTTGTAAAGCCATGGAGATACAGCAAGGTCAGCCCAGCTACCGAACATATTAGGAGCGTAGTTAGACTCTACAGCGTGACCCTGGGTAGCATTTGAAGAAATGTTCACAGGAGTCCACTCCTCATCTGAACCGCCCTTTCCATAGTCAAGATACTGAACCTCGAAAAGGCTCTCCTCATTGTTCTCGGCAGCGCCTTCGCGGAAGTTGTCACCATAGTCAGCCATGAGCTTGTATGAACCATACTTGCCTGCGATGATATCCTTGAGCACTACAAGAGCCTCTTCAAACTTATGACGGAACATGAGTGAACGTGCATAGTAACCTGCAGCTGAACCGCAAGTAGCGCGTCCGCCAGCCCATTCACCGCCATCGTTGCGTGAAGGAAGGATCTGCATGGCCTCAACGAGGTCTGCATCGATCTGGTCGAAGAGCTCGTCCTGAGATACGCAAGGAGCATACATTGTCTCCATAGACGAATACTGAGCGTAATCGTTGAAGAGAGGAGCTGTCTGGTAGTAAGTTGCGATAGTATAATATGCAAGTGCTCTGAGGAAGAGCGCCTGACCCTTGATCTCCTTGTAAGCCTGCTCCTTGAGGGTCACAGTCTCGACCTTCTGGAGAACGAAGTTACAACGGTTCACAACATGGTAGCAGTCACGCCAGATCCACTGTGTTCCGATGTCATCACCACCTGCCGAGATGTTGAGGTTGTCATAAGGGAGATACCAGATCTGAGAAGCATTCCAGATCTCGTCACCACGGACTGCGTCCATTGTATAACCTACACGGGCGAATGTACCCTCGAGGCGGATTCGGTTGTAGCATGAGATCACAGCTTCCTGGAGCTCTGACTCTGTGTCACCGAATTCATATGTTGTCTGATTGTTAGGGTTTCTGAGTTCGAGCTCCTTGTTGCAGGATACCATTCCCAGAACAACCGCAAACGCCGACAGAATTATTGCTGTTTTTTTCATAATCATTTACGTATTAGAAGTTTGAACTCTTAGAATGAAAGGTTTACACCGAACATCAAAGTCATTGGAGTAGGATATGAACAGTAGTTGTATCCAGGAGTGAATGTACCGCCTGCGAAGTCGATGTTATATCCTCTGTACTTAGAGATTGTAGCAAGGTTCTGACCTGATACATATACGCGTACGCCACTGATAACGTCCTTGAACCACTTGTCAGGGAGGTTGTAGCCGAGCTCTACGTTAGAGATCTTCCAATATGCACCGTTCTGGAGGAAACGTGAGCTGAACATGTCGTTTGTGATAGAACCTGTACTTGCCCAGTATACCCTTGGAACTGTTGTGCTTGGATTCTCCGGTGTCCATGCATTCACGAGATCAACGCTCTTGTTTGTAGCACCATATGATCCGCGGAGAGTTCTGTCGATGAAGTCCATCACCTTGTATCCGGCTGCACCGAATGTAGAGACATTGAGGTCGAAGCCCTTGTACTCGAGACGGAAGCTGAGACCGAACTGAACCTTAGACATACCGCTTCCGAGGATTGTACGGTCGTCTGCTGTGATCTCACCGTCGTTGTTGATATCCTTGTAAGCTACGTCACCTGGCTGTGCTCCGTTCTGGTTCACGTGAAGACCTTCCTCGTTGATACGGTTGTCGATCTGATCCTGGCTCTGGAAGATTCCTTCGTAAACATAGCCGTAGAACTGACCTACCTCGCTGCCCACCATTGTGATGCAGTCACCGTCGATACGCTTTGACTCACCCATGCCGAGTGAAGTAACCTTGTTCTTTGGAAGAGTGAGGTTTGCAGAAATGTCATACTTGAGGTCATGACCATAGTCATGCCATGCAAGCGCGAACTCAAGACCTGAGTTGACCATTGTAGCTGCATTCATTGTAACGGTACCGTTTGTAGCACCAGCCTCTGCAGGAACAGGAACGCTGTAGAGGAGATCCTCAGAAACAGATCTGTACCAGTCTGCATTGAACTCGAGCTTACCGCCGTACATAGCGTAGTCGAGACCTACGTCGAGAGTCTTCTTCTTCTCCCACTTGATGGCAGTGTTGACATAGTCAGAGATTGCTGAACCTGTCACCTTGTCGCCATTGAAGCTGTAGGTGTAGTTTCCACGTGCCATTGTAGCCATGAACTGGTAGTCACCGATGTTCTCGTTACCGAGCACACCATATGAAGCACGAAGCTTGAGGAGGCTTACGAGCTGTGGATCAACATTGAAGAAAGGCTCCTTGTCGATACGCCATCCGAGTGATGCTGAAGGGAACCAGCCCCAACGTCCGTCATTTGAAAGACGGCTTGAACCGTCACGACGTACAGTAGCCTGGAAGAGATATCTTTCACCATAGTCGTAGTTGATACGGCCGATGTAAGATGTGAGGACATGCTCGCTCTCATAGCTTGAAGCGTTTCTTGTCTCAGCGTTTCCTACCTGGAGGTAGTAAGGCTCAGGCATTGTTGTACCGATACCTGTAAGGTTATGGTAGCTCTCGCGCTGGAATGTATGACCTGCAACTACGTTGAGATGGTGCTTGCCCATCTTTCCGTCATAAGTCACGAAGTTCTCGATGAGGCCGTCAGTATATGAACGGTAACCCTGGTTGAGGGTCTCGTTTGTCTTTGCAAGGTAGTTAGTTTCACTCACGATGAATGCTGGAATGAATGTGAAGTCCTTTGCATATGTACGGCTGTACGAGAGGTTGAGGTTGTATGAAAGGCTGTGATTGTCGCTCTTTACACCAAACATTCCGAGGAGGTCGAGATTAGCTGATCCTGTAGCAACGATACGGTCGACAACTGAATTTCTCTCAAGGAGGTTGTTTGTGAGAAGAGGGTTCTGCATACGGATGTCACCATGCTGGTTAGAGTAGTATGTACCATAACCATATGCATCGTATGAATAGCCTGAAGCTGCACCGAGCTTGTCGTCGAGGCACCATGTAGACTCGTCATAAGCCTTGATGCTAGGCGGCATGAGGAGAGCGGAAGCCATGATCGGGAACTGCTGTCCGTAGAGACCCTGTACATACTCGTTGGCATTTGAAAGGGCCATATTGTCCTGTATGCTGTGGCTGTATACTACACCTGTGCGGAGCTTGAGGAACTTCACGTCCATTGTGTTGTTCACGCGGACTGTGAAACGGTCGTAGTTAGGACCTGCACCCTCGAGTGTACCCTTCTGGCTGAAGTAGTCGAGACCTACGTTATAAGTATTGTTCGCACCACCGCCTGAAATGTTTACGTTGTGGTTCTGACGGATACCTGTCTTGAACACCTCGTTGAACCAGTCTGTATTGATCTCGTTAGGATCAAGATAGAGAGGATTGCCGATCTGGTAGCCTGCAGGAGCCTCCATGCCGCTGTTTGCGAATGCCATGCGGACATAGTCACCATACTGAGTTGCATCCATCACCTCATATACGCCATCCTTGATGCGGTCAACACCCATGTAGCCACGATAGTCAACCTTCATAGGCTGATCCTTCTTACCGCTCTTTGTAGTGATGATAACCACACCGTTAGCTGCACGTGAACCGTAGATCGCAGCTGCAGATGCATCCTTGAGGACCTGGATAGTCTCGATGTCGTTTGGAGAGAAGTCGCGGATTGTAGTACCCATAGGCACACCGTCGATCACGTAGAGAGGAGCTGTGCTTCCGAAGCTTCCCAGACCGCGGATACGTACTGAAGGGTCTGCACCCGGCTGACCGTCAGAAGTGATCTGCACACCGGCAACCTTACCCTCGAGCATTGTCGAGATGTTCGAGTGAGAAACCTTCTTCATCTCGTCTGCGTCAACGATAGCTACAGAACCTGTGAGGTCTACCTTACGCTGCGAACCGTAACCTACGACTACGAGCTCGTCAAGAAGAGTGTTTGAAGTCTTCATTGTGATTGTTCCGAGGTCACCTCTGCCGTTTACGGCGATTTCAAGAGACTCGAAACCTACAGACACGAACTCAACTACTGCATTTGCAGGAACATTGAGAGTGAAAAGACCGTCAAGGTCTGTTGTTGTACCGATGGTGGAATCCTTCACGAGGACACCTACACCTGGAACCGGATAGCCGCTTTCATCGACTACCTGTCCTTTGATTGTCACATTGTCAGCCTGCTGAGCCTCTACAGAAGCTGCTGATGCAGTCACAGCTGCAAATGGAGCAGCTGCCAAAAGGCTGCAAAGTGCTATCTTTACAAAATTATGTTTCATGATGTAATGGTCTTTAGATTAGTATATCACTGCGTATGCGGCCTCACATGTAAGACAGCAGTTAAGGTCTGCACTGTCTACTACGATACCCTTATAGCTCTGGAAATGAGTCTCTCCATTGATATAGGTCACATCATAGCGGATATCTGCAGTATTATCACCATTGTTGGTAACTGTTATCTTGATGTCTGCGCGATTAAGACCGGCAAGGAATGTATCCCAGTTCCAGTTACTCTCAAGAACAAGGTTGGCATTACCATCATAACCGCCACCCCAGCCGAAGTTATCCAGACGTACTACCGCGTTCTCTGTAAGGTCTGCCTTACGGAGAATCACATCTGTACAATGCCAGTTAGATCCGCAGCTTGAATACTGATATACATTATATGAAACTGTCTCACCTGAAGGAACAGGGATATCGGCAGACCAGTCTGTCCACCAACCGGTAGAGCAGTCTGAAACTCCCACTGCATCTGTACCCTGTACAACTTCTATCGGACATTTGATAGTCACTGTAGATGATGAACCTACATAAGTAACTTCAACTTCCTGAGTTCCATCTGCAGGAACAGCACCGAAAGTAAGCATAGAATTGTCAATGATGCCTGTAGTCTCATCAGCATATGTCGCTGTAACCACAAGGCCTGTTGGATCAAACGCTACCGGTGCATCATATACATAATACTTAGGATATGATGGAGCAGCAGTAATTTCCATACTCTTTACAGGGTTGATGACATTGAGTGAATATGTACCGGCTACAGCCTTGCCGTAGTTGCCCTGCTTTGTCTTGCTGTAAGAGTAGATGATTGTCTTCTCACCCACTGTCGAAAGATCTGGAACAACGAAAGTCATGTCAGCTGTATCTGCAACAGCTGTTGCGCCGTCTGCGAATGTAACTGTAGCAACAGCATCACCCCAGAAATCGGTGTTTCCAAGTTCAAGCGCTGCCGGAGTACCTGTAACTGTAATCGAAGTAGCCATTTCATCAGGAATCTCGAGAATCTTCGATGGCTCGAGATAAGCCTCCTTCACCTCCATGAAGCTTCCGTCCGCGATAAGGAAAGCAGTGACAGAAGGGCCTGTAACAGGCTGCTCGTATGTCTCAGTGAGGACTACGCCATCAACTGAAGTATGAACTGCTGTAAGGAATACTGTTCCTGCTGTCGCATAGTCGATCTGCATTTCTACTGAAGCACCGTCAAGATGTCTCTTGAAGTCATTCCAGATGTCGCCGTCTCCGTCAGTGTCAGGATAATCGATACCGATCATGGCTCCGTTGTAGTCACCGTTACCCCATCCGTAAGCATCCGAACGAAGAACGAAGAACTCGGTATAGCCGTCCGAATCACGCTCGCCTGAAGCGACGCACATGTTCCAGTTGCTCCAGTTGTTGCCTGTACCGGTTCCGTCAAGAGTACCGTTGTGGTTGATGAATTTTACTGTGAGGCACTTTCCCTGAGGTACAACGAAGTACTGAGAGAAATCCACCCACCATCCAGAGGTGTAATCCTTGGCACCTACTTCTGCAACTGCGATATCGATCGTAGTCTTGTCTCCAGTGTTCATGGCATCTTTCAATGCCTGAATTGAGTCGATCTTGCTCTGAAGGTCAGCAGGCGGATTGATATCTATGAAAGATATCTCCGAACAGCTGACTGAAACCGATGCCACGAATGCAGCAGCGGCGAGCGCCTTTAAAATCAAAGATTTGATTTTCATGATTAATGGTTTTAGTTGTTTATTTGGTTAGTATATGTTATTTCTGAAGAACATAAACCATGAATGTCTTCGGAGCCACTGTCACCTCAAGAGCCTTGCCCTCGAAATTGAGAGGAGCAGTCTGAGGAACGATCTTGGTAGGCTCGTCAAGAGTATTGTCTGCGTCAAGATCATCAGAATGGTAGCTTACAGCCTCCACTCCCTTGAGGACTTCCTTCTTCTTGAGACCCTCGAAATTGATCTTTACAGGCTGGGCTGCATCAGATGTGTTGATGACCTTTATATATACCTGATTCTTCTCAGCATCGTATACTGAGCTTGCGAAGAGGCCGTTCTGACCTTCTGCACCTGTGATGTTCACACCGTTCATATCAGTGAGTGCCAATGCATTGGTACCCTGGTACTGAGTATAAAGTCTCTGCACATACCAGCTGCATGACTTCATGCTGCGGAGGTTGTCGAACCAGATGAGGTCTGGTCTCCACTGCCATCCTTCGATATGAGCGAAGAGAGGTGCATATGTAGCCATGTGGACGATATCGGCATTACGCTCGATTGTTGTCATGAATGCAGCCTCGAGGAGAGAAGCCTCGAAGTGGTTCCACTTCTTGCCTGCACCATGGCATGCGTACTCGCCTGCGAATACCTTCGGACCCTTGCGGTCATAGTTGTCATAACGTGCTCCCTGTGCAAGGAACCATGACTCAGGACGGTAGAAGTGCTCGTCAACGAGGTCAGCACCGAGTCTCTTCATCTCCGGCCAGAGGAAATCGAACTGGTCTCCCTCTGAATTAGGGCCAGAAGAACCTACGATCTTGATCTCAGGATATGCCTTGCGGATAGCTGCGATGAACGGCTCGAGGTGCTCAGGATATTCAGGACCCCACTGCTCGTTTCCGATACCGATGAACTTGAGGTTGAACGGCTCCGGATGACCCATCTCTGCGCGAAGCTTACCCCATTCTGTAGTAACGTCACCGTTGGCGAACTCGATGAGGTCGAGAGCATCCTGGATATAGCCGTCAAGGTCGCATACAGGAACATGAGCGTCCTGAGTCTCGTTCTGGAACTGGCATGCAAGACCGCAGCTGAGTACTGGAAGCGGCTCAGCACCAATCTCTTCCGAAAGAAGGAAATATTCATAGAAACCGAGACCATATGACTGGAAATAGTCAGGATAGTAGCGGTGCTTGAAGGTGTGCTGCCATCTGTTCTCGTTAAGCGGACGGTTCTCGACAGGACCAACGCTGTTCTTCCAGTTGTAACGTGTATCAAGGTCCGTACCCTCGACGATACATCCGCCTGGGAAACGGAAGAGACCTGGCTCAAGGTCATAGAGAGCCTGCGCAAGATCCTTGCGGAGACCGTTCTCATGACCCATCCAAGTATCCACTGGGAAGAGGGAAACATGCTCTACGTCAACAGTGACAGGAGCATTGAGGAAGACGCGGAGAGTAGCCTTAGGATCGGTCACGGCAGAAGTCATCACAACTTCGTACTTCTTCCAATCCTTTGAGTCTACAGTGATTTCAGCGACAGTATGAGCCTGCTCCTCACCCATCGAAGCAGTGTCGATGAATTCGATGCCGAGCTTTCCGGCTTCCTTTCCGTCAGGAATACGTGCCCATACGCTGAAACGGTACTGCTCACCCTTCTTGAGACCGATGCCGAAGAAACCGTTGTTCTCCATAGCGGTATGCTTATGAGGATGACCAGGATAATAAAGTCTTACATAATGAGGATTGCGCTCGAAAGGTCCGTCATCCATTACTTCGAGACGTCCTCCGACATTCCATCCCTGAAGACGGTTGTTAGGAAATTCGAAAGAGCGGTTCTTTACCAGCTCTGCATAGAGTCCGCCGTCTGCAGCGAAGTTGATATCCTCGATAAAGATACCGTACATGGTAGGCTGGATTTCGGCACCCGGCTTGTTGACACGGACCTTCATCTCATTCACCTGTGCCGACATTGACACAGCAGCAGCTATCGCCATGAGTGACAATAGGATCTTCTTTGCTTTCATCTTGTTGGTCAGTAGTATTAATTGTTATAAATCAGTCATTTACGAAACCTGCCCCCCCTAAAAATTTAATTTTAGGAGGGGCAGGACCCGATAGGATATTTGAATGACTATTTCGTCATATCGTCATCAGATGGCAAGAGTCACAACAGAAGCAGCTGGAACTGTAAGAGTTACGGTATTACCCTTCTTCTTGATGTCGGTAATAGCCTTAGGAGCTACTGCCGGCTCTTTTCCGAAGTCATTGTAAGTCTGGATAGTAGGAGCTGAAAGAACCTCACCTGTAACATTCTTCGGCTTGAGCTCGTCGAAGTTGAGAGTGATGGTCTGAGCCTTGTCGAGAACAGGGTTCGCGATAGAAACATGAACCTTTCCTTCCGCATCCTTTGAAGCTGTCACGCTGAGGTCAGGCATGATACGTCCCGATGGAGAAACGATGTTGCCTGCATTTACCTCTGTAGGAACGAATGTAGCATCCTGATGAACATTGTACATACGGAAAACGTGGTATGTAGGAGTAAGGACGATCTCATCACCCTTTGTAAGAATCATAGCCTGGAGCACATTTACGATCTGTGCGATATTCGCCATTGTAAGACGGTCGGTGTGACGATGGAAAATGTTAAGAGACATAGCTGCCACCATAGCGTCACGCATTGTGTTCTGCTGATAAAGGTGACCAGGGTTTGTGCCCGGCTCAACGTCGAACCATGTTCCCCACTCGTCAAGAAGAAGATCCACCTTACCCTCAGGGTCATATGCGTTCATGATAGCCTTATGGTTCTCGATCACTTCCTCAACCTCGACAGCCTTTGCAACCATGTCGTACCAGCTGTTGTTGTCAAACTCAGTAGCAGAACCCTTAGGACCGTCCCATCCAGTCACTGTATAATAATGGAGTGAAACACCATGCATCTGGTCTCCGATTCTGTCCATGAGAACCTTTGTCCAGTTGTAATCATAGTCAGAAGCACCGCTGGCTACCTTATAAAGGATGTTTCCGTCATAGTTACGGCAATAAGTAGCGTAACGGCGATAAAGATCTGAATAATACTCAGGACGCATGTTTCCGCCACATCCCCAGCTTTCGTTACCTACGCCAAGATATTTGAGCTTCCATGGCTCCTTGCGTCCGTTCTTTGCGCGGAGCTCAGCCAATGTACCGCCCTCGGCAGTGATGTACTCCACCCACTTTGCAAGTTCCTCAACAGAACCTGAGCCTACGTTTCCTGAAAGATAAGGCTCACACTCGAGGAGTTCGCAAAGGTTGAAGAACTCATGTGTACCGAAAGAGTTGTCCTCTACAGTACCGCCCCAGTTATTGTTGATCATCATCGGACGATCTTCCTTAGGACCGATTCCGTCCATCCAGTGATACTCGTCAGCGAAGCATCCGCCCGGCCAGCGAAGTACCGGAACCTTAAGAACCTGAAGAGCCTCGATAAGATCCTTTCTATAACCGTTGATGTTAGGGATATCCGAATCAGGACCTACCCAGATTCCGTCATAGATACATCTTCCAAGATGCTCTGCAAACTGACCATAGATTTCCTTGTGAATAACAGGCTGGTTTTCAGCATTCTCATGAATCTTGACCTGAACCTGTGCATTTGCCGCAAAAGCGAAGCATACTCCCATAAGGAGGATTGCAATTTTTCTCATGTCGTTTAGTGTTATTATGTTTTCAATTTTGTTAACAAATATATAAAAAAATAATTCATAAGCATTGTCAATACCTATGAATTATTTCGATTTTGTTTTAAATCCTTATAGAAAAAGGAATATGCTATCTAAGCCAGCTTTCCGGGTTCTGAGGCGTACTGCCTTTCCAAACCTCGAAATGAAGCTGTGTCTGACCATTGATAGTGTCGATAGTGCCAAGCTTCTGACCGGTTTTGACCTTTTCTCCGACCTTCACCGACACCGACTTCATCTTGCAGTAGAGTGTGAAATAGTTACCGTGCTGGACAAGGACGCACTGATTGTATCCCGGCATGGTTATGACCTGGGTAACTGTACCGTCAAAGACAGCCTTTACATCACTTCCCTTGGCCAGTGCCACATCGATGCCATTGTTGGAAGGAAGCTCAAGATTCTTGTAGACAGGATGATAATGCTTTCCGAATGTTCCTACGACAGGACCGTCTGCAGGCCATGGAAGCTTACCCTTGTTCTTGGAGAACTCTCCGTCAAGCTTCATATCCACAGGAGCGGACTTCTTCGACGAAGACTTCTGCTTCTTCGGATCGTCCGCCTTCATAGCTTCCTCTATAAGCTTGGCAATCTGACGGTTAAGCGCATTGACCTCCTTCTTCTTCGAGGCCAGCTGGTTCTGATATTTCTTCTTGTCCTTCTGGAGCTTCTTCACGACAGAATCGGCCTTTGCTTCATCTTTCTTGAGTTTTTCAAGTTCCTTCACACGCTCGGCCTTCAAAGCTTCTGCCTCGGCCTTAATAGCCGTAAGCCTCTGCTTCTTTCCCTCAAGTTCCTCCTGCATGACCCTGATATCCTTTGCCTCAGACTTCATCTGGGATGAAAGATTCTTGAAATATCCGAAACGGCGGAAAGCCTGACCGAGATTGTCACTGGCAAGCATATACATATACCACACGCGGGCATCCCTGTTCTTGTACGCACTGCGGACAAGCTTGGCATAATGGGAAGTCAAGGTGTCGATTCTGGCCTGCAGCCTGTTTATTTCACGCTGAGCCAGATATATGCTGTCCGAATACTGCCTTACGCGCCTGTCAGCCTCGTTCACAAGAGACTTTCTGTTTGATATATTCTTGCGGATAAGGGTAAGATCGGAAAGCATGGAGCTGCTCTGAGAAGCATTTTCAGCCAGCTGCTTGTCTATGATCGCTATCTCACGTTCAAGCCTGGCCTTCTTCTCCTCATAAGCCTTTGTATCCTGTGCGTATCCGACTACGACCGGACACAGCACAAGAATTGCTGTTATGAATAGGGTTCTTATTTGGTTCATATCATTTCTTCATTGACTCTTTCCTCTGCTTCACCTTCTCCTCCAGACCGGGAACATCACCGTCATTCTTCTGCATTGCCAGGTTCCAATATACCATGGCAAGATCATACTCCTTCAGAGCATAGAGGACTTCCGCATAGTGATCCATGATGACAACGCTGTCCTTTCCGCCGTAAAGCATCGCATGCTTGAAGAAAGGCTTGGCTTCCAGAGGCTTGCCCTGAAGGTAAAGTATCCATCCGAAGGTATCGAGGTAAGTGGCGTTGTCCGGCTCGGCCTCTATCGTCTTTTTGCTCATGGCATATGCCTTCTTGAGCTTCTTTCCCTCGACACTGAGGTAATAGGCATAATTGTTCAGGACATAGATATAATCCGGATTTATCTTGAGAGCCTTGTCGTATGCCTTGTAGGCCTTTTTATTGTCTCCGAGCTTATAGTATATGTCTCCCATGGTCGACCATGTCCTGAGGGTGGTCGAACTGTCGTTAGGAGCGGTTTCAAGCACCTTGAAACAGATATCCAGTACCTTGTCGTACTCCTTCAGATTATAATCTCCGGTACTGGCCATTTCCAGGAATGCCGGCTCGTTCGGAAATTTCTTGAATGCCTCGCGTCCGGCTTCCGAAAGCTCTTCCCACATCTCTGCATACATAAGGAACTCGACATAGCTTGCATTTGCATTGAAGCTTTCAGGCCATGCATCGACATTAGCCTTGAAATGCCTGCCGGCCAGGTTCTTGCGGTCTGTGGAATAATAATATACAGCAGCAGTCTGAAGCATCATGCTGTCCTTCGGATGCATTGCTACGGCCTTGTTCATTACGGAATCCAGCCTTGAAAGGAAGGAATTTATGAATTTAGGATCGGTCCTCTGGACCACAGCCATCAGATAGTCGCTCTTGCCTGCAGCCGGGCTGTCCGACTTTGTCACATATGCATCAAGGACTTCGAAATATTCATCATATTTTCTCGTAAGGCGCAATGTCTCGGCCTTGCCCAGAAGGGCTGGAGAATAGTCAGGAGCAAGTTCCAGCGCCTCATCGTAATATACCAGAGCCGTAGAATCGTTGTACATGGACATTTCATAGTCCGCCAGCATAGACAGCACATATGGAGAAGAATACTCCTTATTGTAGTCTTCCAGAGACTTGATTGCATCTTCAGGTCTGTTCAACATCCTGAGGAAATTGAAGCGGTATACGGCTATGGACTCGTTCGTTCCGAACACATTCTCTATCTCCTTAAGGGTTTCAAGAGCCTTTTCAAAATCCCTCTGCTGGGCATACAGCTCCACCATGGAAAAATAAAGGTCACTCTTCTTGGGAAAATCCTCCAGCAGCTTCTCGAACATCTCTATTGTAAGCTCCGGACGGGAGGTGATGGAATATAACATCGCCAGCCTGTATCGATACCAGAAATTGCCGGAATCCAGGTCTGCAGCCATCCTGTAGCACTGTTCCGCTGTCTCCAGGTCACCTTTCAGCACCGCACTCTGGGCAAGATAATACCATGCGGCATCGTTGTCCGGATCCTCAGCCACGATATCCTCCAATATGGACATTGCGGCATCAGCATCATTCGCGTTGAATTTCTCCACGGCTGAAAGCAGCATGTTCTCATGACGTGCCTCAGCCCTTTCAGACTGGGCATGGGAGTGCACAGGCACAAGGAAGGTTCCGCATATGAGAATCAGTATGTATATAAACCTTTTCATAGTTGCAATTCAGAAAACATACAAAAATAACACTGAATTTCGTGAAAATGCATATTTTTGAAAAAAATGTGTCTGTGATGCAACATTATGGGTCCGTTTTGCATCTTTAGGGCGCATGAACAAAATGAAGACCTTCGGGACCCAACAGAGAGAATCGTGGCAGATACCGTTGAATTAAAGCTGATAGAGTCATGCATAAAAGGAGATCGAGCGTCCCAGAAGGCCATTTATGACCGTCTGGCTCCGCGTATGCTCCCTTTATGCATGCGATATGTCGGTGACAGGTCTCTGGCGGAGGATGTACTTCAGGACGGATTCATAACATTGTTCACGCACATGGACAGCTACAAGGGAAACGGCTCCTTCGAAGGCTGGGCGAGAAAGATCTTTGTCACGACTGCACTTATGGAACTTCGCAAGAAGGATGCGTTGAAGATGAGCGATGAGCTCGATACGGTGAGGGGCATGAAGGCGGATCTTCCGTCACAGGGACAGAACATCGGATACAAGGAACTGATGAAGCTGGTGTTGCAGCTTCCTGCCGGATTCAGGACGGTGTTCAACATGTATGCTGTCGAAGGTTATTCACATAAGGAGATCGGTGACATACTCGGCATAAGCGAGTCGACATCAAGGACTCAGCTCAGCAGGGCAAGGATCTGTCTGCAGAATATGATAAAGGAGATTGAAAATGTCTGAAAAGAACAATATAAACGAATTTGACCTCATGATGAAGTCGATTCTGGAAGAGGGTCAGGAGGAAGTGCCTGCCCGCATCTGGGATGGGGTTTCGGAAGGTCTGGACAAGGCGGCGCGACGAAAGACAGTCGTGCTCTGGTTCAGACGTGCTGCTGCAGGAGCAGCGGCTGCGGCTGCTGTCATGGCCGGGGTCTTCTTCAATAGCGGAAGTGATGAGACTCTTGTCCCTGAGGCCGCAGACAGCGATATGATTGCTGTCGTGGAGCAGGTCGTGATTCCGGATGAGGCAGAGCCTGTGACAGCTCATGATTATGTTGCAATGGCACGTGAGGATCTGCATGAAAACATGGCTGAAGACAAGCATATGCCGGAAGTTCCGATGACGGCAGCTGATGCAGTCAAGGCAGCTGACAACAACGGGACAGAAGTCGCTGAAGCAGAGGTTCCAAAAACAGAAGTTGCTGAAAAAGAGGAAGTTGCAGAGAAGGAATATTTCCCTGAAGATTGGATCTATGAGGATGAAGCAAAGAGGGAGAGAAGAGGTGTTTCGCTTGTCGTGTCAGGCATTACAGGAACCAACAATTCGGAGAATCAGAACAGGGTCAATCCAATGAAGAGGCCGTCGGTGAATCCTATGCCGAAGAAGACCGGAATCGAAGAGACCAGCACAAGAGGATCATACGGCATCCCTGTATCATTCGGAGCTGGAGTGAAGGTGGATCTCAGCGACAGATGGTCAATAGGAACAGGCCTGAACTACACCCTTCTTTCAAGACAGTTCTACGGAAAATACACTCAGATCAACACAAATGGAGGAATAGACAATTCCTTGTCTTCCGATATCCGTAACGTCCAGCAATATGTAGGAATTCCTGTGAACGCATTCTATGATATGATATCGAACGAAAGGATCAGCCTCTATGCTTATGCCGGAGGAAGCGTAGAAAAATGTATTTCAGACAGATACAGCATCCTCGGAACATCGATAGTCCATAAGGAGAAGGCAGATGGCGTACAGCTGTCAGCCAATGCGGGCATAGGAGTCGAGTTCATGCTTGGAAAGCACATCGGAATGTATATAGACCCGAGCATCAGATATTATTTCGACAACGGACAGCCGAAGAGCATCAGAACGACACAGCCGCTCATGATGGGCTTCGAAATGGGTTTCAGGGCAAGGCTTTAGGCTTTGCCCTCTATTATGTTACGCGCAAGAGTATTAGCGCATACAAAATCCTTAAGTTCCTGACAATCAGTCTGGAGTATGGTATGGCGGTCGCCCTGCCAGAGCATCGATCCCTTGTGGATGAAGCCGATCTTGTCTCCTATTTCAAGAATTGAGTTCATGTCGTGGGTATTGACCACGGTAGTCATGTTGAACTCCTTTGTAAGGTCGCTGATGAGCCTGTCGATAAGGATGGACGTATATGGATCCAGACCGGAATTTGGCTCGTCACAGAAAAGATATGAAGGATTGAGTGCAATGGCTCTGGCTATTCCCACTCGTTTCTGCATGCCTCCGCTGAGTTCATTCGGATATTTGTCGTCCGACCCGATCACATTCACCTTCTCCAGGCAATACTGCGCCCTTTCCCTGCGCTGCGCCTCGGACCATGTAGTGAAGAATTCCATCGGAAACATCACGTTCTCTATCACTGTCGCGAAATCGAAGAGAGCGCTGCCCTGGAAGAGGATGCCGATGTTCTGTCTTAGGAGCATCTTCTCCTTATATCCCATTTCCGACAGCTTCCTGTCGCCATAGCATATATCTCCGCTGTCGGGCTCCATCAGTCCGATGAGATTCTTCAGAAGTACGGTCTTTCCCGAACCGCTGGCACCGATGATCATGTTGCATTTGCCCGGCTCATATTCGACGGATATATCCTTGAGGACCTGCACACCGTCAAAACTCTTGTTGAGATTCTCTACCTTGATCATTCTAATAAAGCATTAACTGTGTGACTATCAGGTCAGCAAGAAGTATCAGGATACTTGTGACCACTATGGCTTTCGTGCTTGAACGTCCGACTCCGAGGGATCCGCCTCTGGCATAATAGCCGTTGAATGCAGCAATGGATGATATCATGAAGCAGAAAAGAGACATCTTGAAACAGCTGTAGAATATGTAGAAGCCGTTGTAGAAGGCCTTGATTCCCGTTATGTATGATGCTGTAGGGATGATTTGTGTCGCCTCTACCACGACATATCCTCCGACAAGTCCGAGGGCTAGACTCAGAAGCATGAGAAGAGGGCTCAGAAGTGTGGTCACTACAACTTTCGGAAGAACGAGGAAGCCGGCCGAATTGACTCCCATCATGTCCATTGCATCGATCTGCTCGGTTATACGCATGCTGCCAATTTCAGAAGATATGTTCGATCCCATCTTTCCGGCAAGGATGAGGGCTACCATAGTCGAACAGAACTCCAGAATAAGGCTTTCCCTCACCATATATCCGATGTACATCTTGTCGATTATGGGATTTTCAAGGTTTGAGGCTGTCTGGATGACGAGGACTCCGCCTATGAAAAGCGAAATGACACCTACGAGAAGTATAGAGGAAAGAATCAGCTTGTCCGCTTCATTCACGGACTGCCTGAAGAAGATTTTCCACTTCTCAGGCTTCCTGAAGACCATTTTCATGAACAGAAAATACCTTCCGAGCGACTCTAAAAAATTTTTTATCATGTATAAAATTAATTTTATCATGCGAATTTACCACATTTTTCTCTTTTTTAAACGAATTGTCGAATTTGAGGGGCACATTTGAGGAAAAACAAATAATATGCTTATCAACATTCATTGCGCAAAGTGCATCGGAATCGATGCTGTGCCCGTGACGGTCGAGGTGAACGTCGGTTCGGGACTGGGAATCCATCTTGTAGGTCTGGCGGATGCCGCCGTGAAGGAAAGTCTGCTGAGGACAATGACATCGCTGCAGTCGATGGGATTCAGGATTCCGGGAAAGAAGATAGTTATCAACCTTGCTCCGGCTGACATGCACAAGAAAGGCAGCGGATATGACGTGCCCATCGCTTTGGGAATAATCGCGGCATCAGGGCAGAGAGACCTTCCGCTGCTGGACAAGTTCATGATCATGGGTGAATTAGGACTGGACGGAACTGTCCGTGAAGTGCCGGGAGCCCTGCCCACCGTTGAACTTGCATGCAGGACAGGACTGAAAGGATGCATCCTGCCTCTGACATCAGCTATGGAGGCTGTGGAGTATGAAGGGACAGAAGTCTATGGGGTCGAGACACTGGAAGATGTTCTGAGAATATTGTCGGGAGAGGAGGTATGTTCGGATCTTCTCGCGTCGAGCAGGATATCTGAAATGAATGAGGGTGCCTGCAGCAAAAGCAATGAGACGGATCAGAATTTCATGGACTTTTCCGAAATAATAGGTCAGGAAGGAGCCAAACGAGGGATCGAGATTGCAGCAGCCGGCAACCACAATCTTATCCTCATAGGCCCTCCCGGCTCAGGTAAAAGTTCTTTGGCAAAGGCGATGGCCGGGATCCTGCCTCCGATGACGATCGAAGAGTCAATCCAGACCAGCAAGATATATTCTGTGGCAGGGAAAGGCAATCCGATGGGAGGTCTGATGCAGACGCGTCCTTTCAGATCGCCCCATTACAGCGCATCTGTGGCGGCTCTTCTTGGAGGAGGTTCGGACAACATCATGCCCGGGGAGATTTCGTTGGCCCATAACGGGATTCTGTTCATAGACGAATTCTGTGAAGCTCCAAAAAAGGTTCTGGAAGTGCTCAGAGCCCCTATCGAGGACAGGAAGGTCACCATTTCCAGGCTGAAGTCCAAGGTCGAATATCCATCGGATTTCATGCTTGTAGCTGCTACGAACCCATGTCCTTGCGGCTATTTCGGAGAGGATGACAGGTGCACATGCACACCTTCAAAAAGAATGAATTACCTTGCAAAACTGTCCGGCCCGCTTATGGACCGTATAGACATACAGCTGTTTCTTCGCAAGGTGGATCCGAAACGTCTTGTGCAGAGGAGAAAGGCCGAGTCAAGTGCAGCTGTAGCGGAAAGAGTGATGAAGGCAAGGATGATCCAGAAGGAAAGGTTTGCAGAGGAAGGGATATTCTGCAATTCAGCAATGAACAGCAGACAGATGGAGAAGTATTGTCCCCTTTCCGACAGCTGCAAGGCTCTTCTGGAGAAGATCATCGACCGTATGGGACTATCCGCCAGGGCATGCTCACGCATAATAAAGCTGGCACGTACTATAGCTGATCTGGCCGGAACGGAGGACATTCTCCCTGAGCATATATCGGAGGCTGCAGGCTACAGATTTCTGGACAAGCAGAACATTTTCGGATAAACTTCCTATATTTGCAGCATGAAACACGAAGTCATCATCAGAGGTACGGAAGACCTCGACAGAGCAGCAGCGGAATTCCTCGAAAAGATCGGGGACAACACGCTTGTAGCCTTTTTCGCCCCTATGGGAGCAGGCAAGACAACATTCACGACAGCCATCTGCAGGGCTCTGGGCGTGACTGACCCTGTAGGATCCCCGACTTTCGCCATCGTAAACGAATACATGAGGGCGGACGGAGATCCGATGTACCACTTCGACTTCTACCGCATCAACAAGCTTTCAGAAGCCATAGAGATAGGACTCGACGACTATCTCTACAGCGGTTGTCTCTGCATAATGGAATGGCCTGAAAACATCGAGGAACTTCTTCCTGAAGAGACTCTGAAAGTCAGCATCACTGTGAATCCGGATCAGTCCAGGACATTGTCTTGGGAAGCCTGACCCCTGCGGACACTGACAGTGGATATGAATCCATTGATATCCAGATAGTTCACACCTCCATCCTTCCAGATCATAGGCCTTCCTCCTGAACGGGAGGACAGTCCGGCATACATTATTCCGTCGACCGCCACGGCAGTATTGCTGCCGACAGAAACATATCCGGCGTACATCCTGAATGTTTCTCCGCATCGGTATATGATACCCCGGTCATGAGACGAAGTAGGATTGAGCATGCAGCAGACTCCTGCACCGTTCATGCATATGGACGAGACCGTCATTCCGTCCTCGAACAGACTCGGCTGCCCTTTCATGTCCCATAATCCGCTCGTCACAGGATTATCCGGACCGGCCAACAGACCTTCCGCATATATGATCCCTCCTTCCGCCAGCAGTCTGCATGCAAGCATGGATGCAGATTCCGGCATTCCCAGGGCTGTCATGGAAGATGAGGAAAAAAGAACCGGCGAGGAGACACCTGTAACGGATGCCAGATAGGATATGCAGCCTCCGGCCGATATGATATCCCATACCTTCCGGACATCTTCCCGGACAGCAGCCTGCACGACTTCTCCGTCCCGTACATGATAGTATCGGTATATCTGCTCGGAAACCGAGGCTACAGGCTCGTAGAATGCAAAACATATGTACGGCCCGTCCTTATACAGATTTGCAAAAGAACGGCCTTGATCACGGCTGATGAGGGGTTCACCATTCTTCCTGTAACAGAAACCTTCTCCTTCACGCGGATGTCCCAGTGTATAGACATCATCCTCGTCCACCTGAAGTCCGCAGATCATCTCCCTTCCCTGATAACGGATGATTTCCTTGCCGTCCTTCTTGATGACAGTCTCCGAATCTGTCGAATAATCGGTATACAGATGTCCGTCCGCCATCCTGTGCATATCAGGATCGGAACTGACTTCATATTCATCACCTACCGGCACTTTCATCATCGGTATTCCGTCCGCATAGACGGTCAGCGAGCATTTCACACTGCCCTTTTCGGCATCAGCCCTCCAATCATATCCATCAGGATATTGTATTGCAGTGACATAGATGACAGTCTTCTCCTGATCTTCCTTTCCCGCATTGATACCAGGGCCTACCCAGACATCTTCTGCACCGCTATGAGGCCTTCTGCTGACCTCTTCCAGTCCGCACGATACAGCTGCGATAAAAACCGCAGCAATCACCAATCTCTTCATGTCTTTTTTCAGCAAAGAAACAGAAAACGGGACGAAAACGACCGATCGTTCGTCCCGCATATGACATATTCGTCACATTTTTCTTTTTCTTTAAATTTTTGTCTTTTTTTATTCTCTGCTGTAGAGAGCGAAAAGAGCTGATCCGGAACCGGACATGCTGGCATAGACCGCACCGCTGTCATAAAGAGAACGTTTTATGGCTGCAAGTTCGGGATATTTGGCGAACACGGTCTCTTCAAAGTCGTTCACAAGGATTCCGTCCCACTCTTCGACAGGTCTGGACAATGCTTCCTTCAACGGAACTTCGGGAAGATGAGGCTTTATGCCGCCATATGCATCCTTTGTGGAAACCGCCACTCCTTCCGGAGTCAGGACCTGAAGGTCATATGCCTGGATGTCGAGAGGATGATCAGTCAGTATCTCTCCCCTTCCTTCTCCTATCATAGGACGGTTGTATATGAAGAAAGCACAATCGCTTCCTAGCCTTGAAGCATATGCAGCAAGCTGGTCTTCAGATAATTGCAGATCACATAGTTCATTAAGCATCTTCAAAGCGAACGCTGCGTCTGCAGAACCTCCACCGAGGCCGGCACCTACAGGAGATGTCTTTTCAAGGAAGATCTTGACAGGAGGAAGCTGGAAGTCTTCTGCCAGAATATGATATGCCTTTGCTGTCAGATCCTTGAGAGGGTCCCAGTCTACACCTTCTGCACGCGCAATCGTTATCATCAGCTTTCCATCTTCTGACATGCCCTGGGCAATCATTTCAGGAGCATATTTCCCGAAAATTGCAGCTGAAGTGCGGCTGAAATCATCTCCGACAATGATTTCAAGAGTGTCGCAGATGCCGAAGTACGGTACAAAAAGGGTCTCCAGATCATGAAAACCGTCCTCACGCTTGCGAAGGACGTTCAGACCTAGATTTATCTTGACGTTCGGATTGGTGATCATTTATTGATGATTATGTTTCTGATGTTTGATTCTAATTCAGCCGCGATGGTTTCACGCTGGGATTCATCGTCGATGTTTTCAAGCACCGGAGCAATGAATGATATCATCTGCAGCACCTTGGCATCTTCGAGAGTTATGCCTCGCGAACGCATATAGAACTGTTCTTCCTCGTTGAGACGGCCGATTGTGGCTCCATGTGAGCATTTCACATCATCGGCATAGATCTCCAGCTGAGGCTTGGTATCGACCTTTGCATCATCAGAAAGGAGGATGTTGTGGTTCTCCTGATAGGCCTCTGTCCTCTGGGCATCCTTAGCCACAATTATCTTTCCATAGAAATCCACTCTGGACTTTCCGCCTGCAATGCCCTTGAAAAGCTGACGCGAGTTGCAGTGAGGCAGGTCGTGATGCATATCCACTGCTATATTCACCTTTTCGTCACCTCCGCACACATATGCTCCGTAAATATTGGCTTCGGCACCTTCTCCTGCCAATTTCACATCAAGTCTGATGTCACAGCTCACTCCCGGATACACAAGAAGCACCATATCCTTCCTTTGGCCGGACTGTACTTCTATATTACGGATGATCTGTCCTTGTGAAACAATAATAACTTCAGTCATGACGAAGCCTCCTACAGATTATCGTAACCCTTCTCTTCGATCTCGGCCACGAGCTCCTTTCCTGCAGTCTTCACGATCTTTCCATCCTTGAGAACATGCACCACATCAGGGACAATATAGTCCAGAAGTCTCTGATAATGAGTGATTACTATAGCTGCTTTCTCTGGTGTATGAAGAGCGTTGACTCCGTTTGCAACAATACGGAGGGCATCCACATCAAGTCCGCTGTCCGTCTCGTCAAGAATCGCGAGAGTCGGATCGAGCATGGCCATCTGGAAGATCTCGTTACGCTTTTTCTCACCGCCTGAGAATCCTACATTCACCTCACGCTTTGCAAACTCCGGCTTCATCTGAACGAATGCCATCTTCTCACGCATAAGCTTAAGGAAGTCTCCTGCCTTAAGAGGCTCGAGACCCTTGCCCGCGCGATGAGCATTCACTGCAGTCTTCATGAAATTGGTGATTGTGACACCCGGAATCTCCACAGGATACTGGAACGAAAGGAATATTCCCGCCCATGCACGCTCCTCCGGAGACATGGCCATAAGATCCTGTCCCATGAACTCTATGCTGCCGGCAGTCACGGTAAACTGAGGCTTTCCAGCCAGAACCGCCGACAACGTACTCTTTCCGGCACCATTCGGTCCCATAACGGCATGAATCTCACCCTTACGGATGACAAGATCCACACCCTTAAGAATTTCCTTATCCTCAACAGAGGCCCTGAGGCCTTCAATCTTCAATAATATATCGCTCATATCATGCATTTTTTCTATAAAGTTTATACCATGTGAACAGCGACCATATACCGTTCACCAGATACAGGCAGCTTACAACAGGCATGAACACCAGACCAGCCTTCAGGTAAAGAGTCAGATTGGCAACATTCACGAAAAGCCATGCTATCCAGCAGTCCCATTTCTTCAATGCCGAAAGCGTCTGTGCAGTAAGGATCAGCACCGTCACACAGCAGTCCAGATACGGCAGAGGATTCTTTGTCATGCTCATCAGCCAGCCCCACACAAGAGCCAGCACAAGCACAAGACCCACAATCATACCTCTCTGAGGCCAGCTGAGCATGGACACCTTCAGCTCCCCGCTTCCTGAAGAACTTTCTTCAGACTTCTTGGGATGACTCCATCGATACTGCCCCATTATATTTATACCCAATGAGATCGGCTGCAATATGAGATTTGCATACAGGTTCTTCTGCCAGAACATGAAGAAGAGCAATGCAGTATATACATATCCCACATAGAAATTACTCTTGTTGTTCCTGCCAGCCAGAAAGACAGTAGTCAGACCGAACACCGCCGACAGCATATCTATCAGCAGTACCGGCCTTCCGCCCATCTCAAACAATATTACATTCCAAAACTCCATATACTATCCTACAGAACCTTCCAGACTTACCTGCAACAGCTTCTGAGCCTCAACAGCAAACTCCATCGGAAGCTTAGACAGCACCTCACGTGCATAACCGTTCACGATCAGTCCCACCGCCTCTTCCGGACCTATGCCCCTCTGGTTGCAATAGAAAAGCTGATCCTCGCTGATCTTCGACGTAGTAGCCTCATGCTCCACGACTGCAGTCTTGTTGGCATTCTCTATATAAGGGAATGTGTGCGCTCCGCACTTGTCTCCGATCAGAAGACTGTCACACTGCGAGAAATTACGCGCATTATCCGCTCCAGGGAGCATCTTCACCAGACCGCGGTAACTGTTCTGGCTGCGCCCTGCCGAGATACCCTTGCTGACAATGCGGCTGCGGGTATTCCGACCTATATGTATCATCTTGGTTCCTGTGTCTGCCTGCTGGAAATTGTTTGTCACAGCCACCGAATAGAATTCCGACGAAGAATTGTCACCCTTGAGAATGGTAGAAGGATATTTCCATGTGATCGCCGATCCTGTCTCTACCTGAGTCCATGAAAGATGGCTGCCTGAACCCTTGCATATACCCCTCTTTGTCACGAAGTTATATATGCCACCTCGTCCCTCCTTGTCTCCCGGATACCAGTTCTGCACAGTAGAATACTTGACTTCAGCATCCTTCTCCACAATTATCTCCACGACAGCTGCATGAAGCTGATTCTCATCACGCATTGGAGCCGTGCATCCCTCCATATAGCTTACATACGAACCTTCATCCGCCACGATCAAAGTCCTCTCGAACTGTCCTGTACCTGCCGCATTGATACGGAAATAGCTTGAAAGTTCCATAGGGCAACGCACTCCCTTGGGAATGTATACGAAAGAACCGTCGCTGAATACTGCAGAATTCAATGCCGCATAGAAATTGTCGCTCACCGGCACAACCGATGCCAGATATTTACGTACAAGATCAGGATGTTCCTTCACAGCCTCCGAGAACGAACAGAAAATGATTCCCTTTTCAGCAAGAGCCGAACGGAAAGTGGTTGTCACCGACACAGAGTCAAAGACAGCATCCACAGCAACACCTGCCAGAGCCTGACGCTCATGAAGAGGTATTCCGAGCTTGTCGAATGTCTTTTCGAGCTCCGGGTCGATCTCCTTCGGACGGTCTTCATCCTTCTTCGGAGCTGCATAATAGATTATATCCTGAAAATCAATCTCCGGAATATCAAGGTGCGCCCATGTCGGCAGAGTCATCTTCTGCCAGCGGCGAAATGCCTCCAGACGGAACTCGAGCATCCACTCAGGCTCATCCTTCTTCGCTGAAATAAGACGTATTATATCTTCATTCAACCCCTTGGGTATGAACTCCTGCTCGACATCGGTGACGAAGCCGTGCTCATACTCCTTTTCCGTTATATTATCTAATATCTCCTTATCCTTTCCCATATCATAAAGATCCCCCGACTAGCTCGGGATGACATTAAAAACTGCTATCCTGCAATGTTCAGACCATCGAGGCCTGAATATGCAAAGATAGCAGTTTTTATGATTAGTCCGACCGGACGGACACCTATTCCATACTGAAAACTACAGGTATCGTCATCCTCGTGCTCAATTTTTCACCATTGTGCTCGGCAGACTGCCACTTAGGAGATTTCTTGACAGCATTTTCCGCAGTTTCATTAAGCAATGGATGAGAACCGAATACCGCATGTACATCTGTTACCTGGCCGTCTGTGAGGACTGTAAACTCTACAAGAACTGTTCTTGAAGTTCCGCTAGGAACCACATCTGCAGGCACTTCTATACGAGAGTTGACCCACAATGTGAAGTCATCGATTCCGCCACCCTGGAAACGAGGATAGATGAAGCCGCTTGACTGCTTGAGACCGATACGGTAGTTCTGCCATGCGATTTCCATATCCTTCAGGAATTCTTCCTGACGGTTTCTGAAGTCGATACGCGGATAAGAAGGCTTCCTGTTCATTATTTCATCGGAAACGACCTTGCTTTCATATATCTTTTCAACATGCTTTCCATTCTTGAATCTACCGATATAAACGGAACCGTCGACACGGTACAGAGTATCCACTCCATGGAAACGTCCGTTCTTGTATGTTCCCACGATCACTGCTCCCTCATCTCTGAAAAGATATGCGTGGCCTGTCGGTTTTCCTTTCTTGAAATCACCCCAATAAACCTCGCCGTTCGGCCTGTAGCAGACACATTTGCCCTGAGGCTTTCCCTTGTCGAATGTTCCCAGAATGAGTCCGTCCTTCTGGGAATACAAGACACCTTCACCTTTCGGCCAGGCTCCTTCATAAATTATGTCATCAGATAATTGAGTACGCTGACCCTGCGCAAAAAGGGACATTGACGACAGCATCGCCACCACCAATGTCAAAAGATAGAATCGTGATTTCATAGCATTGGTCATTAGTCTTCCGCAAATTTAATGAAATCCTGCAGGAAAAGCAACATGCTTTCCCGCAGGATTTGAACTATTTTTCTGTTTTTTTAATGAATTGCCACGGTAAGCATAGCCATAACAATGGAAACCATGCTCATGAGCTTGATCAGAATGTTCAATGACGGTCCTGATGTATCCTTGAAAGGGTCACCTACCGTATCACCGGTCACTGTAGCCTTGTGAGCCTCTGAATTCTTTCCTCCGAGGTGTCCTTCCTCAACATATTTCTTGGCATTGTCCCATGCTCCTCCCGAGTTGGACATGAATACTGCGAGGACGAAGCCTGAACCGAGACCTCCGATAAGAAGACCCATCACACCCGCAGGGCCGAGGATGAGACCAACAAGCACCGGAACGATGATGGCGATGAGCGAAGGGAGAAGCATTTCGCGCTGAGCGCCCTTGGTAGAGATTTCCACGCAACGTGCATAGTCCGGAGTTGCCTCACGTGTGAGAATGCCCTTGATCTCGCGGAACTGACGACGGACCTCGGTAACCATGCTCTGTGCCGCACGGCCGACCGCATTCATTGTAAGGCCGCAGAAAAGGAATGACATCATCGCTCCGATGAATACACCGACAAGAACCACAGGGTTCATAAGGTCGACATGGTAATATGACATGATATCAGGAATTGTTGCCTGAGATGCTTCGATGGTATTACCGGCAACATCAACTATCTGCTTTCCAAGATGGGTCAGACCGATCTTGATTTCCTCGATATATGAAGCAAGAAGAGCAAGACCTGTAAGGGCGGCAGAACCGATGGCAAAACCCTTTCCTGTTGCTGCAGTCGTGTTTCCAAGAGCATCGAGGACGTCTGTACGCCTGCGGACCTCCGGATCAAGTTCGCTCATCTGGGCATTTCCGCCGGCATTGTCGGCGATAGGACCGTATGCGTCTGTAGCAAGGGTGATGCCAAGAGTCGAAAGCATTCCGACTGCCGCGATACCGATGCCGTAGAGACCTGTAGAGAGGCTTTCAGCCGAGAATGAAAGGTCGAATCCGTTGGCGCAGAGATATGCAAGAAGAATGGCCACTGCAATTGTCACCACTGGAATTGCCGTAGAAAGCATACCGAGACCTACACCTGAGATGATGACCGTAGCCGGACCTGTTTCGGCAGACTCGGCAAGTTTCTGGGTCGGACGATATGAGTGAGATGTATAGTACTCTGTAGCCTGACCTATGATGACACCAGCCACGAGACCTGTCACCACCGAGAGAGAAAGCTGCCACCAGTTGTCCATTCCGAGAAGATACATTATTCCGAATGTAGCTGCAGCAATGAGGACAGAACTGAGATTGGTACCGCGTCCGAGAGACTTGAGGAGGTCGTCCATGCCTGCACCTTCCTTTGTGCGTACCACATATATTCCCAGAATGGAAAGCGCAACACCGATGGCCGCAATGGTCATAGGGGCCAAAATTGCCTTCATCTGTGCATCAACGCCCACTCCGCTGAATGCCGCGGCACCGAGAGCCATGGTAGCGAGGATGGATCCGCAGTATGATTCATAAAGGTCAGCTCCCATACCAGCAACATCACCTACGTTGTCGCCGACATTGTCTGCGATGGTTGCCGGGTTGCGAGGGTCATCCTCCGGAATACCTGCCTCAACCTTACCCACGAGGTCAGCTCCTACATCGGCTGCCTTTGTATAGATACCACCTCCCACTCGTGCGAAGAGAGCCTGTGTGGAGGCGCCCATTCCGAATGTAAGCATTGTAGTGGTGATGAATACGAGCTTCTGTGTACCTTCAATATCGACGAATGCATTGAGAATCACCCACCATATGGCGATATCGAGAAGTCCTAGACCTACTACGGTAAGACCCATGACTGCACCGCTTCGGAAAGCGACCTTAAGTCCTGAGTTGAGAGATCTCTGAGCAGCATTGGCCGTTCTTGCAGAAGCATAAGTTGCGGTCTTCATGCCCACGAAGCCTGCAAGACCCGAGAAGAATCCTCCGGTCAGGAATGCGAACGGAACCCAGCTGTTCTGAACACCAAGGAAAGCCAATAATGCAAAAAGAGCAGCAAGTACGATAAAGACGATGATAACGACTTTGTACTGCTGCTTCAGATAAGCCATAGCTCCTTCTCTTACGAACTGTGCAATCTGCTTCATTGTCACAGTTCCTTCGCTTTCCTTCATCATCTGACGGAAGAAAATGTAGGCGAACACCAGTGCAACCACTGCTGCTGCCGGCACAAGATAGAATAGGTTATTCATGTTGTTTTTACTTAAAAAGTGTTATATTTCCATATAAGCCGCTGGGAGCGGGTTGACAAAATTATTTAATTTTTTCATAAATACAAGAGCATAAAACGTCAAATTTTAAGCAAAAACACGATTTTATTAAATAAAGTTAAATTTATCGATACTACTGATTGACCTTTTTACTATATTTGCAATAATGCGGAATATGGTTATGAAAAGGATTGGCTTGAAATCATTGTTACGCGCGACCCTTACATTGGTCTGCGCCTTATTTTTTATATGCCCGGCAAATGCTCAGCAGGCAAAAAGGTTCACACTCAAGCATGGTGGAATGGAGAGGGAATATTGGCTGTATCTCCCGTCAGACATAAAGCCTGACGCACCGCTGGTCATTCTCCTGCATGGATACAAGGCAAAGGCAGAGGGATATCGTCCGGAAATGATGGAAGTGGCGGAGGAAAACGGCTTTGCGCTCTGCTATCCCCAGGGAGCTGTGGACGGAAGAGGCAAGACTTGCTGGAATGTCGGATATCCGTTCCAGGAAGATCTCAAGACTGACGATGTGGACTTTCTCTGCACATTGGCCAGACACCTTCAGAAAGAGCACGATCTAAGCCGCGAGAACACCTTCCTTACAGGAATGTCCAATGGAGGTGAGATGTGCTATCTGATGGCTTATCTCAGGCCTGATATGTTCACCGCATTCGCTCCGATAGCAGGACTTTCGATGGAATGGTCATACAGGAAGTATGAGGCTGAAAAGCCGGTCCCTCTGATGGAGGTGCACGGAACGGAGGACAAGACTTCCATGTGGAGCGGAGACCCTGACAATGAAGGTGGATGGGGAGAATACCTCGCAGTACCTCAGGCCGTGGCTTATTGGGCCGCCAAGGCACGCTGTACCCATGAAGAGACCACCGAACTTCCTATTGTACGCAATAAGGTGATCATGCATAGATATATGGACGGCGAGCCAGCCTGGAAAGGCGGACCCGCCGTTGAAGTACGTCTGTATGAAGTCGTCGGAGGAAAGCACACATGGGCTCTCAACGACATGGACACATGCAGGGAAATCTGGAAATTCTTCAGTATCTATCTCAGATAAGCTCCAAAGGGGCTTCTGTGCCGACAGGAGCTGTCAGGCAATTGTCCAGATATGTATCGCCATATCTGCCATATTCCGCAATCTCTACTCCTTTGACTCTGGTCTGGCTGCCGTATGGCTTTTCAACACAAACCAGGATGCGGAGATTGTCCGGATTACATTCTTCAGGCACTGTCGCAGAATATGAGCCATGCCATATGCTTCCGTCCTCTTCCACGATGAGAGGATCACCGTCAGCCGGTGTGATGGCAAGACGGGCGATATCATTATGTTCATAATTGACTCCACCGCCATTCTGCCATGCATGGATCTTATCTTCGAGCAGAAATATATAGAGACTGTATTCGTCGGCCTCCTTTACATAGACATCGAGATCTATGGTGAGCTCCGAACCAGACAATGTGCTTGCGAGGGCGATTCCTGTCTTTGCAGGATAGGCCTCCCATGTCTCTTCTGCAACATCCTTTACAGCTGACGTAACATATGACGACTGACTGTAGTTAGGAACAGTTGCACGCGCATCGACAGCAGCTGTAGGGAAATTCGATACGTAGAAACGGGACAGAAGAAAGGCACAAGACTCAGATTCCAATGCAGAATCTCCTCCATGAACACTGAGAAGCAGAAGACGCCCGTTCATCGTTGCCTCGGCAGCTTCCAATGCCAAGGCCATGCCAGGACAATATCCACACCAGTCGGCAGTGAACCTCATGGCGAGAGAACGCTGCATGAAAGGCTCATATTTCCAGTCATCCATTTCCGAACCTGCAGGCCTCTGGGTCACTTTGAACACCTCGGTACCACATTCAGAAGTGAACTTTATCTCTGCTGAACGCATCTCGGGCTGTGGATTAGGATCGATGTCAAAGAAATGCTCATATGTGAAAGGTACCTTTGTCTCATGAACACGAATCCAGTCGACACCCGGGTCGAACGTATATTGAACATCTGCCATGACTCTGACAGAAAGCGTTGTTCCTGCTGCACTGACCTCCTTTCCTGAATCAAGGAGCTCGAATGTCGGCACAAAAGCATCCTGCTCTACCGTCACCGGTACAGCGACTCCATACGAGGACAGATTCAGAACCACGGATCTTTTGGCAGATGACTCGTTCCTTCCCACGTCCAGTCTGATACGCGCAGCACCTGCTGTTCCTTCAGTCTGAGACAGCTGGAGCCATGATCCGTCACCGACTACTTCAACTGTCCAGTCAAGAAGAGAAGAGAACCTGATATAGGAACTTCCTCCGTCAGGACTGATTTGTACAAGTTCCTTCTGCTCAGCAGAGAGTTCTATCGAGCCTTTCAGGATTTCTTCTTCCGGTGTACAGCCGCAAAACATAATAAGGGCGAAAAGCGGCAAAAAGATATAAAGCAAACGTTTCATGATTTTCATTTCTATAATGCGAATATATACAAAAAATCCGGAAACCATTGCTGGAATCCGGATTTTATGTTGTGGCAGGAGTTCTGCCTGTGTCTTTGCTTCAGATTACTCTGCTGCTGGAGCCTCAGCTGCTGGAGCAGCCTCAGCGGCCTTCTTCGAGCTACGACGAGTAGTCTTCTTAGCTGCCTTTGGAGCTGCTGCGAGAGCTGCCTCGTTGAAGTCAACGAGCTCGATGAGAGCCATGTCAGCACCGTCACCCTGACGGAAACCAGTCTTCAACACGCGAGTGTATCCACCTGGACGGTCAGCGATCTTCGGAGCCACTGTGCGGAAGAGCTCTGTAACAGCCTCCTTGTTCTTGAGGTAGCTGAATACAACACGACGAGAGTGAGTAGTATCCTCCTTTGACTTAGTGATGAGAGGTTCTACATACATCTTGAGAGCCTTTGCCTTAGCTACTGTAGTCTGGATTCTCTTGTGGAGAATGAGTGAGGTAGCCATGTTAGCAAGAAGGGCCTTGCGGTGACCGCTCTTACGACCAAGATGGTTGATTGCTTTATTGTGCCTCATATTGCTTAAACGTTCTTTTTCTTAGGTTCAATATTATACTTGGTGACATCCATTCCGAATGAAAGCTTCATCTTCTC
>JAFZDJ010000094.1 GCA_017561265.1 Bacteroidales bacterium
CAATTTTTATGGTCCATACGATGATAATGAAATGGTTGTGAGAGGCTGGTTCCTTAATTCGATCGGCATCAATTTAGATGTTCTTCCTGATGAACTGTTTGAACCCTGCGAGTTAATTTCATCGGAGGACTTGAAACTATCCAATCCCTATGAGGCTAAGGTTGATATTCGCGATATTGCTGGAACCAAGCATACAGTCTACGGCGGGAGAACATGGATTTACGCATTCATTCAGCAACATAAAACACTCTATCATATTAAGGCAGGCAATGTAACACGAGGTAAATATTTCAGAATGCTGAAACAGCCACTCGATAAACAGCCTCCATGCATAAGCCTTATTAAAGCAAAAAGCGGTAGATACTATGTTTATACAAATGGTAACCACCGAGTTACTTTCTATAAACTGATGTATTTAGCAGAATTAGCATCTGGATGTGATTCTAACAAATATTGGCTGTATGCTGAGATCCGTGACGAGTTGTAAACATACGATGTTTTTCTGCAAGTGTGCAAATATTATCTCATGGGTATAGTTATTTTTCAATTTTCCATACTACTAATACCTTGACAATCCCGAAAGGTTTGATCTTATGTTAAACATTTATTTTGGCGATATGCCAGAAGCTATTTACAATACTGAAATTTATTTCAAGAATACCTACCAGGAAGACTGGATCACGGATGATTTTGCCCGAGAGATCATCAAGGGCGTGGACAGATCCGAAGTGCTTGACAAGCAGCTGATTAAAAGTCCCGTGCTGGGAATGATTCCTCCTACGCTTCTTTCAGGTGGCACAAAGACGCTGCTTTTGATTAAGAATTGTCCTGATATGGTATTCAATGCCTCTACCTGTGGCGATAACTGTGCTAAGTACATCCTAAAGCTGGCCAAGGAACGGGATGTTACGATCAATCTACACCATATCATGCGGTTTGGAAAGCGCTTCAAGGCCAGAATCTTGAATGATGACACGATAGTTGACAGCATGGATCAGCTTCTTATTGCTGCGGCACAGTATGTTTGACCGGAGGAAAAAATGAAGGGAACTTATGAAGTCAAAGTAAGCAATTCCAAGGTGTCATTTACCCTGGAATTGAAGCGCAATATTACCGTTATCCAGGGCAATAGTGCAACCGGTAAGACCACATTGATAGGACTGATCCGAGACTATGAACAGTTGGGAAGATCCAGTGGTGTTACCATTCAATGTAGAAGACCCTGCCGTGTATTGTCCAATGTGGACTGGGAATATCGCCTTGCTGCAATCCATGAAAGCATTGTTTTCCTGGACGAAGGTAATGAATTTGTTAGATCCTATGAATTTGCTCAGGCGATCCGCAACAGCGATAATTACTATGTGATCATCAACAGAGAAAATCTTTATCAACTGCCGTATAGCGTGGACTCCATTCTGAAGCTGAAAACCACCAGTCGACGGAAAGTTACCTATATCCGGTCTTATCCTGAATACACCAACCTTGCAGAGCCAATTCAGGAAATCAGTCGTGTTGATGAAATCATAACAGAGGATTCCAACTCCGGCTACGAGATGTTTTCGAGAATCGCCCAGGACAACGGCGTGTCCTGCATGTCTGCAAATGGTAAGTCCAATGTATTTCGATGCATTGCAGATCACCGTGGCGATCAAATTTTGGTTGTGGCTGATGGTGCCGCATTCGGAGCAGAGATGCAGAAAATCCACATGCTTTTAGCGCGTGATCCCGGTAAGATCAGGCTTTATCTGCCGGAGTCCTTTGAGTGGCTGGTATTAAAGTCAGGAATTTTGGGAAACAATACGCCCCATGAGATTCTCGAAGATCCAGGAGCCCACATCGAATCAGCTGCGTTCTTCAGTTGGGAGCAATATTTCACTGCCTTGCTTATGGAACTGACGGCTGATACATATCTGGCCTACCATAAAAGCAGATTGAACCAGGCCTATCTGGAACCTGCCAACGTTGCTAAAATTGTAGAGGCAATAGCAGAATGAAACTATGGCCCTACATGGAAGCATAAGTTAGTTTTCCACATAGTCTAGGTTTGGTATATTCCAGTCATTGAAAATATCTGCGGTTTCGTTGTTTTTGCACTGGATGCGACAAAATAAGCTGTTCATGAACCTGTGAACAGTGTGCAGAAAATGAGTTATCATGCAAAATCCCTCCGAACGGGCGTTTCCGTTCGGAGGGATACTTTTCATTATTGAGTTCAATTTAGAATTCCATTTCAAAGGCCAGCCAGCGGGTTCCGTAGGTATCAAACAGGAACCGTGTGCCATACTGATTTTCAACATAGAAGGACTTGACCTGGTACCAGCCGGTCAGCTCTTCTCGCAGAAATGAGTCTGGGGAAATGGGCTGGATCCAAAGGCGCTGATACTTGTTTAGATCATAATAGGAAATCGGTTTGGAAGCAGGGGAGTAGCCCATATGAAAAGCAGGGGTCATGGTACGCAGATTCATGGCTTCAGCCAAGACAACCTTGGACCCATCCATAAAGATGACATAGTCCAGGGCAGCGTTCACAATGCCCCAACCGCGGGATTCGTCCCAGACCGGTTTACTGTGCAGGCAGGGAAGCGTGTCAGGTGATATGGCTTCATCTATGACCGGGTATCCGGGGATGGCAGCTTCTCGGCCCAGCAGGTAATCTACTGAGACACAGTAGAAGTCGGCCAGCTTGCACAGCGTTTCCGAGGAAGGGAATTTCTTGCCAGTTTCCCATTGGGTGACGGCAGCCTGAGAGACACCGATTCGCTTTCCCAGTTCTGCAGCAGTCAGGCCGGATTTTTCGCGGCATTCGCGAAAACGATTCGACATTATGCCAACCTCCTTCAAAAGATAGTCACATTATATCGAA
>JAFZDJ010000095.1 GCA_017561265.1 Bacteroidales bacterium
ATTTATCCGGAGTATAAGGATTTCTATGCGCTGCATATGTTCTTTGATGCACGAGCTACCAGAAAAAACTGCGAAGTATTTTTGAAAGAACGCTTTGAGATCGTTCAGTCAGAGATCGTTCCTACCCGGAAGATCCCCGCGATCACGGATGAACCGATCATTTGGCGGTATTTCGTTTCTCCTTTGCGTAGTGCGCTGGCGGCTATGCAGGTGGACGAAAAAGAATTTGTGGCCAGAACGGTTATGAAGATCAACACAGAAATGCCCGGAGCGTATGTGTTTTCCAGCGGTAAGAATATGGGAACCTTTAAGGCTGTTGGATTTCCGGAGGATGTGGGAGAATTTTACCGTTTGGAGGAGTACGCGGGATATTCCTGGACTGCCCACGGCCGGTATCCGACCAATACCCCCGGATGGTGGGGAGGTGCGCATCCGTTTACCCTTCTGGATTGTTCCATCGTCCATAACGGAGAGATCTCCTCTTATGATGCAAATCGCCGCTTTATTGAAATGTTCGGTTACAAGTGCAATTTGCAAACCGATACAGAGGTCATTACTTATATCATGGACTATCTGCTTCGCCGTCAAGGTTTGACATTGGAAGAAGCAGCATCGGTTATAGCGGCACCTTTCTGGAGTACGATCCAGAAGCAAGATGCCAATGTCCGGCGGGAACTGACCTATTTGCGGACGGTATTCAGCAGCCTGCTGATCACAGGACCATTCTCCATTGTGTTTGGATTTGACGGTGGCTTGATGGCCTTGAACGACCGCCTGAAGCTGCGGTCAATGGTTATTGGAGAAAAAGAGGACAAAGTGTTCATTGCCAGTGAGGAATCTGCAATCCGCGCTATGGAACCCAATGTGGAAAATGTTTGGGCACCAACAGGCGGAGAGCCGGTAATCGTGACTGTGAAAGAGGGTGCTTTCTGATGGGAATTGGGTTTATCTATCCGGAATTTGAAGTGATTCGGGATACCGAACGCTGCATCAACTGCCGTGTTTGTGAGCGGCAGTGTGCCAACGAGGTACATTCCTTTGATACAGAAGGCAAGCGCATGATCAGTGATGAAACCAAATGTGTTGACTGCCAGCGCTGTGTTTCCTTCTGCCCCACCAGAGCACTGAAAATCGTAAAAACCAATTGCACCTTCCGGGAAAATGCCAACTGGCAGCCCGATACCATTCAGGAGATCTATAAGCAGGCAAATTCCGGTGGTGTTCTGCTGTCCTCCATGGGCAATCCCAAAGAACTTCCGGTCTACTGGGATAAGATCCTGATCAATGCCTCTCAGGTGACCAATCCCTCCATTGATCCACTCCGGGAACCAATGGAAACCAGGGTTTTTCTTGGCAAAAAGCCTGAGAAAGTCATCCGGGATGAAAATGGATTCCTGCGTTGTGAGCTTGCTCCCCAGCTGGAGCTTAGTATGCCGGTTCTGTTCTCGGCTATGAGCTATGGTTCCATCAGCTACAATGCCCATGCCAGCCTTGCCAGAGCTGCCACCGAATTGGGTATCTATTATAATACCGGCGAAGGTGGTTTGCATGAGGATTTTTATGTATATGGCCCCAACACCGTTGTGCAGGTAGCATCCGGTCGGTTCGGTGTGCATGAGGACTATTTGAAAGCCGGTGCAGCAATCGAAATCAAGATGGGCCAGGGTGCAAAGCCTGGCATCGGCGGTCATCTGCCGGGTACCAAGATTGTGGGCGATGTGTCCAGGACCAGAATGGTGCCGGAAGGTTCTGATGCCATTTCTCCGGCACCCCATCACGATATTTATTCCATTGAGGATTTAAGACAGCTGGTATATTCTCTCAAGGAAGCAACAGAGTATCGCAAGCCGGTCATTGTCAAGGTGGCGGCTGTCCATAATATTGCTGCAATAGCCAGTGGTATCGCCCGCAGCGGTGCCGATATCATTGCGATTGACGGTTTCCGTGGAGGTACCGGCGCAGCGCCTACCCGAATCCGGGACAATGTGGGTATTCCCATTGAATTGGCTTTGGCAGCAGTCGATCAGCGGCTCCGGGATGAAGGGATCCGAAATCAGGTTTCGCTGATCGTTGGCGGCAGCATCCGCAGCGCTTCCGATGTGGTCAAAGCCGTTGCCCTTGGGGCAGATGCCTGCTATATCGCCACAGCAGCGCTTATGGCCATGGGATGCCACCTGTGCAGAACCTGCCAGGGTGGTAAATGCAACTGGGGCATTGCTACCCAGCGCCCGGAACTGGTGAAGCGTCTGGATCCAGATGAGGGAAGTCAGCGCCTTGTCAATCTGATGACTGCATGGCGGCATGAGATCAAGGAAATGATGGGCGGCATGGGAATCAATTCTATAGAAGCTCTGAAAGGAAACCGCCTGATGCTTCGGGGAATCGGATTGACGGAGAAAGAACTGGAGATCCTCGGCATTTCTCATGCAGGGGAATAAAAAACATTGGAAATGAAAAAATGGATGTGATATAACTATGCTGTTAGATGCAACTGATTTGGATTACGCGGCTTTGAATGAAGAAATCAAGCATTGCGGAGAAAAGGTTCAGATATGCAATTGCCTGGGACAGCGTTTCATTGGAGCGGGATTATCCGGGAAGGATATCACAGTTAG
>JAFZDJ010000031.1 GCA_017561265.1 Bacteroidales bacterium
CAATTTCATCCGGAAGTATCCCATACAGCATATGGAAAACAAATCCTGCACAACTTTCTGTTTGATATCTGTCAGTGCCGCGGAAGCTGGAACCTTGAGGACTTCGTCCAGAGAAGCATTTCCGGATATCAGCGTGCGCTTTCCGGCAAGAAAGTTCTCTGCGCACTCAGCGGCGGCGTGGACAGCGCTGTTGCCGCAGTTCTGATTCACAAAGCAATCGGCGACAATCTGACTTGTGTCTTTGTGGATCACGGTCTGCTTCGGAAGGACGAAGGAGACTGGGTAGAAAGTATCTTCCGTGGACAATTTAACATGAATCTGATTCGTGTCAATGCAGAAGACCGCTTCCTGAAAAAGCTGGAGGGCATTACAGAGCCAGAGCAAAAGCGTAAGATCATTGGAGAAGAATTCATTCGTGTCTTTGAGGAAGAAGCCCGGAAGCTGGGAAATGTCGATGTTCTGGTACAGGGTACCATTTATCCCGATGTGATCGAAAGCGGTTCCGGAAATGCCAGCACCATCAAAAGCCATCACAATGTGGGCGGCTTGCCGGAACGAATGGAATTTGAACAAATCGTAGAACCTCTGCGAGATCTGTTCAAGGACGAGGTTCGCAAAGTCGGCCTGGAATTGGGAATTCCCTCTGATCTTGTTTATCGCCAGCCTTTCCCCGGTCCCGGACTTGCCGTTCGGATCATCGGCTCCATCACAAAAGGCAAGCTGGAGATTCTTCGGGAAGCCGATTGGATCTTCCGGCAGGAATTGGAAAAGCATCCTGTAAAAAATATTGCCAGTCAGTATTTCGCCGTACTTACGGATACCAGAAGTGTCGGTGTTATGGGAGATATGCGTACTTACGGTCATACCGTTGCCCTGCGCTGTGTTACCACCGACGACTTTATGACGGTAGACTGGACAAAATTGCCCTTCGATCTTCTGGAGCGGGTCAGCAGCCGGATCACGGGTGAGATTCCCGGAATCAACCGGGTCGTGTATGACATTACAAGCAAACCGCCTGCTACAGTTGAATGGGAATAAATCACTTCACGCCGCCGGTGGCGGATGAAGTGAAGTGATTTATTGCGCTGCGGTCGATAAAATCAATGGTTAGCGTAAGCCCGATGATATTCTCGGGCACCGCAAGCGGGCACATCCAATCAAAAAGTCAAAGACTTTTTGATTCACATTATTTATCGGAGGAGTATTTATGTGTGGAATCGTCGGGTATACAGGTACGCAAGCTGCAGCAGCTCCCATTTTACTGGAGGGGTTAAAAAAGCTGGAGTACCGGGGATATGACTCCGCCGGAATTGCGGTTATCCATGATAAACACATTTTGGTGAGTAAAGTCATCGGAAGAATCGCCGGTCTGGCTGAAAAAACAGAGGATGGAAAGCTCCTGCCCGGCATGACTGGTATTGGTCACACCCGCTGGGCCACTCACGGTGCGCCGACGGAACCCAACGCCCATCCCCACACCAGCAATGATGGACGATTTGCCGTTGTGCATAACGGTATCATCGAAAACTACCTGGAGCTTCGTGAGGAACTGACCCGTATAGGCTACCACTTTGAAAGTGAAACCGATACCGAAGTGATCGTCCATCTGTTGGAAATGTATTACAAGGGAAATCTGAAGCAGGCTGTCATGCGGACCGCCGCACAGCTTCGGGGTTCCTATGCACTGGGTATCATTTGTACAGAGGAACCGGGTAAAATTTATGCTGTCCGGGAAGCCAGTCCCCTGATATTGGGTGTAGGGATCGGAGAAAACTACTTTGCTTCTGATGTAACTGCC
>JAFZDJ010000096.1 GCA_017561265.1 Bacteroidales bacterium
ATATCATGATGAATGGTCTTCAGGCTTCTTTCTATTCTGGATTCCCGACTCTTCTGGTAAATCCTGCCTTCCTGTCCCTTATAATGATTGTGCTGACAGGAGGGGATTACGTGCTTTCCCGATATCTGAAGTCCCGTTTTCAGCATGAACCGCATCCGGTGACATTCACATCTGATTATCGTAAAGTGACTCTCGATCTGTCGGAAATCCTGTATGTCGAATCCCGTGATACAGAAGTATGGGTGTGTGCAACCGATGGACGCAAATTCAGAAACAAGACAGGTATCACCCAGTGGGAGAATCTCCTTGGGGAAGACTTCATCAGAGTTCACAGATCATTTGTTGTCAGGAAAGAATCGATTCAGGAGACTTTATCAGATTCACTCACACTTACAGATGGTACATCTGTTCCTGTTTCAAGGAAATACAGGGAGATAGTTGTATCGTTGAGCGATAATTAAAGAAAGTGCCCCATTTGCATGCTAGAATAAAACGTTTAACCTTAAAATTAACTGACATGAAGAAGATTCTTATATCTGCGGCGTTCATGCTGCTGGTCATTCCTGTTGTTTTCAATACAAGTGACATGTCCGCACAGACTGTTTCTGTAAAGGTGGGCACCGAGAAGGAAGAGAAGAAAAAAGAGCCTGAGGAAAAAGTCGTGGAGAAGGAGGTCGTAAAGTCTGGACCGACGCTCGAGCAGGAACTGAAGAAAGCATTCGGAATGAAGTCTGAAACATCTATCGGAGGCTCGCGTATAGAGAATCTTGGCAAGTACTTCCTTGACAAATATACCGGCCAGGTGACTCTGGTGACATATCAGAGAGGTGAGCCTGTGAGATGGAACATCCTTAGGGACAGAACTCCTGACGATATCATCTACGATGAGCAGACATACAACTACCAGCTCGTACGATATGGTGACGGAAATGACAATATCATCCTGATCAACATCAATACGGGTGCGATGTGGGCAATAGACTCAAAGGGATTGTCATTTTCACAAAAGAACACCAGACTGAAGTATATCCCTGCAGTGGATACCACATGGTAGCCGATCAATACTGCGGGTTTATATTTCAATGTCTGAAGTGTTTGTCTGGATGAGGGTCATAGACCATCTTTGGAGCATCTCTCCAGCTGTCATCTGGTTGTCCTCCAGGCATGATGATGTCATATACTCCTCCCATCTGCGGAACGACGGTATAGTCCCATCTCTGCGGTCTCTGACTGACACCTCTGCCGAAGAAGAATCTTAGAGTTGTCATAAGCCAAGGCTTCATCGGCAGGGGTCTGACATATTTTAAAAGTTCCTTCTTGTCGATTGCAGATGCTGATATGGCAGCGGCTTTCATTTCCCTCATCTTTTCATCATTGCCGACGAAGTCGTCCGGCTCATACAGAATATCCGGCAGCATGTCACTACCTATATAACCTGCATCTTCCAGCATCTTCCGTGCATTGCGGATCATCTCTTCGTATTGCCCGTCCAGCTCGTTGCGGATCTTTTCCAATGTCTTCACCTTGAGGTCTTTGCTTTCCGGCAGGGAATCTCTGACGAAAGCTGTCATCCTGTCGTGTTCGTCTTCGCTTATGACCTTGTCACGCACTGCTCTTTCCCCAAGACGCCGGATGTCATCCAGCAGAACCTGTTCCCGATCCTGTTCCTGCCCATAGACAGTGACAGGCAGTATGAACAGCATCATACAGCCTATCACGCTTACTATGTTGATGGGGGAAGACATCAAGTTTATATAAGTCTATTTGTCAAGATTCGGATTTGTGGTAATAGATTTAATTTCAAAGTGCGTGCCAGAATATGCTTTTATTTATGATGTTAAATTGATAACTTTGTCGTCAACTGGCAATTGTATGACTATATTCAAGAAAATAGGACTCTCGAAGCGGTATGGCAAAGCTATATATGCCATATCTGTCGCCTTGACACTGGCTATAGCATCACTTGTCTTCTTCAATCCCTATGCGATTCCGATGGCCTTACTGCTTAAGCTGGTCAGTATCCCGATAATCCTATATCTGTACACTACGTTCACCAAGAACACGGAAATATACTTCTACCTTAATCTGGGCCTCAGCAGGAAAGAGTACTATTCCATTCCATTCGTAGTGGAATTCATAGGTTTCATATTGTTTATAACCCTGATAGCATATTTAGGTAATGCAATCCGTTAACAGACTGCTGGTAGACAGCGTACATCTCGAATTCGACAGGCTGCAGGTCCTTCAGAGCGCCTACATCACCGCTCAGACCGGCAGGGTGACAGGTGTGCTCGGCAGGAACGGATGCGGCAAGTCGTGCCTGTTCAAATGCATCATGGGCGGAATAAAGCCGCAGAATATCTTCGTACGATTCAACGATGAACCGGAAACCGATTACGGACATATCGGTAAAAGGGTCAAGTACCTCCCTCAGAACGTGTTCATGCCGACGAACATGACCCTAGGCGAGGCATATGAACTTTATGGAGTCGATTATGACGGCCTGGTTGCCTTTGACAATAAGTTCCATACATATCAGAGATTGACAGCCGGCCAGCTGTCCGGAGGAGAGGTTAGAATTGCCGAAATGTATATGGTATTGAACTCTGATGCCGAATTCTGCATATTGGACGAGCCGTTCTCAAATGTAGCTCCCAAGCATGTGGAGATGATGCAACGCCTCATCCAGACACATAAAGCTACAAAAGGAATCATCATCTCTGACCATATGTACGAACAGGTCATGGATATAACCGATGACCTGTTCCTGCTTCGCGATGGATACACATTCCCGATAAAGAGTAGGGAAGATCTGATCCATCATGGGTATATTCTGAGATGATATTTCATTATTATAGCTGGAACAGAACCGGGAAAGTAAAAATAACCGGAACGATGTTGCCATTCTTGTCCTTGCCCGGAGTCCAGCGAGGAGATGCACTGACTACGCGTAAAGCTTCTTTGTCGAGATCTTCGTTTACTCCTCTCAAGACTTTGACGTCGGTAACCTCGCCTGTTGCACTTATGATAAACTGCAATGTAACCCTGCCCTGAACCTTGGACTGACGGCATTTCTCAGGATATTTCATGTTTGCTGCTACCCACTTCGAGAACTCATTGGCATTGCCGCCGTTGAATGTCGGCTGCTGACCCAGATGCTGGAAAGGCACAGGTTCCTTTTTCTCTGCCGCCTTCTCCTCTGTAATGAGCTGGACCGTACCGTCAGGCTCGACATATCCTTTCGGATTTGCTGGAAGAGCTGCTACCTCTTCACTTGTTGCCTTCTTGCCATCAATGTAGATGTCATAAGCCGGCTTCTTCTCATTTGCCTTTGACGGGTCTGTTGTAATGACGATCACGCCTTTGTCAGTACCATATTCCTGCAATGCCTTTTCGGTCTTGAGAACCTCCATTGAAGCGATTGTGCTCGGGTCGATAGTGTTCAGGTCAAATCCTTCTAGCATCCTTTCGCCGTTCACAACGAAGACAAGGTCGTTTTCGTTTACGTCACCTTCCTTTCCGTCAGCTGTGCGGAAATGAATGCTTGACTTAAGCGTGAATTCTTCCTCCTTCTTGTTCATGTTTATAGTTCCCGTAACATACGGACCGGTTTTGGTGATGGCAGCACTTACCCTGTTGTTGTCTTTCAGGTATGCTACGATTATCACGACATCGGGATCGTCATATGTAGCTTTATCCTGCATTTCCTTCGTTACGATAGCACCATTGTGCATGTAGATGTTCTGGTTGAGGTCAAGCCCCGTGTATTTAACCTGAAGTTCCTTGCAGTCAGAGTTGAAATAGATGAGCGTTACTGTGTTGTTCTCCTTGTCGACGAGGAATCTTCCTTCACGGAGATTCTTTTTAGTGAATTCGCTTTTCGGTTCAGGGAATGGTTTTTTAGAAGTTGAAATTGTATCGTTGTGTTCCAACTTATACCAATTTTCACTATCTTTGCTTTTCAGAGTGTCAGCCGCAGCGACAGGCTGAGGGTCTTCATATTGGTAATCTACCTTTGTCTCGGCAGTCGCCGCGAGAGAGATTCCTACGAGAGGAATGACGTAGAGAGCCTTCCAGGCACTCATACGAGATGATTTTTTGTTCAACATCATAGTAATACGAGCTTTAAGTGTACTGTGATTA
>JAFZDJ010000009.1 GCA_017561265.1 Bacteroidales bacterium
GTTTTTTACGGGGCATTATGCCTTATTATCAACCATTCAACAATTTAGATTATGAAACAAAAATCTGACAAAACCCCTACGGGAAGGCTCGTTGAGATCGACGGGATCACCTATCAGTTCATTGAAGGTAAGTTGTACAGGTATGCGGATCTGACATTTGACAAAGGATTCAAGATTGTTCTTGGCCGTCCGGGAAGCGAGGAAGTGCTGAAACATCTTCTGAACAGTCTGCTAGGTACCAGCATCGTTCACCTGGAATATCGCAATACCGAGCATCCGGGCATGACGGAAGAAGAGAGGTCATCACGTTTTGATGTCTATTGCGAGGATGAGACCGGGAGCTGTTTTCAGGTCGAGATGCAGAACTGGAGCCAGAAGTACTTTTACAAGAGGGCGATATATTATTCGTCTTTGGTGCTTATGGATCAGGCTGCCAAGGCACAGCGGGAGTACAAGGAAACGATAGGCAGGAAGACAGGCAAAGGATGGGATTATAACTTTCAGCCGCTGTATGTCGTAAGCATCCTGAATTTCAACAACTGGACGTCAAAGAATGCTCAGGCAAAGCATAACCCATACATATCGACATACAGATATGTCGACATCGAGACGAAGGAAGAACTGGGAAACAGTACAAACCTCGTTTTCATTGACCTTCATGGTTTCAATAAGAAAGAGGATGAGTGCGAGACGATGCAGGACTTCTGGATGTACAGTATCAAGAACATGCATTCTCTTCTGACCTGCCCGGCCAAGGTTGTGGGAACAGAAATTGAAGACCTGTACGTCAAGTCGGAGCTGGCTAAAATGACAGTAGAACAACGTAAAAAATACGAGACAGATATCATGACACGCAATGACATTCTTAACAGTATAGCAGAACAGCTCGAGGATGCTCGTGCTGAGGCTGAGAAAATAGGACTCGCCGAGGGTCTGGCCAGAGGAATGGAAGAGGGGCTCGAACAAGGTATTCAACAGGGTATTCAACAGGGTATTCAACAGGGTATTCAACAGGGAATGGCTCAGGGAGTGGCACAGGGAAGAGCAGAGGAAAAAGCAGACATGATCCGGCTGATGCATTCGAAAGGAATGAGCGCAGAGGCCATCAGCGAACTGATAGAACTTAATCTGGAGGAAATCAAAGCGATTCTCAATTAGACTGATCCCATGAAGAATGTGACCCTTGAATTCGGACTTTTAAAACGCAAAGAGCTCCGTGAGGCGGCAGAAATGGCGGCTCGCGCTTTCAGCGATTACGAGTATTTTACAAACTGGTTTCCGGACGAGGAGGAACGGGCCAGGGTGGTGATCTCCATTATCTGGCATGCATATAAGACCAACTTCAAGCGGGTTCATCAACTCTCGGCCAAATTGGACGGAAAGATCGTTGCGACTGCGGAACTCAATGATCCGGATTTCAAGGACCCTTCGGTCTTGTCATATATTATGCACGGCTGGCTCAACGTATATAGGGCCGCGGACAAGAAGAGGATTGATGACTGGATAGCGATGGATGAGGCAGCAGGACAGCCTTGTCATGATTACCAGAAAACAGGCCCTGGCATCTGGTATCTCAGTTCCCTAAGTGTAGATCCTGCCATGCAGGGCATCGGCCTTGGAACTCAATTAATGGACTACTATGAGAACTATATCCGCGAACGTGACGGCAGGCAGGTTGTGTTAGTCACCAATTCACAGAAGAATCTGAACTTCTACCTCAAGCGTGGGTATGAGTTATTCGACGAACGGGTGTTCGAGTACAACGGTCACAAGATGGGAAGCTGGAGCCTGAAGAAGGGTCTATGACACAGGAAAGAGATATCCCGGCACTTTGACCCGGCTGATGCATTACGGAATGAGTGCAGAGGCCATCAGACCATAAAAGCCAGTTGATCAGATGAGATCAGCTGGCTTTTATGGTACATTTATAGATTATTGTGCAATTCCGTCAAAAGGTTATTTATCGTTTTGACTAGTCGATTTTCTTATAGGCACACCTGACTCGATTATTTTCGGAGCGATGTTGATATCCTTCCTGTTTCATATCAAGCAAGTGTCCCAAATGGGCGTGATATCTACCTTGGGATGTAGCACTATTAAACTTATAATCATACTCCTCGCCACCGTTAAAGATATCAGGCTTGCTATAGTATCGTTCATATGTATAGTTGCCTCGACCCAAAATATCCACTGTTCTTTTCCATTTATACATCATATAGTAATAGCCAAAGTTGATATTACCATTAGAGTAGTCCACATAAGGATCCGGGGTCTCGTTCAGACCACTTTTGGCATAATCAAAATCATCATTACCAAGACTTACAACCTTCGTTGCTCTTGCATATTCAGGATTATCATCATACACAGTAAATGCATATATAGTCATCTTTTTATCCCAATAAGAATGATCATACTCATAATAGAACACATTTCTAATATATGCAGGTTGTGATGTCCAGTAGTAGTTATCCTGAAACTCCTTGAAAGAGCTATAACCAGCAATCATAATATCTTCCAGCTCGTCTGCAGAAGGGAGATACCATTCCACCTTTGCAATTGAGCCATCTGCATTTCTCTTATTTCGGTTATAGCAATACTCTACAGCACCATCTGCTTGTTGTGCCATAGTTAGTTTATCCACACTAGATGACTTTCCCTGAGATTTAGTGTAAATCTCGCTTGTAAACTCCTGACCTGCGTAACTACGAACCTTTAGAGCACCATTATCCTTGGCAAAACCATCGTGTTTTTCTATATAGAAATCGTATTTTGGAAAATCGCCTTTAGAGAGATAATCTTTCCATTCTGTATTTTCTTCGTCTATTGTGAATGAGCGATATTCATTCGACAACTGCACACCTTCCAATCCCCAAGGCATACCCTCCTCTTTGATTTGACCATACACGTCCTCCACATCGTAATTGTAGAGATACTCCTCGAAACGTTCTATATTGAAAGTCCTTCCACCGTAAGACACCTCATACAGTCCGTGCTGAGTAATTACATAGTCCATTGGGGCTGCAGTCTCTCCTGTAACAGGATCCTCATAATCATACTGTATGCGCAAAATTGCCGAACGTGAAGTGGTAGTTGTATTCTCATCAACATACAACCAAACGGTCTGATTGGCATTATAGCCTAAATCATTCACCTCTAGAGAAGTATTGCCGCTAAGAGAACTTATCAAATCCGTTGTAAAGTATTTGCGCTTACCATCAGCCGGCTTTCCCGGCTCTACAATATGATCACCTGAACTTCCACTCATCTCCATACCGATCCAAGTAGAGAGATCCGGGTCAGTATCCCTGGCCTTCATGAGAGTAACCGTAGCACTAGTCGGATTGGTTATCTGATCGCCACCACTCAAATGCAGACGCAAAGGTCGCACCTCGATGTGGGCATCGAGCAGGGTCTCACGACGCAAGCCGACAACAAGCGGAGTAGTACGCTCTACCGAAACTCGATGGTCTATTGAGATAGGAGCAATAGCATCGCCAGGATTATCCGGATCGTAATTTGCAGATTCATCATCTGAGTTGTCTATACCCTTGATGGTAATGAAGTTGTTGTAGTGGGTATTGCGAATGATGTCGAAATTACCATAGTTATCTGCTCCAAGATATATTTTGTAGGTAACATTATAGATGTGCTTCTGATGGTCTGTAAATGTTCCATTGATCTCGACGTGGGTAGCATTCAGTCCTTCTGCAAGCTCCGGTTTGAAGCGCTGGGCATATTTCTTCATTTCGGCGGGGATATTACTATATCCCTCACACTCGCCACCATTCTCCCCAAAATCATAAACATATGTATCAAGAGGAATTACAGCAGGATCGAAAGTACGTTCAGGGACATATAGGGAAAAAGTCGCCTTTGTAGCACCCTGGGCATAAAGACCCTCAGTAGCGACATTATGAATCTCAGAGGAGGCCACATCAGCGTAACCCGTTTCACCGTTATCCTCATTCAAAGACCTTTCCAGAAATACAGTCTTAGCCGCATTCACCACCTGATAACTACTCAGGTCGAAACGAGGTGCAGGATTACCTATAATCTCTTGCTCAGAATCCACGCTGATTGTAAATGTGAACTTCGCGTAAAGTGACCTCATAGGAATCTCCAAGTTGTCAGTCGGGGTACCATTAACAGTTGGAAGACCATTCTCATTAACATCCGCTACTTTATCAGGGTGGAAAACGAAGGTATTATTATCGCCGTACGCACTACTCCGGTCGCCCAGACTACCGATCATTGGAAGGCCATTTTCGTGAATTTTCTCAAAACAAGAACCGTCTTCGACAGAGTGGGATTTCTCAACGAACTGAGCTACCGTCCAGCCAGCACCGCATTGATCATCGAAATCGCCACCAACCACTACCGAACCGTCAGACTGATACACGGCGACCTTACCGGCCTCATTGACATAACCGCTTTTCTCCGGAATACCTGTACCTTGCATATTCGCAATGACATACATCACGAATTCCTTATCCTTGTACGGCTCATTTTCTTCCGCATCCGTAAAAGGAGGCCTATTTCTATCCAACACGAAGAGCATATTACCGTCATCATTGTATTGGTAGTATACACATGGCTGAATTTGATCGCCTTCGATCGGAAAGAGTGCCATCGCCATCGAAGTAACCTTCGCCTCATCACCCTCTTTAGCTGAGCGGGTCGATACATTGCAGTCAGCAAAGTGAGAGATACGTGGACGAATGGTTATCACATTATCGTCAGACTCCGAAGGAAAAGTTGGTTCAAAAAACTCATTCATGGTGCAGGCCGCGGCAAGAATCATTGCCACAAACACTGCTATATATGTTGCAATTCTTTTCATAAAAACTTCTTATGCCGCTTATTCAAACTCGTGGTACACATCTTCCGCCAAGTCCTCCCACTCTGCCGAGGTGAGAATATTGATGGATACCGCTGCCGAGGTGAAGGTAATCTGTATGTAGTAGCGGGAACCTGCCTTGAGTGCCTGGCCAAACTCAGTGTCCTTGGATGAGATATAAGTCACGATATCGCCTTCATCGCTGAGGTATGTGCCATCCGGACGTTTCTTCTTAAAGCGGACTGTGGTCGTAACCGCAAGATCCTCCTCTGTCTGAGGAATGACAAGCAAGGTCTGATCGGGATCAATACGCTGGAACTCTGAAGTGCTACTATATGCAATACTTTTGGATCCACTCGACACAATATCGTAAGTGGGTTCCTCATCTATATCAAGCGACGTATTTTCTGAAGGAATGCTACTGTCAAGATATAATTTGGCCTCCTTATATTTCAAGTTTTCGAAAGTGATATTCAAATCGGTAATCTCAATCTCTATTTTCTCGGTTGTAACATTTCCGCCGGCATCCTCGTGGTTATATTCATAGAAATTCAGTGCAACCACCTCAATTGCCGACAATCGGTGCTGAAAGTCGAAATCCACATACTGGCTACTGCTCAAGCTCGTATCTTGAAACATCGCAGTCATAACATCCGTGTGGTTAGCAGTAGATATCAAGAAATCCACGGGCGCATATATCACATAGGGTGTACCTTCGACATCCATATCACTCGCAGTAACAGAATCGTTGTCATAGGGATAGTATGCGAAGAATGTATATTTACCACCCGACCATTCCTGGACAGGTTCATATGAATATATTCCTTCATCATAGGTAACCTTTTGAACTGCAACAAAATCATCATCATCATCCTTGAACACATTGGGTGTCGCCGTAGCACGATAGGTAGTCCAGCGGTTGGTAAAGTCGTAGGTGAAACCATAAGCACCAAAATCTTCCTGAAGTTCCTTACCTTCAATCAAAGTTCCTTTGGTCTTATTCCCGACCTCTGCATCGAGGTAGATGTAAGGCCCACCATCAGGGACAACAATAACATTATCATCATCACCCTCAGGAGATAAGGTTCCGTTATCACATCCTGATGCCAGCAGCGCAACGCACAATATCAATATGTAGTTCAGTATCCGCATTATATCGCTATTTAATGATGATTGTACCGCCCACCTGTGGCGCACCCCAAGGCTGAACAGTTGTACCCAAATAGTAGAAGGACATATTCACCTGATTGGACAGTATCAAACTATAGTTAATTCGTTTACCTGCCACCCAGGAATCAACAGGCAGTGTGACTGGAAGCGTATATGACTCCCAATCTCCATTCTGGCGGTGCAGCTCATAGCTGACAAGCAGAGTAACAGCATTTGCCTCAGGAATCAGCAATAATCCATCGTCACCAAATGGTTTACATGGATCGCCAGAAGACCAAGTCAGGTCTTTACGTGCAGCTCCGATTCCTTCGATTTGGTATGCAACTGTTCTCTCAAAGAGTGGGTTCGTTGCCAAGGGCGTCCAAGATGAAACACCGTCAACAGTTTTAGTAAGCTTGCCTTTCCAGGGAATGTTGGAGAGGGCAACACCCGTCACCCTCATAGCATCGTTTTGATGCTTTTCAGCATCGCGCCAGATTTCAAGATTCACATTCACCAGCTCGTGGCCAAAATCAATTGGAACAGGGGTTCCGCCATTAAAAGCAGCATCTCCTGTATCAACGGTCGCGAAGCCTGTAAGAAGATCGACATCTGCTTTTTGCGGAGTAGTAAAGGTCAGATCATAGCCAAAATAAGCATTCATCTCCACAGCAGAGATCGGCTTTGCATCATTCATTTCAGCCTCATATGGATGGTACGCAAAAAAGTGGTAGTTACGGCCTTTTGTCCAGTATTGAGTATTGTCGTATGTCCACGCATCATATGTGTCATCCCAATACACCTTTTCATTTTCCATGAAAAGTGAATACACGGCAGCTGCAGAAGTACCAGCGGCTCCGTTCATAGATGCCAGAACACCGAATCCGCTTCCTTTCATATCATCCACCGAGTTGACGGAAGCACGGGTCTCCACCTTTCCGAATTTAATTGGGGTTTTATCCGAAGCCGGCTCGTGAGATTCTTTCTCACATGAAACAACAGATGCGGCCAACAGGAGCATCGTTATTATGGTGAATAGTGATATGTCGTATCTCTTAAGCATTATCAGTCTGGTTTGAAGAGCATTCTCTTCATGATTGGAACCCGCCGGTCCGGTCAGGGGCCGGTGGGTTATAGGGTGAATTAAAGAACTGAAGGAGAGTAAGGCATAGACTCTGCGTCATCCCAATCGTCTACAGATGGGGCAAGCTTTATTTCATCCAATCCGATTGAAAGATGATAAATATATTTCTTTCCTTTCTCCCAAGTACCATCTATTTCAATAGGATCCGTTGTTGTTTCCAACCCGCCTATGGTATATGTTACTGTTAAAGTTGCTTCATGGTCACCTGGCACAACAAGAAGTCCTGTTCCAAGAGTTTTCGGAGTTGATGTCAGATCTGTTGATGCAATTGTATTCTCCATTGTAATAGAAGGAATATGTGCCTGATTATCCCAAGTTGCAGTTGTACCTGTAAGTGTAAGGTCACCAGAGAATGGAGCGCTCGACAGGACAACGCCTGTTACATTTACATCTGTCATGTTGTCATCAGAAACTTTAGCTGTCACAATCACCTGGGCAAGAGCATGGTGGAAAGCCATAATTACAGGGGTCTTACTCGCACTTGCTTGAGCATCTGTCAAATCTGTATAAAGAATATCATTCTGAGCAGTTGCATCCACACCTTCAATTGTAATATTAGTAGTAGCATCACCATTAACATCAGTACCTATTCCAGACGGATAGTAAGCAATGAATTTCAAATAGCCGGACTCTGGCCAATACCTTGATGTAGTACCACCCCAGTATGAGGTTTTCCATGAGAATTCCGCTTCACTGAAATATGGAGTATAAGTACCACCTATTGCATCAGACTTAGAGGCATATACAACCATGCTTGATGTTTTCGGCAACTCTGTGCCTTCAATAGGAGCCTTAGTAATTGCTCCTGTCACCGCCTTGAAGCCGATTTCTTCGGGAGCGCTTGTGTTGACCACTTCGGTCTTGCTGCATGATGCGAGAGCAACTATCGCTGCTGCTGCGCAGATAAAAAATCTTTTCATACCGTTCTTGTGTTTAGTTGTTAATATTTGATTTACAATTCAATATCAGTCTGTACATCTTCCCATTCCCCGACCGAAGGAGCAAATCCTCCTCCCGACACCTTAGGCTCTTCGATGACTATAGGCTTCTCGACTTCAAGGTAGTATTCGTCGTTGTCGAAGAACTGGTCGGTGAGGTCGAAATGGTAGTGATGCTGCTCGCCCGCATTGTCGATGATGTTGAGGTCGAGACTGAGGAAGCTTGAATAGAGAGGGTTCTTTCCGAATGTGTTGAATGTTCCCTCGATTCGCTTTTTTTCCTCATCCTTGCCCATTTCGAAGAGTATGGTCACCACTCCGTCCGATTTCTTTCCCGTGCCGATGAATGCCGATTCGGTCTGGCCGGTCATGAGGGCTGTGATGGTATTGACCCATTGAAGTCCTTCGACCTGTCCGACGGAAATCTTCCATGTCTCCACGACAGGATGGGTCTCCACCTCGACTGTTATGCTCATATCCTGATCCAGATCCACGGCAGGAATCTCGAAATTGTGATGGTCTCCGACCCACAGATAGTCCGGCTCGTTTACAATGCGCTCGGTGCCTTCGATGATAGGATCCTTCGTTACAGGGTTCTTTGTCTTTGACTGACCCTCCGCCTTGGCAGCTTCGGCCGCCATCAGCCTTCTATGTTCGGCTCTGCTCTTGAGGAAGCTCTCGATCTGCGACTTGATGAATGCCGACACCTCATTGGTATATGCCTCGACAGTATTCTTGTTCTTCTCGTTCCTGACGATCGTACTTTCCGTACCTATATTATATACCAGAAGGTCGTATTTTCCGGGACGAGGATATATGTAGCCTCCTGTCGGAGGAATGTAGTCCGAGTAGGCTATCTCGCCTGTTTCGGTATCGAAGAGGTCGACACGCATCATCTCAGGCTGGCTGACAATTCCGCCGTTGACAACCTCGGTCTTGATCTTCAGCTTCATGTTGACAGCGGTCGTATTCTCGGAGAACGGACGGCGCTGGCATGAAGATGCGGCTGTCGCAAGGATCAGCAGGAAGCATATGATTCTGAGCATTTTCATCGGCGTCCCTCCTTCTTCTTGCCGAACGGCACGACAAGACTTACGGCCGCCTTTGTAGGACCGACATAATCGAAACGGATTTCCTCATCATCCTTGAAAAGCGGACCATATTCATCAAGCACATGATAATTCCTTCCCCATGAATGAATGTATCCGAGAGCCAATGTGAATTCAAGATTCAGGCGTTTCTTCCTGCCGATCGGCATAGCATAGGTGTAATCAAGTCCGGCACTGATGAATTCTCCCTGCAGCCCCTTGAAGTTCCTTTCGAAATCATAGTATCCTCCGGCGCCGTAAAGTCCTACGGAATGACCCAGAAGCCTGTCCTTTGCAGTCCTGTTCCTGCCCAGCCAGTATCGTCCTTCGACTGACCATCCAAGAAGCTCGAAACAATTCTTGTTCTTCGGACTTGGCCAAATCCATGGGAAATAATAATCCGCCGAAACCGACCATCTGTTTCCCAACGGCATTTCCGCTCCGACATTAAGAGCCGGAACGAGAAGGTTGCTTCTTGCGGCGATCATTACAGGAGCCTCTTCTGCATGCACGTCACGTCCGGATTCAGCCTTTACCGCCGAACCGGACACAATCAACAAGCACACAATCAATAAAGTCCTTATCATTTTCCCGTTTAGGTCTGTCAGTTTAAACGGACGATTTTTGCAATGCAGAATACAATGGGGGACGACGACGGTGCCCGCTTAAAAAAGGAGCATCATATCTGACTCACACCAAAAGATTACACACATTCTAATCATCCAAGTTCTTATGTCATAACGTTTTTGTTCAAACGCTTGACCTTGGTATAGTTAAGTAAAGGGCAAAGTTATAATATTTTTTGAAAAAAGGCACTCTGGGAGAGTAGAATCATCGTAAAAACCGGTGTTTTTTTGCAAATGAACCAATTATCGGGGTAATATGAACCATTCGCCGCAAAAATCACCTAAATTTTTTATTTCAAAAAAGTGGTATATACTTGTTTAATTCTTGCAATTGGTATACCTTTGTAGGGAACGGACATGACATTGAAGATAACCATAAAGATACTCATTTCAAGTGTATTGCTGCTGGCTTCAGTCAGCAGCATGTGTATTTATGGTCAGAATGCCGAAAAAGGGATAGCAGTCAAGACCAATCTGCTGTATGACGCTGCTCTTGTACCGAACATTGGAGTGGAGATACATCTTGGAAAGGGATGGACAGCCGGTGCCGACTGGAACTGCGCATGGTGGTCGGACAGCGATCAGCATCGATATTGGAGGATTTATGGAGGAGAGATAGAAGTCCGGAAGTATTTCAGCCGGAAGTACAAAAACAAGCCCCTCTGCGGACATCATTTAGGTATCTACAGCCAAGGCTTTACATATGATTTCGAACTAGGCGCACGAGGTTTCATAAGCGATTTCTCATATGGAGCAGGTCTGGACTATGGTTACAGTCTGCCTATTGCTAAATTCTTGAATCTGGACTTCAGCCTCGGATTCGGATATTTGGGCGGAGAGTATAAGATTTATGATCCGGATGACGGATGTTATGTGTGGAAGGAGACCAGAGGCCGCCAATATCTCGGCCCTTCAAAACTGGAGATTTCATTAATCTGGGTCATTGGCCGCCAGCAAAAGGAGGGCTGCCGATGATCAGGATTATATACATCATCCTAGCAAGCTTTCTGCTGGCATCTTGTGACCACAAGGAACTTTGCTATGACCATTCGCATGTGATGGAGGTAGACATATCATTTGATTGGTCTGAGTCGCCTGAGGCCTCTCCTAAATCCATGTCGCTCTATCTTTTCCCTGAGGATGGAAGAGAGGTGCAGAGATATGAATTTACAAGACAGAACGGCGGAAGGATAAGGCTGGAGTCCGGGGCATATAAGGCTATTTGCCTGAACAGTGATACTGAAAACATCAGGATACCTGATAAAAGCAGCTTTGATTCGTTTCATCTGACTACCAGGAGTACTGAGATGTTGGCTCACATGGCTAATCTTGGAGTTCGTTCTGAGGATGTCCCGAGAAATAAGGGTGTTGAAGATGAGAGGATTGCTATGAGTCCGGACAGCATATGGACAGGCAGTCTCAGTGAATTGATTCTGAAGGAGTCCGACCAGACAGTGGAATTGATCATGAAAAAGAGATTCAGTACATTCAACATCGAGTTAAGGAATGCTGAGAATCTCAGGCATGCCACCGCAATAAGCGGCTGCCTTACAACATTGGCCGAGTCGGTTTATCCCGGATCAGGAATGTTATCATCTGAAGATGTCACTATTCCTTTTGAGATGAAGATCAATCAAAAGGAGAGTATAGTGCAAGGTTCTTTTCTTACATTCGGACATTGTTCAACAGAAGAAAAGCAGCATCATATTACCATATATGCAGTAATGTCGGATGGAAGTAAAGTTTATTTCACTTATGATGTTACAGATCAGATCCATTCCTCATCAGATGCAAGTCAGGTTGTAATTATTCTGGATGGACTGAAATTGCCTGAGCCTGAGCTTGGAGGAAGTGGTGGAGGAGGATTCAAGCCAGAGGTGAACGGATGGAATCAGATAGATGTAAGTATAAACATGTAACTAATTTAATTTTAAAACCATAAATTTATGAAAAGATTTCTGATTATGACTTTTGTTGCTCTGGCAGCAATTACATCCTGCATCAAGGATGAAGTCAAGGAGGTCAACAAAGGTACTGAGATTGGCTTCCGAACAGCCCTTCAGACAAAGGGACTGGAAGCAGATTCGTGGACTTTGGAGACAATCTATGTGACTGCGCTCGAGGAAGATGGTACACCATATTTCAGCGAGGCCGCTTATGCAAAGACTGGAAATAGTGAAGGTTATTTCAGTACCAGTCCTGCTTATTATTGGCCAGGAGATGGAAGAACATTTGATTTTTATGCTTATAGTCCGTCTGAAGAAGAGCTTGGAGGTTCGGTTGAAATCAGCAAAGATACCAAGAAACTGACAGGGTTCACAACAAAGCAAGACATCTGGGAGCAGGTTGATTTCATTACAGCGAAGGCTGTTGATCAGACTGAAGAAAATAACACCGGTAGCATCGGACTTACTTTCAATCACCATCTGACAAGGGTCATGGTGTATGGTAACATCAACAGCAACAGCCTCGGATATGAATATATCGTCAATGGCGTGCGTTTTGCCAACATCCAATCGACCGGCGATTTCGATCTTGAGACCGAGGAGTGGGATCTGAGCGGATATACAGATGCTCAGTATTTGAAGACGTTTGAAATGGAGCTTGATGAGCCTGTGACATTGGAGAGAAACCGCAGCATTAAAATCACAGGAGAAATTGAATATAAAAATTATCCAGAAGATAATTCCGCATTCTTCATCCCTCAGACAATTACATCATGGGATCCGGAAAGACCTGCTGAAGGGGGTTCTTACATTTCGATAAACATTCAGATAAACAAGAAGAATAATGATGGTAGTGTTACAAGAGTCTATCCTGCAACAGAGGATGGCGACTACGGATGGGTTGCAGTACCTCTTCCAGAAAACACAGTATGGGGAGCTGGTGAATTCTACAGTTACTACCTGAATTTCGGCAAGGGTGCAGGATATGTTGACCCTCTGGTAACTCCTTCAGGAGGAACAATCCTCGGCGAAACAATCAAGATGACAGTTGCAGTGGAGGATTGGGTTGATTCAGAGGAGAACACTCTCAAGAATATCGAAATGATCGGAAGATGGACTGCCACTAGATATTATGAGCTGATTGAAGAAGATGAGCTGCAGGATGACGGATCTTACCAGATAAAAGAAACTACTAGACGTGATACTGAGGATAAGGTTGTTATAGCAGGCTATATTGACAACTTTGCTGAACTCACTATCAAGGATGGCACCAAGCTCATCACAAAGGTAAATGGAGTTGCCACTGAAACACCTTACATACTTGATGAAGAAGGATATATTCTGATTGAGACGTATCAGTCGAAGGATAGTGAGGGAAATGTCATAGAAGGAGAGTACGAAGTTTATCCACAGATTGTAAACATCACTCAGGCTTCTTCTGAGCCTTATCAGCTGGGAAGCGCAGAGATACATGTTCTTCAGACTGAGAGTGGTACACAAGGCACAGGAAACTATTACAAGAGGACACAGGTCATTATTTATGACATCGAACCGCTCAGTATATAAACTAACAGGAGGTCAATAAAATGAAAAAACATATTATTATCACAGTGTTGTCTCTCATGGGACTTGCAGCATGTAATAAGGATATCGTAAAGGATGTCAACACAGGTAAAGCCATTGACTTTCGTGCTGCATTGGATACAAAAGGAACAGAGGTGACAACTAACACTCTGGGTGTATTCTATGTGACTGCCCTCACAGAATCAGGATCAACTTATTTTGCAGATGAGAGCTTCATCAAGAATGATGAAGATAATTTCTTCGAGTCTTCAACTGATTATTATTGGCCAGCAGAAGAGTCGTTGAACTTTTATGCATATTATCCGGATGCTGCCAGTCTTGGCAACACGGTGGAGATTACAATAGATTCTGAGGCAAAAACCCTGACAGGATATGCACCGTCTGAAGACATCTCCGAACACCTTGATCTTGTCATAGCTAAAGCTACAGGAAACAAGACTACAAATGAAAATACCGGTGTTTTCCTTCACTTCTATCATCAGTTGTCACAGGTAGAAATCAAGGCAAAGAATGAAAATGCAGGATTCATATATCTTGTCAAAGGTATAAAGATAATGAATGTAGCAGCAAAGGGAGATCTTGACTTCAGCGTTACCACACAATGGACTCCGGATTATGACGCTCTTACTTCCTATGAGGTGGAGCATGATGAGGCCATCACTCTTGGCGAGGAGTCTGTCAGCCTCATGCCGGCAGCCGATGACAATGCGATGCTCATACCTCAGACAAGAGCTGCGTGGGATGTCGAGAATGATAGTGAGGGAAATGCTGAGAAAGGATCATATATCGCAGTATTGATTCAGATACAGACCAAGGACGGATCAAGGGTATTCCCTAGCAGCGATGACTATGGTTGGGTAGCATATCCGTTAGGATACGAGTGGGGGCCAGGATACAAGTACATCTATACTCTCAATTTCACCGAAGGAGCCGGTTATGTCGATCCGGAAAACACACCTGTTGATCCTGAAAATCCTTATCAGCCAGGCCAGGAAGTTCTTGGAGGCAAGATGACATTTGATACAGATGTTACTTCTTGGTATGCGAAGAATTCTTCTAGTCCAAGCATCGATGCCGGTATCTAAGGATTGACTGAACTTATATCTGGCAAGGTGACTCAGCGAATTCTCATCTCCATTCATGAAATGGTTGATGGAGAAGATATGGGACAATTGGCTTTCCTGTCTGGCGATTATATGTTCTGGCTCTATTATGAAAAATTTTTATAGGTTTTTCCTTTTTTTTAATAACTTTGCATGGTTATAACAATTTTTAATACGTATTTACCATGAACCTTAGAGTTTTCAAGAAAGACATTGAGTATTTCGTTGCTGAATTCATTGATGATTGCGCTCTTTTCGTTGCGCTTAACCCGCACAAGGATTCTGACGAGATTGCAGAAATAATCGACGAGGCTGTAGAGCTTTACAACGACCTCAAGCATCGTGCAAGCCACCCTGAGGGAAGCAAGAAGGCATTCTACAACGGTCTCACAAAGGAGATGTTCGAGAAGCTCGATGAGCTCTGCGAGAAACTCAGCGCAGTTGTTTCAAAGCAGGCGTAATTGTCCAGCTCACGCGGATTCAAACCGGTTTCAGAATTTCTGAGGCCGGTTTTTGTTTTGTGACCAGTCATCAATGACCCCGCCCTTTCTGTCTGGTTATATCTAATTTGTGAGCGAAGCGCTTCCCTGCCCCCTCACAGCCGCTTCGCATAAAGAACAGCCTTCCGAGAGGGGTTGGAGGCTGGAGCGATTGAGGAGGCGTGTCCACCCCCGGACACGGGCAGGGGGAGGGGCCCGACGGAGACCAGTGGTCGCAGACCACGCAGGATACGTTGGGAGGGGCCGGAGTGAGCGCAGCGAACAAAGTCCTCCTCAATCGCTTCAGCCTCCAGCCGTCACACAAGAAAGCTTGCAATGAGGATGGGCGGTCAATGGAGCTATAGACCCACCCAGAGAGCATTCCGACAGCCCAACCTCTTAAAAATCAGCAGGAAATTTGGATTTGAGAGAGGCTTTTACAATCTTTGCCATGTCGGTTTTCCATCTGACTGATCTTGGTGGGAGATTGAGGAGAGAGAAAGTATTAGATCAGGGCAAGAATGAGGGGTAAGATGATGAATAATGATGATAGATATGGGTTCTTCCATGTCTGTACAGATGGAACGGTTCTTCCGTGGATGTTCAAGGATAACAATGATTTCATTGCCGGTATAAACCGTATCGGCATATGCTGTTGTCAGACTAGTGTACTGATGTACGCTTTCACGCTGATGGACAATCATGTACATTTTGTCATGTATGGCACCAGACCAATGTGCAAGGCATATATAAACAGGTACAAACTGCTTACAGGCAAGCACATCGCCTTCAAATACGGTGATAATGAACATCTTAAGAACCTGCCTGCTCAGATCATCAGGATAAATTCGGAGGAGGAGCTTATAGAGACGATCGCCTACCTTGACAGGAATCCTATCATAGCCGGGTACAGATATCTCCCGGCTGATTATCTCTGGGGTTCGGCCAGATTTCTGTTCAGAGAGACTGTGCCATGTCGTGAAGAAGGACTCGTCAGACTTAAGGATCTCAGTCCTTTCAGCCAGAGAAAACTTCTGAAGACGCATATAAGATTGCCTGATGAGTGGACTGTTGACAGTCAAGGGATGATTTCTCCAGAGTGTTTCCTTGAATGGGAGAAGACCGAGAAATTGTTCGGCACTCCTGTCAGATACATCTACTTCCTTTCAAGGAAACTGGAAGGAAAGCTGGAGATGAAGTTTGACAGCAACAACCTGACTTTCATCAGAGACAAAGAACTGCGTAAAATCGTCGAGAATATGGTCGGCAACAAGGATATCCGCATCCTCGATTTCGACACCAGAATAGTTATCGGCAGAAGATTGAAATATGAATATGCGGCATCTGTCAAGCAGATATCGAGAATGATCTGTCTGGAGACGGACATCCTGAAAAAGTTCATATGAGATTGGGCGATAAAAGCATACTTCTACGGACTATTATGCATATAAGACCGCCCATTCCCATACATCACAAAGAGGTTGGGCGAAGAAACAGCCCATACAATGCGTACAAGGCCATTTTGCCGCCCAATCTAAATCATATCCCCGGTCCAAGTTCATATCCCAGACCCTAGTTCATATCCCTGGTTCAAACCAAACGTTCCGGATCCAAACCAGTCCGGACCTAAGCCCGAAAATCAGTCTATTTTCCTGCCAGATGCTTCTCCCAGGCCCAGGCTGAGGCAAGAGTGTCCTCAACCGAACGCTCGGCCTTCCAGCCAAGCTCTTCGTTGGCAAGGGTGGTGTCGGCCCAGATGGCCATGACGTCGCCTGGACGACGGTCTACGAACTTGTAGTTGAGCTTGAGACCATTTACCTTCTCGAAGGCAGTGACGAGCTCATGAACCGAGACAGGACGGCCTGTGCCTACGTTGAAGATCTCATAGCCTTCCTTCATCCTGCCGTCTAGCATTCTTGAAACTGCAGCCACATGAGCCTTGGCAAGATCCACGATGTCGATATAGTCACGAAGACATGTTCCGTCCTCAGTAGGATAATCGTTGCCGAAGATGCTGAGGCATTCGCGTTTGCCGATTGCTGTCTGGGTGATGAACGGCACGAGGTTGTTCGGAACACCGCGTGGAAGTTCACCTATAAGCGCAGATGGATGGGCTCCGATAGGATTGAAATAGCGGAGGGCGATTCCCTTGACCGGTCCCTGGCCGCAAGCACCGTCAGCACCGCAAGCACCGTCAAAGCCGGCTGTCGCCAGCACTACATCACGAAGGATATCTTCGCACATCTGCTTGGTGTTGCCGTATGGAGATGTCGCAGGAAGACGAGGAGTCTGCTCTGTCACCGGAAGATCCGCAGCCTCACCGTAGACTGTCGCCGATGATGAGAAAAGGACATTGCATCCGCCGTGGTTCTTTGCCGCCTCAAGGATATTGAGGAAAGATACCAGATTGTTGCGGTAGTACATGATAGGCTCCGCAACGGATTCGCCTACAGCCTTGAAGGCTGCGAAATGGATGACAGCATCGATCTTCTGCTCATCAAAGAGCTTGTTAACCGCCTCATAGTCACAGCAGTCGATCTGATAGAAAGGGATATCATCCCTGCCTGTGATCTTCTTCACGCCTTCGAAGCATGTCATGTCACAGTTGGACATATTGTCTGCCACAACAACCTCATAACCAGCACCGAAAAGCTCTACGGTGACATGGCTGCCGATATAGCCGGCACCGCCGGAAACAAGTACTCTCTTTGCCATTTCAAGATGATTTTAACACGTATCAGGCAAAGATAAGAAAAATATATTAATTTTGTCTGAATACAAAGATAACACACAATGAGAAGAATACACATCAAGATGGCAGCTATCGTGGCTGCAATCCTTTCAGGCATATCAACTTACGGACAGAGCCTTCAGGCCGAAGTCGAATCCATCGTGGCTGACCCTGCCCTTGGAGAGGCTGTAATGAGCATATGCGCGATAAAGGGTGACGGAAGCATCCTGACCGACATCGATGCAGACAATATGGTCATGCCTGCTTCGAACATGAAGCTCATCACTACCGGAGCAGTTCTGCATATGTTCGGTCCCGACCATCACTTCGAGACAAAGATCGGCTATGACGGAGAGATCAGAGACGGAGTCCTCCATGGAGACCTTTACATAATAGGAGGAGGAGATCCGACCACAGCATCAAAGGATTCGATCGCCACAACCATGGAAGAGACATTCAGACAATGGGAGAAGTTCGTACGCGATGCCGGGATCAGGCGGATCGACGGACGCATCATAGGCGACGGAAGATATTTTGACGGGATGGCCGATCATCCTACATGGATGTGGAGCGACTTAGGAACATATTACGGTGCAGGTGCCACAGGACTCATGTTCTATGAAAACATGCAGTCATTTGCGGTAAGCGCAGGAAAGGCTCAGGGAGAGGCTGTAAACATAAAGCCGTCATTTCCTGCAGCACCATGGATGGAGTTCAGATATGCATGCGAGACAGGAAAACCGGGCACCGGCGACCAGCTGTACATGTATGCCAGCGACCTTGCTCCCGTGGCGGAAATACGCGGCACATTCGCATCAGACAGGGCTGCAAAAAGGCTTGACTGCAGCAACAAGTTCCCCGAATATACTTGCGCCAGCTATTTCGCAGACCATCTGAAGGCGAACGGCATCCCTTCCGATGGACCGGCAGACTTCAGACTATGCACAGGAACCAAGCCGGCTGACAGCCTGACCATATTGGGAACCTTCCAGTCCCCTTCTCTCCAGAGAATCGTATTCGAGACCAACCATGCCAGCAACAATCTCTACGCCGAGACTCTTCTCAGACAACTCGGAAAGGCAAAGACGGGAAGTGCATGTTATGATTCGAGCTATGTAGCTCTGAATGACGTACTTGCAGGAATGAAGCTGGACATGAAGAGCATAGAGATAGCGGACGGAAGCGGTCTTTCCAGAAAGAACATCGTGTCCGCAGAATTCATGTGCCGTTTTCTGGAGGCGATGATGCATTCTCCATGCTTCGAGGAATATGCAGGTTCTCTCCCCTCTCCCGGTTCGCATGGAACCCTCGCCGGAAACATGTCCAAGAGTCCTGCGGAGGTCAAGGAAAGGATAAAGGTGAAGAGCGGTTCGATGAGCGGAGTACGCTGCTACAGCGGATATGTCATCCCTACCGAAGGCAGCAAGGATGACACTATCATTTTCTCCATCATGGTAAACAACTGCACCTCCCCGTCATGGAAGGTGCGTCAGTTGCTGGATAAAATAATGGCAGCCTTTGCGGCTGCCAATTAAAAGGTTTATTTCTTTCCGCCTCCAAGTGCGACTGCAAGTCCGAAGTGGACATTGAATCGCCATGACATCGGAATGTACTCAAGCGAGAAGTTTTCCGGAGCCTTGGCCTTTGCAAGGAAGAAGTAATCGCTTCCGATAAAGAAGCAAGGGCCTGCCTTAGGATTGAACTCCAGGATCCATCCCAGCGTCTTTGTAGTGTTCAGGAACGAATAGTTGAGGCCTGCCGAGAACCATTTCACAGGATTGAGGTTGTATGAAAGGGTGAGCTCGTTTCTTGTAGCCACGTAGCTCTTTCTTGCCGAATAGAGGGCACCTACGCTCATCTTATTGTTCATGAAAGGCATCTCTGCTCCGAGGTAGAAGCTTGGAAGGGTCGAGCGTGAAAGCTTAGAAGCATTGCCAAGCTCATTGAGAGAAAGAAGATTTCCGAACTCGTTCTCAAGTTCTGCCATGGCGTCGTCCATAGCACCCTCCTCAAGAGAAATACTGAGACCTGTCCAGTCCATCTGACCGTTGGTTCCATATGCCTGTACTGCATCCGCACTGTAGCTTACTGCTCCAAGGTCTGTGACTGCAGCCGAGAAAGCCACACCGTTGATGAAACCGTCGAAGTCAAGCTTGTATTCAGCTCCAAGGTCTACAGAGAATCCGAAACCTGCAAGACCACCGAATCCATTCACTGACGGTTCAAGTTCGCCTGATGCATCAGTCATCTCAAGTCCCTTCATTGCCGCATTGAATGTTCCGTCTGTCTTTACTGTCCACTTCTCAGGGCTGGTTGTAAGGCTTACGGTATTGAGGTCGAGGCCGAGATAAGCTACCGGAAGGATAGCGCGAGCCTTGGCACCCACTCTGAGACCCTCGACAAGATCAGAAAGGTCACGTGAATAACCGAGAGCCGCCTGCATGGAAACTGCCGCATTGGCATGGACAGCACCGATGTTATATGTGCCTGAAGTTCCCGTACCCTTCTTCATGAAGATGAAGAGGTCGCGAGGGAGGTCCATATCAGCATTGACCCTCATACCGAGATCTACTGTCCAGAATCCCTTTTCTCCGCCTTTGAAGCCGAAGTTGATAAGGTTGATATCTGTAGCGACATCAAAGTGAGGATTGCCTGCAAGAGCGGCATCGAACTGCTCGAGGCTCACATTCTTGTTGAGGAATGTATAGACCTGACCGTTCATAGGATACATGAAGGTCTGGAGGTCGAGGTTGCTGAGCAATCCTACGCTTGTATTACCGATCACAGGTATCTGGAAATAGCCTGACTGCGGAGCAAATGCAGGATTGAGCTTGTTTCTGTTGAGAGAGTTATCCAGAAAATAACTACCCTTCAAGGCCTGAGCTCCCATCAGGAGAGGCATCAGGAGCAGCATTGCTGCAACTGCAAAAAACTTTCTGTTCATGATTTTCCGGATTTATTTGTCTTCTTTATTCAAAATATCATTCAAATCAACTGTAATTCCCTCAGGGAGAACGAGTTGAAGAACTGCCTGAAGATATGCATCCTCTGTTACAGGAACTCCTGTCACACCGGCAGAATTTGCATTGAACACAAGTTCGAGAGAAGTGATGTCAGCAGAATTCACGCCTTCCTTGAGACCGAGAACCACCTCGAGAGGAGTCTTCACAGCCGATCCGTCAAGTCCGCATGGAGCGATCTTCTGAACGCCGCAACCATCCGCCATAGGCACGACATTACCATAAGAATCAAGGAAGTTGAAGGTAAGGTCAAGGCCGAGAGGGAGAGCATTATTGATCTCACCGGCAAGCTTCACCTTGTTGCCATTTGAAAGAAGTGATCCCACGATTGCAGGAAGACCATCGACTGTTGTCTTATAGGTAACCTCAAACTCTTCACCGAACTCGAGAGGAAGCTCGAACAGGTAGTTGGCCTTGAGAGAATAGTCAGCAGTCGGCTCAAGGACACACTCACGCTCGGTATCCGTAGCAGCAGTAAGTCTGAACTCGAGTTTCTCAGGGATGTTCTTGAGAAGACCAAGGATGTCAGCCTTGACGAATGTATATCCTGAAGGCATCCTGTCTTCGCTGTTTGCAAGCCATATTCTTGTAACGGACTCCTTGTCTGCCGACTCAGAAGGGTTGAGTGCAATAGTTGCAGGAACGATCTTGCTTTCGTCAGCCTGTCCGTCATAATAAGGAACGAGCTCTACAGAAGCTGTTACAGGAACTCCGAGATTTGTAAGGACTTCAAGAGCAAGATGTGCATGATAGAAGTCAAGAGTAGCTTCAGCACCGCTTTCTCCGAGCATCTGTGCAAAGTCGCTGAGATCCACAGACTCGACTACAGGATCCACCTGATAGTCAACCTTACCTGTAACCTTTGAAATCACGATATCCTTGATATCGGCATTGAAACTGATCTCATGTTCCTTTCCAAGCCACTGATCCACATCGATGGATGCATTTGCAAGCTTGATCGAACCGTCAACAACAAGGACATCCTTGATGCCGTTCTTGAGATCAACACCTTCAAGCTCGAGAGCAAGGATCCTGATAGGATCGATCTGGATCATGCCCTTGTCATCGAGCTGACCTGAAATAGTGATGTTTCCATTATTGTCAGCACCTTCCACCTTGATGATCTCAGGAAGGGCGACAGCGAGCTCTACTGTAAGGGAAGCATCGCCGATCTCCGGAAGAGCCGATGCATCAAGAGCTGCGTTGAGATATACATTCTCAAGCTCTACTGTACCGAGAGACACGATCTCCTTCGGCATATCCTCGGCAGAAAGGATCTCAAGCTCGATTTCCTCTCTGATTGCAGTCTCAAAGCTGTCGAGAGCAATGGTAGAAGGAGCAAGTTCCGGAATATGGGCAACCACTGAAATCTTCTTGCCTGCAGAAGTGAGGGATTCAATCTCAGACTTTGTAAGCGTACCTGCAGCAAGAGAAACACCTCCTGTCACATCCACTTTTCCTCTTACATAATATTTTCCGTCAGCCGGGTCAAGTTCTGGAACAAGGACGAGCTTGTCGACAGGAAGCTTGATCTCTGATGGGATCGAACCTTTGAAAGTCACGGAGTTAGCTACAGCATCATAATTGTATGATGCAGGAAGAGCCTTGAACTTGAGCATCTGAGGGAACGAGATGACAAGACCCTCTGCAGAAGGTACAATATCGAGAGCCATCTCCGGCATATTCATCTCGATTGTAACTACAGGACTGCCTTCAGGATATACGACGATCTCGCTGAGATCGGCAAGTTCAGCCGGAAGTTCAACGGAAAGTTCCTCGCCATCGATGTCAAGATCATAATCAAATCCTGCCATCTTCACCTGATAATCAGCAACTTCCATAGCAGAAGACACTTCAACAAGCACCTTCACATCATCAGCGGCCTTTGTCGGAAGATCAGCGCTGTGCACCTTTCCACCGGCCTTTGCAACTGCCTCGACCTCGATGTTTCCGTCAAATGAAATCTTTCCATTGACCGGAGCAGGAAGGTTGATGGCATTGATACCTACGTGCTTTGTAACACCCTGTGCAAGGTCAACATCGCTTATGACGATTCTGTTGGCAGCATCCGCACCTTCGACCGAAAGTTCCTTAGGGAATGTTATCGAGAGAGTCTCAAGGTCAGCCTCCATTCCCTTCATCTTGTCAAGGTTCTGAGCCTTTACAACGATATCCAGACCTGAAGCATTTGTGAATGTGACATTGCCGATGCTCTCGATTTCTTCCGGAATCTCTATATTGTCCATAGAGAGTGCCACTGTGTTCTTCTGCGATATCTCGATAGGATCGACTCCCATGACGATGTCATCGATGAGAAGGTCAATGAACTCTACGGTAAAGACGATATCGATATTCCTGTCAAACTCGATATGCCTTGTAGTCGTCATAAGATCCTCAAGAATAATCTCACCTGTAGCAGGCACCTCGAAAGTCTTGTCAAGGACAAGGCCTCCATCAGCATTACTGAGCCAGTCGCTCGATGAAATGGCCATAGAAGCAATGCCATAGGTCTTTGACTGCTTGTATCCGTTTGCCTCCGAAAGCACGAAATCATCAGCAAGATGAGCGACATCACCGCCGAAGCTTTCTTCAAGATGGAAGATATTGTGGAGATCCACATCGATCTGCGGAATCAGCTTTCCTGAATGAAGGAAATTACCCTTAAGCTCCATGGACACCTTCATTGCCGCACCTTCGTGAAGCACGATATCATCTACTGAAGACACGCCCGCAGGAAGAGAAATCTTGAGCGGAACCATCTCATGAAGATCGAAGGTAGTAGAGGTCTCGAGATGTTCTCCGAGAAGAGCACCGTCAACAGGAACAGGATTGTCGTTGATCTGATCGGCAGGGATATGAAAATCATCCGAAATGGACATGAAGTGATCCTCATGCCTGATAGGTTCGAAGTCAAGCTTGAGCTCCGAAGCATCAGGAGCATATCCGCTCATGCCGGCTGCTACCTCGAACTTCTCCGAAACGGAAGGGAGAGTCACTTCAGGAACCTCTACAGACGCAGAAAGATCATGCTCGAAAGCATAGTCCATAGCATCCACCTTCACATCGGACACATCCACATCATTCATCTGGAATGTCACCTTTTCAGAAAAGTCGACATCCGGGATATCGATGAGATCCTTGAGAGAAGAAAGTTCTTCCGTCATGTCAAATGAATCACTGAAACTGATGGAATATGCTCCGTTCGCACCGACATTGAGAATATCGGCATCTACATCCTTGAGCAGCTCCTTCAGCTTGATCTGTTCTGTACTTCCGAGCGGAAGCACCACGCCCTCCTCGAAAGGAGTGACCTCGAGATTCAGGTTGTCCTCGGACATGTCATACTCTTCGTTGACACAGGACACAACTGAAACTGCGAAAAACAGAAGCGACAGCAAGGCCATCACTCCAGACAGTCTGTGTTTAATCATAGAAATGATCATAGAAATAAGTATTATGTGATAAATTTCGTTCGAATAACAAGTACAAATTTATTCAAAAAACCTAAAAATACAAATATTTAAATTTCTTTGGCTTTCAAGGAGTTCAATTTCTGAACAAATCACGGCAAAGCCCCGGTACATCGGAAACCTTGACAACCTTTATTCCGGATATGTCCTGACCGGCAAGTCCTTCCAGAGTAACATAAGAAGAAACATATATTCTTCTGAAACCCAGACGCGCCGCCTCCACTATGCGTCTGTCCGTCTGAGCCACCGGACGTATCTCACCGCTGAGGCCTACTTCTCCTGCAAAACACGTATCGGAAGGAATGGCAAAATCAAAATTGGACGAAAGCACAGCCGCTATCACAGCCAGATCACAGGCAGGATCACTTACCTTCAGTCCCCCGGCCATGTTCAGGAACACATCCTTCACACCTAATTTGAAACCGGCACGTTTCTCCAGGACCGCAAGAAGCATATTGAGCCTGCGGACATCAAATCCTGTGGCGCTTCGCTGAGGAGTACCATATGCAGCCGAGCTCACAAGAGCCTGAACCTCGATAAGAAACGGCCTCGTGCCGTCAAGCATGGCACTTACCGCCACTCCGCTGAGTCCTTCCTCATGCATAGGGATGAGCATTTCGGAAGGGTTGCTGACCTCACGCAATCCTGTTCCGGTCATTTCGAATACAGCCAGTTCGGATGTCGAACCGAAGCGGTTCTTTATGCTTCTGAGCAGACGGTATGTACCCCTGTTGTCCCCTTCGAACTGAAGAACGACATCGACAATGTGCTCAAGGATCTTCGGACCGGCGATGCTGCCCTCCTTGGTTATATGGCCTATGAGAATGACCGGAACTCCGGTCTCCTTGGCAAATCTCAAAAGCATGGCGGCAGTCTCCTTTATCTGGGTCACCGATCCCGGCGAAGACTCGACATTCTGCGAGAACATGGTCTGGACGGAATCCACCACCATCAGATCAGGCATCATCGCCTTTGCCTCAGTGATGATGTTCTCCATCAGAGTCTCGCTGTATATCAGGCAGTCGGTATCATCTCCACCGATACGCGCCGCACGAAGCTTCACCTGACGCGCGCTCTCCTCTCCTGTAACATACAGGGTCTTCAGATGCGGACAATGAAGCGGAATCTGGAGGGACAATGTGGATTTTCCTATTCCGGGTTCACCACCTATCAGCACCAGCGAGCCCTCCACAAGTCCGCCTCCAAGAATGCGGTCAACCTCTGCGTTATTCAATGAAATCCTGTTCTCCACAGAAGAATCTATATCGGAGAGAGGCATCGGCTTATGTCCTGAACCCGGCACAGAGACAGCTGCAGAGGCGTTTTTCTTACCTGTAGCCACCGTCTCCTCCACCATCGTATTCCACTCCCCGCACGCAGGGCATCTGCCCATCCACTTCGGGCTCTCGTTTCCGCACGCCTTGCAGAACCATACGGTCTTTGTCTTCGCTGTTGCCATAACTTCTGTTTTATAAGTACAAACATACAAAAAAAGATATTGCCACATGACAATATCTTTCAAAAATACGGCTTCCGCCTATAAGTATCCGGCTGCTATTCAGCCTTCTTGCAATCTACCTTAGTGCTGTCGCAGCATGCCTTCTTTTCGCCATGCTTGTCGCATTTCTTGTCACACTGCTTGTCACCATGCTTCTCACAGTCCTTATCGCACTCCTTGTCACATGCCTTATCGCATGCCTTGTCACATGCTTTGTCACATGCCTTGTCGCATTCTGTGTCACATGCTCCAGTATCGCAGACTGCATCTGCTTCCTTGTCACAACCTGCGCAGTCAGCACACTCAGTACCGGCGCATCCGTCAGCCTTCTCAGAACCATTGTTGCAAGCGCATGAAACAGCAGCCACCATTGCTGCAGCCATCGCTAATGTCATAAGTAACTTCTTCATGTTCTTCAATTTTACCTGTTAAACTTAAACTCTTCCTGACAAAATTAATGATTCGGTTTTAAAAATGCAAGATATCAGGCATGAAGCGCCTATCTGTCAAGCTCGAAGACCTCCATATCATGAATCCTGCCTTCATCGATATGGAAACGGAGAGCAGTACGCACTACGTGAAAACCCTGAATTCCTGCAGCTCCGGGATTGATGACCAGCATGTTCCTGCCCGGATCCCTGACCACCTTCAGGATATGTGAATGTCCGCATACGAATATGTCCGGACGATATTCGTCTATCAGTTTGCGCGCCCTCGGATCATAGCGTCCGGGATAGCCTCCGACATGGGTCATCAGCACCTTCATGCCTTCGCAGACAAAGAAACGGTGCATGGGATGAGTGAATCGGAGGTCATGATTGTCACAATTGCCAGCTACCCCGACCAGAGGTTTGAATTCTGCAATTTCCTTGGCCAGATCCAGTCCACCACCGAAGTCTCCCGCATGCCAGATCTGATCGACCGGAGCGAGGAATTCGCGGAACTGAGGGGAGAATATTCCGTGTGTATCAGAAATAAGTCCTATATGCATATCAGAGTCTGATGAAAATTCCTTTCTTATAAAGTACCGACGCAACAGCCAGATTGACAAGCATATACAGAATGCCGAACAACATGGACATCATTTCATTCGCTCCGAACAGAATGCTGAAGTCCCAGTCCGTATACCTCCATATCATCCTCATCGTCATCTCTGCAAAGACATATATGGCTATTGCATTCATACCCATTATCTTAAATGGCAGGAATGGCTTTTCCCACCCTTTGAGGTCTGTCATCCATGCAATAGATGCAAGGGCGAAAACAGCCCAACCTCCTGCATAGAACACATATGAAACCGACCACAAAGGCTTGTTGATCGGAATCCATATATTGAAGACGAGTCCTAGCGCAAGTGATATCGCCGACATTATGAAAAGATTCCGGAGAGCAGATCCGGACACTCCGTTGCGGACAAAGGTTCCCGCCAGGTATCCCAGAAGTGCCGTACATGTGCCGGTAAGCACGCCCAGAAGTCCTTCAGGATCGAACGGAAGTCCGTAGCCATGATATATATGGCTCTCTCCGAATATTGCGATATCAAGTCTTCTGGCAAAGTTTCCTTCAAGGGTGAAAGCACCTTCCGGACCGGCAAAAACCAACAGCAGACCCACATGTAGGGCACATAGGACGGCTATTGCCGCACATAATCTGAGAGGTTTCCTGAGCCATAGGACGAGAACGGAGCCAAGAATGTAACAAAGGGCGATTCTTGAAAGCACCGAAGTAAGTCTTACACCCTCTGCCCACACCATCCAGTTCTGCCGGAAATTCAGGTCCGGATCCATGGCCTCCCTCGTCGGGAAGAATGGGAAGGCCAATATGGCGACACCTAGGAGATACATAAGCACTCCCCTTTTCAGAATCTTGCCGAGGGCGTCTGAAAGCGAGGCATGCTTTGCAAGCGTGAATGTCATCGAAACACCTACGCAGAAAAGGAAAAATGGAAAGACAAGATCGCACAGGGTGCATCCGTCCCATGCCGAGTGCCGCAAGGCCGGGAACATGCATTCATAGTTTCCCGGATTGTTCACTATTATCATCAGCATGATGGTAAGCCCTCTGAGAACATCCAGAGCCAGAAAACGTTTATTCATAAGTGCCTGATTTTTCAGTCTACAAATATAACATTCTGAAATGGCATTATGAATGAATTTGTTTAATTTTGCCCTCTGAAACTATTTGCAGGCATGGAACTTTTTTACTCAAGCGACATAGAAGGCGGCATCTGCCGTCTGGATCAGGACGAATCGGGACACTGCGTGAAGGTGCTCAGACATCGTAGCGGAGACGAAATTTCAGTCATCGACGGATGCGGAACCCTTTACCGCTGCCGCATCACATCGGATAGTCCCAAGGGAGTCGAAGCCATGGTTCTGAGTTCTGAAGAAGGTTGGGGAGGTCATCCATACCATCTTCATATGGCAGTATGCCCTACAAAGAACAACGACAGATATGAATGGTTTGCAGAGAAGGCCTGCGAAATAGGAATGGACGAGGTTTCTCCCGTCATCGGAGAACATTCGGAAAGACGAGTGTTCAAGACTGCGCGTATCGGAAAGATTCTTGTGAGTGCGGCAAAGCAGTCTCTCAAGGCTGCCGTGCCTGTGGTGAACGAGCCGGTATCCGTTAAGGAGTTCATTGAGACGCATGGAAGGAGGTCCTTCGACTACGCTCAGGATGACAGCAGGAACGCTCAGGATGACAGCAGGAACGCTCAGGAGGACAGTGGAAATGCTCAGGAGGACAGTGGGAACGGTAAGGAGGACAGAGGGAACGGTCAGGAGGACAAAGTGCTGAGGATGATTGCATATTGCTTCGAGGATGAGAGAGTTCCGCGCAGGAGCATACGCGAGGTACTGGAAGGTTTCGATGGTTCGGAAATCACCATCCTGATAGGTCCGGAAGGTGATTTCTCACGATCTGAAGCCGAACTCGCACTGGCTAACGGATTCATCCCTGTCCATCTGGGTTCTTCACGTCTCCGCACCGAGACAGCAGCCCTCACCGCCGTCTCAGCGGTGTATTTCCATCACATATAGACAACCACCGGATCTTTATTTTCTGATGATCTCGATGGAATAGTCCAGGCCGACCTTTATGATGGATGAAGATTGACCTGTGGCACCTCGCTCAAGGGCAGGATCCACGATATGATCGACAGCAGAGCGGATTTCCTCTGAAATCTCTGCAAATTTCTTAGGCGTAGGCTCACCGGAGATGTTGGCAGATGTGGACACCAACGGACGACCGAGTCTTGCAACCAGATGCTGGCAGAAATCCATCATCGGGATACGGATTCCCACTGTACCGTCTTCCGCCACGGTATTGAACGCGAGGCAGCGGCGGTCAGCTTTCGGGAATGAATCCAGACCGGCTGGAGACTGACCGGCAATTGCATCGGGATAGATGATGGTCATAGGCTTGTCATTGACCTCAACCAGCTGTATGGCCATTTCCGGAACTTCCTTGACATATCTGCATATCATATCCATATCACTTGCCAGGAGTACAAGGGATTTGCTGTCCGCGCGGCGCTTGATCTCATAGATCCTGGCTACTGCCGACGGATCGGTGGCATCACAGCCGATTCCCCATACTGTGTCAGTGGGATAAAGAATGATTCCGCCTGCGCGGAGAACTTCCAATGCTTTGTTTATTGCTTCGGTCATAATATTATAATTCTATTTCTGTCACTACCGGATAATGGTCGGAGTACGGAAGACGTGGAATGTCGTGCGAAACTGCCTGATAATGATCGGGATACAGCACATAGTCTATCCTGAGCATCGGCCAGAGAAGTGCGTAGGTAGCACCCATTCCGTCACCGGCTTCGACAAATGCATCCTTGCGGTCGCGCGTCATGCGATAGTATGTGTATGACATCGGATTGTCATTGAAGTCACCGCATACGAATGACTCGACAGGGCAGTTCTCGATGTCCTCGAACACCTTGTCGACCTGCTTTGGACGACGCGTTATCGAACGCTTCATCTTGGTTCCCGTCTCTGCCACGACCACGCTGTCACGGGTCGCCACAGCTCTGACCAATCCTGTGAGAGATATGTTATAGCTCTCAAAATGACAGTTGTACATCCTGAAACGACGGCCATGAACATCATGATCGGTATATATGGCCAGATTCGCACTCTCGTCAAATTTGATTTTTCCCTTGCCTTTGATCGGGAAACGGCTCAAGGTAACATTTCCGCTCGACCCGCCATGCTCCTTAAAAAGGTAATACTCAGCATTATAGCCCTTGAACTTCCTCTGCAGAAAATCCCTGACACGGGCAGCATCCGTCATGTGGAACTCCTGAAGGCAGATGATGTCCGCATCCTGTTCCCTGATGAAACGGAAGATGGAATCCATGCAGCTTGAGCGTCCGTCAATGCCCGCCTCCTTGTCCTGCATGGCAAATCGTCCGACATTCCAGGTGATGATCTTCACCGTGTTTTCCGAGACCGGACGGTCAGAAGCCTCATCAGAACCGAACTGGACATATCTTCCGATGAAGAAGAATGAAGGAAGAAGAGCAAGAAGAGGTATCACGAACGAACGTGATCTTCTTTTCAGAGCCCATATGAGAAGAAGGAGGTTCAGAGTCATGAGCGGCACGAAGAATATGCCTGACAGCGAGACCATCCAGATCTTGGCCGGATTGATGACAATGGAAAGATAAGACAACGCCAGAAGCGCCGCCACGATCAGCATCAGAACCCTCGAGGTAATGCCGAACAGCAGACTTTTTTTCTTTGTCTTATTAGCCTTTCCTGCCATATATGCCTTAGTCCATTCTGCTGTAAAGGGTACGTTTCTTCTTCCAGTACCATATCATGATGAAACCGAAGACAAGGCCTCCGAGGTGGGCGAAATGTGCCACACCGGCCTGGGTTCCTGTTACTCCGAGAAGGAGTTCAATGCCAGCGAATACAAGAACAAACCACTTGGCTTTCATTGATATAGGAGGGAATATAAGAGTAAGGACAGAGTCCGGATACAGCATGGCATAACCCATGAGGATACCATAGATGGCACCGGAAGCTCCCACTGTCAGGGCGTACATGCCGGTAAGATACTGGAACGCGATGTGTACCAGTCCGGCACCGATTCCTGTCACGAAATAGAAGATCAGGAATTTCTTGGTGCCCCACACTCTTTCAAGCACGCTTCCGAAAATGTAGAGGGTGTACATGTTGAAGAAAAGATGGGCAATACCGCCATGCATGAACATGTATGTCACCAGCTGCCATGGCTTATGAAGGAATTCCCATGGATGCAAAGCGAAAAGCCTTGACATCAACGGGTCATTCAGATAGGTCATGACCATGACCAGGGCATTGATGATTATTATGTTCTTCACTGCTGTCGGTACATTGGCCATGAAGCCTCTGCCACCTTCATTATAATAATAGCTCATTTCTTTTTTATTAGATTCTTCACTTCGTTCTGAATGACAGGGAATCAGAATTTCTTGTCTATATCTTCAGTCGGGATAAGGGACATGATCCTGCGCCCTGTGCTTGTATATTCCGGATTCTCGCTTGCAAAAAGCGTGTCAATCAGCCTCTGGGCTTCCACCGGATTTGTCACAGGATCACCGCTCAATGCTCCGAGCCTTGCAAAACGCGAAGCCATGTTGGCAGCCATCATCTCCGGGAGGGCGCTATGATCCTCGGAAAGGATGAGCAGCAGGTCACCTATCATGGACTGGACCTTTCCAGATTCTGCACTATAGCCTTCCGGCACGCCGTTTACGACGATGGTGTCGATTCCGAACGGAGCTATATCGAAGCCAAGACCTGCCAGAAGCTGGGAATGTTCGCTGAAAAGACACATGTTCTCAACTCCGACCTGCACTGTCACAGGGAAAAGGGCCGTCTGCGTCACATGTTCGTTCCTTGACATCGCATTGAGGAAGCGGTCGTAGAGGATGCGCTCCATCGCGCGGGATATATTTATGACCATCAGACCTGAGCGGCCTGTTGTGACAATGTATTTTCCCTGAAGGATGAGGACAGACTTGCCCGGCATTATCTTATCCTCGAAAAGTTTGCCGTAGTCGTCGCGCTTTTCGATTTCAAAGCCTCGGCCAGCCTGTTCCCAATCCCTGCCGAAGATTTCATTCTTGGAAGGTCGGTACGACTGTGTCTGGGAGCCAGGGGTGAATGAATTGTCAAATGGTGACGACTCTGATGGGAAACCGTCGTTGTCAAAAGGGTTGTATGAGCTGTCTACTCCCGGCTGAGGTTCGCTGACAGGGCGGAATTCATCGAAATTCCTTCCGAATGCAGGAATATCAGGCACTCCCTCACGGTCGAAATCTATGCTGTCCGCAAATGAATTCCTTCCCAGAGTCTCCCTGATGCATGCGTAAAGCACCTGGAAAATGACGCTGTCATCCTCGAACTTGATCTCAGTCTTGGTCGGATGAATATTAACATCGACAGCCTGGGGATCTACATTGAGATATATGAGGTATGTAGGAGTGACTCCCTCAGGAATCATGCTCTCATAGGCCTTCATCACGGCTTTATGGAGGTAAGGACTACGAAAATAGCGGCCGTTGACAAAGAAATACTGATTGCCGAGACCTTTCTTCGCAGTATCAGGACGGCCTACGAATCCGTAGATCTGAGCCACGGAAGTATCTGCACTTATGTCGACTATTTCCTTGGCTACATTTGTTCCCAACACATCCTGAACCCTGAATTTCAATGACTTGGCAGGCCTCAGAACATATATATCCTTTCCGTTGTGCGTAAGTGTGAAACCGATCTGAGGAGATGTCAGGGCCACGTGGATGAATTCGGTCACGATGTGCTTGAATTCCACATTGTCCGACTTGAGGAACTTGCGGCGTGCAGGTACGTTGTAGAAGAGATTGCGGACGCTGAAATTGGCTCCGCGAGGAGCTGCCACTTCATTTGTCGATATGTGCTGCGAGTCTGCAAAATCCACCTGACAGCCCACCTCATCTTCCTCGCGACGGGTCTTGAGGCTGACCTCCGCTACAGCGGCAATGGAAGCCAAGGCCTCTCCGCGGAATCCGAATGTGAGTATGTTCTGAAGATCCTCGGCCGTATGAAGTTTCGATGTTGCGTGTCTCTCGAAACACAGCACGGCCTGATCCGGAGACATTCCGCATCCGTTGTCAATGACCTGGATCAATGTCCTTCCCGCATCCTGGATCACCACAGTCACCTGATCGGCTCCGGCGTCGACGGCATTCTCCATGAGTTCCTTCACCACGGATGCAGGTCTCTGCACGACCTCTCCCGCGGCAATCATGTTAGCTATATTGCTTGGTAATATTCTGATATCCATATTACTTGGTAAGGGAATCAATCAGGACTGGGAAATATTTGTAGATCAGATACACCACTGCAAAAAGAAGAAACATCGTAATCATTCCTATGGTCTTCTGATTGTGGCTGATTTCCTTTTTTCTCTGGTAGTTTCCGTCACGAAAACTGCCCCTCACATGCTTGCCTGGAGTATATGATTCTTCCTTCGGCTTTGTGAAGTCACCATATTTCTTTCTTCTTTCCTCTGCTTCAGGATCGTAAAAGCGTGGTCTGTAACTGAATCTGCGCACTTCCTGCTTTCCGAAAAAGTTGAAACTGAATCCCATATCTTATCTAGTTTGCTTTATATTCCATACGGAAGGGTTCCGGCTCTCGCCTTTTCCTCCACCAAAAAGCAAATTTAAGGTTTTTTATTTATATTTGTTGAAATTATTTCGATTATGGATATAAGAATAGGAAACGGATATGATGTGCATGCCCTTGCCGAGGGACTTCCTCTATGGCTTGGAGGCGTGCTTGTGGAAAGCCCTATAGGATGCATCGCCCATTCAGACGGTGACGTCGCCATTCATGCTCTTTGCGACGCCCTGCTGGGAGCATTGGCCCTGGGAGACATCGGAAAGCATTTCCCGGACACATCGGACGAGTTCAAGGGAATTGACAGCAAGACACTTCTCTGGCGCGTGATGGAACTGATCGAGAAAGAAGGATGGCATGTTGTGAATGTGGACATCACCATTGCGATGCAAAGGCCAAAACTGGCTCCATACATTGTGCAGATGCGTGAATGTCTTGCGGAGATCATGGAGATTTCTCCAGCACGCGTGTCGGTAAAGGCCACCACTACTGAAAAATTAGGCTTTGTCGGCCGAGGAGAAGGATGCGAGGTCTACGCTGTGGCACTATTGGGAAGAAGAGGAGACCTGTTTGATTAAGCATATCGATTTGCGTAAGATTCAGAACGTTGATATTCAACAACTTAAACCTTCAAGGGTCGGTAGAATCTCCGACCCTTACATCATTAAACATATGATTGTCAAGACATTAAAAACCACGGCGACATTACTGTCATTTCTTATTATGACCTCCTGCAGAGAATCTGCCGGAGATTTCACTTCGAAAGAACTTTCACTTATCCACAGCACCGACAGTATCATGCGCGTGCTGACGATTGACAATCCTGCTGATTCATTTGTTCTGAGAGATGTTTCCACTAATCTGTCTGCAGAAGCGTTGCTCTCAGAGGATTTTGCGAAGCTTTCCGAACTCATGATCGCCACCGTCACCCACCCGTCACAGGATGGAGTCGGCATAGCAGGGCCTCAGGTCGGACTGAACCGCAGGGTCGTCGCTGTCCAGAGATTCGACAAGGAAGGTGAACCATTCGAAGTATATCCGAACATCAGCATCGTTTGGGCTTCCGATTCATTGGCATACGGTCCGGAAGGATGTCTTTCGGTACCGGGACGTCGTGGGGAGGTTCTCAGATCACAGGAGATAGTGATAGAATACGACATGATTTCAGAATCAGTCGAAACTGTCCGCGACACGATAAGCGGCTTCACTGCCGTCATCTTCCAGCACGAAATCGACCATCTCGACGGTGTTCTTTATATCGACAGATTGTAGATTTCGGCAATTTGAGCGAAAAATGCTTAATTTATTGCAAAAAATTTTGCATTTTAACAAAACATTCATACCTTTGCAATCCCAAATCAAAAAGGGAAGCCAAATTGAGATATGGTGTAATGGTAGCACTACAGATTCTGGCTCTGTCAGTGAGGGTTCGAGTCCTTCTATCTCAACTAACATTTTGACAACAGTCATGGCGGGATAGCTCAGCTGGTTAGAGCGCATGATTCATAATCATGAGGTCCCCAGTTCAATCCTGGGTCCCGCTACAAGAAAGCACAGCAGACCGCTGTGTTTTTTTCGTTTATAGGCATCAGGCCGCCCCGAAGGGGCTGGACATTGGCATTTATGGCGCTGAAAGCTTGATTTCAAAGCGACAGAAATGACGATGGACAGTCAGGGAGCGCAGCGACCGGGCCTGATGACATTCACACAAAAATCTCACAGGGATTCCCCAAACGGCTTTCTTGGGTACCATGCGAACGGACAGAGAGGATTAGAAGGAGCCCACCGGGCGACTGAAACATCCTGCGTCCCGCTACTTGAAAATCAAGCACTTACGAAAGTTTCGTAAGTGCTTTTTTGATGTCCGTGAACAACGCGTGAACACCAAATCTTTTTATTTCATTTAATTTTCATTATTTCCACAAGTGGCTTGTAGGGCGTTCTGAGTGGGGTTTCCAAGTTCCCCTTAAGTTCCCCGGTCATTTTCACGTCTGAAATCAAGTTGCTGACTCTCCTCTATTTTCATGCGATTTTGGGGTCCGTGAACACGGGCGTGAACACCGAAGAGGTAATTTAGAAGACCCAAAAGAGCAAGATTTATACATCATGCTGATCTTCTTTCAAAACAAAATGTTGCCAAAAATGGTTACAAGCATACAACCTTTTCAGCAACATTCAAAACATCATTGAAGAGCCTAATCCTCCTGCTCATAATAATATGAGTAGTCGATACCCTTCATAAATGTCTCACGATCATTGATCTTATCTGTAAGGGCAGATGACAGAAGTCTGTGAATCGGAGCGGTATTGACAACGCTCTCCTGCATCGCCTGGAGATATTCCTTCTTATTGATCCGGCTCCAGTCAACGCATTTCTTTAGCCGTTTCTTCAGAATAAGATCAAGCCAGATACGAGTTGAACGTCCATTCCCTTCCATAAACGGATGAGCGACGTTCATTTCAACATACTTTGCCACAATCTGGTCGAAAGTATCCTCCGGCATTGACTCAATCTTCTGAAGTTCACGACCGAGATATTCAGCAAGGCAGAATGTAAAATCGCCCTTACTGATAGTCTTCGTGCGGATCTGACCGGCAAAATCGTATAGGCCGCCGAAGATATAGCCGTGAATCTGCTTAAGTCCTTTCACCGTACCGACTTCAATATTGTCTATAAGACTGCTTTCAAACAGGGCATATGCTTTCGACTTACTCCTTCCATCTATCGTCTCATCGCTATAGGTAAACCATTCCACGAAGCGAGAAGCCCGTGCATTAGGAAAACTCTTCGCCAACGATATGACACCATTATAGTCCAGTACATCGGTAAGGTAACGTTTCCCATCAGCAGCTGTCATTTTGAGTTGGTTAGTGGTACTAACCAACTGACTTCCTTCTTTCTTTAATTTGGTCTTGAGATACTTCCAGTAGTTCCTGTTCTTCGTATAGTCATCCTGAGCATTGAGAACTCCCACAACATCAAGCACAGAGAACCACCATTTGGAATTTGCCTCATCCCAAACGGCCCTGACCTCCCGATCATTGAAGAATCTGATGGATATCTTTGACATAACACACCTATATCGTATTAGCAAAACACGTTAACTTATTGTAGGTTTAGCCCACAACCAAGATCCTGTAATTTGTTGTGTCGAATCTATAAACTCATAATCAATCACAGACTTCACAAATTCCACGTTTTTATTTAAAGTCTCTATTTCAAGATCCGACAATCTAAAGACAAAACTATGTTCAATTGTTTCATTCGTATCTGCGACATGAATTTTTGCAATCGCAGAATACTCTCCTGATTTCCACAAGAAAGAGTTCTTATACAAACGAATCAGCTCATTATATTCAGTAGATCGCTTTATTGCATCAACATTGGCTTCTCCATGTATTTTTTGATTCTCAACAAATGTGGTCAACTTGTACGCCAACTGCTTTCTTTTCTCCAGAAAAGGAACTGATTGAAAACCAATAAATTTCTCTATTAAAACATCTCTAAAAGCATTGATAGCGATGGCATTCTGCTGCTTCGCCATAGTAGAACTACCTGCCGGCCCTTGAAGCTCGTAGAAAGTTTCGCTATACCACACCCATTTAAGTGTATGATGTGCTCCATCCTTATCCGTAAGAACCATCTCAATATCATCAATCAGAGCATGTTTATCTCTCGCAAGAAAAGAGAATCTAAGATTGAACGCATTTCCATTCTTTATATACCCAACTTCTGCTTCGCCATCATGATAGATAGAAATCTTTGGTTTCTTCAACCAATTATAAATCCATGAGAAAATTTGCGGAAGCCATGCAAGGGCGCCCAAAATTGCGACAACATCTATAAGTTTCATGATTTTATTCTAATTGCTTTCTATAAACCGAATCCAAAGTATTTCCATCTACATCCTTCCAGACAATCCATCCATTGTTACTGCTACCAATACAGAAGTCTGCTGCTGTGCTTGGACTTGAGAATGTTTTATCTGACGTCATTACTAATTTTCCACCTTCCATAGTGGTATATTCACTTATCAGGCGGTCACGCTTCTCACCCCATTTGAGCGACGGTGCAGAAATTTTAGCAATCAAGCTACCTTTCAAGACAGTAAATCCATTTGAACTGTAAAAGCCCCTTGCCTCACATCCACGTCCTTTAGTGTAAAACAGATGTTCTGCCTTAGGTTGTGACACCTCAAATATCGTGCAACCGCTGAACGCCGCCAGGAACTTCACATATTCAAAGAACTCATCCATAGAATCCTGCTGATATTCCGGCAAATTGGGAGCCTTTGGAGTCTGCTTATTATCACTCAAAATAAACGCATTGGCCCTCTTCGCCTCCACAATAGCCTTATGCTCAAGATACTGCACATCAGCTTTCGTCATATCAGCATCTTTGGACACAAATATCAACGCCTTCTGCCAGAATGCCTTCTTGCTGTCATGATCCTTCACACGCTCACGGAAATTTTCAGTCTCTCCTATATATGCCTGCGGTTTTGTAGCTTCATCCTCACCCAGCAAAATGTAAAATGCTGGCTTCTGCAGTTTCTCTTGAGTATTCAGATACGACAGATTCGACCTCGGCACAATGAACATCTGGCAAGTCGTATTGCGAATGAACGCATATTGTGTTCCCTTCGGATCTCCGTCGATCAGGTATGTAGTTACTGTTTTGCCCATAAATTACTTGTTTTGAATGATATGTTTAAAAGCTTCGGCAATTTGATTCACTTCTATAGTCCCAGAATGTATATCTTGTGCGAGAAAGAACAAATCCTCACTAATGGGCTGAAGTCTGATACCATCCCATTTAACAGGAACATTTAATTCAGAATCAGCAAAAGTAGCAATCTCCTTTGTGACAGTTATATCATGAAAACTGAACTGTATGCCATAGCACCTAATATATATACATTGATCAGGAGCATCATAATATAACTCATCAACATATCTATTCTCAGAATGAGATACAAGAAAATTAACTAATCTTGAAACACAAGGTTTAATATATCCGTAACTTAATTCTTTCTTGTATTCCTTATCTTTAATGGCAGCATTAAGCAAATTCAAAGAACATAATTTTATAAATACATCTTTCTTGTTTTGAACTTCTCGCTGAATATATTGCTTGGCTTCGTCAATCAATTCTCTCATAAACTTATAGAATTTCTTTCAACCCCAACTCTTTTAGGTATTTGTTATGTTCGTTCCGTGCCTCGGTAATATCCCTCTCAATTTTTTCAAGCCTCTTATGTACTTCTGCCAAATCAATCTTTTCTTCATCTTTTGACAGACTTACATATCGAGTGATATTGAGGTTATATCCATTATCCTTGATTTCACTCAAAGATACCTCTCGCGAATATCTGCTTATAGTTTGACGACTTTTATAGACTTTAACTATATCGTCAACATCTTCCGGACGCAAATTGTTTTGTCGTTTACCTTTCTCATAGTGCTCTTCAGAACTTGCATTGATGAACAGAATCTTATCATTCTTACGACATTTCTTCAATACAATAATGCAGACCGGGATACCGGTTGAATAAAACAGGTTTGCTGGAAGGCCGATAATAGCATCTATATAGTCTTTCTTGATAAGCTCCTTTCTTATAACTTCCTCCTTACCTCCACGGAACAACACTCCATGAGGCAGAATGATAGCCATTGTACCATTCTCATTAAGGTAGTTTAGTCCATGAAGAAGGAAAGCGAAATCAGCTGCAGACTTCGGTGCTAGCCCAAAACCGTTAAAACGGAAATCTTTAGCAGTTTCTTCTTTGGGATCCCAACGCAAACTGAATGGTGGGTTTGCAACTATAGCATCAAAAGTAATCTTTTTAGCCGGATTCTCTTCGTTCAGAATATCCCAATCATTCACAAGGGTGTCACCATGATGTATCTCGAACTCTGTATCTTTCACCCCATGAAGGAGCATATTCATTCGAGCTAAGTTATATGTAGTAATATTCTTCTCCTGACCATATATCTTGCCTATCTCCTTACCCTTCATTTCATTCCGGACATTCAAAAGCAAAGAGCCAGAACCACATGCAAAATCCAAAACTTTATCAATTCTACTCTTCTGTCCGTGTGTAGGGTCCTGACAATCAAGGGTAACAATCTTCGACAGAATCGATGATACCATCTGAGGAGTATAGAACTCACCAGCCTTTTGACCGGATCCGGCAGCAAATTGACCTATCAGGTATTCATACGCATCGCCGAGATCATCACTTTCCGATGATAGTTCTGCCAGCTTTTCTGAAATTGTTTTGACAACTTTTATCAACAGCGCATTTCTCTCATTATAACTTCTACCTAATTTTTCCGAATGTAAATTAATTTCAGAAAACAGTCCCTTAAATGAACTCTCAAAAGACTTATTTTCGATATATTTAAATCCCTTATCAAGAGTATCTAACAAATCACAACTCTGAATACGAGAAAGTTCTACAATATTATCCCACAAATACTTAGGGTCTATAACATAATGTATTTTCCGGCGCATTTGTTGCTCAAGCAGAAAAGTATCATTCGGATTCTCATCATACCATAATTGGATAGGTGTACTGATCTTTAGATTTTCCAGTTCTTCTTTACTTACACGCGGATAATCTGACCCTAGCTCTTTCTTAAGTGACCCGATATAATTGTCAGACAGATACTTCCAAAATAGAAAAGACAGCATATAATCTCTAAAATCATCTGCCATCATAGCGCCTCTTAGTTCATTAGCGACTCCCCAAAGAGCTTTTCCTAATCTATGCTGATTGTTAATTGTAGCCATGCCTTAATGTTAATTATTCACAAAAACATCTGGTAATTCAAACTTAAATTTATCCACAAATAGATCAAATAATTGTATAAATAGTTCTGCATTTTCACGCATCATTCCTTTAGGCGCATATATTGAATATTTACCATGACTCATAATATTAACCGCTCGAGCATAGAGTTCTTTATCTTTAAACCCTTCAATACAATATGAGAAATCATCTCGTCCAAAAAATATAGCTGTTTTTTCAAAGATGGCTCTCATCGTATTAAAATGGTGGGCTTTTAATATATCTGATTGCAAGATTTTATCATTTAAGTGCTCTGTTGCCCTATATTTTTCCACACATGCTTTTATTCGGCATAATTCATCAATATGGTGAAAAAAAGGAGTATCATCATTTGCTTGTAGACGATATGTTTCTGCCGGTGTTTTATACAACAAATATGTCTTTGTAGCAATATTCCTTAATTCATTATATGTCACATTATAAAATAGACTATGATGGGTAGACACTACATACTTTCTTCTTTTCTTACCATTGTCAGCGATATCTTTTTTAATCAACCCAGCAAGATCTGTTGCAATCGTGATTGCATTATTCTCATCAAGAGATGAAATTGGATCATCAATGTAAATATACTTTACCCATTTATATGCTTCATGCCCTTCTATGACGAGTTCACTGATTGCCATAAACACAGAAAATATAAAGATATTTTCTTCTCCTCTGGAAATCTTAATATTGTCGACTTTTATTCTTTCTGGCTCAATATTGTACGGATTCCTTGGATTATATTTTGGGTTTACTACAACTTTACTAAAAACAACCTTCCAATCATTGTAGTCGATAACAAAATCTAATTCAGTATAACGTTCTAGATGTGAGTGAATTTTTTCCTCAATTGACAATCCCTCAATCCCTTTGAAAAAATCACTTTTTTCATTAATCTTCAAGTAACGAATCTGGTCATGTTCCAAATCGTTATTCCATGTGAAAAGGTCCTCTGTAAAAGCGTTGTAGTACAATGTATCAGGAGTTTTTCTCTTTTTACCCTTGTCTTTAAAGGACATTGAGAGTCGCGTCTTTCCTGTTCTATTAAATGCATATAATAAAACAGCGGATACGTCATCAGTACTTAGATCATCATGCAGTCTATCTGATACGCCTTTTAAAGTTTTGTAATTATATATTTTAGCTTTATCCTTCATTTTTCAATTTACTATAGATGCAAGAAAAGTCGTTGGGTTAGTCCGCTCTTATGACTTTCTAAAATAGCGACTTCTCTTTCGGTTAACTTGATTAGGTAATCAACACTCATAATGCACGAAGCAATTCTCTTTTGTTCTTTTAAATTTGGTACTGGTATTTTAATCCTAGAAAAATTTTCATAAAAAAGATAGCTTCTTATACCTCCCTCCACGTTACTTTCAACGGCCTGATTGAATATATGAGAATTAAAAAAGCATCTTAAAAAGTTATCATCTATTCCTTCAATACTTTTAAAACAAACATATAAAGAACTAATTAAAACATCTTTCAAATCCCCACTATAGCCAATAGAGCCGACATTAATCCTAGCTGGATTATACGCAAATGTATTTCTTCCTATAATTTTATATAGTGATATATCATATCCTCTAGCTTTTATATCTATGCCATCAAATTGTTGTTCCTGCGGAATGAATCCATCAATGTTATTGATTGAGTAAATAGATAGGATACGCTTACTTCTATTCCTTTTATTCACAATCTTCGTAATATCACCCAAAGACTTATATCTCCATTTTGCCTCATGTTGAAATTCAGGAAAGCGTAACTCTGGGGTAGTCTCTCCCTTGGCTGGGAATAGACGCTGCATCAAGCCTTTTTTGTGCTCTTTTAACTGCGCGACTTTATGCTTAATCGCATTTATACCCTCATCCAAAGATGACAAACAGTCAGCAATTTTCTGTTGCTCTTTAATTGAGACCTTACCTTCTGAGTCACAGGGAAAATAGATTGGAAGGTTATTGATTATGTTTGCAGACAAGTTACCCTGACCGCCTTGTAAATATTTGCCTAATATATACTGTTTGTTATGTTTTAGATAGTGGTAAATGTACCTATTGTTATATTCCTGGCTTTTAGGTATGATAGCCAAAATAGCCTGATTAATTGCTCCGGAAATCTTTGATATAGCAACTTCGCCACTTGTAGCTCCATACATTGCATATAAAATAGTTCCTTTATCAACCATTTTTGCGGAAGAGTTTGACAAGCCGGACTCTGTTATGAATAGTTCTGTTTTATCGTTTGAAATTTCGCCGGAACGAATAAATGGAATATCTCCTCCATAGTATTCTCTATTCCCAACAGTTGGAGTTCCACCAGAAAATGTATCTGCGATTGTTCCAATGGTTTCAAGAATCCATCCCCCATCATTCTTAAATTCCGGGAAACGAAGTTCTGGTATATATTTCTTCTCTTGAGCCATATCAAATTCTTTTGCACATTATTCCTCATCATATGCAGAAAGTCCAGATATTTTCTGTCCTCCTGCCATACGTTTAAGAAGAGGAATCAAGTCCATCATTATTGCTTTCTCCTTATTAGTACGGTCTTTCCACCCCAACTCCAAAGGGGCAATGAGTTCACTAAGTTTTTCACCATCAAAAATCTTTCGTTCAACAATGTTATGCACAAACTCTTGCAATGCTGAAACACCTATAGAGTGAGTCTCTGCAATGGTTATGAGTTCCTTAGCAAACTTTTCTGTTTTGAAAACTTGATAACCATCTTTTATCTCCTGTTCTGTCCTGCCATTTACTCCATCAAGACTCTCAATATATGCTATAATGTCATCTCTCTCTTCAATGAGATTAGCATTTGAACTTACCAGACTGATAAGATCCTCTTTAGTAATTCTGACTTTGTACGGAGTGCTTGCGTAACGCGCAATCAACTCCATAATGTAGTCATAATCTATCATTGCAGAAGCAAAGAGCACAAATTCAAAATCCAACTCATCTATTTCCGCTGATGTATCATTGGACTTCTTATCTCTTCTTTTCTTAAGACTATTGGCAAGATCCAGATAGGCACCTCTAAAAGCTTTGAGATCATCATCAGTAAAACCATAACCGCTTACAGGATCCGATAGGACGGGAGATTCATCTGTAGTATATTCCACCAAATCAGTATACTGACTGAGTTGTGTCCAGAATCTCTGTACTTCTTTGAAACAATTAATGAAGCCTGCCTTAGCAGCATCTCCTTTAAGATTAGCAACCTCAGAAGCCTTGAATTCCAAATTATTATCACTCATAAAGTCTTTCAATTTGGATATAGCCTCTTTATATTTAGTCTTAATGACAGAAGCTGGCTCAACAAGCCATATCTGACGTGCGGACTCGCCTTTTTCTCCCGAGAAAAGAGCTATCGCAGCATCGACAGCTGACTGCTGTCCTCTAAAGTCAAGGATGTTTCCATATGGCTTTGTATCATTAAGGATACGGTTTGTACGCGAGAACGCTTGAATCAGATGATGATGCTTCAAGTTCTTATCAACGTATAAAGTATTAAGATACTTAGAGTCAAATCCTGTCAATAACATATCGACTACGATAACAATGTCGATCTTATTCTTACGTGGATAGTCTTTATTTGTATATTTCTGGTTCTTTATACGTTGCTGGATATCCTGATAATATATATCAAACTCCATCACAGTATGATTGGTTCCATACTGCCCGTTATAATCCTTAATTATCTTCTCTAAAGCCATCCGTTTCTTGTCTGGCTCAACCTCGTTGTCTATGCGTTCCTGTTCAAGGTCCTCTTGAATCTGCATGATATCTCTATTACCATAGGCAGGCGGAGAGAATACACAAGCAACGTTCAGAGGAACATATTCATCACTTTGAGATTTATATCTTTCCTGAAGTTCCTGAAGTATCTTATAATATTCAATTGCATCATTGATTGATGACGTTGCAAACAATGCATTGAATCTGTAGTCACTTGTTGCCGCACGGTGTTTCTTTAAGATTGCCTCCGCAATCGCATGCTTACGCATATCTTCTCCAAACGACGCATATAAATCATCTGGCTTATAATAGTCAATATGAAACCTCAGGACGTTCTTATCCTCAATTGCATTTGTGATTGTGTAAGTGTGCAATTCATGCTGGAAAACATCCTTTGTCGTTTTATACTGTGCTTCTTCTCCCGTGATTTGGGTGTATGTCGCATTCTCGTCAAAAATAGGTGTTCCAGTAAATCCAAACAACTGGGCTTTAGGGAAGAACTCCTTGATAGCTTTATGATTTTCACCAAACTGCGAACGGTGGCACTCATCAAAGATAAACACCATACGTTTGTTCTTGAGTGGCAGCAATCGCTCTTGATAATTATTGCGGTTGTGTGGGTCTAATGCGATACCCAGCTTCTGGATAGTCGTGACTATTATCTTATCAGAATAGTCATCAGATAGCATTCGGCGGACCAAAGAGTCTGTGTTAGTATTCTCTTCTACACACCCATCCTGGAATTTATTGAATTCCTCTCTTGTCTGCTTATCTAAGTCTTTCCTATCTACCACAAAGAGACATTTCTCGATATCTGGATTCTCTTTAAGGAGAGTTGAAGCTTTGAATGACGTTAATGTCTTACCGCTACCTGTTGTATGCCATATATATCCGTTTCCTCTATTCTCTTCAATACAACTCATTATGGCATTGACAGCATAAATCTGATATGGACGCATTATCAGCATCTTCTGCTCATTGGCGACCAATACCATATATCTGCTTATCATCTTTCCCAGTTTGCACTTTGCCAGAAAGGCATCTGAGAAATCATCCAGATTGGTAATCTTCTTATTGTTCTCATCAGCCCACTGATACACAGGCAAGAATTGCTCATCAGCATTGAAGTTAAAATGTTGATTGTTATTATTTGCAAAATAATATGTTATACTCTGATTGCTGACTATGAACATCTGAATGAAGCAAAGCAGGGAGTTGGTATATCCATTTCCAATATCATTCTTGTAATCAACAATCTGCTGCATTGCCCTTCGTGGGCTTACCTCCAAAGCCTTTAGCTCTATTTGAACAACCGGTATTCCATTTATCAGAATAATCACATCATAACGCTGAAAGCTGTTACGCGTATTCATTCTGAGTTGATTCACCACCTCGTAATCGTTTTTGCACCACTCCTTGATATTTACCAATGTATATTGCAAAGGAGTTCCATCTTCACGAATAAAGGTATTACGCTCTCTCAATCTTTTAGACGAGAGAAACACATCCGAATCTGTAATATCCTCGAGCAGACGATTAAACTCAGAATCCGTCAGATGCACTCTATTGAGACGTTCGAACTTCTCGCGGAAGTTCTGCTCCAGAGTCGCTCGATTATTGATATCTGGTCGATATGAGTATTTCAGATCTTTCAGTTTCTGAATGAAAATATCCTCTATTTGTCTCTCTCGTATCATATAATTGTCGTTTTAGACATTAAATACAGTAACTTACAAAGATAAAAATAAATATGAAGATTTAAGTAAAACAACTAGTATAGATACTGTTCTAATGTCGAAATTTTATCCAACATAACATCCAAAGGAACATGCTCTAGCATATTTTCATGAACATATGGTTCCTTTATTAATTCCAGAATCTCACCATCGTCCGATAATTTTAGTTCGCATCCCCTTGAAGTACCTAACCTATACTTCAAATCATAATCTAAGACTGGTTGCAGTTCTGAAATTAAAGGTATCATCAGAATGCCACACAACTCAACTATATGATTTGCCTCATAATACTGTCGAGGCATTTTTGCCACCTTATCTAGAGTATCCTTACCACTTAATGAAAACGCTTTACATATAGCAAGAAAAGCCATAAGTGGCTTATTAGTATCGACATACAATTTATCCAAAGTTTCTTTTGATTGTTCCGCTAAGCCGCTGAAAGCCAAATGATCTTTCTTGACATCAACGCCAAGTTTGACCTCTTTATATTGCTTCGAAGCATATCGTATTTGCTCCTTTATATTTCTAATATTTTCAATCAGGACATTAGCTGTCGTTCGCGTATTTGCAACTATCGACTCTGCCAACACATTCGACACAACAGAATCCTTTACATATTCATCAATTAAACACCCAATATGCTTTGCTATCTTATCCCTGATAGAATACTTAAATGGGTGAACAGCAGAAAACTTACTTATATACCCTTTGAAATCTGTTTTCTCGCCATACAAGTGATGATAAATCTTTTCGACATTAGCATAGTCGCACAGCAACAGTACTTTGTCAAAATTGAACTTATTTTTAGTACCATCATCATATCCATTAATGTATGTCATATGAGCAGACAACACATTTAGTATTCTGAATATGTGTCCAGGGTCAATCCTATCTAAATCTTCAACTACCAATACCATCTTCCTGCCGCTTTCCTGCCTAGTCTGAACAAGCGAGCATATTAGATTAGTTACAGCATCCAGTTCATAAATGCCACCCTTCTCATTGTCAAATGACAGAAGATATTCCTTATATGGATTCCCTTGAGCATCTGAATGTTTTTCACATGATTCCCATATTTTTGATAACGTATTTATGACTTTTCCTAGTGAAAATGTAAAATCCACTCCGCATACAGATGCATTGATATCTGGAATGCATTCTGCGACACCCTCCTTTGATTCAAGTATCGCTTTCTTTAAAATGCCCCGCTTTGTCGAATTGAAGCTATTAATAAGTGTGTCATCAAGTGCAATCAATCCGAATAAGATATCGCGTTTGATATACTCCAATACATCCCGATTATCGCAAATCTGATAATTCGTCGGATAAATCGTTATAAAGTCATATTCATCCACCTGAGACTTAATGAACTCATTAAGGAAATAGCTCTTTCCTTCGCCATAAGGAGCAGAAAGAATACACCTGTTATTCTCATTAAAATAGCGTTTAAAGCCAGTTATTTCCTCATCAAGAGGTGCAAAGATATCTTCCATAATATATTTTTTACAAATATATTAATCTTATGTGCCAAACCAAAGCACAATATTTGTATTTTTACCAGATCTCTTTTAATAACCCCGCGTTCGTGACCCATACACACATCTTGCAATCTGGACTGAGGTTCAAACGGATCCGCTGCCGGAAAACCTGTTTTGAAGTCTGGAATAATGGGAGATCTCCGGATGCGAGGGATGCCCGATCAAGTCGGGCATGACGGGAAAGGGGGCAGACGGGAAAGAGGGCAGACATGACGCTCGGAGGGAGGACACTGCTTCGCTTCCATCCTTCTCATAATCACCAATTTGAATGAATTTCACATAATAAAAGCCATGTCAATCCGAGAACTGACATGGCAAATTAAACAGGCTGTTTCCGAAGCGCAAAATTTTACGAGTATTTTGCCGAGTTTACGAATTTTCAGTCTGAAAACTTATGAAATTTCAGACTTGGGACAAAATTACAACAAGTACTAGAATTAACGCAACTCTTTTACTCTGAGTCAAGCCAATCCTTTATGACATCCTTTGTGACATCTTTAGTGCCAAGATACTTGATCGCATGTCTCGCCTTAGGGCAAGTCTGGACTTCATCAAATATGATTACAGACTGTCTGTCATAAAGAATCTTAGAATATAATGATAAATTACAGATAATCAACAACTAACAAAAACATTTCCCGATTCCCCCGAGATTTTATAAACTCAAATCCCCGATTCCCCCAAGATTTTTTCTATCAAAATCCCCGGTTCCCCCGAGATTTTAGGATTTCGACTGCCCCCGAGGTCAGCTATTACAAAAAGCGACCGCAGTGCGGTCGCTTTCTTAATTATCAGTCGATGGTCTTGTCGATTGAGAATCGTGTGATCTTTCTGGAAGTGTTCTTCTGAAATTCTACATCTCTGAGCTTCACACGCTTGACAGCCTTGTACGGAGGCATCTTGGCATTAAGAATCTTGACCTGATCTTCAAAATATGACTGAGGGTCGGTAATTCCCTTGTCTGCAAGCAGGTCTGCATCCGGGAATATCTCCGCCACAATAGTGATCTTATCTTTCTGGACACGGCTTTCGCCTGCATAGACAACGACTTCGCTTACGCCCTCAACCTTCTGAAGATCAGCCTCGATCTCCTCAGGATAGACATTCTTGCCGTTTGAAAGGATGATCAGATTCTTCTTTCGGCCGGTGATGTAGATCCAGCCTTCCTCGTCAAGTTTTCCGTAGTCTCCTGTGTGGAAGAATCCATCCTTGTCAAAGACTTCAGCTGTCGCTTCCGGATTGTTGTAATAGCCGAGCATCACATTAGGACCCTTGACGCAGATCTCGCCTTCACCGTTCTCATCCGGATTGTCAATCTTCACCCTGCATGCAAGAATAGGGGTTCCTACGCTGCCCGGTTTCTGATATTTGTTTCTGTTGGCCGATATCAGAGGTGCACATTCGGTGATTCCATAGCCGTTAAGGATGGTGATTCCAAGGGAATCGAATGTCTTTATGATGTCCTCATCAAGCTTCGCACCTCCGCAGATAACGAGCTCAAGCTTTCCGCCGAAGGCACTGAGAACGCTTGCAAAAAGTTTCCTTCTTACATCGATGCCTACTTTTCTGAGTGCATCGCTGACCTTCATCATGACTTTAAGCATACCTTCCTTGCCGGTCTTGCGTGCGGTAGTCCAGATCTTGCGGTTCATGACTTCAAGAAAGGCCGGCACAAGAATGAGATGGGTCGGCTGCTGCTCCCTGATCTCATCGCTCACATGCTTGAGACCGCTTGAAATATAGACCTCGCATCCCTGAGAAAGATGTCCCACATAATTGACGGTGGAACCGAAGGTATGATGAGGAGGAAGGACATGAAGGGTCTTCCTGGTAATATCGAAATTATACATTCCGAGGGTCATGTCAAGGCCTATGTTGGCCTGAGACAGCATCACACCCTTGCCCTTGCCTGTAGTACCCGATGTGAATACGATGGAAGCTAGCTTGTTGACATCTATCTTATAATCATAATATGAGTTATCTCCTTCGGCATAAAGCTTTCCACCCTTTGCCTGAAGCGCTGCAAGAGTCGTCTGTGATCTGCCGCCTATGTCCACTCCTTCAAGAGAACCGTCCCGATCGACGGAAATCAGCATTTCAACAGGCTTGAAGCCTCCTTTATCGAGTATCTCCTTGATCTTGGCTTCCGCAGACTTACCATAAATCACAGCCTTGCATCCGGTGGTGCTGACGATACCGTCAATATCTTCTGAAGGAAGTTCCTTGTCCACAGGTACGGTAACGGAACCGATGGCCATCACTGCAAAGAAAGAGCAGCACCATCCATATGAGTTTTCGCCCACTATGGCAATGTTCTCTTCTCTCAATCCATTGTGTATCAAGGCTGTACCGAGATTCCTCACATCATCGCGCCACTGAGTGAATGAAACTTTCTTCACTTCCTTATCGCTGTATTTCTCTTTATATGAGATAGCAGTACTGTCAGAAAAATTCTGAGCGGCCTCCTCGACCAGCGAACGCATATCATCAATAAACGTGGTCTTATAAATCGGATAATTCTTATTCATCTCTTGGGTTTTATCAATATTTGTAAAATCTTATAAATATAGCAACTTTCGAACATATATGGTCATATCCGACCTTTAATTTGTATCAAATATTGCATTTACTATCTTTGCACTAAGATATAACATTATGAAGAAGATACGCAACCCTTACCAAGGTACAGAAGATCAGGGATACAACTGTTTTGCATGCTGCCCCAGCAATCCGTTCGGACTGAAGATGGAGTTTTTTGAAGACGGCGACGATATAGTCTGCTTCTGGGAACCCCACCTTAACTTCCAGAGCTGGATAGGCACACTTCATGGAGGAATCCAAGCCACCCTGCTGGACGAGGCCGGCGGATGGGTTGTCAGCAGGAAGCTCCAGACCACAGGAATGACTACTCATCTCAACATGAGATACAAGTCTTCCGTTCCTGTCGGCAAAGGTCCTATTGAAATCAGAGCGCGCCTGAAGGAAATGAAGCGTAATTTCGCCTTTATTGATGCTGAAATCTCGCATGAAGGCAAAATCTGCTCGACATGTGAGATGGTATATTGCACATTCTCAAAGGATATAGCCAGAAATGAATTCTTTTTCAACGGCTGCATCCTTGAAGATGAAGCTTGATCAGACTTGCATGCGAAGGCCGTAAATCAGGCAAAGAATGAGGCAATGTATCTATCGTATTTGTCTTTATAGAGGTCGGCGATGGTGATGATCATCGCTGTGTCATAACAGTCTCCGAAATCAGGGTCGAAGGTCGTGCCGAAGGTCTTCATCGTATCAGAAAGACCTATGTACGAGTGGATGAGCGGCGGAATGGTGTCGCCCATGGACTTGACATAGTTGTTCAGAATCTGATAATTTTCCTTGTAGTTCGCGCCTGTGAACATTTCATCGAACATGGCAGCCTGCTCTTCTGTCCAAAGTTCCGGATTCTTCGACGTGATAAGTCCTTCCCTGTCTCCGAAAGATTTGTCAAGATAGTAGATCATTGCCTTACGGCTGAGTTCCGGGCTCGAGCTGTAGATGGTGACTTTGCCGGAAAGATATTTCACGGAAGGGTCGGTTGCTACGAGTCCGCCGATTCCGTCCCACAGATTGTCAAGTGCGAAAAGAGCCTTCCTGCCCATCTGAGCAGACTGATACTTAGGCTGCACGAATGCACGGGCCATTTCTATGCAGTATGGGAAATATTCGTCAATGAATTTCTGAGAAAAGTCGAAAAGATGCTCGGTATTGACATATGGCTGGCCATTTTCATGGAACGATGCCATTGACCATCTGGTAAAACGGTAGCCTCCGATAATCTCATCGGCCTCCGGATTCCATACTACGAGCTGGAAGCAGGCCTTGTCTTCAAGATCGAAATGGTCAAGATCACAAGGTGTACCGCTACCTCCACCGACTGCCCTGAAGGAAACTTCACGAAGACGTCCTATCTCCTTGAGCACATTCGGAGCGTTCTCATTATTGACTACATATATATCGTTGTTTCCCCTGTTTGTATGACGGAGAAAAGTCTTTTCATTGAGTTCGCTCTTGAGAAGCGCAACATCGATAGGATCAATGATAGGTGGAATCATAACTTTACATATTTGGCGTACAACCATTGTCCAAGGATAATTCCTTGACATTATTTTTCACGAAGTCGGCCCATTGCATGTCTGTGCGGGTTCCGTCGAAAGATGCATAAGGAAGAGGCTTGCCGAAGGTTATGACGAACTCTTCCCCGGCCTTATTGAACAATTCGTCAACAAGGAAGAGCATGCCGATATTCATCTTGAGCTTCAATGTCCTGCTGAGCCAGCTCAGGAAGAAATACCATTTCGAATTGTGCCCGGATATATGTACCGGCACGACATCGCGCTCGTATTTGCGTGCCTGGGTAATGAACATCTTTTTCCAAGGCATCTCGGTGATCACTCCCTTGAATGTCCTTGCACAAAGTCCTGCAGGAAACACAAGTACCTGACAATCAGACTCGAACATCTGGGCAAACCTATCTGCTATGTCGCGGTTCTGCCTGCCGCTCTGAACCTTGACAGGAACGAAAAACTCCTGTAAAGGCTTCATGTTGTAGAGTATCTGATTTGCAGGAACCTTGAATCCGTCTCCATAAATGCGCTTGAACACGGAGCCGATGATCAGGGCTTCCGGGCCACCAAGAGGATGATTGCAGGCAAATATATATTTCTTCGAAAGGTCAAGGTTCTCCTCTCCGCGAACCTTATAGGTTATGCCGACATAATCCAGAGCCTCATCAAAGAAACCTGCCCCGGCATAATGTTCCGCCTTCATGATGCAATCATTGATCTGATCCATATGAAGGCGATTTCTGAGGAACCTTTTCACGAATCCGGGCAGTTTTGCCGACATCTTCGCTCCAAGGATCTCATCCATATCAAGAAGATAATCAGTTCTGTCCTTTGACATAGCTCTTTCTGATGATGAAATAGAAGAAGAAACCTATTGCTATCCATACCAGTAGCACCACGCGGCTCTGGAATGAAAGATATCCAGGCATTCCAGGAATGATGAGAAGCGAGAGGAAGAAGAGCGAGAAGAGACATCCGAGAATACCGAATACAGTATATTTCCTGCTTCCGTTCCTATGTCCGATGATGGCAGCCGAAGCCGTAGTATACGCAAAAACGATGGCTGCTCCAACGCTTGTCATATCTACGATCCACAGAAGGATCTCGCGACCGAACCATGGAGCAAAAAGACTCATTGCCATAGTAAAAAGAATGGCATTGACCGGAGTTCCATATTTCGGAGAAAGTCTTTCGAACCATTTAGGAAGGCTTCCTTCCTTTGCCATGGCATACATAAGTCTTGATGTGGAAATATAGAAGGCATTCATTCCGGACACCACAGCACAGAACATCGCTATGCCGAGAACGATTATTCCGGCCAGACCCAAGGTATTTCTCACTACATAACCGGTAGGCCAGTTGTTTCTCTGAGCAAGCAGATCCTGCCAAGGCTCCACACCTACTGCCGTAACGGCACATATGGCGATATACAGGACAGCTGCCATCATGATGGCTGTGATCATTATGGACGTAGACTTCTTATGACTGAAGTTGTACTCTTCAGCACTCTGAGGAATGCAGTCGAAGCCGATGAAGGCCCATGGAGCCATGGCTACGATGCTGAATACACCTTTCCACCATCTTCTTCCGTCAGGGAAACCTGGCGCCAGATTGCTCCAGTCAGCAATGCTGAAGACCAGGAAAGTCACCACAAAGATACATCCCACAAGTGTCAGAGCGATTGCCGTCTGCATCCAGGCAGCCTGCTTGATGCCTCTGATATTGATCAACGCCATTATGATGATTGCAGCTGAAGCCAGTACGACCTCACCTGCATATACATCCCAGCCTGCAATCTCATAAAGAAGTCCCTGTTGGACTATTCCCGGAAAGAGGTAACGGCTTATGAGTGCCAATGCTGTGGCATTCAACGGGATGAGACTCCAGTAGGCAAGAATCATGGCCCATCCGCATACGAATGCATTCCTCTTGCCTATGGCTTCCTTTGTATAGACAAATTCACCTCCGCTGATCGGAAATTTCCTTATAAGATAGCCGTAACTTACAGCAATCACGATGATAAGCAGAGCTCCTATGAGCATACCTGCCGCAGTACCGGCCGGACCTGCCTTCGGAAGGAAAGCCGTTCCAGGCAGGACAAAGCAACCCCATCCGATGATGGCTCCAAGGGCAAGCCCCCAGACATCGATCGGACGCATCACTTTCTTCAGTTTTAAAGGTTTATCTGACATTGATTCAAATTTAGACTCTCATTTGAGTCTACTAAGGTAGAAAAATATTTGCAAATTAGCGCTTATTTCTCTTTTCTTCTTCAACTGTAGGGGCAGATTCCTTGTATTTGAAGCGACGGATTTTCTGTGTAGCAGTCTTTTCAAAAGGCTCCTTCATCACCTCAACAGAGCTTACCTGAGAAGACTTATTTACATTTTTATTGGTGATACTCAATATCTTAGCCTTCCATCCGTCAAGTTTTTCATAGAGCTTATCCTCGCCGACCTTGTCCCATTCGATAAAATTGTCCATCGGCTGAACAAGAGCCACAAGCCGGCCGTCTCTTTCCACGACAATAGACTCGCTAACACCCTCGACATTGTTGAGAACGTTCTCAATCTCTTCAGGATAGATGTTTTCTCCCGACGGTCCGAGGATCATGTTGCTGTTTCTTCCTTTTATATAGAAGCGTCCCTTCTCATCCTGTACGGCAATGTCACTTGTGCGGAACCATCCGTCTTCGGTGAATACACTCTTGGTACGCACAGGATCCTTGTAGTATCCGAGCATCACGTTAGGGCCCTTTGCTACGACCTCCCCCTCACCTGTCTCCGGATTCACATTATGAAGTTTGAGCTTCACATTATAGACAGGGTATCCGAACGATCCGACAGTCCTCCAGCCATGCATGGCATAGCCTATCAAAGGAGATGTTTCAGTCAAGCCATAGCCTATGGCATACGGGAACTTGGCCTTGAGGAGAAAGTTCTCGACTTCCGGATCGAGCTTGGCACCGCCGATTCCATAGAAGGTCACGCAACCACCGAAGGTCTTCTTCAATTTCATGCCTATTATCCTGCACATCAAGCCGTTCATATGCTCATTCATCCAGCTGAGGGTGCGGCTCTTCTTTATTGTCGGAAGCACGCTTCCCTTATAGACCTTCTCGATGATCATCGGTACAGTGAGCATGGTTGTAGGCTTCACTATCTTCATGGCCTTAAGGAGAAGCGTTGCTGCCGGTGGTTTAGGCAGATAATATACTGTCGAGCCTGTATACATAGGATACAGCATACCAAGAGTCATTTCCAGAACATGCGCCATCGGAAGAACCGAAAGCCATCTGTCCTTATCGTCCCTTTTGCAGGAATGGTAGCATGTTATGACATTAGACGCAAGATTTCTATGGCTCAGAACCACTCCTTTGGCATTGCCTGTCGTTCCTGATGTATATATGATAGCTGCGATATCATCAGGAGTAGGTGCCGCCGTCCTTCCGTCACAGGTGAATTTCTCATCATCAGCCTTCAGCACCTCAAATGTGTCGAGATCGATGACAAGGGTCATTCTGTCCCTGACCTCCTGACTCACCTTCGAAGCAAGTCTCTGAGATACGAATATGACCTTGCTTTCAGAATGATTGATGATGTTGGCCACCTCATTTTCCGAACTGTCGGGAAGGATCGGAATGGAGATTCTTCCGAATGGAACAGTTGCAAAGAAAGCTACCGACCAGTTAGGCATGCTCTGCGAGAAAATTGCGACCTTATCCCCTACGCCTATTCCGTACTGGGTGAGCTTCTTTGAAAGAGCATCACACTTGTTCTTGAAAGAAGAGAAGGTGTATCCACCTTCCTTGGTGTCATACCACTGGGTATACTGCTTCTTCGAATAAACCGTAGTTGCATAGTCATATAGTTTTGCGAGGGTGTCGACATACTTCTCCCTCATCTTCTGCATTCTTTTATACACCTGAATCATATTCTAGTATTTAGTTTGATATTTTCCTTTGATCTTACGGACGCACCAGGTCATCACACCCAGTGCAATCAGCATCAATGTCATCATGATAAATAAAAACAATATACGGTACATATCTTATCCATTACATTTCGGGGTGCAAAATTATAACAAGATAGCCTACGATGATAAAATATGTTGCAGGTATGAATATAAAGAGGTGAATGACGATATTTAGGGATAAAATGCCATATTTAGGGATGTTTGACATTTTTTCATACATTTGTCCCTGTATTTCGGGTATGAAGACAAACAGTACAGGCAAGATTATCCTCTCCGGAGCAAGCACTATAATGCACTCACTGATAGTGCCGGTATTCGTGCTTCTTTTTACAATATACTACAGGCCGTACGGGGTATACGACGTGCTTCATATGGAGCATGCTTCCTTTGCATTCAACGCTACAATCCTGTTCAGGAAGATAACTCCCTCATCCGCTTTCATGACGAATATGGCAAGCTTCGGTTCGTGATTGCTCCTGACGTCTTGATTTTCATAAAATCTGAAGACAATTATGTCCAGATCCACTATCTGGATAAGGGAAGACCGAAGAAGTTCATATTGCGTTCTTCCATGAGGGCATTGGAGGAGACCCTGGAAAAGCACGGACTGGTACGCTGCCACAGATCATATTTCATAAATCCGTCATTCATAAGGATTGTACATAGCGATTTCCCGTAAATATCAGGATGCTATTACCAAACTATTATAAAAAAGGATTGGTTTGCACCAAATTTGCTTATATTTGTCTCCCGAAATGAAAAATCTGCTGAAATATCTGGTATTCTTCATTGCTGCGGCCATTTTCCAGAACAGTACGGAAGCTTCCGTAACATCGGTTGAGGGAAAGGGCATGACAGATATGTCTTTCATAGAAGAATCCTGTCATTCAAGCATTTCAGAAACAGATTCTGAACTCTGCCTGCCACGTCAGGTCTCATTCGCCAATTCTTTTCGCGCACAGAGCACAGTCAGAAGGACAAATACGGTTCATAGAAGCAACTTCGAATTCGCGAAGGCCGGAAAGATCATCAACGCAGGACTGAGATACAGCATTCAGCATCAATCGATTATAATTCACTCCTCCCTCATGCAGCCGTCACATAGGCTGCTATCTTTGGGCAGGCTTATCATTTAGCATAAAGTATTTTATATGATCCGCGACATTTCCTTTTTCAGGGAGATGCCGCTTGTTCTGTCATACAGACCGCATCGGCTTCAACAAAGCCGTGCATAATCACATGCATTATAAAATACAACTAAATGATAAAAAACATGGAAAAGACATTCATCAGAGTACGCTCGACAAAAGACATAGCTATATTCTCAACCCTCATCATCATCGGAGCGGTCCTTATCGCATTACCTACAGGAACTGCAGTCAACATCACCGGTTTCTTCCTGATATTTGCAGGAATAATCCTCGCCTTTGTCCTCCGATCAGCTTACAAGGACACTGACACGGGAATAAAATTCAAGAAGAACGAGCTTTATTTCCAGCAGGCCATGAATGCCCCTATCTCAGCGGCACTGGCATCAAAGCCTGAGTCCATCGACCTCACTGAGGAAGACAAAGGTAACGCGGTAAGACTTGACGTGTACTACAGCAAAGCATCCGGAAAGGCTTATCTCCAGCTTTTCGAATATATTCCATATAAATATGAGCCTTGCTCGAAAATGTATGAACACGAAATCATCAAAGTAGGCAAACTCATCAAATAGCTATGGAATATATAATCCTGATAGTTTCACTGGCAGGTATTGTATTGGGCGCGGACAATCTTGTTGCGGGCTCGGTGTCCATTGCCAGAAAGTTCAAGGTATCCGACTTTGTAATCGGCGCTGCCATCATAGGCGTCGGAACGTCGATGCCAGAAATGATGGTCAGCTTCCTGGGAGCTTTGGGCGGGAATGCCGATGTAGCTATTGGTAACGTCGTAGGTTCCAACATATTCAATGTACTTGGTATCCTAGGTCTTACAGCCATCTTCTTTCCTGTCACATTCGACCGTCAGAACCTCAAGTTCGAAATACCGGCATGTATCGGAGTGTCTGTAATGTTGATCCTGCTGGCTTTCAATTTCTTCAACAGCTCGGCTCAGTGCATCGGCCGCCTGGACGGACTGCTCCTGCTGGCTGTGTTTGCAGCATTCATGTGGATGTCCTTCTATCGTGACGGAAAGACAAAGACGGCAGAGCAGGCACAGGAAAGCAAGAAAGAGGAAGAAACCGGTCCGATGTGGCTTGCACTGATCAAGGTCATAGGAGGTCTCGCTGTACTTATAATAAGCTGTGACTTCTTTGTCGACAACGCAGTACTTATAGCCAAGTCATTCGGAGTCAACGATGCTTTCATATCTCTGACCCTCATCGCATGCGGAACTTCTCTGCCGGAGCTGGCGGCATCCATCGCAGCTGCGCTGAAGAAGAACACAAGCATGGCCCTGGGCAATATTGTGGGATCGAACATATTCAACATAGCATTGATACTCGGCCTCTGCTCCCAGGTCACACCATTGACATCCGTCGGCATCACTATCATAGATTATATCGTAATGGTATCAGCAGTAGTCATCCTATATCTGTTCGGCAAGAACTGCAAAATCGAAAGATGGGAAGGCATTCTGTTATTCTTAGGTTATATAGCCTACACATGGTATCTTATTTCTAATCAAATAGCATAAATATGGGAATACTTCAGATCTTTACGCTTCTGGGCGCATTAGGTATGTTCCTTTACGGAATGAACCTGATGAGCTCAGGGCTCCAGAAAGCTGCTGGTGACAGACTTCGCGGACTCCTTTCCGCAATGACCTCCAACCCGTTCAAGGGTGTATTGACAGGACTTGGCATAACCTCCGTAATCCAGTCATCTTCAGCAACTACCGTAATGGTAGTCAGTTTCGTGAATGCCGGACTTCTGACTCTGGCACAAGCTATCGGAGTCATAATGGGAGCAAACATCGGCACCACAGTGACAGCATGGCTCGTTTCATGGCTCGGCTTCAAGGCTGACATTTCGATTCTTGCCGTTCCTCTGATGCTCCTGGGCTTCCTCTTCTCAAACTCGAAGAAGAACCAGCGTCAGAACATCGGAGAGCTTATCGTCGGATTCTGTCTTCTCTTCCTGGGACTTTCTTTCATGAAAGAATCCGTTCCAGACTTGAATGAGACGCCACAGGTGCTCGAATTCGTGAGATCATGGGCAGGCCATGGATTCGGCTCCGTACTTATCTTCCTTGTGTTCGGAACAGTCCTCACCCTGGTGCTTCAGTCATCATCAGCAACAATGGCCATCACACTCATCATGCTCAGCATGGGATTCATCCCGTTCAACATGGCATGTGCAATGGTGCTTGGTGAAAATATAGGAACCACCATCACCGCAAACATCGCTGCAGCAGTAGGTAACACTCAGGCCAAGAGAGCTGCAATGTCGCACACCATCTTCAACGTATTCGGCGTGATATGGGCATTGATTTTCTTCAAGCCGTTCCTGGCACTTGTCGGCAAGATCATAGAAGCTGTTTTCGGCCTTCCGAACCCGGCTGCAGAAGGATTTGCCGTCAGCGGACAGAACAGTCCGGATGCAACAGCGGCATTGTATGGACTTTCCATGCTCCACACCCTCTTCAACACAATCAACACCTTGATACTCATATGGTTCACCAAGTATATAGAAAAGGCTGTCATCTGGATCATCAAGGCTCCTAAGAATCAGGAAAATGAGGTATTCAGGCTCAAATATATATCCGCCGGCCCTCTTGCAACACCTGAACTGGCTGCCGAACAGGCCTTTGACGAAATCATCCATTTCGCTCAGATATCCAAGAACGGCCTCGGATACATAAGGTCGGCAATCCGCGCAACAGACGAAGACAGATTTGAAGAGCTACGTGCGAAGCTGGTCAAATATGAAGAAATCTCAGACCGGATAGAATACGAAATCGCCACATTCCTGAATGCCGTCTCCGCCGGCGACATCAGTGAGGAAACATCAGCAAGGATCAAGGCTATGTACAAGATCATCGGCGAACTGGAGTCATTGGGAGATTCCGGAGAATCGATAAGCCGTATCCTCTCACGCAGGAATATCCACAAGAAGAGCTTTGATGAGGAGACCATCAGGAATCTCAGCAACATGGCCGACGCAGTTGAATCCGCATATAACGCCATGATAGCCAATCTGTCAGCAGCTCACAGCGGAGGTCTTCACGAAATTTCCAACGCATACAATGCAGAGGACCGCATCAACAACATGAGAAACCACCTCCGAGACTCTGAAATCGAGGAGCTTGAGAACAGCAGGAAAAACTATCAGACCAGTGTCTACTACATGGACATCGTCAGCGAGCTGGAGAAGATGGGTGACTTCATGATCAATGTTTCCCAGACACTCGAAAAAGCATTCATCAAAAGATAAGCAGTTAGTATTTACAATCTAAAACAACTATTGAAATGGGTACTAAAAAACTTTCAATGAAGAATCGCATCGCGCTTGGTATCGTCCTTGCGCTGACTATCTTCTTATGGGTCGTTCCGACATCATTCTTCGGTATCGAAGGCCTTACTCCAGTCATGCAGAGAACCATCGCCATCTTTGTGTTCACTGCTCTTATGTGGATCATCGAAGTAGTTCCTACATGGACCACATCGGTGATGTCCATGGTGATCATGCTCCTCACCATCTCCAATAAAGGTTTAGGATTCATGATGTACGACGGTGCAGGCACATATGTTGACTACAAGTCCATCATGGCGGCATTCGCAGATCCTGTGATCATGCTCTTCCTCGGTGGATTCGTCCTCGCTATCGCAGCATCAAAGGTGGGTCTTGACCTCACGCTTGCCAAGGTAATGCTGAAACCGTTCGGTAAGAATCCGAAGATGGTGCTTCTGGGATTCCTCTTCATCATAGGAATATTCTCGATGTTCATGAGCAACACAGCTACAGCAGCGATGATGCTTACTTTCCTTGCTCCGGTGCTTGCCACACTCCCGCAGGACGAGAAAGGCAAGATAGGTCTTGCGCTTGCAATTCCTATTGCAGCCAACCTCGGCGGAATGGGTACTCCGATCGGAACACCTCCGAACGCAATCGCCCTTGGAGCCCTCCAGAATGCAGGTATCGAAATCACATTCGTTGACTGGATGCTGAGAATGGTGCCTTATGTCGTGATCATGCTTCTCCTGGCATGGGTTCTTCTGATGTTCATGTTCCCTTTCAAGACTAAGTCAATCGAACTCAAGATCGAAGGTGAAAGCAATGCGCCTAAGCGTCATAAGATCATTGTTTCCATCACCTTTGCCCTTACTATCCTTCTCTGGGTCGGTGAAGCCATATTCAAGGTGAGCGCAAACATTGTAGCCCTCATTCCATTCGCAATATTCACTATAACTGGCGTATTCTCGAAGGATGACCTCAAGGAAATCGACTGGAGCGTGCTCTGGATGGTAGCCGGCGGTTTCGCACTCGGAACCGCCCTCAACAAGACAGGACTCGCTGCCGCTCTCATCAATGCGGTACCATTCGCACAGTGGAACATCATCGTCGTCATCCTTGCAGGAGGCTTCCTCTGCTACCTTCTTTCGAACTTCATCTCGAACTCTGCAGCAGCGAACCTTATAGTCCCTATTCTTGCAGTGGTAGGTACAGCACTTCTTGACGATCCTTCAGCTGCTGACGGATTCATTGCCATAGGCGGAATGAAGAGTCTCATCGTCGGTGTGGCAATCTCGGCATCACTAGCAATGTGTCTTCCTATCTCGACTCCACCGAACGCACTTGCCCACTCTACAGGCATCATCAACACAAAGCAGATGGCCGTAGTCGGTCTGATTGTTGGCGTAATAGGTTTCGCACTAGGATATGGCATGCTGTTCCTTATCGGATTCTGACATAAATTTTATCCCTTGATAAGTGCGGCTATCTCTGCCATGTTGCATTTCTCCTTGGTATAAGCCTGAGGGAAGGAAAGACCGTTACCGAGAACTTCAAAGCCCATTGATGAAGCCATCTCATTGAGAAGATTGACGCTTGCACCCGACCATGTATATGAACCGAGGGCGAAGAAACGTCTACCCTTGATCAGGCGGGACTGCAGAGCCCTCATGAAGGTCTCCACCGGAGGGAAGATGCCGTTGTTATATGTAGGAGAAGCAGCCACGATCGTATCATATCTGAAGACATCACGAAGAGCTCCGGAGACTCCCAGACCAGGATTGACATTGCCGGCAAGATCATGGATTGCACATGGGACTCCGAGAGCCTTCAATTCCTCAGCCAGCGCTTCAGCCGCAGCTGCAGTGTTGCCGTACATCGAACCATAGACAATGCAGACTCCTCTCTCTACCTCATAACGGCTCATCTTATCATAAAGAGCTACAACTTCAGGAATGCACTTTTCCCAGACCGGGCCATGTGTGCTGCATATCCTCCTGACCTCAAGACCTGACAGCTTCTTCAGAGCGGACTGGACAGGGACTCCATATTTTCCGACGATATTCGAATAATACCGCATCATCTCATCACGATACTTTTCGAAAGTATCCTCTGAATCGACCACTTCCGCATCAATTGCACCGAATGTACCGAAGGCATCGCCCGCGAAGACCGTATTCTCTTCCGCCATCCATGTAACCATGGTCTCAGGCCAGTGCACCATAGGAATCATATGGAAGGAAAGGCTGCATGAACCAAGACTGAGAGACTCTCCCTCCTTCATCACCAATACCTTATCGGCAGTGATTCCGTAATATCCGGTAAGCATCGGAAGAGTCCTGGCATTTGCCACTATCATCATTTCCGGATATTTCTCCAGCATATATCTCACCAGAGAAGAATGATCCGGCTCCATGTGATTGACGACCAGATAGTCAAGAGGTCTGTCCCCAACAGCCTCATTTATATTTGCCAGAAACTCGTCTTCGAAACCGTGCTCGACAGTATCGATAAGAGCAACCTTCTCATCTGCAACAACATATGAATTATAGCTGACCCCGCAAGGGAGAGGCCACAGACCTTCAAACAAAGTCTTTGCACTATCATTCACGCCTACATGATATATTCTTTCACTGATCTTCTTCATATTGAGTCATTTTAAATCCATAAGATGCAAAAATAACCATAAACAATGAATTTCCGGCAATTTTTGTATCTTTGCGACTTCGAAAAAACAACATGGGACATCAAAGAGGACATAAGGCATTGCTGCTGCTTCTGATATTCTGCAGTTATTATGCAGGTATCAGCATGTTCTCGCACGTCCATATTTCCAACGGATCATCCATTGTCCACTCGCATCTCGGAGGCTCATCGGAACACGACCATAGCGAATCCCAGTATGCAGTGATCGACATCCTTTCGCATTTCCAGTCGGAATATGCAGTAAGTTTCCACTGTGCCGGTGTTCCGTTCATTCTGTTATCTGAATCATGCACAGCCTATGATGCACCTTCATGTCTGAACGGGGTGCATGCCGTGCATACCCTCCGCGGACCGCCACAGGCGTAAGAGATTCCCTACCCGCAATCCCCAGAAAAAGATTCAAATAACAACAGATCAAACCAGTAAAGATGAAAAGAATATTTTCAGCTTTGGTGGCGGCATTATGCATGATGCTGCCCGCCGGAGCACAGGAAACCGATGCACATATACATGGTCACGTCGTGGACCGCAACACAGGAGAACACCTGCCTTATATAGTGGTGATGCTTAAAGGAACAACAATCGGAGTCAGCACAGACCACACCGGCCATTACATGCTGAGAAACATCCCCGAAGGCACATTCACAGTCGAAGTCTCGGCTATCGGATACAAGACCAGGACACAGGAAGTCAACATAAGAAAAGGAAGGGCTTATGAAGTAAACTTCATGCTGGAAGAAGACCACGTACAGATTGACGGAGTCATTGTCTCGGCCACAAGAAGCGAAACCACAAGAAGGATGTCACCGACACTTGTAAACGTGGTAGGAATGGATGTCTACAACAGGACAAACAGCACCACAGTGGCCCAGGGACTGTCTTTCCAGCCGGGAGTCAGAGTCGAGAACAACTGCCAGAACTGCGGATTCCAGCAGGTCAGGATCAACGGACTTGACGGACAGTACACTCAGATCCTCATCGACTCACGTCCTATATTCAGCGCCCTTGCCGGTGTATACGGCATAGAGCAGCTCCCGGCCAACATGGTCGACAGAGTGGAGGTGATGAGAGGAGGCGGATCAGCCCTCTTCGGATCGTCTGCCATTGCCGGCACCATCAACATCATCACCAAGGAACCTGTAAGAAACTCTGCCTCGATATCACACACAACCACATTGATCGGAGGTTCGTCTGCCCTCCACAACACCACTGACATCAATGCATCCATCGTGTCAGAGGACAACAAGCTCGGACTCGCCATCTTCGGACAGAACACAGCAAAGGACGAATGGGATGCGAATGGTGACGGCTTCACGGAGCTGTCAAGGATATCCGGACAGACAATAGGATTCAGGGGATACATCAAGACCGGACTCTATTCCAAAGTCACAGCCGAATATCATCACCTTGAGGAATTCCGCAGAGGCGGTGACAATCTTGACCTTCCGCCACACGAAGTAATGATAGCCGAACAGACAAAGCACGGAATCAACACCGGAGGCCTCAAGTTCGACTGGTTCTCGAAGGATCAGAAACACAGACTGAACACATTCGCATCAATACAGCACATCGACAGAGAGAGCTACTACGGAGCAGGAATGGATCCGAATGCATATGGACAGACAGGCGACCTCACATGGGTGGGAGGAGCCCAGTACATCCACAAGGCAGACAATTGCCTCTTCATGCCTGCTGACCTCACAGTCGGTCTCGAATATAATGAAGACTACCTCAGAGACAACATGTGGGGATATGACAGGGTTACAGACCAGACAGTACGCATCGTCAGCGCATATGCACAGAACGAATGGAAGAACGACCAGTGGGGCATCCTGATCGGAGGACGTCTCGACAAGCACAATCTCATAAAGAAGGTCATCTTCAGTCCACGTGCCAACCTCAGATACAATCCAACAGAGAACATCAACCTCAGAGCGAGCTACTCCTACGGATTCCGTGCCCCTCAGGCCTTTGACGAAGACCTGCACATAGACAATGTGGGAGGAACCGTATCGATGATCCGTCTTGCAGATGACCTCAGAGTGGAGAAATCACAGAGCGTAAGCGTTTCAGCCGACATCTACCACAGCTGGGGAGACTGGCAGGGCAATCTCCTCCTCGAGGGATTCTTCACAGACCTGAATGACGTGTTCGCACTCAAAGAACTGGGAATCAATGAAGAAGGCATCCTGATCAAGGAGAGACACAACGAATCCGGAGCAAGGGTGGCAGGAGCAAATATCGAAGGAAAGATAGCATGGAGGGATGTCCTCCAGGTGCAGGCAGGAGCCACTTTCCAGAAATCGGAATACAAGGAGGCGCGCTCATGGAGCGATGACGTCGCCCCGACAAGAAAGATGTTCAGGACACCGGATGTACACGGATATATCACTGCATCCTACAACCCTATGAAGCAACTGACACTCGCCCTCACCGGCACCTACACCGGCAGCATGCTTCTGGAGCACCATGCCGGAATGATAGAGCAGAACGAAAGTGTAGTCACACCTGACTTCCTCGATATGGGCTTCAAGGCTGCATACGATTTCAAGGTCTACAAGACTTTCTCACTTCAGCTCAACGGAGGAGTACAGAACATATTCAACTCATTCCAGAATGATTTCGACTCGGGAGCAGACAGAGATTCAGGCTATATCTATGGTCCTACACTTCCAAGAACTTTCTTCTTTGGAATAAAACTCATATATTAGCGGGAATGAAGATCATTCTTACCATATTAGGAATTCTGTCATTAGGACTGGGGGTTGTGGGAGCATTTTTACCTGTGCTTCCCACAACTCCCCTGCTCCTTCTGTCAGCGGCCCTCTTCCTAAGAGGAAATGAAAAGCTATACATCTGGCTCATGAACCATCCCAAACTGGGACCATATATCAAGAACTTCCGGGAAAACAAGGCTATCCCTCTGAAAATCAAGATAATATCGATATCGATGCTCTGGATCACCCTGCTGAATTGCGCGATATTCGTCACAGATCATTGGGCATTGCGCATCTTCTTCATCCTTCTTGCCATAGGAGTGACCATCCACATCCTATCTTACAAGACATTGAAATAACTCATCATACACTCCTCTGCTGACCTTATAAGAAACATCAGCGGAAAATACGGCCTGCTGGGCACGCGCGAAACGGGCATGAGCCTCATTCATCAGGTCGAATGTCTTTGCGACATAATTGCCTATGCGGTGCGACTCCAAGCGGAAACCAGCTCTCTCCCGAAGCTCTCGGAGAGCCCTCCTGCGGGCAAATATTCCGGCCGTCTGCCATGTCTGGAATACCTCCTTTGCAAACTCATGAAGGCTTGCAGCTGCCGCTGCCTCGAAACGAGCCTCATTCTGAGCCTTCTTCAAGTCCTCCAGACGTGCCTGAGCCTCCTTTTTCAACATATCCTCGTCAAAAGCGTTCTGCAGCTTTCCCGAAGATGCTTCATATTCTGCACAGAAGCCACCGACTATATCATCGGCCAGACCAGAAGGCATCCCATACTCCTGCATCTCAAGAAGATAAGACAGAAGATCATACGCCCTCACCTGCATATCAAGAGTCATCGCGCCTCCATCAGCCACCGCCCTCATATCAACGGTACAAGCCTCCAAAACCTTGTTCATTTCCATTTCCGACATCATAATATGCAAATATACAAAAAATCACCCTTCACGGGTGATTTTTGTATTCCATATTAAAGTGCAGATGTTTCCTGAACGATTTCGAGGAAGTCTGCCCTGTAGCCGAACGGATCGAATTCCAGAGCGGTTCGGGCCAGGGATGAAACCATCTCGAGATCAGCATCACCTTTGTATGGGGAATCACGCAGGATCATACCGTATGCCGCAAGAGATGCAGCAAAATTAAGTTCCGGAGAAAGATTCAGAGCATCAGAAGGCACAACATCAAGTGAAAGCGGGATGCTTGTGTCACCTAGAGCCTTCTTGTATCTGACATCAAATACAGCAAGTGCACCTTCATCAGCAGATCCCTCAGCTGCAGGAACTATTTCATAGAGAGCCGTGATCGTCTGACCTGCACCTATCTCACCAGCATCCTTGTCATCATTCTCGAAATCTTCATTGCTTAGGACTCTGTTTTCATATCCGATGAGACGGTAGCTGTCCACTTTGGAAGGATCGAATGTCACCTGTATCTTAGTATCGTTGGCAACAGAGAAGAACTCCGAACGTTCGTTAACAAAGACCTTGACCATATCTTCCTCAAAAGCTATGTATTCATAAGTACCGTTGCCGTTGTTGGATATCTTCTCCATCATCGAGTCGTTGAGATTACCCCTTCCGAATCCACATACAGTAAGATACACACCCTTCGCAGCATAGTTCTGAACCATCTCCATAAGAGCGTCAGTATCAGTCACTCCCACATTGAAATCTCCGTCAGTTCCCATGATCACCCTGTTGTTTCCACCCTCGATGAAATTCTCCAGAGCCTCCTTATAAGCCATCTCCATGGCTTCTCCTCCTGCAGTGGATCCGCTGGCCGTAAGCTTGGAAATTGCTTTCCGGATCTTATCTGAATTCCTGACAGGAGTTGATTCAAGAAGTTTCTTCACCGATCCTGAATAGGTCACGATCGAGATCCTGTCATCCGGACGCAGATAGTCCAGAAGAGTGATGAGACCGCTTTTCAGAAGATCAAGCTTATCGCTTGAATTCATCGAGCCCGACACATCGATAAGAAAAACGAAATTGGCATCAGGAAGTTCAGATTCCTTCATGGACTTTCCCTTGATTCCGAGCCTGATGAGACGGTTCTCCGGAGTCCATGGACACGGACCGACCTCAGCATTGATCGCTATGGCATTGCCGTCCGCAGGATCATCATAATTGAAGGTGAAATAATTGAGGAACTCCTCAATACGCACAGCCGCGGGAGGAGGAGTCATGCCGCTCTTGATATAACGACGTACATTGGCATATGAAGCTCCGTCTGCATCTATGGAAAATGTAGATACAGCCTGCTCCTTCGTACTTATGAAAGGATTGTCGGCATAATCAGCATAGTCATCCCCGGAAGGTGGTTCCGGCATAACGTCACCAGATGGTTCCGAATAATTGAAATCCGGTGCATAAACTCCATCCATTGCACATCCTGCCAGCATTGCAGACAAGACTGCCAAAATAATGATTCTTTCCATAGCTATGATATTTGATCTTACTCTGCTGACTGTTCGGTTGAATATTTCTCATCCCATCGCGCAACGGTCTCATCGCTCACATGTCTGAAGACATATTTGCCCAGAAAGGCATCAGGAGCCCATACGGTCGAGAACACATCACCATAGCATACCATCTTCTCCTCATCGATGGAAGCTACGAACAGCCTTGTGCGACTGCCATATATGTCTATGACCAAAGTATTGCTGTTTTGATCATATGAGAACTGGTGGATCTTGTATTCAAAACGATGAGGATCAGCATTAAAGGAGAAATACTGCTTTATGTCGGTCTCCGATCTGACGGCATATTTCCTCGGTGTGTAACCATCTATATTCCCAAGAATCTCGTCGCCTGTCCGGCCTCCGGGAAAAACATCATAAACCTCTGACTCGACCCATCCTCCTTTCGAAAACATGTCCATGAATGTGTCATATGAAATAAGGTCGAATACGAGATTCTCACCAAGAGCGATAAATTCCGGGGCTGGGACATCTCCCTGGGTAGGAATGATGATATCCCCGTCAATCACAGGATCGCATGATGAAAGGATGGCGGGAGCGACAGCTGCAAGTCCCATCGACACTCCTGTCAGACGTACAGCCCGGCCGGTCATGCGGCGGCGCGCAAGCTGAGATTCAAGATAACGTACCTCAGCCTCGCATCTGGGGCATGTTCCGGCACAATCACCCTTGTGAGTACATTCCGATGTAATGAATTCAATGTCATTTTCTTCTGCTATCTGCTTCCTGATGTCTTTCAGGATCCTGCAGACCTGTCTTCCACGTTCCATGATAAAAGTGTCTATTTGTTGATTTCTGTTATGTATTCAAACTTGTCGAATCTTGTAAAACCAAGCTTCTGAAGCTCTGAAATGCTGCTTTCCCTGTCTTCTTCAGTATTGAACCCGGGAATGAGCGGGATCCTGATGACACATCTGTCAGCCTTTCCCTCCGATGCCAGGAAACTGAGATTCCCGATGACCTGCTCATTGCCGATGCCGGTATAATCGCGATATATCCGAGGATTCATGTCCTTTATATCGATCACGAACTCATCCGCTGCCCCGGCCAGCCTTATCACATGCTCCTGAGGCACATTCAATGAGGTCTCGATGTTGATCTTCCATTCTTTCGGACATATTCTGCGGAACTCCTCGATGAATCTGCTTCTGAGAGCCGGTTCACCACCGCCGAAAGTGATGCCTCCGCCGGTGGCCTGGAAATAAATGTCATCCACCTGCACATTTGCAAGAAGCTGATGTACAGAATACATCGTAAACACAGCACCCTCCCTCCATGTATGTGGATTCAGACACCAACGGCAACGCAGCGGACATGAATGAAAGGCCACAAGGGTCGTCACACCTTCACCGTCAGTCGCGATGCGGTGGCGCGAAACGGCAACGACAGGAGCCTGTATGGTAGCATGATCATTCATATATTTCTCACAAAAGCTGCGTAATAGATGCAACATCAAGGCGTTTCGTTGCACGGATGTTGAAATATATCGGGAAAAAGATAAGATATGACAAAGATTGGGAAATGGCTCGACTTCATACTGACAGAGAAGTTCCATATAGATCCGGATATTGCCGGTATTCTTAATACTGCATTGCTGATCGCCGCCATGATATTCATCGGCATAGGCATCAACTGGCTGGTACAGAGCCTTTTCAGATGGCTCTCAAAACATAACATAAGACTCATACGATCCAAATGGCATCCGTTTCTGGTAAAGAGGAAGCTGGGGCATCACATTCTCCTGCTGGTCTCCGGCCTGGTCCTGTATGTACTTCCTTATATCGCATTCGAACGCGGGACAGATCTGATACGTCTGCTCCATAGGATCGACATAATATACATGCTCATCGTCATGATCATGATATGCAACTCATTGCTTCTGGCCTTCCTTGACTTCTACTCGACTACGGACAAGAACCGCAGCCACCCGCTCCAGGGCATAGTGCAGGGGCTCCAGGTAATGCTTTACTTCGTCGGCGGCATCATTATCATGGCTATTGCCATAGACAAATCCCCTACCGTGCTGCTTACCGGTCTCGGTGCTTCGGCTGCCGTGCTCATGCTCATATTCAAGGACAGCATCCTGGGATTCGTTGCCGGGGTGCAGCTCTCGCAGAACAACATGGTCCGTCTGGGCGACTGGATACAGATGCCTGACGGAAGTGCAAACGGAAATGTCGAGGAAATCACCCTCAACACTGTCAAGGTCCGCAACTGGGACAACACCCTGACCATGATCCCGCCATACACACTGGTAACGACCCCGTTCAAAAACTGGCGTGGAATGCAGGAGAGCGGAGGCAGAAGAGCCGACAAGTGCATTTACATCGACATGAACACTCTGGAAATATGCTCCCAGGACATGATGGATGACATCAGGAAAGCAGTGCCGCTTATGGACAGTTACTTCAAGTCCTTGCCTGAGGATTCGAAACCATGCAGCGAGATGACAAACATCCAGCTTTTCAGAACATATATAGAATTATATCTGCGCACCCACAAGGACATCAACACAAGCCTGGACATCATTGTGACTCAGAAGGAAGCCACAGCCTACGGCCTGCCTATAGAAGTCTACTTCTTCACGAAGGACAAGGCATGGGCTGTTCATGAGAAGAAGCAGTCCGACATCTTCGACCATCTGATGACCATGGCATCAGAATTCGGCCTCCGTCTCTACCAACGTCCTTAGACCTGTCATTTCGAGCTTGTCGAGAAATCTCTACAATTTCATGACACATTTTGTACATTTGTACGTCATATAGGCAGAAATGGAACTTAACGGAAGAAACATATTCGGACAGAAGAGGCTGGATTTCATGTTCAGACTGGCCTGCAGCATCCTCGGACGAAGCGACGAGGCACAGGACATGATGCAGGATGTCGCCGAAAGGATCCTCCGAAGGGAAGGTTCGCTTGACGAAGTCGGAAACATTGATGCCTTCATAACACGCTCGGTCCGCAACGCATGCATAGACCGTCTGCGGCGCCGCAAGGAGACGACTCCGAAGATTCCGGAAGTTCCCGACGAAAAGAGCCCGGACAGGTGGAGCGACAGGCAGCTCGTCCACAGGGCCATGGCCCGGCTGCCGGAGCGGCAGAGACTGGCGATCCACCTCAAGGACATAGAAGGATACTCCGGCAAGGAGATAGCGGATATCCTCGAAACGGACGAGGCAAATGTAAGGACAATACTCTCCAGAGGCCGCCGGGCCCTGAGGGAGATAATAGAAAAGGAGATCGGATATGGAATATGACATCAATGAAATACGTGCCCTCTGCGACAGATATTTCGACGGGGAGACCTCTGCTCAGGAGGAGCTTACTCTGAAGGAATATTTCTGCCTGGCGGATGAGATTCCGGAAGATCTGCGGGCGGTAAAGATGATGATCTGCGGATTTGCAGACGCTGCTTCGATGACATACAGGCCCGCCCCTGCCAAACCGAAAGGCAGGTTCAGAAGACTGGTCTGGGGAACGGTTGCGGCCGCGGCTTCAGTAGCATTATGCGTTGCATATTTCAACAGGGAGATATACGGGTATGATGCTGACGGAAAGGCGATTACAGACCCGGAGATAGCCCTTGAAGGAACACAATACCTGTCATACCTCAGTCAGCTGGAGACGACAATCGACATAGCCCAGATGATCACACAAGGAATGGAAAACAACAACTGAACAAATAGACCATGAAACGTATCATAACCCTTCTGGCTGCACTCGCGATAGCCTCTGCAGCCCACGCACAGACAGATTCCCTCGTGGTATTCGACACTCAGGGAGACAACCTCGGCATCAGCATAGCCGGCTTCAACATCACCCTCGGAGATGACGGATCGTCAAGCAGCGGGAAAGCGGCAAAGCCTAAAGTGAAGAGAGTCACCACCAATTTTGCGGGACTGTCATTCGGAGCTAACGCTTTCACATACAAACCGAACTATGGTAACTGGGCTGGAGAAAACCAGTTCATGACCGACAATACCAGCAGCTGGCGCTTCGGAGTGGAGGCGTTCGGAGTACAGGTTTCACTCGACAGAAACCAAAAGGTGTTCTTCAAGGCATCCCTGAACTCCACTGTCGACAGATATCGCTTCAATAACGCGATGACCCTTGTCAATGATGAGAACGGAGCGCTTATGCCGGAACCTCTCTCAGGAACAGTAAAGAAGTCCAAGATGCTCGCAGGATACCTGGGCATCGGGGCAGGACTCGGATTCAAGATAAGCAAGGTCCTGTTAATGTTCGATTTCAACACCGACCTGCTTACCGGCTCATATGTCAAATACAAGAATCCTGGAAAGACCAAATACGATATCAGCGGACTCAGCAACATAAGATACCGAACAGGAGTCGCAGCTACCGTTTCCGGGTTCGGAATATATGCAGACTATGCGTTGACTCCTCTTTATAGAGAAGATGTCGGAAACCACGGACAGGTCCTGTCAATCGGCATCCGCTGCGGATTCTAAAACCACATCGACATGAAACGTTATTTGATCATATTGATATTGGCCCTGATTCCGGTCAGCTTGTCGGCTCAAAGTCCGATGAATGACTTCTTTGAAGATCACAGCGGAGCGCAGGGATATCAGACCATAATCTATGGCAAGCGAATGCTTGACATGATGAAGGATGGAGCCAGTCCGGATGTGAAGTCTCTTCTGAACAGGATCAGCAGCATCCGAATCATCAGCACGAAAAAGCAGGAAGACAGGATCGTTGGTCTGTCCAGGGAAGATGTCATGGACAGTATGGAATATGAAACGATCTCCCAGATAAATGAAAACGGCAACCGTTCGGAGTTCTACATCTCGGAAGAATGGGTAGACAATACCGGCGTCTCATTCGTGATGATCGTCAGCGGCCCCCAAGGCTCGGCGGTAATGGAAATCATCGGTGACTTCGACGTAAAGGACATCTCCAAGCTCTCGGTAATCGGACAAAAACGATGAACCGGACGCAACGTTATGCATAAAAAATGCATCTAATGGCTGTAACCAAAACGTATGACCATGAAAAGGAAGATTATTTTAGCAATTGCGGCTATTATTGCATCGTTATCTGCAGCATCAGCACAAACGCATGAAGAAACATTCCAGCGTCATAACAGATGGATGGTCGGAGGTGAACTGGCCAGAAATATATTCATGTCCAACGGCTTAGGAGCAAGCGGAATATATGGCAGACAGTTCTCGGAAATCGTTTTTCTCGGAGTCGGCTTCGGAATGGACGCATATATCCATAAGGCAGGTGAATCTACCACTATTCTGACTGATGCCGACGGAAACCAGACAGTAATCATACGTCCTCCTTATAGATATTCATTTCTGGTGCCCGTTTATGCAGACCTTCAGGTCAACTTCTCACGCAGGAAGTCTCCGTTTTTCGGTGAATTCAAGGTCGGAGGAGCAGTTCATATGGAATTGGAACGAATCAGAGGCACACACAACAAAAACGAACTGGATTTCTGGGGAGGCGGAGTACTCATGGGAGCTGCCGCAGGAAAGCGCTTCGCCCTCAATAATGATGACGAACTCAGCTTATTCTTGGGCATAGACTGTATCTTGGGACCATGGTATGCCAACGTTCCCGTTTCATTGGGAATCCGTTACGGTTTCTGATACTCCTTCCAGAGTTGCTTGATATCGTAAGTGATCAGGGCTACGGCCGGTGCCACAACGGTTCCATGGTCAAAGCCCTGCATTTCGTATAAGACGGAGTCGTGTTTGAAATTCTTCAGAAGTGCCTGAAGATGAGCATTTTCCTCATAGCGCGCTAGCATCTCGAGGTCACGGTCGCCTGAGATCAGGATCATAGGCGCACCACCCCTGCCGGCATGAGTCATAGGGGCATATTCATCGATCACAGGGATACCGTCAGGAAGACCTCTCTCCTCTCGGATCGTATAATGGGTAACTGTCTGGCCGCTTATCGGATATGCCTTTGCAATCTTGTCTGCATCCTGACCGTATTTGGCCATGTACTCCTTCGCCAGAGCCACCATCAAGGTCAGATAACCGCCCGCAGAATGGCCCGAAACATAGATCTGTTCCTTGTTTCCGCCGTACTTCTCAATGTTGTCGAACACCCATGCCACTGCCATTGCCGCATCATCGATGTAATCAGGACATTTGCATTTCGGGAAGAGGCGGTAGTTCACACTGACCACCGCGAAACCCTGCCTGCGGAACCCATCGAGAAGCTCCTTGTTGCCGCCTGTAAGTCCGCCGCCGTGGAACCATACGAGGGTCGCGAATCCTTTGTCTGTATCCGGATAATAGATATCGAGCACGCAGCGTTCCTTCCTGTATGCATCTGTCTCATCTGCAGACGTATAGGATATGTTCTGCACATAGTTGTAGCCTTTGTCCTGAGGATGAGGCTGAGCTGCTGCTGAAAGTGCGGTGATGATGATCAGGGCCGCAATGAGAAGTCTTGATTTCATAGTATTCTGCTTGGTTTTGATCTTTCAAGCACGTTTTTGCTGATTCTGTGCTCATTATTTGATTGATACCAGGTCTGCCAGAACGATTGCTGTCATGGCTTCCACCACCACCGGAGCGCGAAGGGCGAAGCAGACGTCATGACGGCCGGGAACTTCAAGGGTATCCATCTCCCCGGTCTGGAAGTTGAATGTCTGCTGGGCTTTCCTGATGCTTGACGTAGGCTTGAAGGCCACGCGGAAGGTCAATGGAGCTCCGTTGGTGATGCCTCCGTTAGCTCCGCCGGCTCCGTTCTTCAGAGGTCTGCCGTCCGACCCGATAGGGTCATTGTGTTCCGAACCTTTCATGCGGGCAGCCTGGAATCCGTCTCCGAATTCGATGCCACGTACACCCGGAATAGCGAATACAGCATGTGCGATAAGAGATTCCACACTATCCCAGAACGGTTCTCCATAGCCGGGATCTATGTCCGGCACCGTACATTCGATGACCGCGCCAAGACTGTCGCCTTCCTTGATCGCCTGGTCAAGGGCTTCCTGCCAACACTCAGTCTGACCGAGAACGTCATTGCCTGACTGACCGGCAATCTCTACGATCCTTGCCTCGACGGTCGTGCATGGAGTATCATCCAGCACCGTAGCGTCAGCGACGATCTTCTTCGCCACGACACCAGCTGCAACAATCGGTAATGTAAGCCTTCCGGAGAAATGTCCTCCTCCGCGCGGATCCTGACAGTCATCCCATTTCAGAGCCGCTGTAAGATCTGCATGACCTGGGCGAGGCATAGCTGCAAAGAGCTCATAATCAGAGGAATGAGTATTCTTATTCTGAAAAGTGATTGTCAGAGGCGCTCCTGTCGTATGACCCTCGAAGACACCGCTCACTATGGTCGGACGGTCTGTCTCGATCCGCGGTGTCGTACCTTTAGCACCGCTCTTCCTTCGCAGTATATCCTGTTCGAAATCCTGCTCCGAGAGTTCCAGACCGGCCGGAACACCGTCCATTACCACACCGATGAGCTCCCCGTGGGACTCACCGAAGATGCTTACTCTGAATTTTCTACCGAATGTATTCATATTCTATGTTTTTATCTTGCCGCTTACCCTGAATCGCCTGCTCCATTTGCCGCAGGTGATTCAATCCATCCAGCTCTGTATCAACAGCTTACAGAACTCAGCATACACGCAAAGACGTCGTGAAACTGAGGGAAAGATTTGGATACGCATTCCTCGTCATCAATCATGATCGGGCTGTCGGCGCCAAGAGCTGCAACCTTCAGTGCCATGACCATGCGGTGGTCGTGGTGAGAGGTATAGCTGCCGCCTTTGAGAAGAGTGCCTTGCAGCAGACGCTGTGCCAGGCTATGTCCCTCGATTATCATTTCATCACCATCAACCGACGCTTTGACGCCCATACGTGTCAACATTTCCAGAATTGCCTTCGCTCTGTCGCTTTCCTTGTTGGCGAGGCGTCCCACTCCCGCAAGACGGCTTGTGCCCTGACAGAATGCGGCGAGGACCGAAATGATCGGGAAGAGATCCGGACAATTGGATGCATCCACGCTGAATGCCTTGAGCGGAGCCCGCTGGACCGTAATGTTTCCCCTGTCTCCGTCGAGCTGCGAAAGGCTGGCACCTGCATCCATGAGTATATCCATGATAGAGAGGTCAGCCTGGAGAGATGTAGTGTCAAGTCCCTGAATTTCAACCTTTCCGAAGATCGCTCCGGCTACAATGAAGTTTGCCGCTGCACTCCAGTCGCCTTCAAGATCGATGTCAGCAGCCTTGTATCTCTGACCACCCTTTACTTTGAACACCATCTCGGTACATAATGACCAGTCGCCGTCGGATGCAAGGAAGTCAGGGCCGCCAAGCATATCGTTACCTATCTTTATGCCGAACTTCTTGAGGACTTCGAGGGTTATGAACATATATGGTATGCTCTTCGGCTCATGCACGATGAGAGAACTGTTCTTTTCAGCGAAAGGAAGCGCCATAAGGAGGCCGGAGATGAGCTGTGAGCCATGTTTTCCTGATATTTCCGCACGGCCTGCCTTGAGAGGGCCATGGACTTTGAGAGGGACGCGGACAACGGCTGGGGATTCCTCGACTTCGCTCGGAATGACATCGGCCTCGAAGGCATCCATTATCTCCTTGGCACCGGTCAGAGGACGTCCGAGCAGAGTCTTCTCGCCTGTAAATCTTACTGATTCCGTACATATCTGAGACATGATCGGGATCATCATTCGAGTCAGCAGACCTGATTCTCCGACATGAAGATGCGAAAGTCCACAGCTTCCAAGAGCAGCAGATATTCCTTTGATTGTCAACACATTACCTTCAACAGAAACTTCCGCACCAAGGTTTCTTGCAACCTGAAGGGCAGCCTCGTTGTCTCCGCAAGGAGTATATCCTTTCAGATGGGATGTGCCGTCCGCGAGGGCTGCGGCAATGATGGCACGCTGGGCAAAGCTTTTTGATACCGGCATAGAGAGAGGATCGGATCCGATGAACGGAAAACCGCCGTATACTGCCTTACGCATATCTGCAGCAGCCCATTGTCCGGGAGCTGCTGTTTCATCTTCCGACAGAGCCGCATATGTGTATGGTGCCCCATGCCTGAGGCAGTCCAGACGCGACTGACGGCCTTCCTCGCCCATGCAGAATGCTATGAGGCCTCCGTCAGCCAATGCACCTATCTTCTCATTGCCGGAAAGTTTCTCCTCGCGGCACCAATCATACAGGGCAAGCACCTTATCCACATCGGCCTGCGAATGAGCCGTAGTCACTATCTTGATCATGTCTGCGCCATGATATACGCATTTTTCAACGATGGCCTTAAGGGCTTCCAACGAATCTGTACCCTCGAAATCGTGGTATGACCTGATGAATATGGTACCGTTTTCATGGGCGGCCTGACGCACCCTCTTCGACATCTGCTTCTGAGCCTCCAGCTCCACATCGACGTACCGCGCACCGGCCTCTATGGCCCTTATGAGCCTTTTCTCCGCAATCTGCATCGCCTTGATCTCGCGGCTCTGAGGGGTCAGATCCTGCAACGATGCTTCAGTTGCGGCAACCTCGTTTATGCGGCATGTAGCCACAAGGGGGATGTCCGATGTGAAAAGTTCATCAGTCTCCTTGGCGGTCAGCTCGCATCTGTCCAGACGGATCTCCGCCATCTCACACTCTTCCAGAGCAGCCAGTATCTGCTCGTAGTTCCTGTTCTGTATTGTTGTACAAATCATAATTCATCGTATTTCTGGAGTTTGAGAACGATGTGCCAAGTTTTGCTGATTTCTTGGTACAACGATCCTGTTTTCACCAGTATTTCACCATTTTTCAGGGGTGATGTACCAAATTTTCCAAAATTCTTGGCACATCGGTCCGGATGGATCACTATTCCATCAATCTGCAGACTTCATCGACGGTAAGGGCGACTACCTCGACCTCGCCGATCGCCTTCGGAAGCACGAAATGTACCTTCCCTCCCTCGGCCTTCTTGTCCTTCTTCATTATCTGCGCCATCTCCTCGATCGAGTATGGACAATAACACGGAATATTGCAGTCCCACAGGTCGTTGCTTATCTTCGCCTCCAGCTCCGTAGGGTCATTGCGGTCATTCCTGTAGTATCGGTCGGCAAGCTTCGCCGCCAGGACCATGCCCATCGCAACCGCCTCGCCGTGGGTCACGCCTTCAGGGAGGCGCTGCTGAGCTTCAGCCTCCATGTCCTCTGTTGTCATTTCCCTCTGCACCATGGATTCCCTCTCCTCCGCGTATTCTCTCTGCGCGAGGGTCTCGATCGCATGGGCGAATGTGTGTCCGAGGTTCAGCTTGCGGCGCTCGTCCTTCTCGAACTGATCGCGCGAAACTACTCCAGCCTTCACCCTAGCTGCAGCAGAAATGAGCTCTGAGAGCGTCCTGCGGTGTTTTTTCAGAATGTCGACCCATACCTGCATTTCATCTTTTCCATACATCATGACCTCCACATGGTACTCGCTCGAGATGTCGAAGAACAGGTCGACGGCCTTCTGGTAGTTGCCGTTGTCCTCGATGATGAATGTCTTGAGCATCTCCGCCACACCCGAAAGGAAATCCCTCTGCGGAAGGCTCTCCAGAAGCTGAGGGCACATGTATGTAAACGCCGGCTGGCGGATGATTCCGAGGATGTTCTTGTATTTGTCGAAATTCACGCCCGTCTTGCCTCCGATAGCTGCGTCGACCTGCGAAAGCAATGTCGTCGGCACATAGGCAAACCGCACTCCCCTCTTGTAGATACATGATGCAAAACCCACCATATCCGTCGTGATGCCGCCTCCTACAGCAAGGATCATCGCATCCCTGTCAGCCCCATTCTCCAGCAGCCATGCACATATGTCCATCACCGTCTCAAGGGTCTTGCCCTCCTCGGACGTCTCTATCAGCTTGATCTTTGCGTTTCTGTTCTTGAGGATTTCCGTCAGCTGACCGGTCGCAGGACACTTCTGTGCTACGTTTCCGTCAACGACCGCATAGATGCTCCTGTACGGTTCCAGACACGAAGCCAGATCCTTCAGACTATCGGAAGTCACGATGCGGCTTATGGCCTTCTTTCCGGAATATATGTTGATCTGCTCCATCGGGGTTGGATTTATCCTACAAATATAGCATATTTCTGCATATCTCCACACGTGCCACCGATACACAAACCCGCTAATTATTTTGCATTTTCCGAAAAATCCGATACCTTTGCATTTCCAAATAACCAGAAGGTCTAACCTTCCCGTGCCTCTTTCAGTCCTGGAGACAGGCTACAGAAAAGCACACAAGCCCGGATGGCGGAATCGGTAGACGCGCTGGTCTCAAACACCAGTGGAGCAATCCGTGCCGGTTCGATCCCGGCTCCGGGTACACTTTAAATCGCAAATCTTTGATTTCCAGGGATTTGCGATTTTTCTTTGGATTTTGCACCACATTTGCACCACGAGAAATTCGCAGATTGCAGGAGTCTTGCCGGGTATCAAGTGCATTTTTACTGGAAAACTGCTCTCGGTACCCTCTTTTTTCGGGGTATCAAGAGCAGTTTCGCTATGTTTTTGCACTTGGTCTATTGTTACTTGAAAAGCTCCGAATGAGTGCCAAGACGTATGAGTTTGATTACATCCGTGTTTTCATCGAACCAGATCAACAGGGTATCGCCTTCTATGTGGCACTCCATGCAGTCTTTATATTCGCCTAAAAGTTTATGAGGTTTATACTCCTGAGGTATAGGAATATCTTGCTGTAAATACGTTAAGACAACCTTGAGTTTTTCAATTCTCTTTGGCTGATTCTGATATTTCTTTAGATCTTTCTTAAACTGGCTGGTGATTTTCAATACCTTCATACCTGTTATAATGACTCAATAAACCCCTCAAGATTATCCAGATTGATAGTTTCCAGATTCTTATCCTCTCTCGCCTCTTTCACTGCAGCCATTGTTTGGGCATTAGGTGTGCGATAAACAGCGTCCATGAGAACGCTCTCCACATAATTATTAAGGCTCCTATTCTGTTTGCGAGCCTCTGTCTTCAACCTCTTCAACAATTCAGTACTGAGTCTGAAAGCTGTTTGGGTTCTGGTTATTGTCGTCTCCATATTCTTCATATATTATATATCACAAATGTATAACACTTATATAACATTTGCAAGAAATGGGCAACACTTTTGAGAAATTCGCCAGTATCGCGTGCATTTTTACTGGAAAACTGCTCTCGGTACCCTCTTTTTTCGGGGTATCAAGAGCAGTTTCGCTATGTTTTTGCACTTGGTCTATTGAGAATTGGTGAGGGGTACAAATTGTACCCGGCACAGGATCACGCAGAAATCTCTGCCAGGAAGTCATTCAAGACATACAGATTTCCCTGAAGATAGAGCCCAGTTTCCTCATCGTGAAACCTCCGGCAGGTCTCGCTCCTGTAGAACATATCAAGAGCCTCCTTCAGAGAAACATCCAGAGTCTCTGAAATCTTCACCACAATACATCCGATGCGCTGCCACAGGATTATGTTGCGGACTTTTCTGTGCTGCTCCGGCGTAAGATTGTTCAGGTTATTTACAGTATCTTGATCAAGACTCATATCGGTTACCCTCCTGTATCTTTCCAAGTAATCTTCTGACGGATCGTAAGGCAACTCTATCATGACCGCCATACTTCCATGTACGCTCTATTATTCATAAGAAACTAATTAACTCAACTCTCCTCAAGTTCCTTTCTCAATTCATCTAGAGGTCTACCGTTAAATGTAAAGTACTTAGGTCCCTGATATGCATCTGAAGCATTTCTCATTTCATCTGGCAGGAAGGCAGCAGTAAATGGTGATAGTTTGTAAATACGGCCTTCGTACTCAACTTGATTATCGCTGGCAACCTTAACCTTGATATTCTTTGGAGTAAAGACTACAGTCTCTCCGATTTGAATATTGACCATACTGAACTTGAAAGGGGCTCTACGTTTGTGAGGTTCCTCATCCTGTACTTCAGCGGCTTCCTTAATTGGCTGATTGTTATGATACAACTCAATGAAAGCATCATCCATAGTCGTAGAAATATCACGCAGAATGTCCAATGCAATCTGCGGCTGGATATTGAAAAACTCACGATTCTGCCTGATACGCAAATCGGTCAAGCGGTCGATTGTCTTATGAATCAACTTCTCAACCTCATTAAACTTTACAGTCCTTATCGTAGCAAAAATCTCAAATGGAAGCGGCACAGCCGTATTATCCAATTCCTTTGATCTCACATTAACAGGCCTTGAACTTTTGCCGATTTTGACCCAATCTTCCTTGAATGACGGGTTGGTTAGAATGTATACGTATCCTGGTTCTTTCATATCTACTACAATATTAATACGACAAACAATTAGTTACTCTCAAAAGGAATTCTCCAGTCCTCAATCAATTCTTCTAATGAATACTGACAATTTGCACCACTACTACTTAGCACTGAGTAAATATCAATATCTTTTTTCAGGTCACACCTTTCTTTTTGCATATATAATTTGAAAGCCTTTGCAGCTTTTGTCCCATTTAGAACAATAACACGAATACTTGGATTCTTTTCTAGAAAGCCTTTTATGTCATTAAATGAGCCTGATGCAATATTCGCATCTAAACTTCCATGGCGACGAACTGAATGATAAACATCCCATAATGCTATACCTCTATTAATCAAAAAGTCCATTCTATTCCTATATGTAGAGGGCATTGCTACATTATAGATACCAGACAATATACCCCAAAATCTATTCTTTCGATTTGAATAATACTCATGTCTTGCTAAAGACTCTTTTCCAGGCATCGATCCAAGGATAAGAATTGTTGAATTCTTGCCAACAACTGGTTTCAAAGAACAATGTGTTTCATAAGAGAGATGTACAATTGCTTCTTCACCACGCTGTTTTGAGAATTTGGAATGCGGTATCTTCCATAAACGGCCCTCCTGATAAGCATGAGGAAACTTTCCTGCGCGAAGTATTTCCCTTAATGGTTTCCCAGGCCTATCATGCGAATCTTTTAAGATTCCCTTTCTTTCAAGATATGCATTTGCCTCCACGAGATTAACAGAATCCAGTTCACTTCGTTCCAAGAGTTCGTCAATCGCCTTTATTAATTTACTAACATCCATATAGCGTAATTATTTACATGTATGGTTTCATCCAGAGCCTTGTTCTTCTTGCGACAGGAACACAAATATAGTGAATAATTCGGATACATCCCATTATGAGAACTACGAACTTCCTCAAGGATGGACATATGCAACGATGAGTGATATATGCACTAAAATTGTTGATGGTGATCACAACCCTCCTATCGCGCAAAAGGCTGAGAGCGAATATATTATGATCTCATCTAAAAATGTTGTAAATGATTCAATTATCCATTTAGATGATGTTAGACATTTATCAAGGGCTGATTTTGAATTATCGAATGCTAGAACACAAGTATCTAAGGGTGATGTATTATTCACCTCTGTGGCTTCATTGGGAAGAACTTGTATCTATGATTTAGATTACCCTATTACTTTTCAAAGAAGTGTAACAGTTATATGTACTAAAATATTCAATAGATATCTAAAGTTGTTCCTTGACTCTCCGCTATATCAAAATTATGTCGGCGAAAATGCTCGTGGAACAGCACAAAAAGGATTTTATATCAATCAAATCTCAGATAGCTGGGTTCCCATACCACCTTTAAATGAACAGATAAGAATAGTTGAGAAGGCGCAATCATTACTTGACATCGTGCAAATTATTAACTATTCCAAGGAGGAAACTTCCAATAATATCATAGCCTTAAAGTCTAAAATTCTGGATTTAGCGATTTCTGGTAAACTAGTACGACAAGATAAATCTGATGAACCTGCTATTGAGCTACTTAAGCGTATTAATCCTCAATATCAACCTACCGATAACCGCCATTATGCGAATGTTCCATACAAAGTGCCCGAAAAGTGGCAATGGGTTACACTGTCAGACATCTCAAATTATGGGGAGTGTATTAATGTTCCTGTTAGTAATATACCCGAAAATTCGTGGATACTTGAACTGGAAGATATTGAAAAAGACTCCGGTCGCTTGATTCAGCGCATGAATAGATCAAAAAAGAACATAAATGGCGTAAGACATTCATTTAAAAAAGGCGATGTTCTATATAGCAAACTTAGAACATATTTGAACAAGGTGTTGGTCGCAGATCAAGACGGATACTGTACAACTGAAATTATTCCAATCACCTGTGTACCAGGCATAGTACCAGAATACCTTTGTCACGTACTGCGTTCAAGATACTATGTAGATTACACAATTTCTCTAGGATACGGTGTTAAAATGCCTAGACTAGGAACTGCTGATGCATTAAAGTCAATGATTCCTGTGCCACCTTACGAAGAACAGAGGCGAATAGTTAAATCTGTTAATGAGATTTATCATAAACTCGAACAGATTTCTTCAGAATTGTAATCATTTAGAAAATTCCCCCGGGGGAAGGACGTAAAATAGTAATTTCAATGATACGATGCCTCCCATGGTTCCGATACCGAGGGAGGCATATAGTTACCAGTTTACTATCTTATCAACTATTTGTTTCTGCTCTGTAGCTGTTCTTCGAAGATAAATTCTTGTTGTCTCGATGCTTTCATGTCCCATAAGATCTGCGAGTAGGGCAATGTCATTGAAGCGATCCAGGAAGTTTTTTGCAAAACGATGGCGGAATGAATGTGGATAAACGACCTTTGTATTAAGACCGTACTTTTCTGCAAAATGCTTCAATTGCATAGCCACGCCACGTGAAGTAATTCGTTCACCAAATCGATTTAAAAAGAGGTAGCCAGTCTGCCTATTATCTTCCTGCAGCCATCTGATGGCCTCTTCCATGAGTTTCTTTGGAATATAGATTCTTCTGATCTTCCCTCCCTTCGTATATAGATCCAGAAATCCAGCATATACATGCTCTACCTTAATCTGCAAGAGTTCACTTACCCTCGCGCCCGTCGCAGTAAGAAACCAAACGACAAAATACCAGTCGGTGAATCCCTCTTTCTTAAGTTTTGCCTTCAAGAATTTGTAATCTGCATCACTGATTACATTCTCAAGGAAGTTCTTTTGTTGAACCTTTACAAACTTCATCTTGAGTCTATCTTTCTTGATAAACTCAAGATACTTGTTGATCCCCTGCAGCCGCAAGTTTACTGTTTGAGGTTTGAAATGCTCTACAAGAAATCCCTTGTAAGCAAGAAGGTTCTCCTTGTTAAAATCCCCATAGTTTGAGATGAAATGTGATACGGTCCAGACGTATGACTGCACCGTGTTCTTAGCCAAGTCTGACTTCGCCAAGAACGATTGAAACTTGTTTACCATAAAACATTTATATTAATGTTAACGGCAACAATATAATTCAAGTAAATCCCATTATGAGAATGTGCCGTTTGAAGTGCCGGAAAGTTGGTGTTGGGCGCATCTTTCTGACGTTTGTAATGTGGCAAGGGGTGGTTCCCCCAGACCTATTAAAGAATATCTAACTGACGATAAAAATGGAATCAATTGGATTAAAATCGGAGATGCGGATAAAGATGGTAAATATATCAACTCAACAAAAGAAAAGATATCACCTTCTGGGGTAAGTAAGTCTCGTATGGTACATAAAGGCGATTTTCTCCTAACCAATTCGATGAGTTTTGGTAGACCATACATCTTAAATATAGATGGATGCATCCATGACGGATGGTTGGTTATTTCGCCTATACCTAAAACATATGATCAGGAATTTCTATATTATTTACTCTCCTCTGGTTTTGCATATTCGCAATTTACTGAAGCTGCAAGTGGAGGAGTTGTCTCAAATCTCAATTCCGATAAGGTGGGTAATAGTCTATTCCCATTACCACCTCAGAGCGAACAAAAAAGAATTGTATCCGAATTAGAGAAATTATTTAAGGCAATTCGATTGATTGATAACAATAAACTATTGATTCGACATAATATAGAGCAGATTAGGAGTAAAATTTTAGAATTGGCGATTTCTGGAAAGTTGGTTCTTCAGAATACATCAGATGAACCTGCAATAGAACTGTTAAAGAGAATAAATCCCGCATACAAACCTGCCGATAACCGCCATTATGGGAACCTACCTGATTCATGGGAAATATGTCAATTAAAAGACATCTTTGATATCACTATGGGACAATCTCCTGCTGGCAATACAATCAATGGAAAATGTGGCACTGAATTCCATCAAGGAAAGATAAATTTTACCGATAAATATCTTTCTGAGTCAGGTCAGTATACTACTACACCATCAAAAACTGCAGCACCTGAAAGTCTTCTTCTTTGTGTAAGAGCCCCAGTTGGTGTAGTGAACATTACAAAGCGTAAAATTTGTATAGGAAGAGGCTTGTGTTCCCTCCTTCCTAAATACGATATTGACTGCCTGTTCTGGCTATATATGTTGTCAACTCTCAAAGATTATTTTGAAGAGAATGCAACAGGATCAACATTTAAGGCTATCTCAGGAGATATAATCAGGAATGCTTGCATACCATTCCCTCCTTTGTCCGAACAAAAGAGGATATTGTCAAAAATTAATGAGTTGTTTTGTGTAGTAGATAAGATTGCAGCTGAACTATGATTCCGCTGTGATCTTATTCATCTTTGCTATTAAATTATCTAATGCCTCTACAATTCTATACTGTTCTTTTAAAGGTGGGACTGGTATGGGAAGATTATGAAGATCTCTTGATGATAAACCCTGTATTGCGACTCCTTTGCCACCAATATAATTCTTCTGTTTATATAGCATTAACACATAAAAGAAATATCTTACGCAGATATTGCCTTGCCCTCTCAACCTGTGTATGTGGTTTTGGATCCGAATGTCATAGTTGTAATTCCATATTGCAGAACGACCGACATCACCTCCTTCGCAAATCAATAAATCCCCTTTAGTAACTGTACATTTTTCAAGATCTTTTTCTGTGAAAAGCATCTGCTTAACAGTAGATAAATCGAATCTATCCCAGTACAAGTTGGATGTTGTAATATAATCCATCATAATACCAGAATGATTAGACGAATTTAAGGCTTTACCGGTATTGTGCTTAAACACATCTCCAACAGTAGCCCAACACCAAGGTTCAGGTATGCTTAATTCGATGTTCCCATAATGGCGGTTATCAGCAGGAGTAAACGATGGATTTATCTTTCTAAGAAGTTCTATAGCAGGCTCGTCATCTTGATCCTGTGGAATGAGTTTCCCCGATAATGCCATATCAAGAATCCGTTCCTTGCAAAGCTTTAAAGATTGCTCTAATCTACCCTGATTCAAATCAATTGTTTCAATAAATGCAATTAGACGTTCAATCTCATCAGCAATTCTATTCTGTTCTGCAATAGGAGGAACCGGTATCAGCGTACTTATAATCTTTTCTTTTGATATATTAGGTTGGGCTCCACCTCCTCCCATCTTTACAAACTCTTCCTTATATGAAAGGAGGAAATAGAATAAATATTTTTGAGTTACAGCTTTATAATCCACACATGCACAGCAAGCCTGATTCGTTGTGGCCGGAAAAGTTAGAACACCTATTTTACCTATCGTAGCACCATACATGGCAATTAGTACACTGCCAGTTGGGTTCAATTTAACAGAGGTTTCTTCAAGTGCCTTATCTGTGATAGTTTCTGGTATTTCAAAGATATATCCATCAGTTAAATCACCTGTTTTAAGCCAAGGAATATTGCCACCATAATAATCTTTCCTCATTCTACTTGGCGTCACTCCGGCTTGCCAATTACCAATCTCACCCAACGTCGTCCAGCACCATCCATCCGGCACTTCAAACGGCACATTCTCATAATGGGATGTATCCGAAGCTACAGACTTCTTGCTGCGCTTGATTTTTCCTTCCTTTATGAGCTGTTCTTTCTCTGCACGGATTCGTTCAAGCAATACGGATGCGGGCTCGTCATTCGGATCCTGCGGAACGAGTTTTCCTCGGATTGCGAGGTCAAGTATTTTTTGACGAAGTTTCTTTGTATCCATTATTCCTCGATGTTTGCCATTAGTTTCTGCAATTCCGCAACTGCTTTAGAAATGTTGTCGCTCTTTTCCTGGATCAGAGCCATAAGTTCAGCCAAAGTGTAGTCGTTATCATCATCATTCTGCTTAATCCAGGTAATATCAAGGCTGGTTTTATCTCGCTTAAGGATGTCATCGACATTATATTTGCGCCAACGACCGTTAGGATTAGATTCTGCGCCGTATGTCTCCTGACGCGCAAGTATATTCTCCGACTTATAGCACTCGACAAAGTCGTCAAGGTGATGGCGCTGCATAGGATTTGTCGCAAGGGTATGCTTTACACCTGTTCGGTAGTCATAGAACCATATGTCTTTAGTCGGAGTTCCCTTGCTGAAGAAAAGAACATTTGCTTTTACACCTTGAGCATAGAAAATTCCGGTTGGCAAGCGTAGGATTGTATGCAGATTAAATTCAGTAAGAAGCTTCTTCCTGATTACTTCTCCTGCACCGCCTTCAAACAGGACATTATCTGGAAGAACTACTGCAGCACGGCCGCCATTCTTGAGCATGACCATCATATGCTGGAGGAAGTTCAGCTGGTTATTCTTTGTCTCGACATAGAAGTCCTCGCGATTGATTTCCACTGATCCAGATGGTCGAGTGCCAAAAGGAGGATTTGCAAGGATAACATCAACCAAGAGTGATGGGCTCTTCTCAAGTGAGTCCTGACAAAGAATCGGGCTACGGTCTGTGCCAATACCATGAAGATAAAGGTTCATTGATGCTAGCGTTACAACAAGTGCTGTATTATCATATCCGTGAAGCGCCTTTTCACGAAGGAAATCGCGCTTCTCCTTGTCTGACGACTGACCCTTCATGTAGTCATATGCTGCAAGAAGGAATCCACCAGTTCCGCAAGCCGGATCACAAACTGTCTCGCCAATCTGAGGACGAGTGACATCCACCATTGTAGAAATCAATGATCGTGGAGTGAAATACTGACCTGCACCACTCTTCTTATCCTGACCATTCTTCTCAAGGATACTCTCATAGATGGCACCTTTGACATCCCCATCCATAACAAGCCACTGTTCCTCATTGATCATTGTTATGACCTTCTTTAGATAAACCGGCTTGTCAATCTTGTTCTGAGCCTTTGTATATATCGTACCTATCAAATTAGGTTGATTACTAAGCTCTTTAAGAGTCTTCTCGTACTGTTCAATCAGATCCAGTCCGTCAAGTTCTATGAGATCACTCCAGCGACATCCCTCAGGGATTGCCGATTCTTCTGCAAAGAGTTTAACATTCTCATCATCCATTTTAAGGAATAAGAGATATGTAAGCTGAGTTATATAGTCCGTAAATCCAATACCCTGACCTGAGAGGGTTGTTGCTAATGTCCAGACCTTCTTGGTCAGAGTCTGTTCGTTTGATATTTGTTTTGCCATAATTATGCTGCTTTTCTATAAATGAGGAACTGTGAAAGAGATGCAAGGGATTCGTTTGCAACTTCCGGCTTACTGTCAAATGCCTGAATAATCTGCGCTGCACATGTGCGATCCCATTCGCGAATATCTTTTATTGTACAGGTTCCGTTTGATACTATGTAGTTTATAATCTGCTTTAGAATATTTTTCTGAGTGTCTGTAATGTTACGCCAAGTTTGGCCACACCAAAGATTGAAGAACTTATTGGCAGTCGGATATAGACTTTCGAGACGCGGTATCTGATTATATGCAAATCTTACCAACTGAATCAGGTTTGTCAAAGCCTCCTTTTCTTCTTTGGTTGAGAATTTAGTTACAAGTTCCGGCTTGACTATCGAGTATGTATTCCACAATAATGAAGGATTAAATTTGCTGTTGACATACCTCAACTTCACCTCAAGTTCTTTGAGCATTGAGTATGTAAGCGGTTCTCCCTGATTATTGTAGATAATACGAAGGGCTTCAATTTCGTCTTTATGCTCATTTACATATTTCTCAAAAGCCTGAGTTGTATCATTTGCCTCTTCTTGAGAAAAACCGCTGAAAATCAAAGTGTCTTCTCCTGGTTGCAGAATCTCTATAAATCCGGCATTGAGAATCAGAAGATATTCTCTTGCATCAGGATGGTTAGCAAGTGCTGCTACCAAAGCCTTTCTCTCTAAGTTTGAATCGTTAATATCTTTATATTCAGGCAGTTTCTCGCTTTCAAGCGCATTGTATATACTTACTGCCATATCCTTCATGTCAGCAAACGCCTTCTCTGCAAACTCCTGTCTCTGTTTATCATTGCACTTATTATATATGCGTGACAAACGACCTGCAAGAGTTCTTAAATAATCATCATCGACATTACCGTGAGTTATCTTCTCAAGAAGCTCCTTCAGGGAAATCATATGCGGCTGTGGTTCTGTTCCTGGACGAGTGGCAACCATCTCGTGTTCCGTAACTCCGACTGCATCTACAAGATAGAACATATCCTTACTATGAGCGTTTGGAGTTACATTCCTAAGTTGTTCATCTCCTATAGTACGTACGCCACGACCCTTCATCTGAACATAAAGAGACTCAGATTCCACATCTCTCATGAACATAACAACCTCGAGTGGCTTCACATCAGTTCCTGTAGCTACCAGTGTAACTGTGACAGCGATTCTGAACTCCTTGTCATTTCTGAAACGACGTATGAGTTCGTTGCTATCACCGGCTGAATACGTTATCTTCTGCACGAACTGTTCATCATCCTCCTTGCCAAAGACTTCTTTAGCGATCTTGACTATATTAGACGCGTGGTTGTCATTCAAAGCAAAGATGAGTGTCTTCGGCAAATAGTCAATATTAGGTTCACGTGGTGGGTCGTTGAACATCTGTGTATAGACAGCATCTCTGTATGTCTCTAGAATCAGCTTGATCTGGGCCGGATTGACTATGCTTCTATTAAGTTCTGTACTGGTATATGTCTTTGCCTCGTCTGTCTTTACATTCTTGACTTCACCATTATATCTTGTAACCCTCTTGACTCTTTCACCCTCAAGAATGGCACCACCATCTTCTGTTGCCTGTGTCTTGATACGGAATACTCTATAATCCACATTGACACCATCTGCTATGGATTTTTCAAGAGTATAGTTTACTATCCTGTTATGATTGAAAAACGCGAGTGTCTCAGGTGCCGGAGTAGCTGTCAATCCAATCATCTTGGCAGAACTGAAATAGTTGAGTACCTGTCGCCAAGAGCCGTAAATCGACCTATGGCATTCATCTATGATTATCAAATCAAAGAAGTCTGTCGGCAAATTAGGATTCTCCGGAAGAGATATGATGTTATGATCATCATTCTCGTTATAGTTCTCATCGTCATCAGTATCAGCCACATCCTCACCTTTGAGCAATGAGAACAAACGCTGAATTGTTGAAATTACGACATTAGTATCAGACGGGATTCTTGCTGAACGAAGCCGATTCACAGAGAAGATAGTATTGAACGGATCTCCGTTTTCAGTAAGTCTGAACATACCGAATTCTCCTTCAGCCTGCTTGCCAAGATTGTTTCTATCTACAAGAAAGAGAACGCGCTTCATTGGCGTATATGACAAGAAGCGATATGCAGCAAGGCATGCTGTATACGTTTTACCAGCACCTGTCGCAAGTACCATCAACGCCCTATTCTGTCCACTTCTGAAGCTCTTTTCCAGTTCTGTAATAGCTTCAAACTGACAATCTCTAAGCCCAGATTTCTTAAGAGCAGGCAACGCTGAATACTCATCCGCGAGGCTAAGCATTCTTGTAATTTCTTTTGGTGTGTGAATACGATTAATTTCTTCGTATTCCGCTTCAGGGTCATTCCCATTCTTAAACAAGACTGTCTTTCCGTTTGACAGATATATCAGTGGAAGTGGCTTTGCGATTGTCTGGTACGTACCCGGTACTTTTTTGACATAGTTTTCAGCCTGTGCTTTTACCCAATCTGCAGAAACATCTACAGATTCCTTTTTGGCTTCAAGAACCCCAACAGCCTTGCCATTCAAAAACAGCAGATAATCAGCCTCAAGATTTCCATTAAGAAGACCTTCTTCAAGAGCAACTGCTGATATGTTTGGCGCATAATGATTGCGGTCCAGAACCTGTCAACCGGCATTGCTGAACATTTTATCTATGACTTTTCGGGCTTTCTGTTCGGGTGTCATACGATAAGTTCTTATAATTTTACATTATCGGAAGTTGCATAGGTACAGCGACATCTGCGCTCTATGCTACTCAAATAAATGCTTAACTGATATTGTGGTATTCTTGCTAATCTACAAAAATACGTATTTTTCTTTTACCTGAACACCTTTTTCCACCAAGGCTTTCTTATCTCTAGGATGATTGCCATCAATTCACGATCTCGTATCCATATTTCGTTCTGTTCTTTAATAATCGCATCAAGCAATGTCCTTGCTTTCCGCTGCTCTGAAACAATGTCTTTCAGCACATTCTTCTGTTCGGTCAATACCATACACGCCTCAATGGACTTTATCAATGCGCCATAGATACAGGTGTCGCGGGAGTACTCTCGGGAATGTCCTGGGTTTAGGATTGGATCGGCAATTTCCATCGGCTCTTTCAACCGTTCTTCTATCTTCCGTAGTCTAGTTGAAATTGCTCCGACTTCCTTCACGAGATCGTCTATAGTGGAAAGATGTTCATAAATGCCTTCGAGGGCTTGGAGTTCTGTGAGTGAGTTATTTTGCTTTGCCATAATTGTCTGGGATTTATATGTTTCTAATCTTATAATTCTATAGTCTTGGGCCTCGTTTCTTATTTGGTGTGAGGTCTTGTTCCTCGGACTTCTTTTCCTGACCGGAGGCTATGAGCCCAATGACGAGGTCGGCTGCGAACATTGAGAGGTCGGTGGTCAGGGAGTGGGCCTGGTCGTTTGAATGGGATTCATTGACGGAAGGATCCTGGGCTTGGACGCCAGTGTCTATGTTCACACCACCTGTGAGGACATTGTCGATCTTGGAGAAGCTGAGGTTTCTGTCCAGGGAGGAGCCTTTGAATGTCGTGCCGTCTCGGATGAATGAGATACCCTGTGGGATGTAGGTGCCGCTTCTGAACTTGATTTCTACCTTGACGCCATAAGCCTTCAGGCTGTTGGAGAAGTCTTTCCAGCTGTGTGAATCCTTCAGGACGGACTTGATATCATTGGCCATTTCGTACCTGGTCCGTTCATTGGGGCGGAGTCGCTCTGTCCTCGTCTGGGATTTGCCTTCACCAAAGGTCAGACCGCATTTCTGCTTCAGCTCCTTGCAGACGCGGACATTCCGTTTCAGCCAGTTATTGTCGGAGATGCGTTTGCCGTTATTGTCCACACGGTTGAAGATGAGGTGGCAATGGGGATTGGGAGTGTTGTGGTGACGGACTATGACATATTGGGTAATTTTGTAGAACAAAAACTAGCTCAACCTATCATAAAATTAAGAAATATTACTACATTTGCATATTATATGATATGTTAAGCATTCATTATGGGCAAAAGTACTATGGCAACACGTCTTCCGAGAAGATTGGAAGAAAATATGAAGATTGTAGGTGAGCAAATCAAGCTTGCCAGACTCAGACGTAACCTCAGCAGAGCGCAGGTTGCTGAACGCGCTATGTGTTCTGAACTGACCGAAGCTCGAGTTGAGAAAGGAAGTCCGACTGTAGCTATCGGCATATATCTTCGTGTCTTGTATGCCTTACAACTTGAAGACGACATATTATTCATTGCTAAGGAAGATAAGCTTGGCAAGGAACTCCAGGATATAGCCATGATTAACCGCGAACGAGCATCTAAGAAGTAGTGTATATGGACAAATTATATGTATATGCAGATTTCAATTGGCTGGAGAAGCCGATGCTAGTCGGAGAACTCGGATACGAAAGTATCAGGGGTTCTCAGAGTTATTCCTTCAAATACTCTCCGGAGTGGCTTAACCGTCATGCTAGTATAATTCTGAGTGAAGACATACGAAACTATCCAGGCGTTCAGTATACACAGCCTGGTAAAGAAATCTTCGGATGCTTTTCGGACTCACTTCCTGACAGATGGGGAACAACTCTCCTGAAAAGACGAGAACAGACTTTGGCAAAAGAAGAAGGAAGACCAGTACGAAACCTCACATCATTCGACATGATTATGGGAATCGAAGATGAATCCCGAATGGGAGGGTTCAGATTTTCGAAATCTCCCGATGGCCAGTTCATAAACACCTCGGATAGGCTTTCTGTTCCACCAATCATCAGTCTGCGAGAGCTGATTGCTGCCAGTCATGCAATTGAAGAAGCAGAAGAAAAGGGCCTCCTAGTGGACCAGAAATGGATATACCAACTCCATAAACCAGGAACATCACTTGGTGGAGCCAGACCTAAGGCTAATGTCATTGACGAGGACGGACTCATGAAAATGGCAAAGTTCCCTTCTCGTAATGACACCTTCGATGTGGAGCTTTGGGAGCATATTGCCCACGTTTTGGCCAAGAAGGCACAAATCAATGTTGCTGAAACTCGAGTTGTCAAAGTAGGATCTCAATATCATACTCTCCTATCAAACAGATTCGACAGGACCAGTGACGGTAGACGCATTCATTACGCATCGGCTCTGACTATGCTTGGTCTTAAAGATGGCACTGGCTCTGAGGATGGTTACGGATACCTTGATATCGTTGACTTCATAATCCGCAACTGCACAGATGTCGAGAAGAATGTAAGAGAGTTATATCGCCGTGTCGCATTCAACATCTGTATCGGAAACTCAGATGATCATTTCCGTAATCATGGTTTCCTGCTTACTGCGAAAGGATGGACTTTGGCTCCAGCATTTGACTTGAACCCTACAATCAACAGGTATCAGGGAATCATGATTTCCAGGGACACCAACGAATCAGATCTTGATGCCCTATTAAAAGCTACAGAGGATTATTTCATCCCGAAAACTGAAGCCGAGGAAATCATCAAGAGCGTCAAGGATGCACTTAAAGATTGGCCGAAAGTAGCCAAAAGACTGGGCGCTCAAGAAAGAGACATCAATCTCTTTAGTCAAAGATTCATTACCGAATAACGACTCTTTCCATTTTGGAAACTGTCAGTAAACAGCAAAAGTGTTATGTGCACATTTTACACATACCACTTTGCGTTACATTGATCTATGATTCATATTCCAGGTGAATTTCGATAAAAGGATATTACATTTCAGTAGTTGCAAGACACTTAGTGGATATTATTCATATCTTGAATTATTCAAGAGTTATTCAGGTGCTCTTATGGTTTCCGGATATATAAAAAGCGTTAATTGCGAACAGAGCGCTATACACGATATTGCTTATTTAAGTCAACTCCTTCAAAATTATCAGTACCCACCTAATGCTCTTAATTATATATCTCAGTATTATGGAGAATTAGGCAATACCCTTGGCTTCAGAGTAATATAATTTCGGAAAGGCCCAAGAACCTATGGATTCTTGAGCCTTTCCCTTTTCATCTCTTTGCTGAAAGAAGCATCAACGGTTCAGGAGCCGCTGGATGTCGGTACGACGGTAGAACACCCTCCGGCCGAGCTTGACGGGGACGAGATAGCACGAACGAGCCCAATGCCATAGGGTCGCATCACACACACCCAGAAGATCGATTGCCTCCTTCTTGGGGATGTATTCGACATCGCTCTGCCGCTCGATTTCCGCTCTTGCCTTTGCTGCCGCCCTTTCAACGAGGGCATCCGCGAATTCCAGCAAGTCCTTGCTTGTCACTTCGATTTTGAGGCTTGTACCTTTAAATTCAACGCCTCGACGATCTTATGATAAAAAGAACGCCGCCACCCGGACGAGTGACAGCGTAAAGTTCTGTATTATTTATCTGATTGGCAAATTTTACAGTTCTACCCTACCTTTTTCCATTTCTACCCTACTTTATACCCTACCACATTCGATTTCTACCCTACTTCTACCGAACTACTACTGCTCGTCCTCATCAAAATCAATCTTAGCTTGCTGGGATTCGAGATACTGTTTCATATTGAGTGAACTTACGACTTTCTTTCCTGTCTGCTCTTCGAAGGCTTCCTTCGCCACTCTTGCAACCGATCCACCTCTCGCTGCAACATGTGCGTGTTCGCTCATTGTCTGAGGGTGTTCTTCCTTTGTTATGTTTGTAGTGGTAAGTTCCGCAAGCATATTCATCACAAGTTCCTCATTGGTCATATTATCACGCAGATTCTCCTGACGAAGCCCTTTCAGATGCTTATACTCTCTTGCGGTCAGTCCAGCCCAAGCCTGATAGATGATGTCAGTAAGAGTGGCATAGCCCACCCCTTCCTCTACGTTATGAGCCTTCCACTGGTCCGTGAGATCCTTGCGGATTTCAATGCTCTTGAGTCGCTGATTGATCCAGTTGTCTGAATATCCCAGACGCTTGTAGTCCATCAAGGACTGCTGGATTCCGAGTTCAGGATCCTGCATCTGCTGAATTCTTTCTGCTCCTACCTGTGCCAGCCAGCGTTTGAAAGGTTCGGCCTTTGGAGATGGGATTGATTGAATCAGGCGCAACATCTGTTCCAGATCAGCGACATCAGAATAACGCAATTTGCCGTCTGCTGCCCTCAATTTCAACTGGTGACAATTTGTCACCGTTTCATTTCCCTCTGCCAACAACCTCTGCTTAAGCTTGTTCCAGTATTTTCGTGCAGTAAGATAATCCTTACTTTCTGTAAGAATCTGTACTATATCAACAATGCTGAAATACCACTTTTCCTGCACCTCATCCCAGATCGTTCTGATCTGCTTTTCTTCAAA
>JAFZDJ010000032.1 GCA_017561265.1 Bacteroidales bacterium
ATTTCATCATCCTTTTTAAGTACAGCATTGCGAACGGCACTTTCCATCTGCTGTGCAACTGTTTTCTTATAGGCTTCGAGCTTGGCGGTTTCTGCCTGTGTTCGTTTGCGTTCTTCGGCTATGGCTTCGTGTGCTTCTGCCAAGTCAAGTTTCAAGTCCTCAATATCACCTTTCAATGCTTTGGACTTTCCTGTAGCCCAATCCGCAACAGCTCCGAGCAACTGGCTTCCTTTCTCCTTGTTTAACTTGGAGCGTTTATCACTGATAGCCTTGTCGAGCATTTCACTCTGCTTCTCTTTTTGCAGGGCTTCATCACGCAGGGCTTGCGTTATGCTCTCTGCCTCCTGAACCTCCTGCTCTGCAACCTTCACCTGATACTCCTTGTATCTCCTTACGGCATCCAAGTTACGGAGTTCAGATTTCTGCTTTTCAAGAATGTAGTCGTTGCGTTCCAAATGCTCCTTGCCTGTTTCAGTTTTGGATTGTCCTCGCTCCATTGATAGAATCTCAGATGCCAATGTCTGCATTTCCATCATATCGTTATCATTGAGTTTGCAGCTCTTTCCTGTTTCGTGGTTCATCCAGTCGAACACGATATGGGCGTGATAGTTCGGTTTGAACCATCTGCCATTGATTTTGAAACTCTCCTTATCGTCAGCATCAGGTTCGCCAGGGAGCCAATGCCCTTCATCCTTGTGCATGAAAATCTGTATCGGAGTGATACCCCAACGCTGTTCGCATATATCACAAAATCTGCGAAGATCATTCAAGGTGGTATCTGCTTTGATAAGCAATACACCTTCGCGGATGGGCGAGCACCCGGCCACCTTGATAATCTTTCCGTTCTTGCCTTTGCGTTCACGTTCCTTTTCCTGCATCGCACGCCCGGTCTTTTCCTTGACCATCCGTTTGATGTTGTCATAATGTGTCTGCAAACCGACATTGCCGAAGTGCGGATTTATCCACTGCTCGTTATCGGCAGAGAGTTCGGGAACAATATAGATTTTGGAGTCCCCGATGTTACGCATGTATTCGGGAGTCCTGCGGTTATGGGCCTCGCTGGATGTGATGTTGCAAGGCTTGATATGTATACTACTTTTTGTTGCCATTTTTTTAATTCGATTTGAGTTATTGACTAACATTTCTTTTATCTATCCGCTCATAACCGCAAGGGGTTCTTAGGGGTGCAACCCATAAGCGGAGATTGCAAAGAGAGGGTCACTCTTTGCTCTGGGTGCTCAGGGGAGAAACGCCCTGAGTGGGTTATTAGGGCAAAGCCTTAATCCCCTCGGGAGAGCCCACAACTACGGAAGCGAAGCGTGTAGTTATAGTGGGCTATATCAAGGGCAAGCCCTTGTCAGTCCGCTACAGCCTACGGCTTCCGCTCTCCTCCGTCAAGGAGGGCTTTTATCATCGCTTGCGATGTGACTTGCATCGACCAATACAAGGTCGAGTTCATCAATCAGCTTTTGCAGTACAGGGTTCTTCTCTATCATCCGTTGCAGGATTTTTTCAGCTTCTACCAAGTGGTTGGCAGTGGACATTAGCTTGCCTTCCTGTATCTGAAAAATTATCCAGTCGGCTATGTCGATGTGGTCGGCTTTCTGCTTGGGAGTAGCGTGTTTCTCTATGAGGTCAGATACGATGGCTTTGCAATAGGTCATACTTTCTACACGCTGTTTCCATTCGGTATATCCGTCAGCATCGGGAAAGAGAAGTACGGTTCTTCCGCTCAACACACGAAGTTTGTCCTCCTTCATCTGGCTCTTGCCACCTGTCGCCAACCATACATAGTTAGGAAAGATGGCAGA
>JAFZDJ010000097.1 GCA_017561265.1 Bacteroidales bacterium
CGACCGCGCACCTTGGCTGCGGTTACACCCTTTGCTGAGCCTGACATTTCGTCGAAGGCGATTGAAGGAACGTACTTCATAGTTTTAAGGTTTAAGGAATTTAACAATATATAGTATCGCGAACACTATCAATATGATGAGGATTCCGAGGAACCAGCCACCCATCTTCATCTTGAAGGATTGCCAGCCGGTCAACTCTTTCTCCACTTCTACGGTTTCATACACGACTACGTCTTTGAAAATCACGCTGTCACGATAAACAATCTTGGTCTGCACTTCCACAGGTTTCTGAACAGGTTTCGTTTCCAGCGAGTGAGAAAGCAATCCTTCTGACACGGAAGCTGCACTCTTGGCAAACTCATTCTCGAGCACTGACACAGTATCTTTCGTAACGATTCTTTCCACGATCTGAGGAACTTCCAAGAACACAGTATCCGTCTGAAAGACTGTTTCAACCCTCGTTTCTGTCACTATCTTTTCTGTTGGTGTGACCTGCCTTATAGAAGAACAGGCCACAGCAACAAAGGAGAAAAGAACGAGTATAAAGTTTTTCATAGGTTAGGTGTCTTGATTATTCGTGTCGGTCTGCCTTCTTAAGCAGCTCTGCTTCAAACTTGTGGAACTTGATGTCATAGGATGCCTTCACACCGAGGATCGCACCACAGAGAACCAGGAGTTCGCTCACAATCGAGATCGCAGAGTATGTAATCTCTCCAAGCGGTTCAATCCAGAACAGGCACACCATCGCAATCAGGACTCCGCAGCTGAAACTCGCCACTGCAAGACCGCCCTGCAGACGTGTGATTTCTATGTGGGACATCTTTGGCATAATTCACTACTCTACTGATTTATCTCTAATGCATACCGCATACAGGAAGTTATCTCTTGGCATTCCGCCCCAGCCAAATACGATATTCTTCACTGTGAGAATGCCATTCTTGATGGTCGCCTGAAGCATATCAACGCCATACGTCTGCCTACTATTACTATTGTCCCCGATGAACGGAAGCTCAATATCAACGTCATTCGGAAATCCTCCCAGTTCAACGATGTCATCGTACGGATCTATCTCACTATTGTAAGCCGAAGTCATCAAGGCGATTGTACACCAATTCTCATCTACATAGCAATGTTGATGGTATCCATAGTTGTTGTTTGAGGTCGTGTTATTCAGAGTCAGTCTTGTCTCCTTTCCCAACTCAAACACACCCCTCTGACCTTTTGGCACATATAAGCTCAGGAGGTAGATTGTGTATTCATCAGTCTGATCAGACCAGTAGTCCAGCTTTTCAATGCAGAGAGTGTTACGGTTCTTTACCCAAGTCTTGAGAGTCGTTCCGTAGAACTTACCCTCTGACTCAAACATTATATAACATCCGCTCATTCCGCTCTTCGGGATTGAGAGTTCCGGCAGATAAATCTCCAGAACCGAAGCTGAAAGGAATGCTTCAGTCTTATTGTTGAATGAGAACTTTCCATTAAGCACGACAAGTTTCTCATTCTGGTAATCTTTCAGCGAGATCTGACCCGCTCCGAAATTATTTCCTATTGCTGTAATCATAGTCGTCAATCATTAGTATTCAATACAAGGTCCTGAGCCGAATACCTCTACGAACTCATTTTCATACTGTCCGCCTCGATGAGCGAATGTACCTTCAGTTTCTTTCTGCCATGTGTGAATCCAGATAGCAAACAGATTTGGTCTTGCCATATAATTCCTATCCGGATTAGAACATCTTGCAAGAGCCCATGCACGAAGATCAGGAAGGGTCTTGTTGGTTTTCTTGAGAACAAATTGACCAGAAGCAACTCCTGTATTATTTGAGTATGTCGCATCTACTGACAAAATTGTAGAGCCGTGTGAAAGTTCAATATCTAAGCTCTCGAATCCTTCACTGTCGGCCACCTCATTCAAGGTTACACGTGCACGTGGAGTGTATTCCTGATTATAAGCTGTGGACCCAGCCTTGCAGATTGCAGATATCCACATGCTTTCTCCCGTAAATCCTGTTTCGGTATCAAGCCACCAACATTCCAGATAATACTTGAGTCCTTCCTGCGGAGCCACACCGATAGTCTCTGTGAAAAGCTTTGTGATATTCGCCTCGCCCCAGTTATCGACAATACCCGGAGCCACGATCACAGTCTTACTCCAGCCCGAAGAAGTTCCAGGACTCTGAGCTGGAGACATCTTCACAACGAGTCTGTAAGTATCTGACGGAACCTCAAGACCGGTAAACACGATCATGTCAGGAGAAATCCAAAGATCTTCGTATAGAACCTCAGGAACATCAGCCAAATACACCGGAGCCTCTTCAAGCGGAGGCATGCCGACCATTGCACGGTTGGAGTTTATACGGACGAATGCATTGTGAGCAGTCAGGCTTGCTGCCTGGCCGAATGTGGATATTCCCTTAAGATGACCAGCCAAGACCTCCCACTGGTTAATTTGGGAATCGGAGAGCTGTCGGAATGTGCGGGAGATCTTGGATAGTCGGTTTCTTGAGACC
>JAFZDJ010000098.1 GCA_017561265.1 Bacteroidales bacterium
AATATAGCCAGACGAGATGGAATGGGAACTACCATACTGAGCTGTGTGGAACAGATGGGACGTATACCGGATGCTTATTTCCAGGCAGTAGGTTCAGGAACAGGCGCAATTGCGGCTTGGGAGAACGCGTGCCGACTCGCTGATGATGGACGCTTTGGTCCGAACAAGATGCGTGTATATGTGGCTCAGAATGCACCATTTACACTTATGTATGATGCATGGAAGGCCGGTACGCGAGAATTGCCTCAAATGACCCCTGAGGAAGGCAGAGGAAAGTCAGAAAGGATTCTGGCAACAGTTCTATCAAATAGGAAACCTCCATACAGTATAGCAGGCGGACTCTATGACGTGCTGAAAGAAAGTAACGGAGACTTTTTCCTTGCGACTAACAACGATATATTCTACTGGCTTCTTCAATTCCGCAACAAGGAGGGATATGAACTTCTTCCAGCCGCATGTGTAGCTGTTGCAGCTCTTGCTCAGGCTGTCAGTGACGGTAAAGTGAAAAAGGATGACTATATAATGCTGAACTGTACGGGAGGAGGAACCTTGGGAGCAATGTCGAAAGGATTTGTACACAAGGAACCGGATCTGATCCTCTCCCCGGACCTTCCGGCAGAGGAGGTGATCAAGGCGGTCAAGAATCTGTTTTAATCCTCTGAACCGGATATGTTCATGTTCAGGCTGAGTTTGCGCAATGTGGTAAGAAATGTTCTGAGTTCATCTTCAGAAATCCCTTCAAGCATTTTGTCGAGAATGGATATGCCCTTCTGTTTTGCATCTGCCTTAAGCTTCTCAGCCTGTTCTGTCAGCACAAGAGTGTTCGATCTTCGGTCACTAGTGTTCTGACGACGAACAACGAATCCTTTACGCTCTATTGCATCCACAAGCCTTGTTACTGAGTTCTTGTCCTTCTGCAATTGATCGGCAAGTTCCTGTTGCGACATCTCTCCATGATTCCAGAGAAGATCAATCAGCATGAACTGTTCTGGCGTTAGTGGCACGTCCTTCTGCCTAAGCATGGTGGCAATGTATTGCTTCAGTCTGCATCCAGTCAGATGAAGTTCTACTGTAACTTCTTTAGATAGTAACATGGTGAGATAGTATAAAAGTTTTACAAAATTATAAAAACAATGAAAAATTCCATATCAAATCTCTGGAAAAAAGAAGATTGGTTGACCGTCTGGATCGGCTTTCTCATAATTGCAGTCGCTGCAGTATCTGTTATTACGGGATCATTTGATTTCAGTGCAGCCAAATTTTCCACATGGCATCTTTGGGAAGAGGTAGCAGAGGAGAAATCTCTTTTCAGTCAGTTTACTTCAGCATTCTGGATCAGACTCCTGCGGACCTTTATAGTGCTTGGCGCTTTATTCACTGCTGGAGTCAAGCTTCAGGGAGTAAAGATTAAGGATTATCTTCCTGCTTTCGCCGCTCTTTTTGTTCTTGCCATAGTGGTACGCTTGATAAGTGCTGAGTTTACTTTAAATCGTTATCTGGAATGGGCGTTCTGGGCTCTTATCGTAGGTCTGTTGATCTCTAATACAGTAGGTGTGCCGACATGGCTCAGACCTGCTATCCGTACGGAATTCTATATAAAGACTGGACTTGTGGTAATGGGATTCAGCGTTCTTTTTAGCAATATTGCAAAGTTCGGCCTCTACGGACTTGGAATTGCGTGGGGAGTAACGCCTATAGTGATAATCTTCATGTGGTGGTTTGGAACAAAGGTTCTTAAGATCGATAACAAGCCTCTGGTCATTACGATT
>JAFZDJ010000033.1 GCA_017561265.1 Bacteroidales bacterium
TCATTGCCAAGTCCCAGTGCCAACATGACACGGAAATACTGACCTAGGGCAACGCCTTCATCACCCTTTTCAATCTTCACCAGTGTGGTGCGCGCTATGCCGGCTCTCTCTGCAATCTGGACGGTTGTCAGGTCGCGTCTGAGTCTGGCATATCTCAACTGCTCTCCAAGAGTCGAAAGTAAGCGTCTTTGTGATGGCAAGAGTTCGCGTTTCATATTATAATGTTTATAATTACGTACAAAAGTATGAATAAATGTTTAGAATTGCAAACATTATAGCATAACTTGAGCCAAGGGGAAAGCATGTAATGGAAACGAAACAATATTGTCACAGGTAATTCATGGAACCTTATGATTGATGAAATCTTTATCAGCGACCTTTGCGACCGTAAACAATAAAAGACAAGTGGAGAATGAAAAAGAACTTTAGAAGTTTTGTTCTGACAATTTATTTGCTGACTTCGGCGGCTGTCTCGCAGGCACAGGTACTGAAGGGTACCGTCAGTGATGCTGCGACGGGGGAAGTCCTCATCGGAGCTTCAATTCAGTTGAAAGGTACCACTTCAGGAACGATTACCGACATTGACGGACGATTTGAACTGAAGGACCTTAAAGAAGGTAATCACAGACTGGTCATCTCATATATATTCTATCGCACGGCAGAGATTGACATCGAAGTCAAGGCAGAGAATCAGGAACTGAATATCGGATTAGAACTGGACGGCCAGCAGCTCAGTGAAGTGACAGTCATAGGAAGGAAGAACCTCGAAAGCGTGGCTGCTCTGCAGATGGAAAGACAGATGTCTACAGCAGCCATAGAGAATATAGGAGCCAGGGAGATGGCTGGAAAAGGAATATCTAATGTGGAAGAGGGTGTGAAAAAAATCACCGGCGTATCTGTCGCCTCTGCCGGTCAGCTGATAGTGAGAGGTCTCGGTGACCGATACAGCATCACGACTCTGAACGGTCTGCCGATAGCATCTCCCAACTCGGACAACAAACTCGTGCCGCTGAACCTCTTCCCTTCATCTACGGTACAGAACATCACTGTAAGCAAGGTCTACAATGCGGAGACTTATGCTGACTACAGTGGTGCCCATATAGATATAGCCACAAAGGTCAATATTCCCGAAGACTTTCTAGAGATAAGCCTCAATACAGGTGGATCTGTCAATACAATTTTCAGAAATAGATACCAGATGGACAGGGGAGGGTCTCTCTTCAGGACATCGAGGCTTGAATCGCAGGTTCTTGATATGCCTCTTGTCGACTTCGACGAATACGTAAAGTCAAATGACATCTTCAATTCATCATTTGCAGTAAAGCGGAAGACCGCGCTTCCGTCACTTGGGGGAACGCTAAGCAGGGGAAAGAACTTCAACGTAGGCGGCCAGACGCTGAGCATACTGATATCAGCAAACCTGAGTAATGACGATCAGAATGTATCGGAAGCATTTCAGAGGACCCTGGAGGCAACGGGAAACATACAGAGCGACTTCACTTATGACAGTTACTCGCAGACACTGAAGACATCAGCTTTAGGATATGTCGGATATACGCTCAGAGAGTCTGACAGAATAGGTTATACGTTCTTCTATGCCCGTAATGCTGATGATACTTATCAGCTTCGTAATGGAGAAGATGCGGAAGGCCATCTTCTGACAGGAAGCAATAACGTGACTCATGTGTATTCGCTTCAGAATCATCAGCTGAACGGACTTCATTTCATGCTTGACTCCAAGATAGAGATGGATTGGGCTGCATCATACGGACGTACGGGCAGTTACGAACCTGACAGAAGGCAGGTCATGTACATCCGTGAGGACGGA
>JAFZDJ010000099.1 GCA_017561265.1 Bacteroidales bacterium
CGTCATTATGTGCCATGGTAGAATAAATTAAGCGTTTGACATTTGTTTCAACTGTTCCTTGATACGGAACAACCTGGTGGTGACGTTTGCCAGAGATATGCCCATAATGCCGGCAATATCCTCATAGGTCATATTCTCCAGCCACAGCAGTATGATCGCCCTGTCAAAGGGCTCCAGCCTGCTTATCCTGTCGTGCAACATCTGAATCTGCCTGCTCTTGGTATCGTCATCGTTGTAGAGGTCGATGTCGATGGTGAGGGGAACCGTCTCTACATCACGTTTCTTCCTCCTTACCTGATTGTTGCAGGTGTTAAGGCTCACACGCCATATCCACGTCCTGTGCGAACTCTCTCCGCGGAACTTCGGAAAACCCTTCCACAAGTTGATCAGTATCTCCTGGAACAGGTCATTAACCTCATCCGCATCCTTGGAGAAGAAGTAGCAGACCGTATATATGGTCTTCCTGTGCTCCTTGACCATTCTGGTAAACTCAAATTCAATGTTGTCCATCAGTGTTTTTCTTTTGTTCTACCCTTTAGACACCAAATTTACCGATTCCTTTCAGAAATAGCGAAGAATTTTGACGCATATAAAGAAAGATGCCCTGCAATTCTCATCGCAGGACACCTCTAACCTAAAACTTAACCTATGAAAAAACTATTCGAAATTTACTAATGCAAATCCTATACCGAAATGCCTGAAATTTCTTGTCGGTACATCATTTGCGGGCCAAAATGTATCGTTTAACCCTAAAATGAACTGACATGAAGAAGATTCAATTCAAATGACATATCCGCACAGACCGTCTCAGTAAAGGTCGGCACTGAGAAGGAAGAGAAGAAGAAAGATGAACCTAAGGAAAAGGTAGTGGAGAAGGTCGTTGAGAGTCAGGCCCGACACTCGAACAGGAACTCAAGAAAGTTTTCGGGATGAAGTCAGAGACTTCGCTTGGAGGTTCGCGTATCGAGAATCTCGGCAAATACTTCCTCGATAAGCATACCGGTCAGGTATCGCTTGTCACTTATCATAGGGGAGATCCTGTCCGATGGAATGTTCTCAGGGAGAATGTTCCTGAAGATTATCAGCTTGTCAGATATGGAGACCACGATGACAATATCCTGCTGATAAATCTCAATTTAAGAGATTCGATTGACAACTTGACAAACAAAGAAATGATACTTACAACCACAAAATCTGTAGAGGGTAGAAACATCATCGGATGCCGTCGTGGGAATTGATATGGATTATGAAGTCCTCGGCGAAGGCGGCGGAATGCCTATGGTCACTGCATCCGGCACGGCCGTGAGACTCGGGTGATGTCATAGCTGTCAGGAATTGATGGCTCCTGCAATTCGGAATTCACCAGACGGAGAGTATTTCCGTCCACCCTCCTGAAATAAAGGGTATCCGTGTCTTCTTTTGGGTTCAGCCTGTAGTATTCGACGGAATCGGATGCACCGCCGATGATCTCGAATCTGCCGGCTGAAGTGAACCTTACATTCTTTCCTGGTCCATCTGCATCCAGATATGTGGTTTCAAGGGAATATTCCCCGCTGCCAGGATCAAGCCGTAACGAATATTCGATTCCGGAACAGTCTGCAGCCGGAAGAATGCCCTTGTAAAGAACGCTCTGATGGCAGCCTGACAATAAAACAGAGGCGATGGTAAGCAGCAAGATTTTCTTCATTACTCAATTGGGATTAGTATGATACAGTCTTGTTTCAATATCCGTGCCAATATACGTATATTTGATAATGAAGGAGCAATGTGTCCAATGGTATGGTTTCTGAAATATCCATAGACATCTCATCATAATGAATGAGACGGAACGATATTAACATTTAGATACGTAAGACAATGGATACAGGCAAATCAATGCTATGCTTCATCGCAGGGGCGATGGCAGGCGCAGTGGCGACATTATTCCTAGCTCCGGATTCAGGGGAGAACACCCGTGCAAAGATCAGGAAAGGAGCGGCCGACCTGAAAGGAAAGGCGAAGGAAAAGATCGCTGAGGGTCTCGGAATCATCGAGGAAGCTCTGGAGGAAGAGTGATGGGTGAGAACAGGACCATTCTTGGAATTCTGTCCTCTGCTGTAGGGGAGTACCTCAGCATGAGGACAGATGACTTCAAGAAGAACATAGTCACAAGCCTGTCCGTAGGCTTCAGCAGAGTGCTTGCAGTTCTGGTCATCATCCTGCTTCTGCTTATTGTGCTAGGCGTCTTTGCGTTTGCCTTCACAGTCCTGATCGGCGAGGCGATCGGAAGCATGAGCGGAGCAGCCTTCATCGTCGGAGGAGTATATCTGATAGCTGTGAGTATCCTCATACTTTTGAGAAAGAGGCTCTTCCTGAACATGTTCACCAATCTCTTTTCGGGAATAATCGAAGATGAGTCTCCGTCAGATAACTGGAAGACCCTTCTTCTGATGATTGTCAAGAATCTGCGTGGGAACCTTGATGCATGATAAAGTGATATACCCGATTATTCTTTCTTGATCTTCTCCTTGCAAAAGCGAAGAATAAGAAAGCCTATCACCAGGATCAGAAATAAGACTATCCAATATAATAAATCCGCTGTCATATATATCTTCTTATTATGGCATCAGCTATCAGTCTGTACCCGTACACATTCGGGTGGATGCCGTCCGCGCAGAAC
>JAFZDJ010000010.1 GCA_017561265.1 Bacteroidales bacterium
ACGCCGGGCTATCTCCGTTTTTCTCAGGTAAAGCAGTTCGATGCCACATTCGGTGGCGGTGAGGCTAATGTGGCCGTGTCGCTCGCAAATTACGGAATCGATGTGGAGTTTGTCACCAGACTTCCGAAGAACGATATCGCGGCAAGCTGCCTCAAGGATCTTCACAGCTACGGAGTGGGAACAGAACATTGCGTTTTCGGAGGAGACCGTCTCGGTATCTACTTCCTCGAGACCGGAGCCGTAGCACGTCCGAGCAAGGTCGTGTATGACCGCGCCCATTCCTCTATCTCTACCATCGAGAAGGGCATGATCGATTGGGAGAAGGTTTTCGAAGGCGCCGAATGGTTTCATTGGACCGGTATCACTCCTGCCATCAGCCAGGGTGCAGCAGATGTATGTCTTGAGGCAATACAGGCTGCGAACAGGCTTGGCGTCAAGGTGTCATGCGACCTCAACTACCGCAAGAACCTCTGGAAATACGGCAAGACTGCCTCTGAAGTAATGCCTGAGCTCGTGGCCGGATGTGATGTCATCCTCGGAAATGAGGAAGATGCCGAGAAGGTCTTCGGAATCAAGCCTGAAGGTTTCGACGTCACAGCCACTCACGGAGAGGTGAATGCAGCAGAATTCGAGAGCGTATGCACTCAGCTCATGGCAAAATTCCCAAGAGCAAAGAAGGTCATCATCACACTTCGTGGTTCGATCAACGCCAATCATAATACATGGGGAGGAGTCCTTTATAGCGATGGAAAACTCTATCAGTCTCCAAGATATGATATCACTCATATCGTTGATCGTGTAGGTGGCGGAGACTCGTTCATGGGCGGCCTTCTCTATGGACTGATTTCATATCCTGGCGATGACCAGAAGGCCCTGAATTTCGCTGTCGCAGCTTCTTGTCTGAAGCACACAATCTTCGGTGACTATAATCAGGTGACTGTTGCAGAGGTTGAAAACCTTATGAAGGGCGACGGATCGGGACGAGTATCAAGATAAGATTATGGCAAAGTACAATAAGCAACAGGTAATATCGGCAATGAAGGAGACAGGCATGGTTCCTGTCTTCTATCACGCCGACCTCGAAACAGCAAAGGCTGTCGTGAAGGCATGCTACGATGGTGGCGTGCGTGCATTTGAGTTTACAAACCGTGGCGACTTCGCTCATGAAGTTTTCGGTGAACTGGTGAAATATGCCAATAAAGAGCTTCCTGGTATGATCATGGGTATCGGATCTGTCGTTGACCCGGCTACAGCAGCATTATATCTTCAGCTGGGAGCCAATTTTGTGGTGGGACCTCTCTTCAATCCGGAGATTGCGCCGATATGTAACCGCCGTCTTGTTCCATATTGCCCTGGCTGCGGAACCGTATCTGAAGTCGGCAAGGCTCAGGAGTTGGGATGCGATCTGTGCAAGGTCTTCCCGGGTGATGTTCTCGGCCCTGCATTCGTAAAAGGTCTCAAGGCTCCTATGCCATGGAGCCAGATCATGGTCACAGGCGGAGTGAAACCTACAAAGGATAATCTTGAGGGCTGGTTCAAGGCTGGTGTCACATGCGTCGGTATGGGCAGCAACCTCTTCCCTAAGGAAGCGATCGCGGCCAAGGACTGGAGTGCGGTCACCAGGCTGTGCAAGGATGCCCTTGCAATCATCCGCGACGTGAAGTAATATAAAAATGCTATATTTGCAGGCTAAAACCTAAGTATTATGAATAGATTCAGACCTTTTGTACTTGCGCATACAGTAGTCGTGTCGGCCCTTCTTGCCTATGGACTGTTTACGCAACCAAAACCACAGCCTGCTGATGCTCAGGGATTTTCAGCAGCAAGAGTGGTCCAGGACATTGATGTGATTTCAAAGGAAAACCACTCTGTTGCCCATCCTGAAGAGCGTGCCCGTGTAAGGGAACACCTTGTTCAGAGACTGGAAGGACTCGGAGCTGACACCGTGCTCTGCTTTGAATACGACTCTCTTGTAAGCCCTTCGAACAGACCTTTTGTATATACGTTTGACGCAGTGGACATCTTCGCTGAGTTCCCACCTCTCAATCCTTCGGAAGATGATTCATATCTGATGTTTGTAGCGCATTATGACTCAAGATATGCGCAGATCATGCCTAAGGATACCGTATGGTCGTATGGTGCGGCTGATGATGGATATGGACTGGGAGTCATTCTTGAGACAGTGTCTCAGGCACTCAGGTCACGTCAGGACTGGAAGCAGGGTGTAAAGATTCTCTTCACTGATGCCGAGGAGGTAGGCATGATGGGTATGAAAGCGATCTGGGAGAATGAGAGGGAGCTCTTCGATAATGTCGGCCTGATGATAAATGTCGAGGCCAGAGGCCCGTGGGGACCGGCTCTTCTCTTTGAGACATCCCCTGGAAATGAGAAGGTCATGGATCTTTATGCCAAGGCTGCGGACTATCCTTTCACATACTCCCTTACTACAGTGGTATATTCATTCATGCCGATGTTCACTGACTTTACAGCAGTAAAGGACGAAATTCCTGGAATGAACTTCTCCACTATAGCTGATGTAAATCATTATCACACAGACAAGGATAATTTCTCAAACATAAGCGAGAAGTCAATCCAGCATTACGGTGCTCAGATTCTGCCTGTTACAATGGAATATCTTACAAACGAAGTGTATTCTGACAAGGATTATCTGAGATCGGAAGATGATACAACCAACTTTACCATCCCTCTTCTCGGACTCTTCAATTTCAGCAAAGGAATGTACAAGGTCATAAATGTTGTCATTTTCGTACTTTTCCTTCTTGTCTTTGCACTTGAAGGAGTCCGTGGAAGACTCAAGGCTGCAAAGGTCTTCAAGACATCTGCTCTTGTACTTGGAATGGCTGTGCTCGTGCTTGTCCTCGGAGAGCTCGTCGCATATCTCTCCGCACTCATAGCCGGAGCAAATTTCAAGCTCTTCGGCACCATCCACGGCATCACATTCGACAATATAGCCATGATAGCATCGATAGTCCTGCTTGCTGCGGCTTCCGTTGCTGTCTATATGAATGGCAGAGCCAAGGCTGTCCGTAAGACTTCCGGCTCGATGCGTGCCAATGCGGCTTCCAATGCTGCGGCAAAATATGCCGGCAACATTCTCTTCGGATCGCTTGCCCTCATGCTTGTGCTCAGTGCAGCTCTTCTTTTCGCTATCGGTGAGAACCTCATGTTCCTCATCCCGCTGGCATTTGCAACAGTGGCTGTGATCCTTTACCGTCTCACCTCATTGAAGATATGGCTTCCTTGCGCGATAGCACTGATTCTTCTCCATGCATTCTCTTTCCTCTATGCATTGGCTATGGCTCTAACGATCGGAGCCTTCGGTGCAGTAGCAATGCTAGCCTTCTTCGACATCATTGTCCTCATACCTCTTGCAGATATGTATCTGCTGGATACTTCTAAGAGAAAGTAATGAGCCATTAAAAACTGACAGGCCGAATATGTAAGCAACATATTCGGCCTGTCAGTTTTTATTGTTATATGTTCATCAGTCTCTTCTAGCCAATCCGATGTAATAAAGCAATGTGGCGAGAGATCCGAGGGCAGCGATGACATAAGTATAAGCGGCCCATTTGAGGGCATCGATGGCCATCGGGCGGGTCTGTCCGTCAGTTATGCCGGTCTGGGAGAGCCATGAGATCGCCCGGCTGCTGGCGTTGATCTCTACAGGGAGAGTCACGAAGCTGAAAAGGGTTGTAGTCGCAAAAAGGATTATTCCAAACCACAGGAGTCCCGGGAATGAGTTGATCATAAGGACTCCGAGAAGGAGTATCCACTGGACAATGTTAGATGCGAAATTCACCACAGGGACAAGGGCTGAACGCATACGGAGAGGAGCGTATCCCAGAGCGTGCTGTACGGCATGGCCGCATTCATGTGCCGCTACAGCCGCTGCTGCAACGCTTCGGCTGGCATATACGCCTTCGCTGAGAGCTACGGTCATTGTCTGAGGATTGAAATGGTCGGTGAGCATGCCTCGCGTAGGAACTACCTTGACATTATATATCCCATGGTCATGGAGCATCTTCTGTGCTACCTCCGCACCTGACATTCCGTTAGGGAGTCCGACTCTTGAATACTTGTTGAAGCGGCTCTGGAGCATCTGCTGTACGATGAAGCTCAGAACCATGATGGCGATCATTATGATCCAAATGTTCATTTTTATATGCTTTTAATTGTTAATAATCCGGTTTTACTGACATTTTGTCGTGTCATGACCGGCAAAATGTTCTGTTTATTACGGCAGCATATATATGCAAATACTATGCTGACAACAAAAATAGAATATTCTCATATATTTTCGTAATTTTGCCTTTCGTTTTATTCATTGACCGAAGATGTATATAAGCAAAGATTTCTCCAGGCTGGAAATCGATCTTGACGGATGCCTTGAGAACTACAGATATTTCAGATCCAGACTTGAAGATACTACAAAGCTTCTTGTGCTGGTAAAGGCCAACGCCTATGGTCATGGTGCGGTGGAGTTTGCTTCGCTTATGGAAAACGCCGGAGCGGATTATCTCGCTGTGGCATATCCTATAGAAGGCATAGAGCTGCGTCAGGCAGGCATAAAGTCTCCAGTAATGGTGCTGACTGCCGGTACAGACTCATTCGAACAGATCATAAATTACGGACTGGAACCGGGTATTCCGAACATGTACTCCCTCAAGCTCCTGTGCGATGTTCTGCAGAAGAGGGGGATGACGAACTATCCGATTCACATCAAGCTGGATACCGGAATGCACCGTCTGGGCTTCATGACTGAAGAGATGGAAGAGCTTGTCGGATTTCTCAAGACATGTGACAGCGTAAAAGTAAAATCTGTCTATTCTCATCTTGCAGCAGCAGATGATCCTTCATGTGATGATTTTACAATGGATCAGATCGCCCTGTTCAAGAAGAATGCTGACATGCTGACAGAATCCATCGGATATAAGCCGCTGTATCACATTCTTAACTCCGCAGGTATCGAGAGATTTACGGAATATCAGTTCGATATGGTCCGTCTGGGCATCGGAATATATGGAGTAAGCGCGTTGCCGGGAAATCATCTGACAACTGTGGCATCATTCAAATGCAAGATTCTGCAGATCAAGAATCTCAGGCCGGAAGACGGAACCATCGGATATGGTCGTCATGGAAAGATAGCGCAGGAAGGTACTGTGATAGCTACAATACCGGTCGGCTATGCAGATGGTGTAGACCGTCATCTTAGCTGTGGAAAGGGATATTTCACTGTCAACGGACATCGGGTGCCGACAATAGGAAACATCTGTATGGATATGTGCATGCTTGATGTGACAGGAATTGATGTGAAGGTCGGCGATACTGTGACTATATTCGGAGATGATCCTAAGATCACCGATCTTGCTGCTATCTTAGGTACGATACCATATGAAGTATTGACTTCAGTGCCTCGCAGAATACAGAGAATAATAGTCCATAAGTAACATGGAAAACATAAGCAACAAATACAAAGTCCTTTTCGTGTGCCTGGGAAACATATGCCGTTCTCCGGCTGCTCAGGCGATATTCGAGCATATTGTCCGTGAAAACGGAATGACAGAACGCATTGCAGCGGATTCTGCCGGTCTGTACGGTGGACATGCCGGACAGCATCCGGACCGTCGCATGCGTACGGCTGCTCTTTATCGTGGATATGGCCTGACACATTCTGCAAGGCAGGTGCGTGGCTATGATTTCAATGATTTCGACCTCATTGTTGCCATGGATGATCAGAACTATGAGGATCTGATGCATGTTGCACCTTCGGTAGAGGCCACCCACAAGATCAGAAGGATGGCGGATTATCTGACAACCCATAAGATATCATACATACCGGATCCATATTATATGGGCGTGGAAGGATTCGGACTGGTTCTGGATCTGCTGGAGGAAGGATGTATGAATCTGTATGAAACTATCGTGAAGTCTGAAAAGCTTCAATAGCATATTTTAATCAGGGTCATGGAGTAAGGGAACCCGGTGTGAATCCGGGACTGTGCCCGCAGCGGTAAATCTCAGGACACGCCTGCACGATGCCATTGCAGCTGAATGCTGTGAGAAGGCGCAGGAGAGTGGGGATGAGTCCGAAGACCTGCCATGATCAAGTCAAACAAATGGAACTCGGGGTCAAGTTCCTGTAATGGCGTAAAATAATGTCATATTCATTTTTCCTATTGGCAGGTCTGCTGGCGGCAGGCTTGCAGCCGGATTCTTATGAGTCCGTTACTGATTCGCTTCATGCGGTCACAATTACTGCAGACAGGGGAGTGGTAGTCTCCAGAACTGACACTTTGTCTGTTGAGAATTCCTTCACAATTACCGATGTCCTTTTGCATAGCCCGGGAATCCATGTCGGTGACAATGGCGGTTACGCAGGCCTGAAGACGGCAAGTCTGAGAGGGCTCGGCAGTGCTCATACGGCAATCTACATTGACGGAGTCAGAGTCGGAAATGTCCAGTCCGGTCAGAACGATCTGGGAATGACGGATCTGGAAAACTATTCGTCTGCAATTGTCGACTATGCACAGAACAGCATATCCTTCAAGACTGCCAGACCTCATTTCGGAACATCTCCTGTGGCCGGAACCGTCCGGTTTTCCGCCGGCTCGTTCGGGACATATCTTCCTTCTGCCAGGATGGATTTCCGCCTTTCCGACAGGATATCATTGTCGGCAAATGCATCAGGAATATTCAGCCGGGGCAATTTCAGACATGCTGACAATCAGACAAGAAGCAATAATGATGTCGCACAGATACGTGCCGGTGTAGATCTGTTTGGAATCATACCTGGAGGAGAATATCATGTAAAGGCTTATTATAACAGGTCGGAACGAGGTACTCCCGGTCCTGTGTCCTACCCGTCAGATGACAGGCAGAAGGATATGAATTCGTTCCTGCAGGGAGTCTTGGAAAAGGCTTTCTCCCAGCTCTACACGCTTCATCTCAGTGCCAAAGGGTCATATGACGATATCTTCTATTCCAGCATCTGGGGAGACAGCAGGTATGGCCAGACAGAGTTCCAGCTCAATACGGCTCACGATTTCCAGATCAAGGAATGGTGGAAGCTGACATTCGCAGCTGACGCTATGTTTGACGGACTCAAGTCCGATATCTATGAGGCATCCCGAATAACAGCCATATCTGCCGTTGCATCTTCATTCAGGACGGACAGGCTGATGGCAAATGTCGCTTTGGAATACGAAGGTGCCTTTGACATGGACGGATTGTCAAGAAATGCATTCTCTCCTTCTGCAGATTTGCGTTTTACAGCCTTCAAGGGGCTCGACATAGTGGCATTCGGAAGGCGTGCATACCGAATACCCACATTCAATGAACTGTATTATGTCGGATATGGCAATCCGGAACTGCGTGCGGAAGATGCCTGGCTGACCGATGTAGGAATTGATTCCCACAGAACCTGTCCGTCGGGTTGGGCATTCGTGACCAAGGCCGATGCCTTCCTTAACCTGCTGAAAAATAAGATAACATCCGCGCCTACAAAGGAAGACCCTGCAATATGGGCTCCATACAATATCGGTAAGGTAAGATCGGCAGGAATGGATCTCCTCGTCGGAATGTCATATGAATCCGGATTGCTGAAGGCATCTGCCGATGCACGATATACATATCAGTCGGCTGTGGACAAGACTCCCGACAGCTATACCTTCGGGCAGCAGATACCATATATCGCCCGTCATACGATGATCGTAAGTGCCAGCCTTGAATGGCGCGGATGGAGGTTGGATCCTGTATGGCAGCTCCGCTCCGGAAGGTCTGATGGGGCAGGAGAACTTCCGGATTACAATACCCTTGATCTTAATTTCAGCAAGTCTATGAATCTTCACAGGATGGGGCAATTGATGTTCAGACTGTCTGTAAAGAATATTCTTGACAGCAGATATGAGACAGTCAGCGGTTATCCTATGCCCGGCCGAAATATCATAGGTGGAATCGAATATAAATTCTGATATATATGCTAAGTCTTCTGTATGTTCTTATTTCTGGAATAGCATTGCCGATAGGCGGCATCCAGATGCAATATTTGTGGCGTAACCAGCTGGGTGATGTCTATAGCCTTGGGCTTGGCAGTGCGGCATGCCTGGGTGCCGCGGCCGCGACGATGTCCGGATGGTGTTCCCTTACGGTGGGAAGTTTCATCTGTACTCTGATATGCACTATCGTGTGCTTTTTCGTTACATTGAAGGTGAGTACCCAGAATCTCATCACGTTCGGAATCATTTTTGGAACCTTCATCGGTTCTTTGGGAACGATCGTAGTGACGAATGCTCCGAACGGTGACCTTCTGAAACAGTATTATCTCTGGGGTGCCGCCAACTTCAATCTTGAAGGTGTCACGACAGGCGACATCATCTTCTCCCTCATTCTTTTTGGAATCGGCCTGGCGGCAGCTGTTTGGACTGCAAAAGCCTTGACACGTCATTTCAATGGAGAGATCGAGCTGTCCAATCTTCAGAAAGCTCTTCTTCTTCTTGCGATCATGTTCCTTGTCACAAGCTCCGTATCCATATGCGGCCCGATCGGATTCATCTCTCTCGGAGTGCCTAACTTGAGCCGTATTGTATGCAAGAGCACTGATATCAGAAAGCATTATCTCATATCAAGTGCCATGGGTATAGGACTTCTGCTCGTGACTTATCTTATAGTGAAATATGTCAGCTTCGGCATATATCTCCCGATAAGTGCAACCATGGCAATAATCGCACTGCCTTTGATGGCAATTCTGTTCGTGAAAAAATAAAAAGACAGGGTTCACTGCTTTGTGAACCCTGTCTTTTATCTTTTCCTATAGATTAAAGCATCAAGCCGGCCTTTACCTTGTCTGCAATCTCCTGACCCTTGATATGAGCAAGAATTGCAAGACCGAACTCCACTGCCCATCCCGGACCACGACCAGTGATGATGTTGCCGTCGATCACGACACCCTCCTTCACATACTCGGCGCCCTTGGCGGCAAGAGCCTCCTCGAAACCGTCATAGCAAGTCATCTTCCTGCCTTCAAGGTCTGGAAGAAGGCTGAGGACAACGCTAGGAGCAGCGCAGATGGCAGCCACTGTACCTCCTTCTGCATAATGCTGCTGCATGATGTCCATAAGTTTCGGGAATGCTGCAAGATTGGCAGAACCAGGCATACCTCCCGGGAAGATCATCACGTCCGTAGGAAGACATGGACCGAATGATGTCGATGCCCTGAATTCTCCGAATGCCATGTCTGCAACCACCGGAATGCGGTTGGAGCTGGTGACGATCCTGTCGTCATAGATTGATACAGTCTTTACATTGACTCCGCCTCTGCGGAGCATATTGACGGTGGTAAGTGCTTCTGATACCTCGAATCCGTCAGCGAGAAATACATATACTCCTTTCATAAATTACATTGCAAATGTGTTGAAACCTCCGTCCACCACGGCAACTGTGCCTGTGACGAACTTCGATGCGTCACTGATCAGATAATGAATGGTGCCGCAAAGCTCTTCCGGCTCTCCCATACGTCCGAACGGAGTCTGTCTGATCACGTCTGCACCTCTCTGAGTCCAGCTTCCGTCAGGATTGGTGAGAAGGGTGCGGTTCTGTTCTGTGAGGAAGAATCCCGGAGCAATGGCATTCACTCGGATCTTCTCTCCGAACTTCTTGGCAACCTCGGTAGCAAGGAATGCTGTGAAATTGCTGATTCCTGCCTTTGCCGCTGCATATCCGGCTACTCGTGTCATCGGACGGAATGCTGCCATGCTCGAGAAATTGACGATTGTGCCTTCGCCCTGCTCCACCATCTGCTTCAGGAATACCTGTGAAGGAATGACTGTGCCGGTGAGGTTGAGGTCAAGAACCCTCTGGAATTCCTCCGGCTTGAGGTCGAAGAATGTTCCGTCTGGAGCAATGGTGGCTCCCGGCATGTTTCCTCCGGCTGCATTCAGAAGTGAATCCACGCGGCCATATGCAGCCTTGATGTCTGCAAGATTCTGCTCAAGAACCTCCTGCTTCATCACATCGGTAGTGAGGAACATAGCTTCTCCGCCAGCTGCCTTTATATCTTCAACTATTGCATTTCCGGCCTCGGCTCTTCGTCCGAGGATCACAACCTTCGCTCCCTCAAGAGCAAGATATTTCGCGATTGCCTTTCCAAGGACACCTGTACCTCCGGTAATGACAACCACCTTTCCTGTTATATCAAACAACTTGTTCATAGTTATGTTATTTTTCAAGTTTCACCCAGAATGGCGCTACCGGCAGACCCTCTGTATTCTTGAGATTGCCAGGATTGAAATCGCCCCAACCATAGCGTACTTCACATGGGTCATGTACGAATTCCGATCTGATTCTCAATACCTTAGGGCTTGATTCAAAGTATGCGTATGTAACTGGGTAGAATACACCTTCGCTTCCTGCCACTTCAAGACCCTTGATCTCCATCCATCGGCTGAGACCGTTAGGAGTATTGGTGAGTTCGACGCCAAGCTCGTTGCTGTTCTGCATCCTGATGCATCTTACTGCTTCAGGACTGTCACATGCAACACGGCTGAATCCGTAGTTGCGGTTAAGTGCCAGATATGCAAGACGGTCACCGACTTCCTTCTTCCTCATAGGATGGATGTTGTCCATCTCAAACGGATCCACCAGGTCGTTAGTGACCACGATTCCGCAGTTAGGAATAGCGGCAGCAGCCTCATGCTGAGCCTCGCGGAGCATGGATGAATAACTAACCTCAGGTACAGGCTTGTATCTGTAAGGAGCTATTTCCACCATGTAGAACGGAAGTTCAGCGTCGGCATCGTCCCATTCTTCTCTCCAGTGGAGAACCATATTGTTCATGCGTTCTACGAACTGGTCATGTTTTCCTACATTCGAGCAACCCTGATACCATATGAATCCCTTGACAGTATAACCTTTCACAGGATTGAGCATGGCATTGTATGCAAGGTATGGGCGCACGTAATGTACCTGAGCTTCGATTGCCTCGCGGCTGAGATCCTCATCCGGATATGTTTCAAGAATCTCCTTCGGAGTCCAGCTCTCGATGCGTGCTCCGCCATATGCACATGATACTATGCCTACAGGAACATCCAATGTCTCATTCAGTTTTCTGGCAAAGAAATATGCGGTAGCACTCATGTCAGGAATCGTAGATGATTCTGCTCCCTGCCATTTTGCATCCACCTCTGTCAAAGGCTCGTATGACTGCTTGATCGGAACGGTGAACATCCTGATTTTCTCTGTAGCAGCCGGTCCGCTTATATACTCCAACGCATTTTCCACAGGACAGTTGTAGAAGCCTCGCATAGGCATTTCCATGTTGCTCTGTCCTGATGCGAACCAGACTTCGCCTACAAGGACATCGTTGATGCGGATGCTTGATCCGTCACCCTTCACCGTCATGGAATGCTGCTTGTAGCTGGCAGCAGGTGTCGAGACCTTCACTGTCCATCTTCCGTCGGCATCGGCCTTTCCTTTGTATGAACTTCCGTTCCATGACGGAGTCACGGTCACCAGCGCACCTGGGGTTGCAGTACCCCATACGGCAGCTTCGGAATTCTGCTGAAGAACCATTCCGTCAGTGCAGAGGTTCGACATTGTTATCTTGGCCTGCGAGCTCATGCAGAGGCAGAGCATCGCGGCCATGATTGCGGTTATGCGTTTCATGATCTTATGTGGTATGTTGATTTCTAGAGATTGGCGAGACAGTCGGTCACGTTCTTTTCAATACGTGCCTGGATGTCTGCGCCTTCTGCCTTCTCGAACTTTTCTCCGACGATGTTCTCGTAAAGCTCAACGTAACGGTCTGTGATTCCGTTGACTATATCCTCAGTCATTTCAGGTACCTGCTGTCCGTCCTGACCCTGGAAACCATTGGCCATGAGCCACTCGCGAACGAACTCCTTAGAAAGCTGCTTCTGCTTCTCTCCTGCTGCAAGACGCTCCTCGTAACCCTCTGCGTAGAAATAACGTGATGAGTCCGGAGTGTGGATCTCGTCCATGAGATAGATCTTTCCATCCTTCTTTCCGAACTCATACTTTGTGTCAACGAGAATAAGTCCCATCTTGGCTGCGATCTCAGTTCCTCTCTGGAAGATAGCCTGAGTGTAAGCCTCGAGCTGCTCGTAATCCTCCTTGCTCACGATACCCTGAGCGATGATCTCCTCCTTTGAAATGTCCTCGTCATGACCCTCAGCTGCCTTTGTGGTAGGAGTGATGATAGGAGTAGGGAACTTCTGGTTCTCTACCATTCCCTCCGGCATCTCGACACCGCAGATTGTACGCTTGCCAGCCTTGTACTCTCTCCATGCATGTCCTGAAAGATAGCCTCTGATGACCATCTCAACCTTGAACGGCTCGCATTTGTGACCCACTGTCACCATAGGATCAGGAACGGCGATCTTCCAGTTAGGAAGGATGTCTTCTGTAGCGTCAAGGAATTTTGCCGCAATCTGGTTGAGTACCTGACCCTTGAAAGGAATACCCTTAGGGAGGACAACGTCAAATGCTGATATACGGTCAGATACGACCATTACGAGATATTCGTCATTGATGCTGTACACGTCGCGTACCTTTCCCACATAGTGGCCGGTCTGGCCTGGAAAATTGAAATCTGTCTTTACGATTGCTTCCATTGTATTATTGTTTTAAGATCATTCAGTTTTAACAACCTACAAATATAATGATTTTATCTGTATTCAGTCAGTTTGAGCCTGAATTTCCGGCTTCCGAAGTTCCGGAAGAAAAACGTGCCTGTCATCCCGAGATTCTCTCCTGTCATCACGAGCCTGTCTCCTGTCATCCCGAGCTTGTCGAGGGACCCCTTCACAGCCCTTCTCTCCCAATTTTCCGGATCAATGGTAAATACCACCGGTTCCTTCATCATTTCAGACTTGAAGCCAAGTCTTTCATACACCTCTCCTTCTGACCATTCCAGATCGGCATAGCTCATGATGTCATCAGGCTCCACTTCCTTGATGAATGCCTTCAGCAGCTTGCCCATGCCTCCGCTGACTCTGAGATCGGGGAGTGAGGCGTAGCGGGTCCACTCGTATGAACGGATCTCCTTCCCGTCCTTTATCCATCTGCGTGCGTTCGAGAATGTAGCCACAGCGATCAGCTTCCCTTCTGTCATCCCCGAGCCCCCTTCTGTCATCCCGAACTTCTCTCCTGTCATCCCGAGCTTGTCGAGGGACCTCATCTCCTCTGCAATATGCCCCGTATGCCTCTTCAGAAAAAGACCGTAACGGTACTTGCATGCAGCATATCCGTATGAATGGTGCTTGCTCAGAAACTCTTGAGCTTCAGCCTTTTCGATTCGCCTTATCTCGCAATTGCGTGCGTATGCCTGGCTGAAAAGTTCCAGATGGGCTAGAAGTCTTGACTCCATCATCTCCCTCTGCCTTTTCCAACGGTCTTCCGTTATGATGAGGGGGTATCCTTCCTGTGACCTTGTCATGCGTATTGCCTCATATGTGTCTTCGCTTGTCTGCGTAGCTTCTTCCAATGTGCAGGAATTTATTTCCAGCGGCAGAATCATGCGGTCATGCCTTCCGTCAAGGGTCTTTGTACATATGACATCAAGCCCGTGACGCATCTGAAGGGAACATTCAAATCCGTTGGCTTTAAGAAAAGCTGATATGTCGTCGATGAGGCGGTGCATGAGTGCAAAGATATCAAAAATGGTTAAAGATTTGCTAACTTTGTCGGACAAGGTTGATATATGACAGAAAAAGAACTTCCGAAGATGGCTCAGGATGGGATTCATGCAGGATTTCCTTCCCCGGCTACAGATTATATGACTCAGGCGATTGACCTGAACCGTGAACTCGTAAAGCACCCGGCCGCCACATTCTATGGCAGGGTGGTGGGTGATTCCATGATAGATGCAGGTGTTGAGGAAGGTGATATCCTCGTGATTGACAGGGCTTTGGATGCCCAGGACGGTGATATGGCCGTATGCTTCGTGGATGGTGAATTCACATTGAAGTACCTCAGATTCCATGACGGAGGTCTGACTCTTGTGCCGGCGAATGACAGATATCCGTCGATAGAAGTGGGAGAAGGTTCGGATTTCAAGATGTGGGGTGTCGTGACTTATGTCATCAAGAAAGTAAGATAGAATGTACGCATTGGTTGACTGCAATAATTTCTTCGTTTCATGCGAGAGGGTCTTCCGGCCGGAGCTGGAGGGCAAGGCTGTCGTTGTGCTTTCGAACAATGACGGCTGCGTCGTGTCACGAAGCAATGAAAGCAAGGCCATGGGCATAAAGATGGGCGTACCTTTCTATCAGGTGAAGCATTATGCGGATGAGGGAGTACTGCATGCTTGTTCTTCGAATTATGCGTTATATGGTGACCTCTCTTCCAGAGTCATGTCACTTCTTGCTGATGCGGTACCTAAGATAGAGATATATTCCATTGATGAGGCCTTTCTGCATCTTGAAGGCATCGATCCTGAAAAGGTTCCTCAGCTATGCCTGAATCTTGTGGATAAGATCCGCAAATGGGTGGGTGTACCTGTGAGCATAGGAGTGGCTCCGACCAAGACTCTGGCTAAGATTGCAAGCCATTTTGCCAAGAAATATACCGGATATCACGGCGTGTGTATGATGGATACGGATGCAAAAAGGCTTAAGGCTCTGGGACTTACACCTATAGATGACGTCTGGGGCATAGGACGAAGGCTCGCTCCCAAGATGCTCGAAAAGGGAGTGCGTACAGCCTTGGATTATGCTCTTCGTCCACGCGAGTGGGTTGCTTCCAATTTCCATGTCAACGGACTTCGTACATGGGAGGAATTGAATGGCCGTGTGGCTGTAGAAGAGGAACGTGAAGACAGGAGAAAGTCCATCTGTACGTCACGGTCATTTGCAGATATGGTCGAAGATGAGAAGGAACTTGTTCTGAGAGTTTCGGACTTTGCAGCCAAATGTGCGCAGAAGCTCAGGGAAGAGGATTCGGCGGCCTGTGATGTCACGACCTTCATGTATACCAACCGTTTCAGGGATGATCTGGCTCAATATTTCCCGTCAGCAACCATCAGGCTGGATGTGGCTGCAAACAGTGCTCATGAAATAGTCAGTGCGGCTCTGAAAGCTTTCCGGACCATATATCGTCCAGGATATAAATACAAGAAGGCTGGAGTGACGGTAAGCAATATCATTGCGGCTGATGCAATCCAGGCTTCTATATTTGATTTTGATGATGAGCTCCGTAAGAAACAGGACAAGCTGTCCAAGGTAATGGATGCTGTGAACAGTTCGTCGCAGACTTCTTCAAAGCTTCGCCTTGCCACACAGCGTCCGGGTCATTATGCTGACGGGATACGAAGTGATTTCCGTTCACGTCTGTATTCTACATCGTTGGATGATATAATAGAAGTGCACTGACATTGCTGCCGGTGCACTTCATCTTTTGTAAAAATGTGATTCTTATCTGATTTCTGTTATTCCCATTTCTTTCATGAGATTTCTTGCTTCGAGAGGCTGATCTGTGGTCAGGTAGTCGACTCCGAGCTCGAACATTGTCTTCATATCATTCTCTTTGTTCACTGTCCATGCATTTGTGCTCATGTCCATCTTATGAGCCATCGATATCCATTTCTTCTTGAGATTCAGGACGTTGTAGTTGTAATCTATGCCATTGATCCCGGTTGCCTTCACCTTTTTCGGGCTCTTCTCTCCGCCAAGGTACTGTACTGTGAAGCCAGGAAGCTTCTCCGCCATCATCTCGCATATGTGGAAGCTGAAAGATATGAACATGACTCTTTCCGGGTCAAGCAGGTCGTGCTCCTTCAGTTTTGCAATCGTGAGTTCTATGAACCTGTCTTCCACCTCGTCCGATGAATGAGGCTTCATCTCATATACAAGCATGGTCTCGGGATATTTCTTTCCCTGTTCCAGATACTGGTCGATGGTAGGGATGGTCTCCCCGTTCTTTATCTTGAAATCCTTGAAGTCGGAGTACGGATGCTTTTCGATCTTCCTGCCCTCGACATCGCTGTCGTGGTATACTATGAGCACTCCGTCCTGAGTCATGTTCACATCGAATTCGCTGCCCCAGAATCCTGCCTCCTGGGCGCATCTGAGCGCAGCCACGGAGTTCTTTGCATATCCGGCTTCTTCGCAGTTCCAGAATCCTCTGTGGGCTACGATGCCGGCTTTTCCCTGTGCGTCAGCTGCAGCAGGAATAAGAAGGAAGGCAGCGATGGCTGCGGTGATTATGGTTCTGAATCGTCTCATTATCAGTCTGTTTTATGTTCATCTAATCAATAGGTTCTACAAATATAATTATTTTATAGCCGTTTACGCAAAAAATATTAACTTTGCCAAGTTGTGTATAGACAAATGATTTAAAAATAAATACAATTATGGTAAAGGTAAATTTGGGAGGCTGCAGCTCCTTTGTAAATGATGCAGACTACAAGGCTTATGTCGAGAAGGCTCTTGCCGCTCTTGATGTACTTGAGAACGAGACAGGTGCAGGAAATGATTTTCTTGGATGGAAACACCTTCCTTCCGAGACTCTCAACAGCACTCTCGTAGCTGACTGTGAGGCGATCAGAGACCTTTGGAAGTCAAAGGGAGTGGATCTCGTGGTGGTTATCGGTATCGGTGGTTCATACCTCGGTGCAAAGTGCGCTCTCGAGGCTCTTTCACATCAGTTCGCAAAGCAGCTCAAGAACAAGGACGAGGCTCCTGAGATCGTTTTCGCAGGACAGAATCTTTCAGAAGAGTATATGTGCGAGCTCATGGATCTGGTTCAGGAGAGAAACGCAGCTTGCGTTGTGATCTCGAAGTCAGGTACTACAACTGAGCCGGCTGTCGCTTTCCGTCTTATCAAGAAATATCTTGAGGATACATACGGCAAGGCTGAGGCTGCCGAGCGTATCGTGGCAGTTACAGACAAAGCTCGCGGAGCCCTCAAGGGACTTGCTACCCAGGAAGGCTACAATACTTTCGTGATCGAGGACAATGTAGGCGGTCGTTTCTCTGTTCTCACTCCAGTGGGAATCCTTCCTATCGTGCTTGCAGGCTTCGATATGAACGCAATGCTTCAGGGAGCCCTCGCAATGGAAGAGGCATGTGCAAAACCATGCGCTGAGTGCAACCCTGCAATCCAGTATGCTGCAATGCGTAATGCTCTCTACAATCAGGGTAAGAAGATAGAGATCCTTGTTGCCTACAACCCTAAGCTCACATTCCTCGGCGAGTGGTGGAAGCAGCTCTACGGAGAGTCAGAAGGAAAGGATGGCCTCGGAATCTTCCCGGCATCTGTAAACTTCACAACAGACCTTCACTCTATGGGTCAGTACATCCAGGATGGTGAGCGCACTCTCATGGAGACCGTAGTAAGCGTCGAGAAGAGCAACCGCTCTATGCTCATCGAGAATGATCCTCAGAACCTTGACGGTCTCAACTTCCTCACAGGCAAGCATGTAGAGGAGTGCAACGCAATGGCTGAACTCGGAACAAAGCTTGCTCACATCGATGGAGGCGTTCCTCAGATCTCTCTCTCTATCGAGCGTGTGAACGAGTACAACCTCGGAGCTCTCTTCTATTTCTTCGAGAAGGCATGCGGTATCAGCGGCTATATGCTCGGCGTCAATCCGTTCGACCAGCCAGGCGTTGAGGCATACAAGAAGAACATGTTCGCCCTCCTCGGCAAGCCGGGTTATGAGGAGCAGGCAGAGGCTCTCAAGGCAAGACTTTAAGACTATATGAGCAGCGTGAAGCTGCGTTTGGTATAATATCTGAAAAGGTCTGGGTGGATTTAACACTTAGACCTTTTTTGATGTTATGAACACAGGAGCCCTGCTCATGGCTCCGGAATCCGGAGAAAAGACTCGTGACAAGGAAGGACAGCTCCGCGCTGCCCGGAAGACATTGTCGGAAGAAATAGCCGCCATCGATGAAAAATATACACGTCGTCTCAAGATCGTCTTCCGTCTCTGGCATACCCTTTGCAAAATCCTAAGTCACGGTTAGTTTAGTTGTTAATAATAGGGTTATGGTTCACCTCCCGGGCGGGTAAAATCGTCGGGGAGGTGTTTTTTATTTGTCAGAGGCTACTCTGAATCCTACATTGTGGCAATAGAATTCAGGAGGGTCATTGTCTCTGTTGGATATCCTCAGATTTTTGGACGGACTGTGCCAGCTTCCGCCTCTTCCAACCTTTATTATTCCCTCTTCCGGTCCGGAAGGATTATGCTGTGCCTCTGATGTATAGTCGTCGCACCAGTCGTTGCACCATTCATATACATTCCCGCTCATATCATACAACCCTAATTCGTTAGGCTTTTTTGTCATTACGGGCATTGTTCCGGACTTGTTCGTATTCCCTTCGTACCATGCGACATCGTCAATGATGTTTCCTCCGCTATATTTGCAGTGTCTGGTGTGTACTCCTCCTCTTGCTGCAAATTCCCATTCAGCTTCCGTAGGCAGGCGCATTCCTTTCCATCGTGCAAATTCGTCCGCATCATGCCATGAGACATTTACAATCGGGTGACTGTCAATCCATCCCCAGTTTGGTTCAGGAGGCATGCTTCGACCGGTAGCATTGCAGAATTCTCTGTACTGGCTTACCGTGACAGGTGACTCGGAAATATAAAAATCAGATAATGTAACTTCATGCACAGGTCGCTCATCGTCTGATGCGTCCTTTCCCTGTTCTTTTGTCGCTCCCATGCAGAATGTACCGCCCTCGACCATTATCATGTTAATAGGTTTGCATTCCGAACATTCGACTTGCATCTTTTGGTGTTTTCTTCCCAGAACCATAAGGACAGACTCGACCAGTTCTCTGAACTTCTCCTCATAGTCGGGATATGCGTCAATCCAATGTGCTTGATTAAGAATCAGACGGTTTGATCCTTTCAAAGGAGCTTCGTCAATCCTGAAAGGAATTATATGCTTCTGTTCGGTAAATGCGATGTTCAACTCGGCTTGACACCACTGTGATGCAGATGATGATTCAGAAAATATGACAATGAATACTTTAGAAGTATTTATTGCATCTTCAATAAGATCTCCATATGAGTAACCTCCCGGAATATCTCTTGGGGCCATCCAGCATTTCACTCTGTTCTGCTCTAAAATATGGCATACTGCCTGGGCTGCGTTCTTGTTTTTGGATGAATAACTGATGAAGACTTCGTGTGTCATATTACGATAGTGTTTTAATCAGTCGCAATTTATGAAATAAACGTTGATTTTCAAATATGTTATTACCTTGTTTTTTATTAATTTATGGCTAATTTTGTAGAATCTTTAAAATTCTGCCTATGAATTCATTGTGTCAGTTCCTTCTTCAGACCTCCGATCCGATCTCCGAAGTTGCGGAATTTCTTTATCCGGTGTCGGGGTCAGGTCCCGTAGGAAAAGCCGGGAAAGTGGTTGAATCGTGTAAGGAGGAGATTCATAAACTCATTTATGCCAATTTGGATTTTGATCGGTTCAGGAATGAAGAGGGGGATTTTCTCAATTATCTTCCCGATGAGTTCAAACTGGATGTAAAGGATAAGATAGCAGAAGAATATCAGGCGTTTATAGACAGTCTTGATATTGAAGCATTGATACATGATGCAGAGTCCGGAGTATTGGGACGTGTGGAGGAATATGCCTGGAGGCATGGAATAAAGGTTCTTCCGGAGGCTTTGCATGAAATGTCTTCCAATCTTGCGAGATGTGCCGGAGAATATGACAGGATGATTGTTCCTGCTGATGCAACCCGTCTCCAGGCATCGTATGATAAGGCAATGAAGAACACTCTTGTTGAGCGCATGGCCGGTACGAATTCAGATGATTTACTGGTGTATAGGCAGGATCTGATTGAATATCTGGAGGAAGTTTGTTCTGTCAGGATGTATGGATTGATAGAACGATTTTATTCGATACTTTCATGCTCCAGTGTCATCATTGATCTGAAGAGTAAGCTGGAGGATATCATTGCATATCTTAAGGATTCTGGTCTGGAAGAAGGAAACCAGGTTATGGCAAATGATTCAAAAGAAGTTCTGGGTGTAGTCTTTACGGATCTTAATGAGACCGATCCTGCAAAAACCCTGAATGAATATGTGCAACTATTAAGTAAAAACCGATAAGCAATAACCCTATGAAGAATCAGAATGGAAAGACTGTGGATGAATTATCTCAGGAAATAGAAGTACAGCGTCTTGAGTTCAAACTTGAGACGGAAAGAGTCGTTCTGGATAGCGTTAAAGAATCGTTGCAGAAGATTGTGAACGATACTGAAGGGAGTGAATGTCCGGATAATAAATCATCAGAGCCCGCTGAGGCAAGTTCCTCGAATAAAGATAAGAAGGATGGCTTGAAGGATATTTTTAAGCTGAAACCGATGCCTTGGGTATTGGGATGTTATGCCATAGTGATTGCAGCTGTTCTTGCGGTAATGTTGATTATGAGTTGGAAGCAGCGGCATATCTGTAATAATGTGTGTATCGTACTTGTGACGATTCTGATCATAACAACTGTTGTGCTTATTCTTTCAGGACGTTATTGTCTGTTAATTAAGCAGCTGTACATGGAAGCTCGGAAGAATGAAGATAAAGATGCTGATAAAGAATCAAAGAAAGAACCATCATTTAAGGATAAGGTCATAAAAAGAACGCAGGAGGCCGTATTGGAAATAGTTGTTCAGGATACAATTGATTCATTCAAGAAGAGCAGATGAACCGTCTGAAAAAATACTGGAATAAGGGAGTCCGCTGGTTTGACAGGTCGTTTTCAAGTGGTTGGGCTCGGCAGGTCATGTTCCTTACTGGGGCATTGGTCATAGTACTTGTGCTGGGAACCATAGTGCTTCAGCTGTCTCCAGCTTCTAGTGAGGAGATTCAGGAACCTTTTATCAGGGCATTGGAACTTATGCTGGATCCGGGATCATTCAATGATAGTGAAAAAGCTCCATTTTCGGTTCTGGCCCAGTTGATAGTGACTCTTTCGGGTGCTGTATTTTTTACCGCAATGTTGATCACGGTGCTTGGAAACATTGTAAATAACAGAATTCAGGACTTCAAGAAAGGTCGTGTAAGATATAGATTTGATGACCATGTGTTGGTGCTTGGAGCAAATTCGATGCTCGTGAATATGTTACGTGAGTTCATACAGACAGGAGTCCATCAGAACAGGAAGATTGTGGTGCTTACGACATTGGATACGGAAAAGCTTCATGATAAGATTCTGTCTGATATTCCTGAAATGGAGGAAAAGCTGGATGTTACATGGCTTAATGGATCCAGAATCATAGAGCAGACACTTCGTAATGTGCAGATTGATGAAGCATACAGCATATATATTCTGGGTGAAGATAATGAAATTGACCACGATTCCATCAATCTTGAGTGCTGGAAGCTGGTGAAAACTGTCTGCAAGGATGTACGCCGTGCCGTGCAGTGCTATCTGGTCGTCGACAGAGTATCGACATATCATGTACTTCAGTTCGGCAAGAAGGAAAAGGATACATGGCTATATCTGAATATCATCAATTCTTTGGAGAATTGGGCTCAAAGAGTTCTGGTTTCCCGAGAGTATGATGCACAGTGCGGATGTAGTACAGACGCGGTGAAATGTCGTTTCCCGGCTATAGATCGTGAGGGAATCAAGGCGGATTCCGAGGAAACAGTCAGGTTCGTGATATATGGAATGACCCAGATGAGCTATGCTATGGCCTCTACAGTAGCCCATATCGCTCATTTTCCTAATTTCAAGGATGGAAAGAACAGAACCAAGATCTGTTTCATCGCTCCGGATATCAGAGAGGAAATGGACTTCTTTCTCGGACATTATGACAATCTCTTCCGTCTTTCCCATGCAGACTATGTTTACTGGGATGAAAAAGGAGATCAGATAAGGCTTAAGCAGAGAACTCCGTCTGCAGAATATGGGGATTTCCTTGATATAGAATGGGAATTCATTGACGGTTCCATCGAATCAGACAAGATCCGTTCGCTATTGCAAGAGTGGGCATGCAGCAAGAAGGAGTATCTTACTATGGCATTGTGCGAAAATGAGTCGGATGCCAATGTGGCCGCTGCTCTGTATCTCCCTGAGGCTATATATGCCAAGCATATACCTGTCTTTGTCTATCAGCCGCGCAGTGGCGAAGTCTTGAAATATGCTCATGAGACGGATAGATACGGCAATATCTATCCTTTCGGAATGAAGGATGAATGCTATGACCCTCTGTTCCGCAAGAGAATCGTCAAGGCGAAGAGAATCAATTATCTGTATCAGCTCGCAAACAACGGCCTCAAATATGAGGGTATGGCAGAATTTTCTGTGCTTGAGAAGTATTGGGATACCGAGTTGGCATATGTCTTCAAACTTTCTAATCTGTATGCGGCAAATTCCATTCCTATAAAACTTCGCAGTGTGGGTCTTGATCCCGACAATGTTGATGGCGATACGTTCTTGAGCCCATCCGATATTGCAAGCCTGTCCGAGGTTGAACATAACAGATGGAATATGGAAAGGTTACTTCTCGGTACTCAGCCGATGTTTGCCTCCAAGAGACATAAAATCAATTCTATGTTGATGGATCCTGATTCAGATGTAGTGAAGCAAGGCAAGGCTATCAACAGGTATCTCAAGGATAATTTCTACCACAAGGATATAGCCCCATATGATGAGCTTTTGGAATCATCAAAGCAATATGACAAAGCGATAGTGACCAATATCCTTGATGTAATGAGGGACGTATGATGACGGACAAGCAAATAGTTGACAAACTCATACAGCGTGACAATGAGGTGACGGATGAATTCTTTTTCATCCGTTGCCGTCCGCTTTTTATCACTATCATCCGTTTTGTTTTCTCATATCCCGTTGATTATGATGAATTCGTAAATGAATTCTATATACACCTGATGGAAAATGATGCATACCGTCTGAGACAGTTTCAGGGCAGGAGTTCCGTATATCAGTGGATGAAGGTGGTGGCGATCCGCTTTTTCATAGCCAAGCGTGACGATATGATAGATGATACCTCGAAAGAGGCTCTATTAGATTGTGCTGCAAAGTCCGAAGTTGTTGATACAGAGAGAAGAATATCGGCTGTAATTGATATGCGACGCCTTATGGACATGATGCCTAACAGAAGGTATGCATATGTGATAAAACGTCTGATTCTGGATGATGCGGAACCTGCGAAGGTTGCTCATGAACTCAGAACAAACACTGATAATTTGTATAATATCAAGAAACGTGCAGTGGCGGCATTGACCGGTCTGGCACTTAAAGAAATGGATAAATATGAAAAAGCCTGTAGATAACACTTTTTCGGCAGAGGTTCTGGCTGCCTTTCTGGAAGGCAATGCCACGGCACAGGAAAGCGATTGTATCCTTCAGTCGCTTGCCGAAGATGCGCAGTTGAGGGAACTGATGCATATTTCTCAAGCTGTAGATAAGGAACTGGGGTTGGATTCGCGTGACTTCGAGATTCTTCCGATGACGGCTCTTGCTGCAAATTGCGATGATGAGAGTCATTGCAGTCTGGAGTGTGAGAAATATGTGATCCGCAAAGCCGGATTTGACTTTGATGAGAATGTTCTGCTGCAGGATGCAATCAGAAACGGATGGCAGAAAAAGGACGGCACTGCTCTTCACAACATAGGCCGTCATCTGGAGAATCAGGGTCTGAACGTTACCCGCCGCTTCAAATGCACATTAGAAGATATCCGTACGGCCTTGGCTGCAGGGGATCATCTCATTGCTGCCGTCGATGGGGGAGAATTGATCGGGGATCCTGTGGAAGAATTGAAGGAAGACATATTGTTCGGTCAGATACCTGATCACACAGTCGTTGTTCTTGCATATGACGTCGAGAAAGATACGGTCACTTTGTTTGATCCGGATTCTCCGAATGCAGCAGATTCATATCCTGCAAGCCGCTTTGCAGATGCATGGGCAGACTCAAAGAACTATCTTGTAACCATAACCACAAAAGATATGAATACATATATTCCTAAGCCGATAGATCTCTCGGATGTCGAATTGACAGAGGACCTGAACGAACTGCGTGAAGCCATAGCTGAAAATGCACACGAAATCTGGGCTGAAAACCGTCAGAAGGAGGGATGGACATACGGACCTGTACGTAACGATGCGCTCAAGCAGAATCCGGATATGGTACCTTACTCAAAGCTTCCTGAAAGCGAGAAGGAATATGACCGTGAGATGGCCATGAAGACCATCAAGCTCCTGCTGAAGCTCGGCTACGACCTCATCAAGCGCGAAGAGACCGAACTGTATCAGGTTTTGAAGAAACGTATCCAGGATTCCGAAGAGGAATTCTTCTGCCGCAAATGCGGAAATCCGATTTACAAGCATCAGGTCTTCTGCGACAATTGCGGATTGGAGCTGGATATGGATTGGGGTGAGAAGTAGGGGGTAACTGATACTAAACTGTAACCTGATGATAAATCCATCAGACTTCATCCATCCGGAAGATGCGGCGGCGTTGAGAACGTTGGAGAGCATCCCAGGTTTTCCTGCATTGGTGAAAAAGTTTCTTCAGATTGGTCTGGAGCAGATGCAATATGGAGTAAATATGGCATCTACCATAAGACTGTCACCAACGCAGTTGCCACACCTGTACAATCATCTGCCTCCTATCTGTAAAAGGTTAGGTATAGCCGAGCCTGAGTTCTATCTTGAGATGGATCCGGAGCCTAATGCATGGACATTCGGTGATACGAAGATATATATAACGATTACTTCAGGCCTTGTTGAACTTTTGAATGATGAGGAACTTAATGCAGTCATAGCTCATGAGTGCGGTCACATTCTTTGTCGTCATGTTTTATATCATAGTCTTGCAGAATATGTACTAAGAGGAGTCGACAGCTTGGGACTCCTCGGTAAACTTGCGCTTCCATTTGAACTTGCTCTGTATTATTGGTATAGAAAGAGCGAGCTCTCATGTGACAGGGCAGCAGCTATTGCGACATCGCCTGAGACTGTGGCATCTGCCATGGCAAGGCTTGCAGGTGGTCCAAATGCGATTACCTCTGAAATCAATATGAATGAGTGGATAAGGCAGGCTGATATATATGACCAGATATACAACGACGGTGTGTGGAATAAGGCTCTTCAGATAACTGTGACCATGGCTCGTTCGCATCCATTCTCTGCTGTAAGAGTTCGAGAGATATTGAAGTGGGGAGATACGGAGCAGTATAGAAGAATAAAGAATCATCTCATTTCTGCACCTGAGACCGTTTGCCCGTCATGCAGGCGTCCTGTCGATTCAAGCTGGAAATTCTGTAGATATTGTGGACACAAACTATAACCATATGAATAAGATCGATATTCTGGACCTTGAGTCCATTATGATGAATAATACATCATTGAGGAAGATTCTGGAAGATGGAATCGTGACTGAAGAAGAAATCAAAGAACAATCAGCGAAAGTAACTGCTATTGCAGAGAAACTGCAGCAGGCTTGTACAGAAGAACAGTTAAGCATGATTCAATCTCTTATTGCTGAGATGAATGCATTGTATGTGGCATATAATTATAATGAACTCTTATCCATCAAATAATCATGGGAACATTCAATACGCATAAGATAATAAATGCAGATCCCTCTCTGATCCCTGCAATGGCTGATAAGATCACAGGTCATTTTAGATCTCAAGGTTATGATGTGGATGTTCAAGTGTCTGAACTGGGTACTTATGATATATCGCTCACAAAAGGAGGAATGTTCAAGGCCGTATTAGGGCTTAAGACAGCTCTTAAAGTAACTCTTAAGCCGGAATCTGATAGAGTGTCCTTTGATGCGGGCATCGGAATCTTTGGCCAGCAGCTTATACCAACTTTGATAATGTATTTTGTAGCATGGCCTGTATTGCTTACTCAGATTTGGGGAATGGTACAGCAATCAAATCTGGATGATACAGCACTCATGTTGGCCGAAAGCGTGGTTCCTGCAACGTCTTTAGCGTCTAAGGTTGTAGAGCCAACCTCAATATCGTCATTCTGTCCAAATTGTGGTGGTAAGTGTGAGGCGGGGATGAGGTTTTGTTCATATTGTGGTGAGAAGCTGTAATTAGGCTTTTCTGTAAAAATGTGACGTTATTGTGATTTCTTTGATGTCAATATATCTAAAAACTATTTAAGCTTCAATAACTTACAACTACAATAGTCCGCCAATGGGGTCTTGTGATGCCAACGGATTAATCGAAACAAAAGACTGAAAAAAGAGTTAAAAAGGATGGAAAATATTGCGCGGTCTTTCATGATGACGAGGTAGAGCAACTCAAGCTTGAAGAGTATGCAATGACATAACATATCGTATCCAATATTATCGGCACGTCCATGAAATCACTTCAGACAATCATCAATAAAGTCTATGATAGAATCGGCTTCAATGCCGTACTGGATGATGAGCTCAGACATCTTGTAGTATCCAGGATATGTTCTCCGATGAGCAAGAAAGCCATGGTGGACTATCTGAGGCGTCACTTCAAGGAGGATGTCAGCCTGCAGAAGATCTACCGCTACCTTGACAAGCTATACAACACTCAGTAGGAGTTCGGCTAGAGATATACAAGAGAACTGTTTGGCGGCAATCTAGGTGTCTTTTTCTACGATGTTACGACACTATGCTTTGAAACAACAGAGAAGGATGAACTTCGTGAATCAGGCTTCTCCAAGGATGGCAAGAATGCAAACCCTCAGGTCATACTTGGACTTCTTGTCAGTCGGGGCGGATACCCTCTGTCATACTCTCTTTTCAATGGTTCGCAGTATGAAGGCTGCACAATGATCCCCATCGTGGATGACTTTGTTCAGAGATTCAAACTTGGCAAAGACTTCGTCGTTATTGCTGATGCCGGTCTGATGAGTACGAGGAATGTGAAACTGCTGCGTGACAGTGGATACAAGTATATAATAGGTGCGAGGATAAAGAAAGAGTCCGGTGAGATGATGGAGAAGATCTTCGCTACAGAACATCGAAACGGAGTGTTCAATGATATCAGATATCCGGACGGAGACAGGCTCATTGTAGGCTACTCGGACGAGAGGGCTAAGAAGAACGCATATGACAGAGAGCAGGGTGTGGAATGCCTCAGAAAGCGCTATGCCAAGTGAACACTCACCAAGGCAGACATCAACAAGCGAGGCTATAACAAGTTCCTTTCAGTCAGTTCCGGCGTGACGGTAGGCATTGACGAGGAGAAGGTCAAGGAGGACGCGATATGGGACGGACTCAAAGGTTACAAGACTAACACGGAGCTAAGTCAGGAAGAAGTATATGAGGCATATCAGAACCTATGGAATATGGAAAGATCGTTCCGTATCACCAAAGGGACACTGGATGTCAGACCGATGTTCCACTTCACCCCCCCCCCAGAAGAATCGAGGCTCATGTATGTATATGCTTTGTCGCACTGAAAGTGTATAAGGAACTTGAACGTCTTCTGAAGGCCAGGCTGTCCATACTCCGTAGATGAGGCATTGAGGATAGCCGAAACAGTTGTCACCATAGAAATCGTCAGACCGGAGAACAATGACACGGTAACAAAAAAAACTCTGCCTCACAGAGGAAGAAAGGGCTATATCATACCTCATCGATACTGATGAATGGCTGCAACTCTGATTTGGGTGACGCAATGATAAAGTCAGGAAATAATTTGTAGTTAATGACTTGCAACGACGTTGAACCGAATTATCGCATCGGAAAGCGATTCAAATCGTGAATAAGCAAAACTTGTATAAAGTACTATATATTAATAAGTTATAAAACCATGATATGAATTTAACGCATCACTAGTATTGTTAAACTTTATAATAATCGTCCGGAACTTTTACTGTACAGCAATGTCTAATGGACGTAAAATGAAAGTTTTTTATTTATATTTGTATTCTGATAAAATTCTATATACTTTTATAAAGTGCTATTTCTCAACGTTATAAACCGTTAATGCTTCGGTAAAGCATTATTAGTTGTTATGAATAAACGATATACTTGTTTTGTAATTGCCCCTATTGGTGATACTGGATCACAAATAAGACGAGATTCTGATGATCTTATTGATTTAATTATTGAATCAGCATTAGAGGTTTTCAACATAGAAGTAATACGGGGAGATCATCGTAATGAATCAGGTAAAATTGATGCTGATGTAATTAAACTTGTTCAGGAATCTGATATTTGCATTGTTGATCTTAGTTATGAAAATGTCAATGTGTATTATGAATTGGGACGACGAGATGAAAGTGGAAAGCCTATTATTCTCATTAAATCCGTGTCTTCTCCTAAATTACCGATAGATGTTGCGACAAGAAGATATATCGAATATAATATGGATGATAGAAGGGCTATAGTTGAAACACGTAAAAAAATTCAGGAGGCTGTACAAACATTCATGGACATGGGTATGCAAAAGACCACAGGAACGAGTCTATTTGCAATTGGAGAAAAAATAGATAAAATCGAAAGGATAGTTAGCCGCTTAAATGAATCTTTTTTAAAAGCAAATACTAGTATTACCAGTTTAAATGCAGAAGAAAATCTGGATGCAGAGGATCCTAGTACTCTATTCAGAGTGGCATTGTTGGAACGAAACGTTCCAAAGGCTGAATTTGCAATGACAAAACTACAGCATACTATGGATAGAACTGCCTTTTATGATATTGTTGTTGAACAAATTGCTGCAATTGGTTCTAGAAAAGCAGGAGAAATGTTGCTTGATAATATTGATAACTTTATGGACTCTGTTAATGATATCAAAAAGAAATTAGATTATCTTGGGGCGGTAATTACATACCTAAATAGAACAGACCAAGAGTATGAATATCGTCAAGTAATAGAACAAGTATCTTACGACCTTCTAAATAATGAGGACAGTAATAATGATATAACAGCTAGTATCTATAATCAGCTTAACAGACTGTATTATGGTATATATATTCAGAGAAAAGAAGATCTATATTTAGATAATGCTATTGAAGCTCTGCAAAAAGCAATAGATCTACAACCTAATAATGGAACATTTCATTATAATATGGCTTTATGTTATGTTCTAAAGAAAGAGATAACAGAAGATCTTGATCAAATTGAAGAAATTAATAATACCGCTTGTGAATATATCAAAACGGCACTTGAATTAGATGGTGAAGAGTATGATGAAGATCATCTTATACTCGCTTGCCGCCTATATTTTAGTACCAATAATAGCGAATGGTTAAATATTTATGAACTTTTGAAGAAAATATCTCCTAATAGAGCAAAATTATTGTATATGGAATTAAAATAGGGACAGTCACGAAATAGGTTTAAAAATATAATCAATTGATTGTCAAAGTGATAAATATTGGTATAATTGCCCCGCGCATTCAAGCTCGAAATGCAACCTTTAGATCAATCTTAGTTTTTGTTTTTACCGCCCCGTAAGGCGATACGAAATTAAGTCTTTTTCTTGGTCTTTTATTCAGTTTATCCTCAATTTGTCTGATATCTTCTTCCGAGAGTCGATTGAAATCAGATGATTTGGGGATATACTGTCTTATGAGCCCATTAGTATTCTGGTAATGTTGCCAAAAAAACTTTGCCAAACCGAAAGCGACCATGTCTGAAGTGGGGGGAAGCTTACAATATTATAACAAAGATCGAGATTGGCGTATTGATCAGGGCTCCATGCCGAAGGATGGATTTGCATACGTAAGAACCATTGCACGGTTTTGATTAAGCCTAAAGCACCATAAGCAAATTACAGTAAAATTACAATCAAGAGCAATGACTCTACTGTATGCTATGTTTGATTATAAAATTTGTATAATCAAAATCTTATAATTATATTTGCGAAAAGTGAATAAACATGTTCAATCCTTTTGTCATAAACGGTATTGTACCGGATAAGTATTTCTGTGATAGGGAGAAAGAGACGGAAAAGCTTGTCAGATGTGTATACAATCAGTCCAATGTTCTTCTGACTTCCCCGAGAAGAATGGGTAAGACGCAGCTGATACGTCATCTGTACCAGCATGGGAGCATATCCTCGGATTTCCATACTTTCTATGTGGACATATATTCTACTACAAGTCTGCAGGAATTCATACTCCTGCTGGGAAAGGAAATCTATACGAGTCTTGTGCCTAAGGGCAGAAAGGTTCTGGATTCATTCGTGAATGTACTTAAATCACTTTCAGGAAGTTTCGGTTATGATGCATTGACGGGGCTTCCGTCCTTTGACGTCAGGTTGGGGGATATACGTTCTCCTGAACTGACGCTTTCGGAGATATTCAACTATCTGGAGACTGCTGATAAGCCATGCATATGTACTATCGATGAGTTCCAGCAGATCGGAAAATATCCGGAGAAGAATGTCGAAGCACTCCTTCGTACCCACATTCAGAAGATGAACAATTGCCGGTTTGTATTTGCCGGAAGTGACAGACATACTCTTGAAAATATGTTCAATTCTCCTGCCAAGCCTTTCTATAATAGTGTGGAGCAGATGTATCTGGACTGTATCGGCAGGCAGGTGTATGTCAGTTTTATGAGGAAATGTTTTGAAGAGTCCGGCAGGAATGTGCCAGATATGATATGCGAATATGTCTATGATCTATTTGAAGGTCACACATATTATGTCCACCAGACATTACATAACGTATATGCATATAATGATCCGGAAGTACCGGTTACGGAAGAGCTGATCAATGATACTGTCAGTGACATCATTCAGGACAAGGAACACTCGTTTCTCACCCAGCTGTCTCTTCTGAATTATACTCAGAAGGAGACGCTGATTGCCATTGCAAAAGAGGGTGAGGCATCAGAAGTGACATCTGCTGCATTTGTCAGGAAACATTCATTGCAGTCTCCAAGTGCAGTTCAGAATGCCATCAGGAACTTACTTAACCTTCAGATGATAACATATCGCCAGGACGGAAAGACAAAGGTTTATTCTGTCTCAGACCGCTTTCTGCAGATGTGGATTGTGAGAAAATATTGATGATTGATATAAATTGAGTTTTTATGCCTAGACGATTTAATATGAACAAGTTCATCAGGGACGTTCTGAATGACAAGTATGCGCTTGTCATCGGAAACGAGATAATCCTTGATGAGGAGGTGGAACCGAGCCACGATGTTCATCAGTATTTTCTGCGCAAGGTCAATGAGGCTTCGGCAGTAGAATATTCCAGTTATTATGATATAGCTTTGGATAAAAGTGAACGCATAAATCCTGTCCGACAGCTTGTTGAGTCTGGAGATATATGCTTTGATGAAAAGTATGTTTCCAAGGAATTGAAGGCATTGTTCGAAACAAGACTTTTTAACACAGTGCTGACAACGACCACGGATGGATATCTTGAGGCATTGATGCGTCGGGTATATGGTCGGGATCTTCGAGTTATCAATGTGTATGACAAGGATACCGTAGATGAGCTGCAGAAGGCTAGAAAGGCTTGCCGCAGGGGACAGAAATATAATCAGCCCACTCTTATTTACGTGTTTGGAAAGATGGAGGAGCAGGATCTGACCAAGAAATATATCAGGACGGAGTCGGATGCCATCATGCTGATAGAGAAGTGGATGCGTATGGATGTGGAATCCAGCAACGAAATGCTCGAGTTCATTCGCAGTAAACGTCTGCTGTCTTTAGGATGCAAGTATGACAACTGGTTTTTTAGGTTTTTCTGGTACGTCCTGACTGGAAGTGTGGACAGCGAGAGATTCGAAGGAACCGGAGAAGTGGCATTCGCCCTTAACGTGTCCGAGCGTTCGGATAATCAGCTTCAGCAGTTCCTGGACAGGACTAATATTTGTGTTCTGGGAGATGCCTCCTCCTTTGTCAATAGCGTTACATCTTTATTGACAGAAGATTCGGAGGATGCGCCTTTCCGTTCTCAGGTGGTAGACGCCCGCAGGCGAGGAGGAGTTTTCATTTCATATTGCAGCAGAGATGCTCTTTCGGCCAGTCAGTTGTTTTTCCAATTGACAGAAAAGAAATATGATGTATGGCTGGATAATGCCAGACTATACGGCGGTGATAATTACGAGGAGGAGATCTACGAGGCGATAAATTCTGCAAGAATCTTCATTCCTATGCTTTCGCCATCCGTCGCCGAAGACCTCAGGCGCGGTGAAACAGACCATTATTACAATAAGGAATGGAGGATAGCACAACAGTTCGGTGATAAAGTCATCATTCCGGTAGCGGTCAATGGATATGATCTACGTTCGGATCATCACTCTTTGTTTGAAACAATAATTACCCGGTCTGTCACAGGAGTAAATCTTCTGGAATCAGACGGTTTCCATAAATTGGTGACATCAATAAACGAGCATATTTAAAATGATGAGTAAAAACAGACTTAATCCCTGGGCAGGTCTTGCCTCATATGAGGATCCTGAATTTGCGGAGCATAAAATGAAGTTCTGCGGTCGTGATGCAGAGACATATGACGTAGCCAGACTCATTCATAACAATGTGTTTGTGACACTCTATGGTAAAAGTGGCATAGGCAAAACATCTTTATTGAACGCCGGAGTGTTTCCCGAACTCAGGGAGGAGAACTATGTCCCTATGAGCATTCGCCTTGGTATCAGAGATTTTGAAAATCGTTTGAGTTTTCAAACTGTCATAATCAATGCTATAGAGCTGGCTGTCAAGGCAGAAATTGTGGATGTGATTCCGGAGCAGGATGATGACCAGTCATCAGATTTTCTGTGGAGCTATTTTGCACGCCATAGATTTTATAATAAATATGACGAACAGATAGTTCCCGTCATAGTCCTTGATCAGTTCGAGGAAGTCTTCAGAAATGACAGGGAAGAGACTCATGTGTTGCTTCGTCAGCTGGATTATCTAAATGATAAGGATCATAGGCTTGACAACTGCGAGGTGGATGGCCGCCCGTATCGTTATGAACAGAATTATCGTTTCCTCGTATCTATCCGCGAGGATGATCTGTATCGTCTGGAGGATAGCCTCGATAATTGTTATCTACCTGCGTTAAAGCGCTGTCGTTATCGTCTTCGCAGCCTTACGGATGAGGGGGCGCGAGATGTCGTCCTTACTCCCGGGGAAGGATTATTCAGGCCTGAAGAGCGGGAGAATATTGTGCGGAAGGTTCTTGATATCGCCCGTGTAAAGGAGGATAACACGATCAGTACCAATCTTTTGTCTTTGGTCTGTAATCGAGTGTTCAATGAGTTTAAAAAATCAGAAATCGATCATATTACCATTCCTTTCGTAGAATCTTTTATGAAAGGAAATCCGATCGAGCGATTCTACAGCGAGGCGACAGCAGGATTCAGCGAAAGCGAAAAGGAATATATTGAAACGCATTTCATTGATAGCGCAGGTCGCAGAAATTCTGTTTCAGAGGCAGACTTTCTGTCCAAAGTCCCTAAAGGCCGTAAACTTCTGGAGGGTGATTCCCGGATTTTACAGCGCCTATCCTCCGGATCAGATGCAAGGAATTGCCGGGTGGAGCTGATTCACGATTCGTTTTGTGAGCCGATTGCGCTTCAAAAGGAGAAACGAGAGAAGAAGAAACGTTCGAGGCAGCTGGCCTTACTTGGCAGTGCGTTTGCTTTATGTCTATTGGTGATTGCTTTTGTGGTATTCTTGATACATAATGCCAAGCAGGCCAATTGGAAAATGATGGAAAACAGAGCTCGTTTTGTAGCAGAGAAAGGACAGCAACTGATTGATGAGAATGATTCGTATCTGGCGAGATTGCTTGCACTGGAGATTCTTCCTGAAAACATCGATAATCCGAAAGATAAGCCTTATGTTGCAGAGGCTGAGGCTTTATTGCGAAGAGCATATGCCGAAAAGAGTGCTGTTTTAGAAGGTCATACAAGCTTAGTGGAGTCCGTCTCTTTCAGCCCCGATGGCAGATATATAGTTTCCGGTTCGTATGATAATACTATCCGAATATGGGATGTATCAACAGGTGTTGAGGTTCGTCCCGCCCTTGAGGGGCATACAGGTTCTGTGAATTCCGTCTCTTTCAGCCCCGATGGCAGATATATAGTTTCCGGTTCGAATGATAATACTATCCGAATATGGGATGTATCAACAGGTGTTGAGGTTCATCCCGCCCTTGAGGGTCATACAAGATTCTGTGAAGTCCGTCTCTTTCAGCCCCGATGGCAGATATATAGTTTCCGGTTCGTATGATAGAACTATCCGAATATGGGATGTATCAACAGGTGTTGAGGTTCGTCCCGCCCTTGAGGAGCATACAGCTTCTGTGACTTCCGTCTCTTTCAGCCCCGATGGCAGATATATAGTTTCCGGTTCGTTTGATAAAATTATCCGCCGATGGGATTTCCCTCCTCTGCAAGAATTGATTGATCAAACGCGCGAGAGATTCAAGGATAGACAGCTTACTCCGGAAGAAAGGAAAATGTTCTACCTGGACTAACGCATAAATTATTACTTTTGCTAATCTTCTGCTTTCCACAATTCTCCGACATCTTTGGAGGATTGTGGAAATATTTATAACTTTGGGAATCTGCAGAATTGTCTGCTTTTCCGGATTTTTCAACGCCTGTTATTATCCTGATGACCATGAAGTATGATGTTTTCATAAGCTATCGACGTACTTCGTATGAGAGTGCGAATCTGATTGCTACCCGCCTGAGAGCGGAAGGTTACAGAGTATTCTTTGATCTGGAGTCCATGCGTTCGGGACTTTTTAATGAGCAGCTGTATAATGTGATAGAGGAATGCAAGGATTTTGTCCTGGTACTTCCTCCGGATGCATTCGACCGGTGTCATGATGAGGAAGATTGGCTGAGGAAGGAGATCCTTCATGCAATGAAGCATAAGAAGAACATCATACCTGTGACTCTGAATGGTTTCCAGTGGCCGGATTCCATGCCGTCAGGAATGGAGAACCTGTGTTTCTACCAGTCGTTATCGGCATCGTCAGTCGAGTACTTTGACCTTTCCATGAAGAGGTTGGAGAAATATCTGAAGAGCAGACGATATTCGAAAGGACGTGTCTTTGCGAGATGGACATCCGCTATTGTCGGAGGACTGGTTGCCATATTCTTCGTGTCTAACCTCTTGCTTCGTCTGGCCTCGGTTTCAACATGTACGGCATTGGTAGATCATCTGACCATGCAGATGGGGGTGGCTGATCTGATAATGGACAGTAATGCTCAACTCCAGGAAACTTGGGAAGAACTTGACGGGCCGGTAGATGAAGATTTTATGGATTTATTGGATTTTCATGAAGATGAAATAAACAGAATGCAGTCCGTTCAGAGTCCGAAAAAACTGGAATTTACGGGCTTTCAAATGCTTATGTTGGGCGCTTACGGGCTTTCCGAGGAGGCGATAAGTCAGTTTGATGAGTCTGTCGATCTTATGTATGAAGAGATACGGAGGATTATTGATTATATAAGGTCAAATAGTGATATGGATCTGACAAAGCCTTCCATGAAGCATAACATCACCAACGATTTCAAGATAAGCCAGCATATGAATAATGCGACTTACTATGTATATCTGCAAGTTATGAATGCCATGCCTGCGAAGTCGCTGGATAATTATCATAAGGTAGCAAGCAAATTCTCCTATATGCCTAAGTGCGGCATAGGATTGAAGTCCAAGGAATATGAAAAGATGGCAACCAATGAGTTCGCGATTGCAGAAAAGCTTATTGGAGAAATAGGACAGAATGTCCGTAATACCAAAGATGAGCTGGCGGAGGTGGAGGCAAGGCAGGATTCTCTCAATCAGGAAATCATAAAGCATTATAATGAAGATCTTGCAACTTATGCAATATCTCCTGATGATGTTGAGGTGTTGAACTGGAATCGTATATTGATGATCACAGCCTACCTTGAAGGAACGGTGGAGATGGCCGCGGATGAGGATATATATGACATGGGACCGGTTACTCCAGAGGTTGTGTTCTCAGATCTTTCCGGAATGATAGATAAGTTCGTGGACTTGTATCCGCATGCCGTAAAATATGCCCTTCCTGTTAAGGAGTTTTATCGCGAGGTCGCCGCCCTTCAACGTCCATTCAAAGGGGTCTTGTTCGGTGGCTTTTCTGACGGTAATGCTGATTACGGCCTTGAACTGGGAGATATTATCATTAAGGTGAATGGTGATTATGTTTCTAGTACAGAAGAGATAACCGAAGCTTGTAAGAGGATTGGTGATGTGAAAATGACTTACTTGAGACTTGTCGACGGAGAGTTGAAAGAAAATTCCGTTGAGCTTCCATCTGGTGTCAAGTCGATCATGACGGCAGCAATCAAACTTTGATACACACCATGAACAGCAGATTAGATGTATATATATGGCCGGAAAGGGATAAGGATCCTGTTGTGGCGGATAATGCGGCGATAAGAAGATTGCGACAACTTGCTGACGGTTATCGTGCGTCGGATTATGACGGAAACAGATTGCGGACTCACCTGATTCTCAAGAATCAGGCTTTGGTGAATGTCCTCAGACGTGTCCCTCTGGATCCGGATATGGCAGCCGATATTGAGCTGTATGCTTATACGATGGAGGATCTCTGGTCTATGGAAGTTCTGGGTATAAGGCCGGGCACCAATCCTCTTCTTGACAGGATTCCTATCACTCCTGAAAGCGGGAGCCGGGTGCATCTGGTCTTGTTCGGATCTGGGGCTCAGGCGGAAAGTCTGGCCGTCCACTCAGCCCTTGTAGCACATTATCCGAATTACTGCAGGGATAACAGACTCAGGACAAGGATTACATGGGTAAGCGACTCCATGACCGATTTTGCCCGTTTCAAACAGCAGTACAAAGGACTTCTGGAAAACAGCTGGAGAAGGAATGTGACAATTTCCGGTGATGATGTGAAAATAGATGCGGCTGCTCCAAAATATGTCAATGAACGTCAGGATTTTACGGATGTGGAATGGGAGTTTGTGGAAGCTCGTGGTTCCGATGACATAATGCTGTACAAACTGACCAGATGGTCTCATGATGAAGACAGACAATTGACGGTTGCCATATGTTATGAAGATGACAGCCGCAATATAAATGGAGCATTGTCTATGAGGCTTCCGGATTCCGTGCCTGTTCTTGTCAGGGTCGATGATGATGCTTCCTTGGTGTTCCTTAAGCAGTCAGGCCAATTCGGACATATAATCCCAATGGGTATGAAGGCAGCCGATCTTCCTTCCATGACTGATTTCATACATATGGCTCAATGTGTCAATTATGCATATTTCAATATGCGTGAGAGCACGGAAGATGAGCGCAGGCAAGGTGCGGCTGATATGAATGTCGCACTTGAACTTCCTTCTCCTGAGGATCTGCAGGGCTTGTGGAACAGCCCCAAGCTTACAACGGCCAAGAGATGGTCCAATATATACAATGCATTTACTGTCAATACCAAGATGCGTTCTTTAGGACTGGGTTCTGATGATATTGACTTTTATGCAGTCGGCCGAAAGGACCTGGAGATGATGGCTGAGGTTGAACACAACAGGTGGAGTGTGGAGGAAATGATTCTGGGATATATCCCGACTACTTCCGAGGAACATAGGGCGATTCTCGAAGATATCACAAAGCGTAGTCAATATAAGGCGGAGTTCAAGCATGATGACTTGAGGAATTTCTCCGAATTAGGGGTGGATGAGACCGGGCTGCCTATCAGTCGTTATGATGTAGGGCTGATACGTTCACTGCCTTTGATAGCTTATGCCTGTCGTATTTCAAAAAATCTTGAAAATGAGTAAGGAATATTGCGTTTTACGGTATAGGAGTGATGATGGTATCCATAAGAAGGGTGATGTACAATATGTCAGCCAGAGTGTACTTTATGTCGGCCAGACGCCTGAATGCAGACTCAGACTTCCGGATCATCCTGATTATGAGGACGCATGCTATGCTGTGATTATCAGAAATCAGGATGGGTCCGGATGGCGCATTGTCCGTCAGGAGAAGGATGCTTTGATCAGCATAAATGGAGTGCCGTTGAAACTGGCGGCTACGCTTACGGAAAATGACAGGTTAAGTTTTGATAATACTAATCTTGTATTTGATGTTGAGGCAGGGGACGTACCTGTGAATCAATATGTTGAATATAAGACCGCCGGATGGGTGCGCCTTTCTGTCATCCTGATGTTCGTAACACTGGCAGTCATTGCCTTTGCCTTATATTGGGGCTCAAGGAGCACAATGACTCAATATAAGGCTGAAGTACAGGATATATGCAGGATTGAGGCTGACAGATTGATGGTGTTGTCGGATGTGGGAGATACCCTGGAGGTTATTTCCGCTCCGAGGACTTTCGTGGGTACGGGCTTCATAACTGATAGAGGGTATTTCGTGACGGCAAGGCATTGCGTGGAATTCTGGCTCTCTTTGGAAGGAGAGCTGAAACCTGATATCGACGATATAGATTCCGATATAGTAAGAAGAGCCATTGAGGCTGAAACGGATCCTTCGATTCATCTTGTTTCCGTTCTGAAAATAACCAGTTATGACGGAACTCAGTCCTGGCAATGTACATCCGAGGATTTTATAATGGACAAGACCCGTGACAATCTGTATGATTACGGTGGTTTTGAATCGGGTTATATCTGGAGAAGCGTTGTCAGTATGTATGAAAAGCGTGATGCGGAACTGGGGGATGTCGCTGTCATGAAATGGGAGTACGGTGATGGATGCATTGCATTGGAAAATGGTGATGTGATCCACGAAACGGGAACGGCTTTATGCGCTTTCGGATATCCTCAGAACGAAGAACGCCGGGAAGCGGTTTTTGCATTGGATGAAGGCAATGTCTATCAACAGAAGGAGACCCCTTACGAGTGCTTCATATGTACAAAGGGATTTGATCAGGGATTCTCAGGAGGGCCTGTATTCGCAAAGAAGACAAAGTCTGTAGTCGGCATCGTTTCAAGGTCGTCCGACAGCCATACCCTTGTTGTACCTGTATCACAGATCCATAGACTGATAAGTGAAATTGAAAATAGATAGTTTTGCATTATGTTGGCTTCTGATATAAAAGGATACTGCACTGCGGATGCATGCTGGAGGTTTATGCATGATGTTGCGTCCCGCATGGCAGAATGTCATGCCGAAGGGCGGTATTGCAGACTTTTAAGGTTGCATGATGTAGTGATTGATGATGATGCATTCCGCATCAGCGATGATACTTTATGTGATCAAGGAAGTGCAGAGAGCGATGTGTGGATGCTTGCTGCAGCTGCCTTTGAACTGATATTGGGAACTCCTGTTTTCAATGGTCTTGGAGAGAAGTGCCAGAAGTCCGATACACCGGTGCCGAATCTTCCTGATAAGGAGATGACTGCTCTGAATGATCTTCTCCGCAGATGTCTTCAGAAAGATGCATCCAGGCGTCCTGATATGAAAGAAGTGAAGTCTATTGCATCAGATGAGCTGCAGAAGTGTATTTCAAGACCTCGAGCACAAAGGATATGTCCGGTAAATGCCTGCTCGGTTCCTGACGGTGAGTATGACAGAAAATGGCCGGAAGCTATGACCGTTGTTAAAAAAATGATCATATGTGTTCTGCTTGTGGTCATCGGCACAGTGCCTTCATTTTCTCAGTCTCTTCCTTATTTGCAGGATGATGCATATCTCATGGAACTGATGGAGGTTTCCAAGATGCTGCGTTCGCGTAATGAGTCCATATGGGAAGAGGCTCAGAGCCGGATGAGCAAGATGCTTGAAGTCTTTACAATGATGGATGAGCTTCGAGATGCCGGGAATGATTGTGTTTTGGTGGGTAATAGTGTCACTTCATTCGGTCTGAACAGAATGATCTCCATGCTGAAAAGGACGAATACGGTCATGCAGAATACCGGCAAGGGGCTGCTGGACGGAACAGATTTGAGATATCATTATTCAATATATGAAAAGGGAGTAAGAAAGGGAAGTACAGCTACTTATGATGGGCTGTCCGGACGCACGGGAAGGCAGGTGTTCGTAATAATACCTTATTCTGCGGATCAGCCATATGAAACGGAACTGTCTCTCTCTGACGGAAAGAAATATCATCCTGTGCATAAGGACAAGGATGGTATATCCTATTATGTGATTGATGCTGAAGAGGGACCGGGAGATGATGATGTACTTACTTTGAAGGTCAGGAACAATGATATGCAGAACAACCGTTCCTTTGTCATAATAAATCACAACTATCGTAATAAGTGATGAGAATCGCCAAGTGGATCATATCTGCCTTGATGGGTCTGTCTGCGGGCATCCTGTATGCTCAGACGGATCTGGAGATTCTTTATGATGAAGCGTTGCTGTTGAATCAGAGAAAGGAATTCGCAGAAGCGGCAAGAATGTTTATAAAGATTCAGGATGATGCGTATGAAGCAGGCGATATGAATCTTCATATTCTTTCGATGACAGCGGAGGGCGAGTGTTATTATATGCTGGATATGGCATCCGACATGAAAGGCGTGCTTGAGAAGGCAAAGGCGGCTTACGACAGGTATTCCTACGGACTCGAAGAAATGGAAAGACTTCTTGCCCAGGAAGCGATCAGCAAACTGGAAGGTTCATATCATTATTGCATGACTGGTGATGACCCTTCTGCATTCTCTAGGGCACAGAATGCATATCATAAGTGTCTTGAACTGATCGTCATGATGAAGTCTGCATCTGCATCCTTTGATGATAATGAGCTGGAGATCGATGTGCATAGGGAGTTGCTGAGCCTGTATTACAAGCAGAAACAATATGGCAAGGCCTTGAAGGAAGCTGATGACGTTTATTATTACAGACGTGATATTGGCTTTGACCTCTGGGATACATCTCTTGCCGGAAGACGGGATTTTGATGATTTTGTGGACGCGTATGTTGCGCGTGCCATGGTTCTTGCCCGTCTTCATCGTTTTGATGACGCACTTGAGCTCTTGGCAGAGATGCCTGATGAATGCATGGACGAGGCCTCTTACATACGTACGAAAGGAAAGATTCTGATGCTTCAATATGAGTTTGATGGTGTAGATGGAAGAGAGGCAGCAAGGGACTGTTATGCGAGATATATAAAGAAACTGCGTCAGGAATTTGACAAGCAGCTGTTGACTCTTTCAGAAGCAGGGCGCGAGCAGTACTGGCTTGCAGTCCATGATTTTCTTTATGACTGTTATTGTCTTGGCGGATATGCTTCAGATCTGCTGTATGATGTAGCATTGTTCAGCAAGGGATATCTGCTGAAGTACAGGAACGGAACGTATGCTGATGACTGCACATGGGAGGATATCCGTGATGTACTGAAAGATGATGAATGTGCTGTCGAATTTGTCCAGTATATGGACAGATATGAAGAAAAGAACATGGCCGCACTTGTTGTCAGCAGTGATTATGAATGCCCGCGTTTTGTAAGTTTAGGGCCGGTAAAGAATATCATGACAATGACTCTGGCGGATGGAACTCCTGTCGGTGACGCCATTTCCTATGATGTGGGATCGTTGAAAGATGCGCTGTATTCAGATACTGCTGTATTCCGAAAGATTTGGAATGATGAGCTTATGGCATTGACAGAAGGTTGTAGAACACTGTATTTTGCCCCCGATGGATTCATCCATCAGCTGGCTGTGGAATATATGCATCCTGATCCGTCTGTGGATTGCTGCCGTTTGAGTTCCACCGGTTCGCTTCTTTCACGCAGGAAGCATGGTATCGGCAATATTTTACTATGCGGCGGTATGGATTATCATGCCCATGTGCAGCCGGAAAATACGGGAAATGATCTCGCCGGCTACAATATGTTCAAGGGAAATGGCGTATATATAAGTTCATTGAAGGGCGCGGAAACGGAGATTGATGCAATATACTTATTGAAGAAAGAACTTGGTGGAGAAGAAGCAGCTCTGCTGAAGGATGACAAGGCCACTGATGAGGCTTTCAAAAGTCTTATATATGAAGGATACTCGATTGTACATTTGGCTACACATGGCTATTTTTCAGGAGAAAATGATTTTTCAGATCTGAAAACATCCTATAGAGATCAGAGCATGTCTGAAAGCGGCCTGATTATGGCTGGAGCGGCAGCAAACATCAATGACAGCGGTTTCGATCCCTTGTATTCGGATGGAATCATTACTGCCAGGGAATTATCCGAGATGGATCTGTCAGATGTGGATCTGATTGTGTTGTCTGCCTGTCAGACAGGACTTGGGTATATAACATCTGATGGGGTTTATGGAATACAACGTGCACTTAAGATTGCCGGTGCCACGGCTATGATAGTGAGTTTGTGGAGTGTGGATGATGAGGCTACCATGATGTTCATGAAAGCTTTTTATAGTGAGCTTTATAAAGATCCTGCGTCGGGGACGGATATTTACAAGGCATTTAACGCTGCCAGACAACAAATGAAGAAGGGAGGACAGGTTTCTGTAAATCGTTTTTCATCCAATTCACTGACACGGAAACCGAAGAGCAGGTCAGTGGATTCTCCAAGATATTCTGATGCTTTTATTTTGATTGATGGAATCTAAAACACCTTGAGATATGAAAACTTTATTCACACTATTGTTTATGTTTGCCTATGTATGTGTATGGGCAGATAATGATCCGGAAAAAGCTGGTCGCCAGAGTGACAGGCAGTTGGGTAATTATAAATATCAGATCGTAGTGGAAAGTCAGCCGCAATCGGCTGTGGTAATGTGCAACGGACAGATTGACAGGATTCAAAGGAATTCGACAAGAGGATGGAGCGATTTAGGAGCAGCCATTGCCTCTGCATATAAGAGTTCGATTACTCAAAAGACAGTAAATGCAACTTCCAATCTCTTAAGTCTCGGAGTCAGCTATGTGACAATGTGGGTGCAGAAACCAAGCAAGGATTTCGAAAGCTGGAGCAAGGCTAAGCAGCAGCAGTGTACATATAAGAAGGATTTGTCTTCACAAGAGACTATTGATGACTTTTACTATCGTCCTTCTGTAAATGGTGCGTTGGATCCTCGTGACCTTAAGTTTAATGGATTTGTCTGCAGGAATTTCATCGAGCCGGTAAGAGCGGTAAAACAGTCTGATTCTGCTGAGTCAAATCGTATGGGACAGGATGTCTTCTATGTCTCATGTAAATTACGTACAGACAGTCTGGGTCTGGCTCATCTGACCAATCATTCAAAATTCATGTTGGAGGTAGACAGCCTTGTCTTCAATCCAAAATATTGCAACATACCGAACGCTAATCCTAAGAATGTCGGCTCAGGATTCAATTACAATGCATATACCGATCTGCAGTTTGAAATGAAGGTCAAGGTTCTTTCCTCTTGGATCAATGAAGCCATAATGATTACATCCGATTATGAATTGGGAGAGTTCGTCATCAGGGCTAAGATTGATGGCAGTGCATTGCAGGTTGTCGGAAACGATACCTTGTTCGTTTATAACGGAAATAATCCAAAGACTGATGGTCTGGTGAGCATAACAGGTGAGTCTTTCATTGTTCCTCGATCTTTTGTAGGAACATCCAATGAGCCGGTATGGGGTACAGGTCAGTATAAACTTGCTATAGAAGTATCTCAGACCTGCCAGCTTAATGCGGAGTATTATCTTGATGAGGACCAGTATATCAAGATTGAGGAAGTCGGCAATGGAATGGCGGTCAACTTTGCAAACCTTCCGGGGTATAAAGCCTGGAACAAGGATATCTGGAAAGAAGAATGGAGGTCGATGAAGAAGAGAAAGCAGAGTGATTCTTTCATGACAAATGTATGGGAGGAAATAAAGACTGCCTATGTCGGTAATAACTGGGTCAAGGAAATGGTGGATCCGGCAGTGACTCAGCTCCTGCAGTTCGAGACAAAAGAGCTCAAGGGATTATTCAAACTGGATTCAGATACGTCCAGTCAGTCTGCCCCAGGAGGAAAGAAATAGCAGCAAGATTTAATGCGTGTTTCATATGAAAAGGCATATCATAGCTATAGCTGTTTTGCTCTGCGGACTTATTGCCCATGCTCAGGAACAGTCCGGTTATGTGAAGACAAGAGGACGCATGGTCAATGGTGTTCTTGTTCCGGGAACGGGACTGACAGGGGCATTTGTTTCCGTAAAAGACGGAAACAGTATCGGTGTGCATGAAGCAGACGGATCTTTTTCGTTTCCGGTGAGAGGAAATACCTATACGATTCAGTCAGTCAAGAAGAAGGATTATGTTCTGGTGGATGCAGATGCTCTACCTAAGACATATGCATATTCTTCAAATCCGCTTTATCTTGTGATGGAAACGCCGGATCAGCTGCTTGAAGATCAGCTCGAGGCAGAGAGCCGCATCCGCCGGACATTGCAGAAGCAGCTTGACGAACGCAAGAAGGAATTGGAAACATTGAAGGAACAGGCCCGGATCACGCAAGAGGAATATCGTGCAGCCATGCTTAAGCTATATGATGATCAGGGTAATGAAGAAAAGCTGATCCGTGATATGGCGCAGCGTTATTCTCAGATCGATTATGATCAGTTGGATGATTTTTACCGTCGGGTGAGTTCGTTTATAGAAGCTGGTGATCTTGCAAAGGCGGATTCGTTGTTAAGAAGCAGAGGCAATCTTCATGAGCAGGTGAATACTCATATCAAACGTGGAGAGGCGATTCAGCATGAAGAAGAAGAACTTCAAAAGGCCAAAGAGGTTTATCAACATGATATGGATGAGATGGCGCGACGCTGTTTCAGTTATTATGAAAGCTTCAGTATGCGTCATCAGCGTGATTCAGCTGCTCATTACCTTCAGCTTCGGGCTAAACTGGATACGACGAATATGGTATGGCAGACAGATGCCGGTGAATATATAAAGCAGTATCTGGCTGACTATGATTCTGCCATGACATATTTTCAGCGTTCACTGGATGTTGCCATACGGAAATATGGCGAAGACCATCAGGATATAGCCACATCGTATGATTATATCGGCAGTGTATTCATGGCTCAGAATGATTTTGCAGAAGCTATCGAATGTTTTTCAACGGCACTTGATATACGAAAGCGTATCTTGGAGGAAGATCACCCTGATCTGGCGGTTTCGTATAACAATCTGGGAACAGTATGCATCGGATTGGAAGACAATGAAAGAGCTTTGGAGTACCTCTCTCTTGCACTTGATATCAGAGTGCGGGCTTTGGGTGAAACACATTTTGCAGTAGCGACTACTTGTGGTAACATCGGACTTGCTTACAGCAATCTGGGCGATTATTCCAAGGCATTAGAATACCATGGACGTGTTTTGAACATATGTCGTCCACTGTATTCCGAACCTCATCCTTCCTTGGCTTTGGCATATAATAATATAGCTTCCGTTTATTCCGATATCGGTGACAACGCAAGGGCTATGGAGTATAGTAAGATGTCATTGGAAATATGGCAGCAGGTTTATGGGAATACTCATCCTCAAGTGGCTCTTGCACATAATAATATCGGTTCCGTCTATTTTGCTTCGGAAGACTATGACAAGGCCTTGGAACATTCTCATAAAGCCCTTGATATATGGGAAAATGTTTATACTGGTTCCCATCCGAATGTGGCCTTGGTATATGATAATTTAGCCTTGATTTATCAGACGAAGGGAGATAATGAAAAAGCCTTGGAGTATCTTGACCTATCTTTGAATATCAGGCGCGAAGCGCGAGGCGAATCTCATCCGGATGTTGCTTTGTCATATGAAACTATGGGGGTGTTCTATCAGGCGGAAGAAAAGTATGATGTTGCATTGGAGTACTTCAATCTTGCCCTGAATGTCAGAAGACAAGCGTGGGGTGATGTACATCCGGCTGTTGCTAGAGTTTACGATAGCATTGCTTTGGTCTGGCATGCAAAGGGTGATTATGCCAGAGCAATGGATTACTTTATTCTTTCTCTTGACATCAGAAAAGAGATTCTGGGGGAATGTCATTCGGATATTGCAAAAAAGTATGACACGATAGCCCTTTTTTATAGCTCTCATGGCGACTATGCCAATGCCATGGAATACCACCATAATGCTCTGGAAATCAGGAGAAAACTATATGGTGATCTTCATTCTGAGCATATTGCTTCCTATTCTTTGATTGGTGTGACATGTATGCTTCAGCAGGATTATCAAGAGGGCTGCCGCTATCTGAAAAAGGCATATGAGGTATCTCAAAAGGTTTTCGGTATAGATCACAAGACAACACAAGACCTGAAGATGCAGATAGAGAATCTGGAAACCATATTACAAGAACAAAATAAAAATGAAAAAGGCAGATAATAAATATTTTGCTTTCATAAGCTATAATTCTAAGGATATTGCCTGGGGCAGGAAGCTGCAAAGGAAGCTGGAACATTATAGGATGCCGGCTACTTTATGCAGTGAAAAAGGTTGGGAGCGTACTCCGATAAGACCAGTGTTCTTTGCTCCTACGGACATTCAGCCAGGCGGTCTGACAAAAGAACTGCAGGACAGGTTGCATGCATCCCGTAATCTTGTCGTGATATGTTCTCCGAATTCTGCAAAATCGGAGTGGGTCGGCAAGGAGATTGCGTTCTTCCATGAATTGGGACGGACAAAGAACATTCATTTCTTTATTGTTGATGGAATTCCGCATAGCGGCGATCCGGAGACCGAGTGCTTTAATCCGATTGTTGACAAGCTTGGATTACCGGAAATCTTAGGAGCCAACATACATGAGAAAACCTATCGCTGGAGCTGGTTGAACATGGAGAGGGCATATGTCCAGTTGATTTCAAAGCTTCTTGAAGTCGAGTTCGATTCAATATGGAAGAGGCATCGCAGACAGTTGGTTCAGAAGATCGCTGCATGGACGATATGCTTTCTGACAGCATGTCTGTCAATTGTAGGAGTATGGGCTCACAGCAAGCCAGTAGATGTGCAGATCCGTCTGAATGAGACATCGTATCATAATGACAATCTTCCTGCTTTGAAAGACGCAATAGTTACCATGGAACTGTCTAATGAAGTAAAGACAGATACCATAAAGTCTTTGGACGCACCTTTGATCTTTTCCAACATCCCTCAGAAGTTCATCAATGAGAAGGTCCGTATTATAGTACGTGCCAATGATTATTTTGAGGTTGATACTACTTTGAATCTCAGAAACGAGATGAATATCGGTATGTGCAGAGATTCATTGATATATGGAAGCATCCGTTTCCGTCTTTGGGATCAGGAACAGGAAACATATCTCAAAGGTGTCGATATGGAAATTGCCGGGCAGAAAGTCCGTTCGGATGAGAACGGTCAGGTTCAGTTATACGTTCCGCTTCAACAGCAGAATACATGTTATAACATTATCTCTGATATTCCGCTTGAAAATGATATCTTGTATATGCCATGCGGGAAAGATGTTGTTGTGTTGATAAAGTGATACATTAATAGCTTTAGATTATTATGCAGCTTGTTTTCCTTCTTGTAGCCGCCCTTGCGCCTGTGGCTGTGCTTATTTATTATATTTACAGGCGGGATAAATATAAGAAAGAACCTGTCAGAGAGCTTCTTAAGGCTTTTGGCTATGGAATCTTGTCTGTGCCGATAGCATTGTGTATGTCGGTTCCGTTGAGTTCCGTAGGATTGGTTCCGGCTGAACCATCAACATTATGGGGTGCAGTAGGAGTTTCTTTCTTAGGTGCTGCGATACCGGAGGAAATTGCCAAATGCTTGATGCTGTTGCTTTTCTTGAGGAAAAGCAGGTTCTTTGATGAGAGAATGGATGGAATTGTTTATGCGTCAGTTGTTTCAATGGGCTTTGCTGCTGTTGAAAACGTATTGTACCTGGTGTCGAATTATGATGCATGGGTCTCTGTCGGCATTACACGTGCATTGTTCTCTGTTCCGGCGCACTTCTTTTTCGGTGTGCTGATGGGATATTATTATTCTCTGCATCGTTTCTGCCCGTCAGATGGAAGGGCCTATAAATGGCTTGTGCTCGGAGCTCCGATTCTTGCGCATGGTTTGTTTGATTCCGTACTTTTCTCTGTAAATGTCATGCCGTCGCTAAGTCTTGTACTGATGATCTTGTTTCTGTTTTTATGCAACAGTCTGCGAAAGCGTGCATGCCGTAGTATAGCCGAGCATTTGAAACTTGATTCAAAACTGATGTAAATTCATTTTTTATTCCCTTATGAGTAATATACAAAAGAACGAATGCGTCCTTTCCAATGGACAAAAGTTTGAACTTCCTGAGATGGAGGGATATAAAGATGTATTCCTGAGTTATAAAAGGGAGAATGTAGAATATGTGGTGCGTTTGTATAAGGAGCTTAAAAGTCATTATATTGAACCATGGTTGGATCTTAGAGAACTTCCGGAATTTGTAGGAGAAGAGTACCGGAATAAAATCAGGAAAGGAATTGATTCTTCCAAGTATTTTCTTCTGATATATACTAAAGACGTGGAGAAGTCGGATTTCATAATTAATGATGAAGTCGGATATGCAAAACAACAGAAGAAAAAGATATTGTTTTATCCTAAGGATCCTGTTGATCTCAATACGTCAAGATTAAAGGATTTTATTGCTGATATACAGTGGATGGATACTGAAGCTACTGCGATTCATCAGGCTGATGTACAAGAAGCCCTGAAGGATAAGAGGAAGCAGGAGGAATTATCCGAATTGATCAGTGTCAGGCGTGAATTCTCGCTCTATGAGGATCAGAGTCTGTTCCTTATACGCATTGCATTGCAGCGCATGTTGGGAAAAACCACAGTTTTTGGAAACTATGAGAAACTTTGCGGAGTTGAATCAAATATATTCTATCGCTCGGAGAATGTCAGTATGAAGGTTCTGAACAAGGCTCTGTATATTGAACCTTCCGATGATTTTCGAAAAATTCTCGAAAAAGAGAAGTTTTATAGAAAAGACAAAGTGGATGAAGTGGAGGAACTCCTGAAGCAGATAAATCCGGATCGTGAAGAACTGATGCTGCAACTGATCTCATTCTTAGAAATACACAAGAAAAGCTATCCTCTGAAAGTATTGTATGATCGTGTAGGAATATATCTGAAAAATGATAAATACAAACAGGCATCCTTGCCGGAATATAAGGATTTCAGTCTGAAGGGGTTCATTGATATCGTTGCTGATATGGCAGCCTGCTCCTTTATTGCGGATATCGCAAAAGGACGCTTGATGTTCAATGGTGCAGAGCTGGGTGTGTACAGCATATCCGACAGCAGGACGGTAAATAAAGAGAATCCTGTATTGGATATGGAATTGTACTATTCTGATTATTTTACTTTCAGATGCATGACAGAAATGTATCATGTCTTGTGTTCTATTGATGATAGACCTTTCTTTATCTCAGGACAGTCGGATATTCGTCGTGTATCTCCGTTTTTATGTTCGTTAGGACTGGGCGGATTTGTCGTGACCAAGACTCAGAAGGAGTCATCCTTGATGTGGACAAAACGTTCAGGCAATATATCATCAGGTGATATGTGGCATTTTTCATATGATGAAACCGTAAGTATATTGAAGGATGCAGTCACTGATTCAGGAAACAAGATTGTGGTTGAGGATGACAATCTTGTTCAGATTGATTACAATAAGATAATCCTGCGTGCATTAAAGGAAGAGGTTGGTGCGATAGGTGCAGATATCGTTGATCAGGAATACGGACTGTATGAGGTCGGAATTATAAAGAGCGAGCGTCTGGAAGTTGAGTTGATTTCGCATGCTACGATTTATCTATCTGACGAGAGATCTTATCAGGAGCAGATAATGGAAATGCATGATGCTTCGAGTGATGGCTATCTGGAAATCTCCAAAATAGAGTTTCTTCCTTTAAGGGACGCCAATGCTCTTGTCGGACGTCTTCTTTCTCCTGAGTCATATGCTACATATGTACAGATGAAGAAAAGAATTAAAGATTATGTCGGAAGAAAGGCGGTTATCGGTAACAATACAATAGTAGAAGCTGGGTCATATATAGACGAAGGGGCACAGGTAGGTGATTATTGTAAGATTCATCGTAATGTATATGTAGGAAAGGGAGTGAAGATCGGAAATTATTGTAAGATCCAGAATAACAACAGCATATATCCGGGTGTGACCCTGGATTACGGGGTGTTTGTCGGAACAAATGTTACCTTTATCAATGACAGATATCCGTGGGCGGTACATGAAGACGGCAAACCGGTCAACGATTGGAAACTTGAAGAAACACATGTCGGGTGGGGCGCATCTATTGGAGCAGGTGCCGTCATCATGTGTGGGGTCAACATCGGTCCGAGGGCTATGATTGGAGCCGGTGCAGTTGTATTGACTGATGTCCCTGCCGGTGCTGTTGCAGTTGGTAATCCTGCAAAAATTATAAAAGAAAATAGCAAGAACTGATAGAATTGCCTGTTATTTGTTCTCTTTAAGAGAAAAACAATATGAAAAAGAATTACATACCTCATCCTATGGATACAAGAGATATCCAATTACCGGAAGACTTGACTCCTTTGATCGAGCAGATGGCAAAGAATGTCCATGAAGTGTGGGCGCAGAGCCGAATGGAGCAAGGGTGGACTTATGGGGAAGAACGAAACGATGCCCTCAAGCATCATCCTTGTCTTGTTCCATATGAGGAACTCCCGGAGATTGAGAAAGCCTATGACCGTGACACAGCTCTCGGCACTCTTAAGCTTATTTCTAAATTGGGCTTCCGCATAACAAAAGAATAATGAACTTACATCAGCGACCTCTTCACGACAAGCCAGTCGTAATGTTTGATAGCCTCATCAAGTCCGTTGTATGGGACCAGACAATTATGAGTATGCATGAGGTCGCTGGTCTTGATACCATAGCGATATCCTAACATGATATGCGATGCATTCCAACGTATATGTTCGCCTCTTGCCAGATTGTCTAGGACGGAAGCTTCGAAATCAGGGCATGACATGTCAATATGACCGTTTCCGTCATATGCACATCTGATGTGTGAAGCTGCAGCTGCAGTCTCGGAGTCGCAAAGGGCTTTCTTTGTATGCATATGCAGGCAGTTTGAGTAATTCTGAGTGATTTGCCTTCGTGCTTTGGTCCTTGTTTCGTAATCATCATTGCGGAGTTTTCCGTCAAGTTCGTGCCATGCCTTATCTGCATCACCATCACTGGTGAGAGCCATATAGCCGCTATGGAATTCACGCGCCAGATCATCAAGATGATCTGGACGTATCACATTTACTTTCCAAATGTCTTTCTCCATTCCAAAAGGTTTTATGCAGTTGCCGAATGTCTTGCCGGCCTTTTTCAGAGTCTCCATGTTCAGACCATTGCATGCCTGCTGCCTTAATGCAATTACGAAATTCCTGCTGAGATCTCTGCCATGGCAGAGGGCGAATTCTGCAATATCAATAGCAATCTTCAGATTGAGCTTATCATCTCCAAGACATATGACCAGATAGTTGACATCTTTTATAATGCTTTCAATATGTTTCCAGAATGCTTCCGAGTCTACGGAGCATGGAATGAACTGCACTTCCTCTTTGTCAGTTAAAGTGACGCTCCTTCTTAATTCTCCGGCAGCTTCTGCAGCATTGTTATCGTAAATATGGCATCTGAATGCAGCTTTTTCACCATCTGTACCAGCAAAGGCACCGAACTCATATAGGAATTTCAACGCCTCATGACCTGTCTCGCCGAATCCTATTATAGCGGATGTGAATCCGGATGCTATACATCCCGTCTTTCTTCCAGTCCCGGGATCTATAGCCGCATCTACGTAGTTGTAAGGAAACATTTCCGGAACTTCCGGGTTCTTGAGACTTTCCACAGCAAGAAATGACGAGTCGACGAATCTGATCCTGTCGTGGATGTCTGTGACAGTGTCATATCGCGAAACCAGCCCGCTTTTATCTGCGTGACAATAGATGCGGCATTGGAATACTTCGTTTTCAGACATGTCTGATCGATTCCATAGGCTTTCCAGAAGTTCGAGATTCTTCTTCTGGTCATCCGAAAGTATATAGACGTTGTTGTCGCGGTTCCGAAGCCATGGAACCAGACCCTTCATTCTCTTGTCAGCTCTGAGGACAACATCTGCTTCCGATATTATGTTTTGGGAGTTTCTTCCGAGAAATCCTGAGATTATATTCCATATGGATATGCCTTTGATAGTGGACTCGCTGTCAGGTAAGTCTATGAATACTATCTTTCCCTTGTCGCCTCTCTTTCTTATGTCGGCTGCAAGCATGCGCGATTCCCTGCCTGTCCCTAAAAACAAATGATTCCCTCCTTCTTCTGCAGCTTTTATGTTCTCACTTCTATGAAGCCATCTGCGTCCATATGCCCATCGTGATACATAGTGAAAGATAACAAGAGCACTTGTTATGACTGCCATGAAATATGTGGTTACATATGCAGTTTGCAATATAGCGCTGGATTGTAGCGTTGATGCCACAGCAGACTTGAACATGATGGTCTTTGTTACGAACATGTCAAGAGCATACTGGACGGAGAAGAACAGTAATTGCAACCATTCCAATAATGTCCTACCTTCACTTGCGCTCATCTTAAGGAATAGAATGAGATGCACCACCCATCCTGAAACGAAAACAAAAGCAAATGCCTTGAGGAGAATCTTGTTGTCAGGGCGTTTCCCTGCAATATGCTGGAGAGTTGTACCGTAAATGATGCAGATAATCAATGTGATGATTCCGCTGATATGTAATTCCATATGTTCCAATCAGATTGTTGTCTGATGCAAAACTAATCATTTACGGAGTAACATCAAAGGTGAATCTTATAAACTTACTGTATTCTCCACTCCCATGGACGCTTTTGGCATGTGTCATGTCTTTGATTTCCTTGAATTTCATTTTGATTGTTTTTTTGCTTCTATGGAAAAATAGAGCATTTGTATTCATGATAGAATAACTCCTGTGATTCACTCTTAATAATATATAAGACTTTAAAATTTGCTGTATGAAACACTCAAGATTTTCCAAATTTATGCTTGTGGCGGATCTGACCCTCTGCTGCATCTGGCTCATGTGTCTGATCAATGGTGCATCGAATGGTATGTGGGTATACTCGTCATTATGGATAATGCCGTTGATGAGGATGTGGCTGAGCTTTCTCATATATCGCCGCAGCAGGATGGCTCTTGCTCCTCTGTCAGTGCTCACTCTGGCAACTATATCTCTCTTGGCAGGTCGTGCGCGCCTTGCCTTTCCGGTATATGTGGATCCACTTCTGACTCTGTTGCGTGCTGTTCCTCCGCTTTTGGGTGAGCATGTGATAACTTCCGGAACCATGAGCGATATCTGGTTGAGGTCAGCTGACCATAAGGTATTTATCGGGTTGATAGTCTCTGTGTGGGTCATTATGATACCTTGGGCAATATTTATGTTCCGATGTTTCAGGAAGGAGAATGTGAAAAGTCAGTTCACCCTGAGAAAGAGAATAGGTCTATGTGCAGCAGTAACCGCTATTGTATTCATTGAGTCTTTTGTTGTGGCTCATTTCTATTATAGCCATGTGTCGGTACTCGTGTTGTGCCTGCTGATGATGCTCATGCCTGTGATCTTCAATGGTGGAAAGATTGAAGGTATGCTGTCAAAAGGCGAACAGGCATTCATCCTGATCCTTCTTCTCCTGGGAGCAGCATACACAAGTGGAATCAATTACAGTCAGGCATCGATTGTCACGACGATAGCTTTACCTGCGGCATTCTTTGCAATATTCAGCTGGATCATGGATTGCAAAATCCGTTACAATGATGTCGTGACCATGATTTCGGCTTCCGTTCTGTTCGAATTCTCTCAGTATCATATCGGCATGTTCCGTATCCTGATGCTTCTGATATCTTTAGGAATGATGGCTGTTCCTATTATCCGTCTGGCCGTATCAACACGAAGAGTGTGGACTGCGGCAGCGGTATATGTCGCGACTGCTGTTCTTCTGCCTGTATTCTGCATAGGGTATAATCCATACTCCGTCCTCGATGCTGGGAGGGTCGGGCCTTTTGATGGATACGAGTATTCCAGGAATGGTCTTATGCTTGTCAAAGGCAAGGATGGCATGGGAATCAGAGACCGTTACGAACTGATACTTCCTGCCGAATATGAGGATGTGGAGCTTCTGATATCACATAAGCCATACTGCAAGGTCGAGACAGTGGACGGCTGGAAGATTTATGACATCGTCAGACATGAGTTTCTGACAGAGGAAGTCTTTACGGAAGTCATTCCGTATGGAAAATTCACTTTCCTCCTGAAATCCGAGGAAGGGGATAAGTACCTCATCATACCGCTTACATACAGCCGATTCAATGACAGTAAGGTTGCTGTAATAAGTAGTCATCTTGAATAAAATATTTCCTATCTTTGCGCCGATGAAAAGAAATCTGATACTCATAACAGGAATCACCCTCGCGGTTCTGACTATGATGCTTCTTGGCAACGTGATCGTCATAGCGGAAAAGCTGGGGGAGATCTGTCATACCGTCTATGTGGAATATGCATTCTATGTGCTGATTCTGCTTCTGGCAGCGGTATTCGTGATAAGACCGATAATGAAGGTGCATTATGCTCCGGAGTTTCCTGTGCTGGCGGTGGATGATGATGCGAAGACCAAGGATCTGCAGCAGTTCGGAAAGAGGCTTGCAGCAAACTGCGGATATATAGCGGATGCAGAGAAACGTCGTGAGCATCAGACTGCTTTTCGTAAGGAGCTTCAGCAGTATGATGCCGATCATGAACAGCTCAAGCAGGCTCTTCGTAAGGAGCTGGCGCTCAGATTTGATGGCGACAAGGATCTGGATGTTCTGGGAATAAACAAGCGCATCAAGGAATGGGGCAAGACCGTGTTTCTGGTCACAGCCATTTCTCAGAACGGTATTTTCGATTCGGCTGCTGTGCTTGTCATGAACTTCAAACTGATCGAGGATCTTGTCATTGCATCAGGCTTCAGACCTACAAGGCCGCAGATGTTCAGGCTTTATGTGCGTATCCTTACTACATCGCTGATTTCGTACTGTACATCGCAGGTGTTTACGGATATGGACGGAGTCGCTCCGTTCGATATTGCATCGGATACGGCTGGCACGACTGATGCAGACATGACAGATTTCAATCCTGAAGACATTGCCGGAACTTCACCGGAAGTGGACGGAGAGGATTCGCTGACAGGTATGCTTTCGCGTTTCAAGATACCAGGAGTCGTTGCTGAATCGGCTTTGCAAGGTGCTGTGAATGCGTTGCTTACCTTGAGAATCGGTTATGTCACAAAGGCATATCTGATGGAAGGTCCTGAGGCTTTGGCAGGAGTCAGGAACAAGCGTGCCGTGAAGAGACAGGCTATCAAGTCTGCGTTCAAGGCTCTGCCTGGAATCATTGGAAGTTCTGCAACGTCACTTGGCAAGGGATTGACCGGCTTTGTGGCACGCATGGCTTCAAAAGGTGAAAAACAGTAATATGGAGAAGAAATTATATCCTTTTAAATTCATACCGATCGCTTCGAGGAGACCTTGGGGCGGTCATGATCTTGTAGGTAAGCTCGGCAAGGAGTTTGTCGAGTGTGATGAAGATGGAAACGAGACGGTTCTCGGAGCAGATGCTCTCATCGGCGAGAGCTGGGAGATTGCCGATATGGGATTCGAGGATTCCGTTATCAGTAATGGCTGGCTCGCCGGAAATACCATCAGTGAACTTATGGAGACTTATCTCGAAAGGGTTGTCGGAGAGAATGTCTACAACTATTTCGGACGTCAGTTTCCTCTTCTTGTCAAGTTCCTGGATGTCAAGGACAAGCTCTCCGTGCAGGTGCATCCCGACAATGAAATAGCTGCCGAAAGATATGATACTCTAGGCAAATCTGAACTCTGGTATATCCTTGATGCAAAGCCTGGGGCAAAGGCATATCTGGGCTTCAACAGGGAGGTTACTGCTCAGGAGTTTTATGACAAGTGCAATGATGGAACTGTAGAGGAGCTGCTTAATGTGGTTTATCCGAAGAAGGGAGATGTCATGTTCATAACTCCTGGAACGGTACATGCTGCCGACGGAGGCCTTCTTCTTGTAGAGATCCAGGACTCTTCCGATATGACATTCCGCTTGTATGACTGGGGACGTGAGAAGAATCCGTTTACCGCCCGCCCGATTCATCTGGAAGAAGCAATAGATGTCATTGATTACAGACCATACGATCCAGGCAAATACCGTAAGGGACCTCTTTGGGGAGAGGAGGCTTCGCATGCCCCATGTTGTGCTGATGAATGCCATTGCGGAGATGAAGACCATGAGCATCACCATCATCATCATCATGAGCATGCCGCCAAGGAAGGTGATGTGGTGGAGACCTTGGTGGAATCATCCCAGTTCACTGTGACCAAACTTAATCTTTCGGATCCTCTTCACATATATACAGAGCAGTTCGGCAGCTTTATAGTTTATGTCTGCATTGAGGGAGCTGCTTCTATACAGGTTCCTTCAGTGAGGGAAAACGGAGAGTCATACATGGAGAACTATGAGTTCTCAAAAGGAGAGACGATGATGGTTCCGGCAGATATGGAGGATTTCTATCTCGTGCCGCGCGATCGTTCCACTGTGCTTCTTGAATCAGTCACACGCATAGAAGAAGCGCTTGACAACTATATAGATCCTTCGACAGATCCTTTCCTTGAGGATGAGGATTATGAGGGTCTTGAGGATGGTGATTACGACGATGAGCCGGCAAGTCCTGCCGGTGCGTCTCCATTGAATTTTTTCAGCTGATATGGAGGAATTGAGAATAGATAAATATCTCTGGGCTATCAGGGTATACAAGACCAGAACAGATGCGACGGATGCCTGCAAAGGCGGTAAGGTCCGTGTCAATGGTGCGGATACCAAGCCGTCAAAGTCAGTGAAGGTCGGTGATACGATAGTTGCACGCAAAGGCGCTGTCACTTATACCTACAAGGTACTTCAGCTTATAGATAAGCGTCAGGGTGCCAAGCTTGTACCGGAATATGCGGAGAATCTCACTCCACCGGAAGAACTGGCAAAACTCCGTGCTCCGGTCGAGACATTCTTCCTCAAGCGTGACAGGGGAGCAGGACGTCCTACAAAGAAGGACCGCCGTCAGATGGAAGATCTTTGGGACAATCTGGCTTTCGATGTTCCGGATGATATCGCCGAGCGCTTTGCCGACGATTTCGGTATTGGCGATTCGGAGGACGATTTCTACGAAGATTAGTGATATATAAAAGCCGACCGGCAATTGTGTGGAGAGCGACATGCCACCCCCGGCTAGGGGGTGCCTCCCAATAGGGAGGCGGGGGTCGCCGGAACACATTGCCGGTCGGCTTTTTATGTCAGTATTCTATTTGAAATATCTGTTGTAAAGTCCCTGGAAGCCTGCTCCGTGACGAGCCTCGTCCTTGCACATCTCATGAACTGTGTCATGGATCGCATCAAGATTCTGCTGCTTTGCAAGAGTTGCGATTCTCTTCTTGTCCTCACATGCTCCCTGCTCAGCGAGCATTCTCTTCTCTACATTTGTCTTGGTGTCCCATACGCACTCTCCAAGAAGTTCAGCGAACTTGGCTGCGTGCTCAGCCTCTTCCCATGCATATCTCTTGAAAGCCTCAGCGATCTCAGGATATCCCTCTCTGTCAGCCTGACGGCTCATTGCAAGGTACATTCCCACTTCGCCGCACTCGCCGTTGAAATGGTCACGAAGGCCTTTGAGAATCTCAGGATCAACACCCTGTGCTACTCCTAGCTTGTGCTCGTCTGCCCAAGTGAGAGCATCTCCTGTCTGAACGATCTCCTCGAACTTCTCAGGTCCTACATGACAAACCGGACATTCCTGCGGAGCCTCATTTCCCTCGTGGATATATCCACATACCATACATCTGTACTTCTTTACCATAATGCGATATTTTTAATGTTGTTTATATTTTCTAGGGTTATCTGTTGTATTATGCTTCTTCCTCGGTAACTTCTACAAAATCCTCAGGTCCTACAAAACAGAGAGGACACTCCTCCGGTGCTGTTTCGCCTTCATGTATATATCCGCATACTATGCATTTGAATTTCTTACTCATAATCGTCGTATATTTAAAAGTTTATAAAATCTAAATTTGAATTATTCTAATTTGTTCGTATTGCAAAGGTAGGGAAAAATATGACACTTCCAAACTTTTTTGCGGATAAATTTCAAAAATTTCGTAAATTGTCCTTAAATATAGCAAAAATTCCATGAAGTTGCCCGTTTGTGCTCCAGTTTGGCAATTTTAATGGTTAATTTTGCATAAAATCAGCGATAGATGACACCATTTCTGAAGCAGGTCGCAGACCATTATTATAATCTTGGAAAGATAGAAGACAAATGTTTTGTCTTCCCGAACCGTCGTTCGATGGTATGGTTCCGCAAACATCTTTGCGAAGCAGTGAAGGATGTACCTTTGTTGGTCCCGCAGATGATGACGATAAACGACCTCTTCGCCAAGGCATCAGGAGTCGTATCCGGTGACAGGGTAAGGCTTCTTCTGGAATTGTACGATTCTTATAAGGAACTGAATCCCAAGGCAGAATCCCTGGATGAGTTCATCTTCTGGGGAGATGTAATCCTTGGTGATTTCAATGATGTCGACAAATATCTTGTAGATGCCGGTCAGCTCTTCGCCAATGTTGCTGATTTCAAGGCTCTTCAGGATACATTCGAATATCTGACCGAGACTCAGAGAGAGGCGATAAAGGGATTTCTCAGCCATTTCAATGACCAGTCAGGCAAGCTGACAGTCGATCTGGGAAGTGACGATCCTGATGTGAAGGGACGTTTTCTGCAGATATGGAATATCCTCTATCCTTTGTATGTGAATTACAATAAGGCATTGATTGATAAGGGTATGGCCTATGAGGGCATGTTGTACAGAAGTCTTGCTCAGAGGTTGAAGGATATACCGGTTGCCGATGTGTTCGAAGGAATATTTCCGGAAGGGACGTCCTTTGTCTTTGTCGGTCTGAACGCCTTGAATGAATGCGAGAAGACTCTGTTGAGGAAACTTCGCGATTCGGGTAAAGCGGAATTCTGCTGGGATTGGTCAGGAGACATGATAAAGGATTCCCGGAACCGTTCTTCGTTCTTTATGGCTGATAATGTCATTGAGTTTCCTCAGGCGGCTCAGTGGGATCCTGAAGGAACGGTTTGTCCGGAAATAAATGTGATAAGTGTTGCTTCGTCTGTAGGCCAGGCCAAAAGACTTCCTGATATCTTGTGTCAGAGATCAGGAAGACCAGAGGAATGTGCGGTAGTTCTTCCGGATGAGAATCTTCTCAGACCTGTCCTTAATAGCATACCGGAGGATATTCATGATATCAATGTGACCATGGGACTGCCTATGAGCGGCAGCCTTTTCCATACGATGATGGCAGATATATCTGCTATTCAGATGCATGCAGTCAAGCGCAAGGGAGTATGGATGTTCTATCATAAGCAGGTGTGGGATCTCTTTTCTTGCGAGATATTCAGAAAGGCTGCGGATGAGAAGACCATGGAGATTGTGGCCAAGGTAAAGGAAAATGCACGATATTATATTCCGGAAGAAGAGCTCAGAGGAACAGAATTGATGGATGTCATATTCCGTCCTGTGGTAATGGATGCCAGGATGGTATCTTCTGCACAGATAGCCTCCTTTGCCCAATATCAGAAGGATGTCATCGAAGTCATTGCTCCAGCAATAGCTGATGATCCGTCTCTTGCATTGGAGCTGGAGTTTGCGAAGGAATATTACAAGAGCATAAACGTACTGCAGGAAATCCGCCTTGAAGTGCTGCCTATGACATATATACGGCTTCTTGGACAGCTTCTCGGTTCTGTGTCCGTGCCGTTCAGGGGAGAGCCGCTCAAGGGTCTTCAGATCATGGGACCTCTTGAGATGCGTGCTCTGGATTTTCGAGACCTGATCATAATGTCTGCTAACGAAGGGGTCTTTCCTCGTCGTAGCGTGAGTTCTTCCTTCATACCTCCGGAGCTTAGAAAGGGTTTCGGGATGCCTACATATGAATATCAGGATGCGGTATGGGCTTATTATTTCTATAGGATGATTTCTCGTGCCGGGAAAGTCTGGATGCTTGTGGATTCACGCACGGAAGGACTGAAATCGGGAGAGGAAAGCCGTTATATAAAGCAGCTGGAGTATCATTTCAATATTCCTTTGAAAAGATATACGGTCAAGTTCGAAGGCATGAAGACAGCAGCTCTTCCGGAGATTGTCAAGACGGAGGAAGATGTGGCGAAGATCAAGGAAACCGTCCTTTCCGCAACTACTCTCCAGAATTATCTGGCATGCCCGGCAAAGTTCTATTATGGCGTGGTAAAAGGGCTCGAGCTGGAAGAGGAGGTTGCCGAATCGTTGGATTACGGCATGTTCGGTACAGTTTACCACGATACTATGCGTGCCTTGTATACATCAGAAGAGGCGATGGATCCGGAATTTGAGTTCAATGACAGGGAACCCCGGGGAGGGCTTGCCGGTGAGGCTCTGACAAAGATTTCTCGCTCATATATTGAAAGCTGGATCGGCAGGAAGGATCAGATAAAGCGTAAAGTGAAGGCACTGATAATGTCCCAGCTCAATACGATCGAGGTAAGCGGAAGAAATCTTGTTGTGGCAGATGTGATTGTGCGTTATGTTGTCAAGACTCTGCAGCGTGATCTGGAACTTCTGAAAAAGGAGGGTAGGGAGGCTTTTGAGATTCTGGGCCGCGAGATCAGAGTGGGAGGCGTATTCTGCGGCCAGAAATTCAAGGGGTTCATAGATCGTCTTGACAGTTTCCATGATGGGGAGGCAAGGGTGGTTGACTATAAGACCGGCAAGGTGCTGGAGGATGATGAGAATATCAATGATGCGAATGCTGAGGACATCGCCGATAAGATTTTCCATCCGGATATGAGGAATTGGCCGAAGATCGCCCTTCAGTTCTATGTATATGATATGCTTGTTCAGTCAAGGCCGGAGGTTCGTGGGAGGAAGATCTGCAATTGTGTATATTCTACGGCTCATCTGTTCAAGGAACCGCCTGTAGCAGTGCCGATGAATGCAAGATTCTATGATGCAGTTTCCGAAAGACTTGAGGCTCTGCTGACGGAAATGTATGATACGTCTGTTCCGTTCCGCAGGACTGATGATGAGAAGACTTGTTCGTATTGTGATTTCAGAATGATATGCGGACGTTAAATATGATGCTATGCTAGAGATAATGAAAGCTTCCGCCGGTTCTGGAAAGACCTACAGGCTGGCAAGAAAATATATTTCCCTCCTGCTTGAGAGCAAGGACAGATATGCATACAGGCATATTCTTGCGGTGACCTTCACCAACAAGGCTACTGATGAGATGAAGAACAGAATTCTGAAGGAACTTCATATGCTGGCGGTACGTCCTTGTGATTCCGGATATCATGATTATTTCGTTCCTTCATTTTTCCCTTCGGATGATGAACTCCAGAAAAAGGCTGGAGATGTTCTGAGCGATATTCTCCATGATTACAGTGCCTTTGCCGTAAGTACTATAGACCGTTTCTTCCAGCAGACCCTCAAGGCCTTTTCCAGGGAAATAGGACAGTTCGCTTCATATCAGGTTGAGCTGGACAAGAATTCTCTTGTGGCCGAGAGTGTAGACCGTATATTGGATTCGCTGACAGAGGAGGATTCCGGTCTTCTTTCATGGCTTACGGACAATGTGCTGGAGCAGATCGAGCAGGGAGGAAAATATAGCATGGATGCCAATCTTCTTGAAATGGCAAAACGTCTTAAATCTCCTCAGCGTCAGGAAATCATGGATAAGTCCGGCATGAATGAAGGACAGGAGTATCCTAAAGAGAAATTGCTTGAAATCAGGGATGAATGCCGGAAGATAGTTTCTGATTTCCATGCTGTCGTAAAGGCTTCTGCATGTGCTGCGCTTGATGTCATGGAGCAGGCTGGTGTGGATCCGGCGGAGAGCAACAGAGGATTCCTGAAGAAGCTCTATCAGTATTCTGAATTGGAGGATGGGGATGCTGTAGAAGTTCTTCCAGTGACATTTGTATCCAAGGCTCTTGACCATGAACAATGGTTTGCAAAAACAAAGGCGGCAAAGCTGAAACCTCTGGTATACCCGTTTCTGGAAGCACCTCTGGAGGATTTCTGCGCACTTTTCGATAAGGAATTCAAGGTGTATAATACTGCAAGGATTCTGGACGGACAGTTGTATGGATTGGGCGTGGCAGCTGAACTGGACAGGACATTCAAAGAGCTGATGAAGGAGAAGAATGTCCTGTGCATAGATGATTCGAATACGATTCTACGTGATATAATCGATGGATCGGATGCTCCTTTCGTGTATGAGAAGCTGGGTGTGCGTTACGAGCATTTCCTTCTGGATGAGTTCCAGGATACGGCCGGAGTGCAGTGGAGCAATTTCAGCCCTCTGCTTCATGAAAGCGAATCCAAAGGAGGAGAAAGCCTTATTGTAGGTGATGTCAAGCAGAGTATTTACCGGTGGCGTGGTTCCGACTGGAAGCTTCTGAATGACAGGGTGCCTGATGAGTTCTTCGGACATAGGGAAGAGGTACTTGACACAAACTATCGCAGTCTGGCGAATGTCGTGAATTTCAACAATCTCTTCTTCAAGTCGGCAGCCGGCATTCTTGACCGCATGAACGGTTTCAATGATGGTGGGCCTATGACCGGCATATACGCTGATGTACATCAGGAAGTCGGCAGGCAATCACAGGCAAAGGGCAGTGTAAGCCTTACATTCTGTCCTAAGGAAGATGAGCTTGTGAAGGTGCTGGAGGCTGTGAATGAAGCTCGCTCAAATGGGGCGTCCCTTTCGGAAATAGCTGTGCTGGTAAGAAGCAATGCCATTGGAGAAGATGTCTCCATGTATCTGATCGATAATGGAATACCTGTGATTACGGACGATTCTCTGCGTGTAAAGAGTTCCATCACTGTCCGTCGTCTCGTTTCGTTGATGTCCTATGCCGACAACCCTCAGGATACTGTCAGCGGTTATCTTGCGGAATCTCTCGATATAGCTCTGCCACGTGAAAACGGTTCTCTGGTAGATATGGCAGAAGCTTTGTTCCGCGAACTCAAGAAGAAGGATTCGGATGGATTGTGGAGAGGCGAGGCTCTTCATATCCAGTCTTTCATGGATCATGTGCAGGACTATGTCTGCATGAACGGAAACAGTCTGCGCGGATTTCTCAGATATTGGGAGGAAGAGAATCCTTCCATTTCGTCACCCTCATCAGGCGAGAGCGTAAGGGTCATGACCATCCATAAATCCAAGGGACTGGATTTTCCGTATGTGATAATTCCTTTTGCTGAAAGCATAAGCCTATATAAGGCCGGAAGCCTATGGTGCGTACCGCAGCTTGAAGGTACTCAGCTTCATGGAATTGCAGACGGTGTATATGATGTTGTACTGTCAAAGGCTTCGGAGGATACGCTCTTTGCAGAGGATTATAGGAAGGAGAACTTCCTTCAGCTGGTCGATAATATAAACACCATTTATGTGGCCATGACCAGGGCTGCTCTGGGAATGCATATAATAGCGAAGACTCCATCAGCTAAATTGTTGAAGGCTCTTGATGCTGGGGATATTTCCCAGTTTGCCGATTTCTCACAGATGCTATATTGGTTTGCATCGGCGTCGTGTGGAGGGGATATCCTTGGAAATGAGGAGCTTCTGCCTCCTTTCTCTGTGGTGAGGACTCTGATGGAAGATGGTACGGAACGCTTTGATGCAGGCGAGATCGTCTGTTTTTCCGATCATAGGAAAAAGGATGCAGCGGAAATTGTTGCCTTCGATATTTCAGGCTCAGATGAGCTTCCTTCAATCGCTCTGAATCCTCAGGCAGGTGATGAGGATGCTGATGTGCGCGAGAGAGGAAGAATGAAGTTCACAGCTGATGCTCTTGATTTCTTCTCTAAGGAAGGCGAGGCTGGAGTTTCTGCATCCAACAGGATAAAGGGTGTCGTTCTTCATGATATACTTGCCCGTGTCATTGTGCCTGAAGATCTGGAGCCTGCAGTGCGCCATGCACTTCAGTGCGGTGAGGTTACACGTGCAGAAGCAGAGGAAGCATTCGTGCTGCTGAAGGAAAGGATATCTGATGCTGTTTCGAGAGGGTGGTTTCCCGAAAATGCAGAGAGGGTGCTCAATGAATCCAGCCTGATAGACACGGACGGCCAGATTCTTCGCCCGGACAGGGTGATGATCAATAATGGAAGGGTAGTGATTATCGATTATAAATTCGGAGAGCATCATAGGTCATATGAGCGTCAGCTAAGGAAATACTCCGATATATGGCACCGTCTGGGTTACAAGGATGTGTCTGCATATCTGTGGTATGTGCATACGGATGAGGTTGTTAAAGTCTGATGGAAATACGGAGAATATTTCTTATATTTGCAGATTGTAGATTGAAAATATAGAAGTGTATGGAAAACAATGATATAGATACCTGCAAACTGCTGTACAATACCGAGCGTGTAAGGCTTTACATACCGGAATATGGCAGAAATGTGCAGAAGATGGTGAACTATCTCAAGACGATCGAGGACAGGGAGAAGCGTAACGAGCAGGCGAGAGCCATCATAAAGGTTATGGAGATTCTCAATCCTGCAGTTCACCTGGAAGAGGATTTCGAGCATAAGCTGTGGGATCATCTTTACATCATTTCCGGTTTTGACCTCGATATCGATGCCCCATATCCTATGCCTGAGCCGGAAAGCCTCAATCAGAAGCCGGAGCAAGTGCCTATGAATACCAAGCCTATAAAGGCGACTCATTACGGCCGTAATATCGAGAATATCATAGAGCTCATAGCAGGTAAGGAGGATGGTGAGACCAAGACAGCCATGATCCGGCAGCTTGCAGTGTACATGAGACAGCAGTATCTCATCTGGAACAAGGACACCGTGTCTGACGAAACAATCTTCCAGGACATCGAAAGGCTCTCTGATTTCAGAATAAAGGTACCAGAAGGCCTGCAGCTTACAAGAGTCGATTCTGGGGCTGTCTTCGCAAGACCGGGACAGAATCAGGCCAAAGGCAAGATGCAGAACATGCGTCATAAGAACAACAATATGAGAATGCGTAAACAGCATAAGTAGAATATGGCAGCAAGAAAAAAAAGCAAAGCTGGTGCAAAGAAAGAGAAGCGAGTCCGCTTCTCATTCTTTTCTGATATGAACCCTGACACCAAGTCCGTAGTCCTGAAGGGATTGGGACTTGCCGTGGCGGTATTTACTGTATTTACATTCATAGCTTCTCTTTCATATCTGTTCACATGGAAGGTGGATCAGAGTCTGCTGTCGCAGCCGGATATGATGGAAAAGGCAGTGGATGTGGCAAATGCCGGAGGAAAGCTAGGATACAGGTGGGCATCTTTTCTTGTATGCCGCTTTCTAGGTCTGGGCAGTTTTGCCTTTGTATTCCTGATGGGTGCTGTCGCATACCGTCTCTTTTTCTGGAATCGCAGCATTGGCCTTCTCAAGACGACTTTCATTACTGTCAGCGGTGCATTCATATCGTCGCTGATACTTGCCTACTTCTCAATGATGTTCACTCCTGATACCTTTTTCGGCGGTGGCCTTGGTGGTGATGCAGGACATGCAGTAATAGCATGGATGGACAATCTGTTCGGAAAGATTGTCACAGCCCTTGTCGTGGCTGTTCTTGCAGTGGCATGGCTGCTTTTTGCTAACGGACGTTTCGCTCACTGGCTTGCTGTCGCAGGTATGGATCTCAGTGTGAAAGAAGAGGAAAACGAACCGGATGAGGATCAGTCTGAGGAGGAAGCGACAGAAACTTTTGTCGAAGAGCCTGTTGTATGGAACGACGAGCCGGTGATCATGGATCCTGTAGCGCAGGAAGAGCCGGACATGTTTGTCGAGCCTGAGATAACCGTAGAACCCGAGATAATTCCGGAACCGGAGGTCCCCGCCGAGCCTGCACCAAAGGATATAGAAATCATCAGGACATATGAGCCGGACGTGAATGTTACGGAGGAACTTGAGCGTATCGACAACAGAGCGGAACTTGAGAAATATGAGTTCCCTTCAATCGACCTTCTTGATGACTATGCAGAAGGACAGCATATTGTTTCCAATGAGGAGCTTGAGATAAACAACAATAAGATCCGATCTACACTTCTTAACTATAAGATCGAAGTAATGCATGTCAAGGCAGTCGTCGGTCCTACAGTTACCCTTTATAAGGTCGTTCCAGCTCCAGGAATCAAGGTGTCTGCCATTGAGAATCTTCATAGGGAGATAGGTATGTCATTGGGTGCCAAGGGAGTACGTGTGGTTGTGCTTCCTGACTGCGTCGGTATTGAGGTGGCTAACAGGGAGCCATCGATCGTGCCTCTCAAGAAGGCCCTTGATGATGACTCGTTCAGAAACACGAAATATGAACTTCCTATTGCCATAGGTTACACCATCACAAAGAAGGTCAAGACCTTCGACCTTGCTTCTGCTCCGCATCTTCTTGTTGCAGGTGCTACCCAGCAGGGTAAGTCAGTCGGATTGAACGTAATCATATCTTCACTTCTGTATGCCAAGCATCCGTCTGAACTCAAGTTTGTCTTCATTGACCCTAAGATGGTGGAGTTCACTGCCTATAATTCCCTGCTCAAGCATTATCTTGCTGTAATGCCTATGGCGGCAAGCGAGGAGGATGAGCGTGAGCATGCCATCGTGAAGGATGCAAGGCAGGCAGAGCTTGTACTTAACTCCCTTTGCATCGAGATGGATGAGCGCTACAAATTGCTTGCTTTGGCAGGAGTCAACAATCTCAAGCTCTATAATGAGAAGTATAAGGACAGATATCTTCTTCCTACGGAAGGACATAAGTATCTTCCTTACCTTGTCGTCGTTATCGATGAGTATGCCGACCTTACCATGGCAGGAGGTGCCGGACCTGAAGCCCGTAAGTCTGCGAAGAACATCGAGGCATCCATCGTGCGTCTTGCACAGAAGGGAAGGGCTGCCGGTATACATGTCATTATCGCTACTCAGCGTCCTTCCGTGAATGTGATCACCGGACTTATCAAGACCAACTTCCCGACGAGAATCGCCTTCAGAGTGGTTTCACGTGTAGATTCCGCTACAATTCTTGATACAAATGGTGCGGAGAACCTTATCGGTAGGGGAGATATGCTGTATTATGCAGGAGTAGAGATGGAGCGTGTCCAGTGTGCTCTTGTCAGCATGAAGGAAATCAACAGGATCACCGATTTCATCGGTTCCCAGACCGGATACAAGAAATGCTACAATACTCCTTATTATCTCCCTGTTCCGGAATCACAGGATGGTGAGACCAGCGGAGGAAACATAGATATGCAGAATATAGATCCGATGTTCGAGGATGCAGCCAGAATGGTCGTTACATCGCAAAAGGGCTCTACTTCCGATCTTCAGAGACGTCTTGGTATGGGTTATGCAAGAGCCGGTAGAGTAATGGATCAGCTTGAGGGTGCAGGAATTGTTGGCCCTCAGGAAGGATCCAAGCCGCGTCAGGTCCTCGTCGCAAACTTTGAGGAGCTTGATGAAATACTTTCACATTTCATCAGATAACATGAATGCCATTTCTCGATACCTTGTCGTCCTTTTACTGACAGTCGCGCCGTTCGGGCTCGCCGCACAGAACAATGTCTTGCTTGAAAGACTGTACGATACATTTGCAAACAATTGTATCGCATTGGATTGTGCATATTCTATCGAATCGGATGTCGTTCCGGTAAAGGGACAGTGCAAGATTGAGTTTCAAGACACTTCATATAAGATGAAAGGTAGTGGCTTGGAGATTTTTTGTGACGGAGCATCGGTATGGATTCTGGATTCAGGCCTGATGGAGGCTGTCATCGAGCCTGTCAGCGATGATTCGCATACATACATGTCGAACCCAGCCTTGCTGTTCCGTGATATGGATCAGATGTTTTCTGTTTCAGGAAGTTCTTCTGCGGGTTCAGTAATGAGATATCGCCTGTCCGCGCAAAAGCCTTGCGGAGTCAGGACAGCCGTTTTGGATATCGATACGGATGCTGTATTGCAGAAAGCCGAGTTTACGATGGATAATGACTATGTGATCAAGATCGATGTGAAGTCTGTAACGGTAATGCCGAAGCAGGAAAATTCAGCATTCGCGCCAGGAAAGATCTCCTCTGACTGGGTGGTGACTGATCTCAGATAGCCTACCAGCTTCCGCCGGCGCCTCCTCCACCGAATGAACCTCCACCGAAACCACCGAAGCCCCCTCCGAAACCACCTCCAAAGCCGCCGCCGAAGCTTCCGCCTCCACGTGGTGAGCCCCATGTTCCGAAATCGTCTCCTATAGTGATGATCGGGCCTGTATATATTCTGCGGCCTCCGTTTCCGCCTCCTTTGTTATTCTTCGATGCAACGATGAAGAGTATCAGAATGAGGATGAAGAACGCAAGTACAATGTATGCTCCCGTATCATCTTCCTCATATTCGCGCAGCTCCGAGATCTCCCCGCTGGCAAGCTTCATCAGAAGCTCACAAGCCTCATGAACGCCTCCGAAATAGTCGTTCTGCATGAAATGCGGGATCATTTCGTTGTTGATGATCCTCTTTGCGTATGCGTCTGGAACCGCTCCTTCGAGGCCGTATCCGACAGCTATGAATACCTGGCCTGAAGATGTAGTCTTAGGCTTTACAAGTACCACGATTCCGTTGTCGAACTTATCGGATCCTACTCCCCAGTCCAGACCGATGCGGGTCGCATATTCCGCCGCATCATATCCTTCCAGATCCGTTACTGTAACGACTGCTATCTGATTGGTAGTAGAGTCATCAAAGGCAACGAGCATATCTTCCAGATGCCTGGTCTGCTCTGATGAAAACAATCCCGCCAGGTCGTTGACCAGTCTGGCGGGCTCAGGCCTTTTAGGAATGGCTAAAGCCGTATGCAGGCCGATGAGAAGCATTGCTCCGGCCATTACCAGAACACGAGAAATACATTTTCCGTTATTTATACCTTTCATCTGACTGCTTATTTGCCGAACGAGATCTCATCCGGCTGTTCGTTTACATCGTCCTTTTGGTATGGAAAGAATGTCTGAAGCTTTTCTCCGACCATAAGGACTCCCTGGCTCAGGCCTTCTGTGAATCTGCCTGAGCGGAATTCTGCGCCCATCATTGCTATCACATCTTCCCAGAAATGCTCCGGGACAACGTCGTTTATCCCCTTGTCTCCGACGATGGAAAATACCTTGCTATTGCAAGCAAGATAGATCAGGACACCGTTTCTGAGCTTTGTCCTGTGCATGCCGAGCTTGCCGAAGACCTCCTCTGCTCTTTCAAGTGCGCTGGAGGGGCAGTCCCCGTCAATATGGATGCGGATCTCGCCTGAGGTCCCTTTTTCTGCAAGTCTGACCGCGTCCACAACAGTCTTCTGCTGGTCCGCGGTCAGAAAATCTTCCGGTCTCATCTTATATCTGACTTAGAATTCTACCTTTGGTGCTGTCTCTGCTCCTGACTGAGCTTCGAAATAAGCCTTCTTCTCGAATCCGAAGATTGAAGCTACGATGTTATCAGGGAATCTCCTGATTCCTGTATTGAAGTATTTTGCAGCTTCGTTGTATTTCATCCTTTCTGTTGTAATCCTGTTCTCTGTGCCTTCAAGCTGAGCCTGGAGTTCGATGAACTGCTGGTTCGCCTTGAGGTCAGGATAGTTCTCCTGAATGAGGAGAAGACGTCCGAGCGCTGTAGAGAGCTCGCCCTGAGCTTCATTGAACTTTGCGATAGCCTCTTCTGTGAGGTTTGTCGGATCTACTGTCACCTGTGTAGCCTTTGCGCGTGCTTCCACTACGTTTTCAAGTGTCGAAGATTCATGCTCCGCATAACCTTTTACGGTCGCCACGAGATTGGGGATAAGGTCTGCTCTGCGCTGATAGACGTTCTCTACCTGTGACCATGCCCACTGTACGTTCTCGTCCGATACCACCATCTGGTTGTATACGTTCTTGATCCAGAAGAATCCGCCGAGTACCACTGCGGCGATGATTACGGTTGTGATAAGTCCCTTTTTCATTTCTTTTTCGGTGTTAAGTTGTTTGTTTCGAGTTATTTCGCATCTCTGACGCATCTTACGGATGCTCCGAAAGTCTTGGTGTCTCCCTTTCCTGCATACATGTCCGGCTGATCGCAGAAGATATATCTGTAATAAGCCATGCCTGGTTCATTTTCAACGAGGTCTGCAGTCCAGAATACAGCATATTCGTATGTTCCAAGGAATGACGCATTCGGGTAGGTTCCGTCTTCACTGCGTTCTCCGAGATTTGCATAGCCTGCAGGAATGACAGCGATCTTTGCCTTGTTTGTGATTTCTCCGACCTGAGGCCAGTATTCCCACATCTTGTTCGAGTTGAAACTTACATCAGCCATGAAGTCTGCCGCTATGCCCGGAATAGTCTCGTATGCACCGGCCTCGCTGTCACTGTTGATGTGCTTGGCAAGTTCTCTCCACTCCTGGTCTGTTGGAAGTCTCCATCCTTCAGGACATGCCTGGAGAGCTTCTTCATAGCTATAGTATCTTCCAAGTATATAGCTTGTTGCCTTGGCATTTTCGTAAGGGGCTCCATATGGCTCGACTGCGAGATTGTTCCTCATCCAGTCCAGCTCAGATGTAGGGTTTGTATAATAATACTTGTTGTTGCCTGCAGTAATGCTCGGATCAGCGGTCTTTATGCCGGTGCCTGTAAGAGTTTCGTCAAGACCTGGCTTCACAACAGTCACATATGCTGATGAATATGAACTTGTGTAACCCTTTGCGAAGGCAGTACAGCTTACTGTGTATGTTGCAAGACTGTCTCTGAACCTGTATGAGAATGATCCGTCAGAAGGTTTACCCTCTGGTGACAGGCCGTTTTGAAGCCTCACGGTATCAGAATAGGTCATTCCTGGAGTCACTTTCCATGAATATCCTATGCCCTCGTCCTTCGGATGGGTGATACCCTTCGGAGTCATTGTCATGAGATGTCCCGGATTTACAAACTCCGTTACCTTGAATGAAAGTGTTCCATGAAGAGATGGAGTGGTCTTGTCGTCATCCTTCTTACATGATGAGGAAACGATAAGAGCTGCTGCGATCCAGAATATAGAGTTCAGTTTTCTAAGACTCATTTTAAATGTTGTTTTTTATTATACAATCCTGCAAATATCGATATTTTAATTTGAAAAACCGCTACCTTTGTACAAATACTTTGCCTTACATCCGAATATGAAAAGATTTGTCAGATTTTTTTTGATATATATACTCGTAGCTGCGTCATTTTCATGCACACCACGAGACAGGTATGTGACTGTGACAGGTTTTGCTCAGGGGGGTACATATACCGTAAAGTTCAATATGAACGGCGTTGACATGAAACCGGAGGCAGTAAGAGACTCCGTAGATGCAATTCTTGGAAATATAGATATGGCTTTGTCGGGATATAACAAGAATTCCCTGCTCAGCCGCTTCAATGCAGGTGAGGCCATTGTTCCCGACAGCCTTTTCATCGATATATACAGATATGCATATGATATATATGAGGAGACCGAAGGAGTGGTGGATGTCGCATCTGCTCCATTGTTCGATCTATGGGGATTCGGATTTACCTCAGACAGTCTGCCTTCAGATTTGGAGGTGGAAAATGTAAGACGTAACTCGGGGATGGGACGTCTTGTCCGTGACATTGATGACGCCGTTGATGCAGAAGGCGTTCTCGTACCATCTGGCCTGTTGACAGATCCGACAGGGCAGCTTCCGAAATTGAATTTCAATGCGATTGCTCAGGGATACAGTTGCGATGTCGTGGCTAGATACCTCTATTCCATCGGTGTAAAGGATATGATGGTCGATATCGGTGAGATTTTCTGCGACGGATCGAATCCGTCGGGACTTCCATGGACATTGGGAATAGACCGCCCGGTTGATGGAAACAATGATCCCGGAATGCAGCTTCAAGGCATCTTCCGTTCTCCTGAAGGCCCTCATGGCATAGTGACTTCCGGCAATTACAGGAAATTTTATGTCCGGGACGGTCGCAAATATGCCCATACTATAGATCCACGTACCGGAATGCCTGTGCAGCATCAGCTTCTGAGTGCAACTGTCGTGGCTGAAAACGCATTGCTGGCAGATGCATATGCCACATATTGCATGGTGGTGGGTCTTGATGAAGCTCAGAAGTTTCTTTCTTCGCGTCCTGATCTTGAAGGATGCCTGATATATGACGAGGAGGGAGTCTTCCGCACATGGTGCTCGGAAGGGTTTATCCTTGAGGAAGTTCAGTAATTACATAGTTGCTATGATTGCAAGGGAGGAGGTAAGAACTTCCGCAAGTCCTTCCGTGAGTCTCAGCATAAATAGGGGACATATGCCGAAAGTGTTGAGTACAAGTGTTATGAGGGCAGCAGGAATGATGATGCCTGTCAACGGTATGGCTATAAGGTTTGTGAGCAGGAAATGATGGGGGAATGAACTGAAATAGTACCATGCAAGCGGTCCGGTCGTCAGCTGACACGAGATGGATAGCGAAGCTGATGTCCATATCCATTTCAGAAATCTCCACTCTCTGACATCTCCTTTTTCTTCTTCTGGCCAGAATGACTTCATTTTCGGAAATATGAAGGCTATTCCTGCCATTGCGGCATAGGAAAGCTGGAAACTTACGCTATGTATGGATTCTGGATCGATGAGCAACTGTATCAGCATCGCAGAAAACAGTATTGATGAAGTCGACGCCTTTCTATGCGTAAGTCTGGCGGTTTCTCCTAGCAGAATGAATATGAAGGCACGTACTATGGATGCTCCCGCTCCTGTGCCTAGAGCGTAGAGTCCGCAAAAGGCCACTATGATGACGCTTCTGAGAACCGATATCCTTCGGTGCCCTCCCATCCATGACAACGTCCATGAAATGATACCGTATATGATGCCCAGATGAAAGCCGGAAAGGGCGAGGATGTGTGATGCTCCGCTGATTCTGAAAGATTCCGTAATCTCTTCCGGTATATTCCCTTTATCTCCGGTAATCAGAGCCTTCAGCAATGCATTGGTACCAGTGTACGAGAAATCAATGCTGTCAATGGTATGTCCGAGCTGTGCTCCTGCCTCTTCCATCCATTTGAATAATGACGGATCTGTCCTGCCGGTTTCCATGACAGTCGAGGTGAATCCTATGAATGCTCCGGCAGACAGACCAGACAATGCGATGACTGCATTGAGCACAAAACTTCCGACTGCCCTTGTCTTAGGGTGCATCAGCACAGCAAGACACAACGATGTCATCAGGAAAAACCATGTCCCTGCATCTGGAATGTGCTGGTATACAGATGTGTATGATCCGGTTGTGAAGAATGTGCCGGCAGCAAAGGGAAGGACGAATCCCGCAAAATCTCTCTCCTCTTTCATTTCGTTCCTGTTTTTTGCGAAAGTAGCGATTATTTTTATAACTTTGCAAAGATGGGCTTAAAAATAAATCAAACAATATATACAAAATGATCATTTTAGTACTTAATTGCGGAAGTTCTTCTCTCAAGTATCAGCTTCTTGATATGAAGAACGAAGAGGTTTACGATCTTCTTGCCAAGGGTCTTGTCGAGAGAATCGGAATGGAAACAGGATGTCTGAAGCATCAGGCTGCCGGCAAGGAAACTTATATAAAGGAAATGCCGATTGAGGATCATACTGTCGGTATCAGAGCGGTGATGGATGCTCTTCTTGACAAGGAGTACGGAGTCCTGACGACTTTGGAGGACATCGAGGCAGTCGGACACCGCGTGGTTCATGGAGCCGAAGAGTTCGTATGCAGCCAGCTTATTACTGACAAGGTCGTCGCTCAGCTTGAAAAGTGCTCTGTCTTCGCACCTCTTCACAATCCTGCCAATATTCTCGGTATCAAGGCGGTTTCCGCTGTGCTCCCTACTGTACCTCAGGTTGGTGTGTTTGATACAGCATTCCATCAGACAATGCCTGACTATGCATATATGTATGCCCTCCCGTATGAATATTACGAGAAGTATGGCGTACGCCGTTACGGCTTCCATGGTACAAGCCACAGATATGTATCCGCAAAGGGAGCGAAGTTCGCCGGTCTTGATCTTGAGAATTCGAAGATCATCACATGTCATCTTGGAAACGGCAGCTCCATATCGGCTGTGCTCAACGGCAAGTCGGTAGATACTACAATGGGATTTACTCCTCTCGAGGGACTTATCATGGGAACAAGATGCGGAAACATCGATCCTGAGATCGTTACCTATATTCAGGAGAAGGAGGGTCTTTCAAGTGCGGAAATGAGCAAGGTTCTCAACAAGAAGAGCGGTTTCCTCGGTCTTTCATGCGTGTCATCTGATGCCCGCGACCTTAATGCGGCTGCAAATGCCGGTGATGCAAAAGCCAAGCTTACGCTCAAGAAGCTCAATTATGATATAATGAAGTTCATCGGTGCTTATGCAGCTGCAATGAACGGTGTTGACCTCATAGTATTTACGGGTGGTATCGGTGAGAACAACAGCCGTCTCCGTCGCCGTGTATGTGAAAATCTTACATACCTCGGAGTGAAGTTCGACTATGATGCGAATGTAATAACAGGAGAGGATGTGCTTATCTCGCTTCCTGATTCGAATGTGAAGGTGGCAGTCATCACGACAAACGAAGAGCTGATGATCGCACGCGATACAATGAATATCGTTCAGAACGAAGAATAATCAATATCCCCGGCTTGTCCGGGGATTTAATGCATATAAGATGTTTACTAAATTTGAAGAGATCTTTGCCGAACTCAAGAGCAGGGGAGCAAAGAAGAGAATGGTGGCTGCATGGGGTGTCGACAGTCATACTATTGCAGCAGCTGCAAAGGCTGTGGCCCTCGGTCTTGCTGATGTGACTCTTGTCGGCGACCAGGATAGGATCGCTGAGGCATGCAGGGAGGAAGGCGTGGATATGTCCATATTCACAATCGTTCATAATCCGGATGAACTTCCTTCAGTGGCTCAGGCAGTGCAGATGATCCGTGAGGGTCAGGGCGACTTCCTTATGAAAGGCCTCTGCTCTACAGACAAATTCCTCCGTGCAATCCTTAACAAGGAGACAGGCCTTCTTCCTCCGAAGGGAACGCTTACTCACTGTACCACACTTGAGATCCCTAGCTATCATAAGCTTCTCTTCGTAGGTGACGTCGCAGTGATTCCTGCACCTGATATCAAACAGAAGCAGGTCATCATGGAATGTCTTGTAAAGACAGCCAAGGCTGTGGGAGTCGAAAAACCTAAGGTTGCGATTCTTGCCGCTACTGAGCAGGTGCTTTCAAGCCAGCCTGCAACAATCGAGGCAGCTATGCTTTCCAAGATGGTAGAGCGTGGACAGATCAAAGGCTGCATAGCAGACGGTCCGTTGGCTCTGGATGTCGCAATCGATCAGGAATCAGTTGATATAAAGGGACTTGTCAGTCCTGTTGCAGGTGATGCAGACTGTCTTCTTTTCCCTAATATCGAGTCTGGAAATGTCTTCTACAAGGCAAACTCAAAGCTCGTGCCTGGCGTAAAGCAGTCCGGTATTCTTGTCGGTGCGAAGGTTCCATGCGTTCTTTCAAGCCGTGCTGACAGCATTGATACCAAGCTCAATTCGATTGCTATCGCGGCAATGTCAGTAAAATAGTAATTCCCGCATGACCGGGATCTGTCCGTCAATACAATATGAAAGGTAAAGTACTTGTAATCAATCCAGGCTCGACTTCTACTAAGATCGGTTTCTATGAAGATGGAAACCAGCTTTTCGAGACCAACCTCACTCACTCTGCAGAAGAAATCGCTAAATATGACTCTGTGATGGATCAAGGCGATATGCGTCGTGATGCCATCACTGCATTCCTTTCTGAAAATGGTGTGGAATTGAATTCCATCGATGTGATAATGGCTCGCGGAGGACTGATTACCCCGATAGAAGCAGGTGTATATGAAGTGACTCAGGAAATGCGTGATGCTCTGGTTGAAGGAAAAAACGGAGTTCATGCATGCAATCTCAGCGCCCTGATAGCTGATGATATGGCTTCTGACATCAACAGAATGCGTCAGGATAAAGGACTTCCTGGTATCTGCAAGGCGTATATTGCAGATGCTCCGACATCTGATGAGATGCTTCCGGAGCTGAAGCTTACAGGACATCCTGCTTTTGAACGCAGAGCCGCTTTCCATACATTGAATTCCAGAGCTATGGTGCGCCGTTATGCCAGAAATTCAGGAAAGTCTGTAAAGGATGTTACGGTCATAGTCGCTCATATGGGTGGCGGATCTTCTGTTTCTCTTCATAGAAACGGCCTTGTAATTGATGTGAACGATGCTCTCGGCGGTGACGGCCCTATGAGTCCTGAACGTGCAGGCTCTGTCCCTGCCTTCCCTCTTGTGGAAATGTGTTTCAGCGGCAAGTACAGCAAGGCTGATATCAAGAAGATGCTGGTAGGAAAGGGCGGTGCTGTAGCTCACCTCGCAACCAATGATTTCCGCGAGATAGTATCTCGTGCGGAAGCAGGTGATGTGGAATGTGCTACCTTCCTGAAGGCATTCTGCATATCAGTAGCAAAGTATATAGGAGCTGTGGCAACAGTTGTCTGTGGTAAGGTTGATGCCGTCGTGCTTACCGGTGGTATCGCATACAGCAGATATATAACTTCCGCCATAACAGAGATGGTACAGTTCATAGCCCCTGTCGAAGTATATGCAGGAGAGAATGAGCTTGAGTCACTGGCCGAAAACGGATATGGCATACTTGCCGGAGAGTTTGACGTCAAATATTATCATCCGGATAAATTCTAACCCTATATATAATATAAGCAAAACAGGACGGCTTTTTTGAGCCGTCCTGTTTTTATATCTCATTCAAAAAGATTTCTTGCCGGAAGTTTCTCGCTGCATAGTTCTCTGCATTGCTTGAAAAGCGTTTCAGTGTAGCGTGAGAGGCCCGGACCTCGCCATGTGCTGGTGTTGGTTATGAGTATCCAGCATTCTCCGTCAGGGAAGTATTTCACAAGGGCACTTGTGCCGGCCAGAGTTCCTGTTCTGCTCCATCCCTTAGCCGGATCTGTATCATTCCATCCCAAAGAATAAGTTTCCTTATCGAAATATTCAGTCATCTGGGCGACCGCTTCTGGAGATATTATGTCCTCGACTTCAGGTCTTCCATCGATAGAGGCTACGAGTCTGGCTATCTCGGCAGGGGAGCCGCACCATGCTCCTGCTCCTGAAAGAAGCGGTATGTTATTGCCTCCGTAGCAGCGTTCTACCATTTTTCCGCTGCCGGTGTATTCTTCTATGAACTTTCCGTCTCCCTCATGAGTGTAATATCTTACTTCATTATCCCTCTTGTTGCTGTAATAGCTTCCGCCTATATGCATGTCAAAGCATCCGGCAGGTCTGAGAACTTCTTCGCGGATAAACTGTTCATATGGTTTCCCTGTCACTTTCTCAATGATCTCCGAAAGGAGAAGGTAGCCGAAATTGGAATATTTCTCCCATTCTCCAGGCATGAATCTCAGTTTGTTCCTCAATACAATCTTGTAGAAATCTTCTTTGACAGGAGGAGTATCCAGTCTCAACTGCTTCATTACATCCAATGATGAGAAAAGAGGATCCCTGTTGAAACCTCCCTGATGCCTGAGCAGATGTTCTATGGTGATCTTATGATAGTTTCTGTCCTTGATTACAGAGTTGAAAAGCGAATCGTTCAGAATGCCCGAAGGTCCGAATACCGTGTCCTTGATGCTCAGCGAATCCCTGTCCTGAAGGACCATGATGCCTGTGGCCGTGATAAGCTTGGAAACAGAAGCCATGCGAAGAATGTGAGATGGGGCCATCTCTACGCTGTCAGCTGCATCAGCCCATCCATATCCCTTGGCATATACGAGCGAGTCATTACGCATGACTGCCAGCGATGCTCCTTTTATCTGCCACTGCCTCATGAATGCCCTTACCTTCTTGTCAATACCTTCGCATCCGTCGATTTCTGACATTTCGTTTGTCAGCTTCTCGTTCAGATATACTCTTGGCTCCTCTATAGGTTCCGGTTTAGGTATAGGCTTATGTATAATTACAAAAGCTGTCGCGATTGCGGCAGCTGTCAATGCTATAGTTATGATTGAAAGTGTCCTTCTCTTCATCTGACGGTTAAAGTTTGCCTGCTCTGCGGGCGAAATCTATTATGAACTCGGCAGAACCCTCGATTTCAAGTTTGCTTGAATCCAGACATAGATCGTATGTCGAAGCTACGCCCCAGTTGCCGAATGTATAGTAGTTGTAGTATTCTTCTCTCTTCTTGTCTTTCTCCTCAGCCAGTCTTTCGGCCTCCTCCAATGAAATGCCGTTTCTTTCAGAAATACGTGCTGCACGGACCTCCAGTGGCGATGTGAGGAATACATTCAGTGTACATTCCATATCCCTGAGGATGTAATCAGCACACCTTCCCACTATGATGGCGGATCCTTGTTCAGCAATCTTTCTGATAGTATGGCTCTGCATCTTGAACAAGCCTCTGTCACTCATGTAGTTCTCCGTGTCACCAAAACCGTTTGCGAATATTGACGATAGCGAGAAGAATCTCTTCTTTTCATCGCTTTCTTCGAATATGCTCTGGCTGAATCCGCTATCCTGCGCTGCCTTGAGAATAAGTTCCTTGTCATACACAGGGATGCCGAGCTTTCTTCCGAGCTCATGTGCTACTCCAAGACCTCCGGCTCCGAACTGTCTTCCGATGTTGATGATGATCTGTTTCTCCATGGTCATGACTTATAAGTTGCTTCCAAGGATGGTGGATTCCTCACCGTCCTTGAGCATGTTGAACTTCTTGAACAATCTTCTCAGGAGGATGGCTGTAAGCAGGGCTGACAGGACATCAGAGATAGGGAAACTCATCCATACTCCGTTCGCGCCCATCCATAAAGGAAGGCAGTATAGCAGAGGGAGCAGGAAGAGAAGCTGTCGCGACAGGGACAGGATTATGGATTTCTTCACCATGCCCAGGCACTGGAAGAAGTTTGTTCCGATCATCTGGAAGCCTACGATAGGGAAGCCTATGGTCAGAATCCTCAAGCCTTCTTCCGACATGTTCAGGAGGGCTTCGTCATGAGTGAAGATTCCTGCCGCAAGACGAGGTATGAACATGCCTATGCAGAAGCATATAGTAGTGACGATTGTGCCGAATTTCGCTGTCATCCAGAATACCTCCTTGACGCGTGAGTACTGCTTTGCACCGTAATTGTATCCTGCGATAGGTTGCATACCTTGATTAAGTCCCATACATATCATGATGAACATGAAAATGAATCGGTTGCATATTCCGTATGCTCCGATTCCCAGATCACCGCTGTAATCGCGGAGCTGCTGGTTGATGAACAAGGTCACAAGACATGCTGCGGCATTCATCAGGAATGGTCCCATACCTATGGTCAATGAATCCTTAGCGACGCGACGGTCAAGCTTGAATATACCTTTTTCGAAGTGGAATGCCCTGGTCTTGTCGCTGAAATGCTTCATTACCAATATCATGGCCACTGTCTGTGCAAGCACTGTCGCCCACGCTGCTCCTGCTATGCCCATGTCGAACACGAAGATGAAGATCGGGTCGAGTATCGTGTTGAATACCACCGTGAAAATGGTCAGAGCCATCGCTTTTTTCGGATTTCCTGACGACCTCATGGCCGCATTAAGACCGAAATACAGGTGTGTTACCACATTGCCTATCAGAATGATGGTTATATATTCCTTGGCATATGGAAGAGTGTTTTCGCTGGCACCGAAGAAGTAGAGTATAGGATCTATGAATATAAGCGCTACGGCCATGAACACAAGTCCTATGATCGTGTTGAGGGTCACTACGTTTCCAAGAACCTTATTGGCTGCCTTGTAGTTCTTCTGGCCGAGAAGGACAGAAAGCATGGTTGCCGCTCCTGCTCCGACAAGAGTTCCGAATGCTGTGGAAAGGTTCATCAGCGGGAATGTGACGGCAAGTCCAGAAATGGCAAGTGGACCGACACCTTGCCCGATGAAGATGCTGTCCACCATATTATAAAGCGAAGATGCAGTCTGCGCTATGATTGCAGGCAATGCATATTGCTTGAGAAGTCTGCTGATTTTTTCCGTACCCAGTTCCAAAGGTACTGCCGATCTTTCTGCCATCCTTTTATTTCGGTTTTGCTACAATCTCAATTTCAAATATGAGCGGTGCATAGCCAGGTATACTTGATCCGCTTCCGTTGAATGAATATCCGAGCGGTGAGTAGAATACTCCCATTCCCTTTTCCATAGGATGCATGTGCCATAGAGTGAGAGCGAAGCCTGGGATCACAGTAGATTTTGATGAGCCAAGTGTGATGTCGTCATATTTCTCGCCCCAGTTTACCTCAGTCGGGCCGTATGTCCTGCTTGAAGAGTAGATGCCGTTATCCTTGGCAACCTTTTCGATGGTAGTGTCGAATACCAGTCCGTTGAGAAGACGTCCTGTGTAATTGATATAAATGGTAGTATCCTTCTCGAATTTCTCTGTGCTTATGTTTTCTGACAACGGCTGATAGTAGAATCCTGTCGTGTCATTTACCATCTTGGAATTGAAGATCTGCGGATTCTTCTTTATGTAATCCTCAATCAGATTAATTTCATGAAGCTGGATGCTGTCGGTATATGTCTTTACCGTAATATCATAAATAGTGCTGGCACTCTTTGATGAGCTTGCAAGATATTCTTCCTCTGTGTCATATACCATGTGTGACATCAGCCAGCTCGGGATGATTACTTTCTTCCTTCCGCCTTCCTTCATTCCTATCAATGCCTCAGCAAGACCTGCTGGCATAGTACCTTCAGTCGTGCTCATCACTTTAGGGCCATAGAATGAAGTCGTGTCGTATTTGCCCAACTGTTTGGCTGTCTGCTTGTCAGTGTAGGATGTAATGTTGCCTTCAAGGTCTGTTGTCACATAATCCGCATATATGAATCCGTCCTCCTTCACTGTGGCTCCGGTACCATCTTCCTCCTCAAGGATGTATATGCCCAGTCCTGTAGGCTGTACTCCAGGATGATTCTGGCTCATCCATGCGTTGAAATATCTCTGCTCAGCTTCGTTCGGACCAGTCTTTACTGCTTTTGCACAGCTGAGCACGACGAAGCCTGCCAATATGTATGCTGCTGTCTTGATGATTTTGTTCATTAGTTGCTTTTATATTGAAATGACCGACAAAGATAGTAAAAAATGTAATATCAGCTAATCGTTTGATACTCCTACTACCCAAATCTTGAATGCCAGGGCTGACTTAGCAGGAATTATGCCAAACGTTGAATTACCGAAACCGTGTTTGCCGCTGAACAGAATTTCGCATTCTTCACCTGCCTGAGCTCCTATGAGTCCCTTTCTTACTCCCTCAAGAAGTCCCTTATCCTTAAGGCTGACTTCCAGAAGCGAGTAGTCCGGATCAGTGAGATTCCATTGCGCCATCTCGGCAGTTGCCTGATGGTTTGTTCCGAATAGTGATGCTGGATTGATGCTTCCGGAGAAGGTGTATCCTGCATAATAGAAAGATATGGAGCCGTTGCTTGAAAGTTCAGGACCCTCTCCTGACTTTGTCGTAAGCCTCGAGACTCCGTCATTATATGTGGCGGTATAGCTTTCATTCTTTTCAAGCAGTCCGGTTATGTATTTGTCAATCTGCTCGTCCTGCTTGTTGTATGTTTCTTCCAGCTTTTCCTTTATGCAGGAACTGGAGAATACTGCGATTGAGAGAAGTATTGCTATCTTACTTATTGCCTTCATTTTCAATTAGATATTTGTGTGTATATTCTTCGATATATCCGGCGACAGCCTCAATGCCAGGAACGTCATCGGGTATGAGCAGCTTGCCTCCTGCGGCATTTTCATGTCCTCCTCCGTTGAAATACATTCTTGCGCATGCATTTGCTGAGGTGCCTTTCTTGGATCTTATGGATACCCTTATCCTGTCTTCATCCTCTTTGAGAAGCAGGCTCATCCTTACATCTGCGATGGACAGCGGCATGTTGACAAAGCCTTCGGTATCACCCTCGGATATTCCGTAAATGTTCTGGGTCTTCCTGTCAAGCACGATGTATGCCACTCCGTCTGAAGTTATTGTCATCAGGTCCTTCATCATGTGTCCCATCAGCCTGAGGCGGTTTTCGCTGTATTGATTGTACAGGCATGAGAGTATCCTGTCCCTGTCGACTCCTGCAGCCAGAAGCGATGATGCCATCCTGAAAGTCGACGGAAATACAGAATTTGCGAAGTTGTTGGTGTCTGTAGTCATTCCTGTCATGAAGGCAGCTGCCGACCGTGCGGGAAGGGATGTCGCGTCATGGGCTATCGGTCTTGTTTCCATGAGTATCTGGTACAGAAGTTCGGATGCTGATGATATGTCTGTCTCTGAAAAAATGAGATCAAATGCTTCTGAGTCAGGATTGAGATGATGGTCTATCAGTACCTTGTCTGCCTTGGATGCTTTTAATGCCGGTTCAAGCTTGTCAGTCCTGTGGAAGGCATTGAAGTCGAGACAGAACAGAAGATCGCAGTCGCTGATGCATGTGCAGGCCTCAGCCGGAAGCTCAGCATACACGATCAGGTCCTCCCTTGGCATGTCTTCGGTAAGAAAGGAAAGATATGCAGGATGCCTGTCATTCAGAATTATCTTTACGCTGTGCTTGCCGCACATCTTGAGGTAGTGGTATAGAGCGACACAGCTTCCGACAGCATCGCCGTCCGGTTTCATATGTGTGACGATGCAGATGCGTCCGGAATCTGATATCAGACGCTCCAGATTCTCTATGCTGCCTGAATTTATGTCTTTCATTCTTTATATATAGTTATTTTTCGGTTGCAAAATTACAAATTATATTGCATTTCATAAATGAATTTCCTAACTTTGTCCGGCATTTTGGAATGAAAAATAAAAAACACTAAAAATAATGGGTTCAATTGTTAAAAAGGTATTTACCTATCTTCTTCTCCCAGCTGCAATAGTGGGATTGACTTATCTTCTCGTTCAGAGTATCATGGAGCCGGTAAAGTTCAACAAGCACAAGGACTATCGTTCTGAGATCGCGGTTCAGCGTCTTAAGGATATCAGAGACCTTCAGGTTGCTTACAAGAACGTTAACGCACGTTATGCTTCGACAATCGACTCTCTTATCATGTTCTACAATGATGGTAAGATGAAGATTACCCTTCAGGTGGGATCAAAGGATGACTCTCTTGCTATGGCTCACACAGATGTGATCAAGAAGAAGTATCGCAACCTTAAGGCAGAGCAGCTCAATCAGAAACTTCATGAGCTCTATCTTGCCGGCGAGCAGAATCTCGTATTCCAGGTTACAAGTGAGATTCCGGTGAAGGACACTCTCTTCAACGACCGTCCTAACTTCGTCGCTGATTCACTTGCATTTATTCCATTCTGCGGTGATTCAATCATCATGGAGTCGACAATCAAGAAGGTGTCAGGTGTAAACGTTCCTCTCTTTGAGGCAAAGATGCCTTACAAGAGCCTTCTCAAGGGTCTCGACAACCAGCTTCGTATCAACCTCGATGCAGAGCGTGAGGACAAGGGACAGTATAAGGGTCTGATGGTCGGTAGTGTTGATGCACCTAATAACAACGCAGGAAACTGGGAGTAGTCACCGACTATGACAAATAAGAAAAACAGGATATCCATTCAAGTCGGCTTGAGTGGATATTCTTTTAAAATAGAGGCCGGCGATGCGATACGCTCTTCCGGATGGATGAGTGCAGAGAGAATATTTACCACTCCGGAATTCCAGAGACGGTATGAAGATGTGGAGATTTCGGTCTTTACTCCTAAATGTACTCTTGTACCTTTGCATTTCCATCATCCTCTTCATGTCAGGAAGAATCTTGCTGATGTAGTCAATATCAGGGACGATGATCCTGTAGGATATATTGAAGTGCCGGAATATGCAGCTGTCATGCTTTATTCCAATGCGATAGGTGAAACACTCTCCAAGGTGATTTCCGAGACTGTACTGAAACTGAATGGTGCAAAGCAGAATCCTCTTCCGGAGCTGTACTATATGCTTTCAGATCTCAGGAATCTTAATGATTACAATAAGATTTTGGCATCATATGCCGACGGGAATCTTTATCTTGTGATAGCTCAGGGAAAGAGCCTTTTGTTGTGCAATTCATTTGCTGCGCCGGATTTCACTACAGCAGAGTATTTCATTTTCCTCGTCATGAAGAAACTGCAGCTGAATCCTGAGGTTTCCACCATCACTTTCCGTACTCCTCTTACTGAAGATCAGGAAATGTCGCTGTACCGTTATTTCAGAAATGTAGAACAGATATAATAAGGTATGAGAATAATTGGAGGCAGGCTGAAGGGTAAGACGATTCTTCCGCCACAGGGGTATAAGGCAAGACCTACAACTGATTTTGCCAAGGAAGGACTTTTCAATATCCTTAATAACGAATATGAGATGGAGGGTCTGCAGGTTCTTGATCTTTTCGGTGGAACAGGTGCCATATCATATGAATTCGCATCCAGAGGGGCGTCAATGGTCTATTGTGTCGAGATGCTTCCCCTTCATGCCAATTTCATTAAATCTCAGGCGGCAAAATTCGGGATGAAGAATCTTACGGTCGTAAGACATAATGTATTCGAGTTTCTTGAAATATGCCGCGAGAAGTTTGATATAATCTTCGCAGATCCTCCATATGTCTTGGAAGATCTGGCAACCTTGCCAGACAAGGTTTTTTCAAAAGATATTCTTCATCCCGGAGCTTATTTCATTCTCGAACATCCGGAAGAATATAATTTCGAAGGACATCCTAAATTCCTGAAGGAGAAAAAATATGGAAATGTCCATTTCAGTTTTTTTGAAAATAACGAATAAAGTTATCTATTAGTGTATATTAATTAGTGTGTTTTATGAAACTTGACCTTAAAGACGTATTTCAGCCTAAACTATTCGGGCTGTTCAAGAAAGGTAAATACGACGGAAAGACATTTACCTCAGATCTTATTGCAGGTATTATTGTCGGTATCATCGCTCTTCCTCTTGCAATCGCTTTCGGTATTGCCAGCGGCGTGACCCCTCAGCAGGGTCTCATAACTGCAATAGTTGCCGGATTCCTTATTTCATTCTTCGGAGGATCCAACTTCCTTATCGGTGGTCCTACCGGAGCTTTTATCGTCATTGTTGCCGGTATTGTAGGACAATATGGAATGCAGGGACTTATCATTGCAACCATTATGGCGGGCGTATTCCTGGTAGTAATGGGAGTCTGCAAGATGGGAGTAATCTTCAAGTTTATTCCATATCCTATCGTAGTAGGTTTCACCAGCGGTATCGCCCTCACCATCTTCTCGACTCAGATGAAGGACTTCTTCGGACTGCCCCTCGATCTCTCTGTTCCTGCCGGATTCATCCCTCAGTGGATCTGCTATTTCCAGAACATCGGCAGCATAAACTGGATCGAACTGGCCATGAGTATCGTGTGTCTTGTAATCTGCTTCAGCTGGGGTAAGGTGACGAAGAAGGTTCCGGGCTCTCTCATTGCATTGATAATAGGAACGCTTGCTTCCGTGCTTCTCAGCAAGTTCGGAGGTATAGAACTGGCTACAATCGGATCTAAGTTCCCTGAGCTTGCAGATGGTCTTCCTATGCCTAAGCCTGTAGCTCCTGAGTTTGATTATGAGACTATCAAGGGTCTTGTTTCTCCTGCATTCACAATCGCTATCCTTTGTGCGATCGAATCCCTTCTCGCGGCTATGGTGGCAGATGGTGCGACAGGAAAACGTCATCATGCCAATACCGAGCTCATCGGTCAGGGTATAGCCAATATCGTGACCCCGCTTTTCGGAGGTATTCCTGCTACAGGAGCCCTTGCCAGAACAATGGCAAGCATCAACAATGGCGGAAAGAGTCCTGTGACCGGTATCATACACGCAGTAGTGCTGCTTCTGATCTATCTTTTCCTTATGCCATATGCAGTCTATATCCCTCTTTCATGCCTTGCTGCAATCCTTGTTCAGGTTGCATATAACATGAGTGAGTGGAGGACATTCAAGTACCTCCTCCGCGGTGACAAGTCGGATGTGGCTGTGCTTCTGATAACATTCTTCCTTACAGTGATCGTCGACCTTACAGTGGCTATCGAGGTCGGAGTGGTGCTCGCTATCGTACTCTTCGTACGCCGAGTGATGCAGACTTCTAACATCTCTGTCCTTGAAGGCCATCATCTTGCGGCAACTGAAGACGAGGAGGTCGCTTCGATGGAGAATACAGATATGCTTGACATTCCTGATGGAGTGGAGGTATATGAGATTGACGGACCTTTCTTCTTCGGTCTTGCAAGCCGCTTCGAGGAGCTTGAGCAGATGAAGAAACCTGGTACCAAGGTGCGTATCATCAGAATGCGCAAGGTTCCGTTCATTGATTCGACCGGTATCAACAACCTCCGTAACCTTTGCGAGAGAACCCATAAGAGGGGAGTGACAGTGATTCTTTCAGGTGTCACAGACAAGGTGCACCAGTCTCTCGTCAAGTTCGGTGTCGACCTTGAACTCGGACAGGACTGCATCTATCCTCATATCGTGCCGGCTCTTGAAAAGGCTCGCGAACTTGTAAAGAAATAATAACTGGAACTATGTATACAAAAGACCACGGCCTTTATGTGGCCCACGGCCCTAACGGCCCTATCTCGATCTGCGGAAAGATGGCGAATCGCCATGGACTCATTGCCGGAGCTACCGGAACGGGTAAGACGGTAACGCTCCAGGTACTTGCGGAGACATTCTGCCAGGCGGGAGTGCCATGTTTCATGGCCGATATGAAGGGAGACCTTTCCGGTATCAGCCAGACAGGAGCGATGAGCGGCTTCATAGAGAAGAGATGTGCTGAGTTCGGTATCGAGAGTCCTGAATTCGGACCATGTCCTGTACGTTTCTTTGATGTGTACGGAGAGCAGGGACATCCTATGAGGACCACTGTGTCCAATATGGGACCTCAGCTTCTTGCGCGTCTTCTTCAGCTCAATGAGACTCAGGAGGGTATCCTGAACATCGTGTTCAGAATCGCAGACGACCGTGGACTTCTTTTGCTTGACCTGAAGGATCTTCGCTCTATGCTCAATTATGTGGCAGAGAATGCGAAGCAGTATACGGCATCATATGGAAATATCACGGCACAAAGTGTCGGAGCGATCCAGCGTGCTTTGCTGACCCTTGAGAATCAGGGAGCAGACAAGTTCTTTGCAGAACCTTCATTCGATATTTACGACCTTCTCCAGTGCGAGCAGGGCAAGGGTGTCATGAATGTGCTTGCAGCTGACAAGCTCATGCTCAATCCTAAGCTTTATTCGACCTTCCTTCTCTGGCTTCTTTCAGAGCTTTATGCCCAGCTGCCTGAGGTTGGAGATATGGACCTTCCTAAGCTCGTCTTCTTCTTCGATGAAGCACATATGCTCTTTGATGAGACCTCCAAGGCTCTCGTAGACAAGATCGAGCAGGTCGTACGTCTTATCCGAAGCAAGGGTGTGGGTGTGTATTTCGTTACCCAGAGCCCGACAGATATTCCTGAAGAGATCCTCGGACAGCTTGGAAACCGTGTTCAGCATGCTCTCAGAGCCTTCACTCCAAAGGATCAGAAGGCAGTCAAGACTGCGGCTGAGACTTTCAGAGCAAATCCTGAGTTCAAGACAGCTGATGCGATCATGGAACTTGGAACCGGTGAGGCCCTGGTCTCTTTCCTTGACGAAAAGGGAGCTCCTTCTATGGTGGAGCGTGCAAAGATTCTCTTCCCGCTCAGCCAGATTGGTGCTGTAACTGAAGGTCAGAGAGGACAGATCATCAATCAGTCCCGTCTTTATGGCAAGTATGACAAGGTCGTCGATCGTGAAAGTGCGTTTGAGGTACTCATGGCTGAGGCCGAGGCCGCGCTGAAGGCGGAGCAGGAGGCTGCTGAAGCTGCGGCTGCTGCGGAGGCTGAGGAGAGGGCTGCAAAGGAGAGCGCTAAGTCTAAAAATGCAGGCAAGAGCGTGCTTGGCGGCATCTTCGGAGCAGTTATCGGAGCAGCTGTTTCCAGCGTTACTAGTTCGATCGGAACTGAGGTTTCGAAGAAGGTCACAGGCAAGAAGTCAAATACTACTGCCAAGGACATAGCTGGCAAGGCTGTTGGTGCTGCAACAAGGAAACTTACCAGAACAGTACTGGGAACTCTCTTGAAATAAGTACGGATTACATAAGCCAGGCTGACATGTCCTGGCCAGAAGCAAGAGCTTCGCGGATAGTGGTCGACGAAATGTCGACCATTTCTGCATTCAGGAGGATGATGCGGTATGACTGATCTTCTGCAAGAAGGTCTTCCTTGATTGCCGGGAGATCGAAGCCTGTGCGAGGGAATACAGCGACCCCATATTCGCTGAGGATGCGCTTGTAGTCGCGCCAGCGGCGTATGTCGGCAAGGTTGTCTGCTCCTATGACAAGCGTGAATGTGTTTTCAGGCTCTCTTTCGCGCAGTGCGTCAAGTGTGCGGATCGTGTAATGAGGCTCAGGCATGTTAAGCTCGATATCGTCTACCCAGACGCGCAGGCCTTCATGTCTTCTGACAGCTTCTATGGCCGCTTCATATCGCTCGCGGCCTGTCGAACTGCTTATGCCTTCCTTGAGTGGATTCTTTGGAGACACTATGAGGTAGACATACCAGAAACCTGCCTCCTCGGTCATGTGCTTCATGATAGCGAGATGGCCGATGTGCAAAGGGTTGAATGATCCGCTGTAAACCGCTATTTCCATTTTTATTTCTTAAGGAATCCTCCGACAACTTCCTCAGCTTCTGCAAGAGCTGTCTGAAGGTCGTCATTGATGAGGGTATAGTCGAACTTGCCTGCCGCGAATTCCATCTCGGATGCAGCTTTTGCAACTCTCTTCTCTATAGCCTCCATGGTATCGGTTCCACGACCTATGAGCCTTTTGCGGAGAATTTCTACTGATGGAGCCTGAATGAATACAGAGAATGCCTGATCCCCGAAGATTCTCTTGAGATTTACGCCACCCTGGACGTCGATGTCGAAGATGATGGTATGTCCTTTGGCCCAGATCCTTTCTACCTCGGATCTGAGGGTTCCATAGAACGATCCCGCATATACTTCTTCATATTCCACGAACTTGTCTTCTGCAATCATCTGTCTGAACTCGTCTGATGTGAAGAAATAGTACTCGACGCCGTGCTGCTCCTGGCCGCGCGGAGCTCTTGAAGTGGCTGATATTGAGAACTCAAGCTCCGGATGGAGTCCAAGAAGATGGTTTACAACTGTGCTTTTGCCAGCTCCAGAAGGTGCGGAGAATATGATTACTTTATTGTCCATGATGATATATGAAGAATTAGCTTCGGTATTTTTTTAATTTTCCGCAATATTAGTTATTTTTGCCAAGATTTTGAGATAAGCAATTGATTTTTAAACAAATTTTAGACTTTGGTATCTTACAAGGAAATCG
>JAFZDJ010000100.1 GCA_017561265.1 Bacteroidales bacterium
AAAAATATCCCAAAATTACTCCGGAAACAATAAGTCATTTGCAAGAAACTGCAAGTGGCTTTAAATACAATCGTCAGATATCGTTTCTTAATTTCCACAAATAGTTTTATCTTTGTTGAAACGGTGCTGATGTCTTGCCGTAGGCAGCTGATGTTTGATAAATTGCGTGCTTGATGAAGAACATTCGATATTGTATCCTTCTGTTGTTTATACTGTTTTCCTGTGACAGCTACATCCCTTATCCTGTCCTGGCAGATGAGGATGCGCTTCTGAAGCTCCAATGCGTAGTCGGAGAAGCGGACAGCACTGTCGTATATGTTTCCAAGGCATATATGGTTACTCACGCTCACAGACCGTCAGGTGTATATGAAGAGATGCTTAATTCTTCTTTGACGTTCATTGTAAATGGTGATACTCTTGAGTATAAGGCTGAAAAGGATATTACCGATAGGTATGTCGTTTATCATCAGTTTAGCGCCGGAGACAGAATAGAGGTGCTCTGTTCTGCTCCAGGAGTGCCTGATGTATCTGCATCTACTGTCATTCCTGATGTGCCGGACGATTTGATAGGACATTCTGAAATCATCAAGGGTGATGACTATACAATTACGGGTAAACTGCTTCTGAATTATGGTACGGGTGCTGATCTGCACCTGTCTGCTGATCTGCATATTACTGATGTCTACTGTCGCTATGAAGATGGTGTACTGATCAAATCTGACCGAATCATTCATAAAATACCTTTGACTTTTGAAAGCAATGAGTGGACAGCCGGATATAATCTTCGGTCCGGACATATCGAAACGGATCCTTCGGGTAAGGTCATTACTGTCGAAGTGAAGACCGAGGCTGCACTCAAGGTAAAAGTACTCTCTAAAGAGCTGTATTACTGGGGGCTCCATCAGCAGTCATCCACAATGTCACCTTCCAGTTATACAAACGTAAATGGAGGTTTGGGGTATGTCGGCGCTATGAATCAATATGTATGTGAAACAGTTACATTCGAGCAGCAATGAAAAGACTCTTTGTAACTTATATGATGCTGCTCGTCTTTTGCATCATTTTGCCGGCTCAGAACAATGAGGTGCTGGATTCTGTCGTTGTTACCGATTACAGACCGAGATCCGACAAAAAGACACAGACCTCAATGATAAAGATTGACAGGAAGGACTTCAAGTTCAAGGCTGTGCTGAGCACTCCGGATGTGATAAAGACCCTTCAGATGCTTCCGGGTGTGACACCAGGCAATGAAATGTCGTCTACGATGAATGTGCGAGGAGGCACGGGAAATGACAATCTCTATCTGATGGACAATGTTCCTCTGTACCAGTCCGGACATTTTCTAGGAATCTTTTCTGTCTTCAATACAGATATGGTGGAGTCGGTGGATTTCTACAAGGGCGGATTTCCCGCACAGTTCGGCGGTCGTGCTTCCTCTGTGGTGGATGTGAGGATGAAGGACGGCGATATGCAGGAACAACACGGTTCATTTTCAATAGGAGTGACTGACGGAAGATTCCAAATCGAGGGGCCGATCAAAAAGGAGGTGCTGTCATACAACGTAGCAGTCAGGTACAGTTGGGTGGAAGCGTTCTTGAGACCGATCCTAAAGGCAGTATATGTGCCTGATGTCTCGTATTCAAATGACTATACAAGGGAAGGGCATTACGGATTCGCTGACCTGAACGCTAAATTTACGTGGCTCAGGAGCAGCAGGGACAAGATCACCTTCAATACATACCTCGGGTTTGACTATATGTCCTATATAGACTCTGACAGAAAGCAGATAGGAGGATCCTCTACATATGAAAAAAGCATATATAAGGACGCCAATCGCTGGGGAAACGCCTTGCTTTCAGCAGTTTGGGAAAGGAATCTGTCTGAGAAGCGCAAAATGGTATCCACCTATTATGTTTCAGACGGATATTATTCCGCTCTGTATGAGAATGTTGACAAATATCTGGATTACAAGTCATATAGTCTGGAGTCGAACATTTCGAACATATTGGATATAGGGGCAAAACTCCATTTTTCCGACAAGACTTTCAGCAGGCATTATCTTAACTATGGCGCTTCGGCCGTGTATCATCTGTTCTCTCCGATTGCCTATGATCACAGTTATGTTCAAATCGACAAGGGCAGGTCAAATGAAAAGCAGTCCACATATGGCAGACATTATAATTCTCCTGAAATAGCCTTATGGGCAGAAGATGAGTTCACGCTTACCCCTCGTCTATATTTGAATGCCGGACTGCGTTATATGCTTTTTGTAGCTAAGGGCAAGCTATATAATGCCTTGGAACCTCGTTTGGCCGTTTCGTATAATCCCAGCCGTATACTCTCTCTGAAGATGTCATATTCAGAGATGAGCCAGCCGGTACATCAGCTGGAGCCTTTCCAAAGTGAAAGCCCGGGGGCATTCTGGATGCCGGCAACATCAGATATGAAACCGATAAGATCGAGAATCGTTTCAGCCGAGGCTGAATGGCGCCCGAACCGTCATTTTCTCCTGAACTTTGCCGGATTCTGGAAAAATATGAAGCATCTTTACGAGTACACCGGAACTAATGTACTGCCATCACCGGCTGCTTGGGAGACAGAATTTACTGAAGGTAAAGGACGTTCGTACGGTTTTGAGTTTTACGGAGAGTTCCAGAGCGAAAGGTGGGACGTGTCGGCAGCATATACGCTTTCCTGGTCGCAACGGTATTTCGAAGCTTTCTATCGCGACTGGTATCGTGACAGGTACGACAACAGACACAATCTGGTCCTCAATGGTGTATATAAGGCGCATAAACTTATAGATCTATATGCTACCTGGGTGTTGCGTTCAGGAAACAGATACACAATTCCGCTGTATGACGGTTATGGCCTTTATGGAGAATCATTATACCCGAACAATTTTCAGGTTCCGACATACCATAGGCTTGATGTGGGAATCAATTTCAGGGCAAAATCCGTAAGAAAAGGGAGGGATTATGTCGTCACCTTTGCAGTCTATAACCTGTACGGCCGTAAGAATCCGTTCTACATAACGTTGACGGAAGATGTGTATAATAGACCATCTATCAAGATGACATCCATATTTCCTGTGCTTCCGTCAATACGATATTCAATGAACTTTTAAAACAAAACATAGCGTTAATGATTGGGGAATTCATTAACGCTATGCATTGTCAGATAGCAGAGGACTGTTTTATGTTTACGTATGCAGCATATCCGTTAAATCCGGCAGTGACAATCATTATCTTGGCCTCTCGAGACTTTTTCTCGTTATTTGGCTTTGCCTCGAATCTGATGGTCTGCTTGTATCTTGATAAATACTGCCCTGCTTCATAAAGTTCATCGTCTGGCGGGGGATAACTTGAAAGAAATTCAGCAGAGATTCCGTCAACACGACTGACTTCTCTCAATCCGGTGATACCATAAGTCACAAACTCTTTCTCGATGGAACCTCCCTCTGCTGGAAATTCCACAACAAAATCTTGTGCATCAATCAGACTACCGTCCTCGTAGACATATATCTGATCAAATCGGAATCCACCCTCTTTATAGGAATTGCCTCTATCGCAACCTGTGGCAAGCAGGCATAGAGTTCCTGTGATTAAAAAGTGAAAAATAGATTGGTATCTCATACCCGAAATTATTTTAATTGAACAACAAGTTCTTTCGATTTATATCAAAATCGTGAATGTTATCTGTGCGATTGATATAAATGTTAGGATCATAATAATATCCATTATGATCGCCGCCCCATCCCCAATTCATACGGTTGTAAATCAGATATGAGGTGTCTGTTATGATCTCTATTGATCCAAGGTGGTGTAGTTGCTTCCATTTGTGATTTATAATTTAGTTGAAACATTTATAATATTAAATTTTGTAAAGGTTGAACGCTCTTAAGTTTATAATTGGTACGTTTGTTATTCGTAATTGATAAGGTGAATCTTGTATTTATAATGGTGATATAAGATGTAATCTGAACGTCAAGTTTGTGTCATTTGGATGCGTAAATTTAATGGTTTCAAATGAATATGTCAAGTAAAGATGCAGAGCAAATGTTATTATCTTATTGTTCTCCACCTTGCCTTCTTCTTTGTCCTCGCATCGTGAGGCGTGACGATTTCCGGGGAGTCGGTTATGCGTATTGATCCGTCCTTGCGGAAATGGGCTGACTTGATGACATCTGTACTGTCGGTGTAGTCTATCAGGCGTTCCGAGTTTTCGTATTGGATCCGGTTGATGAAGATCGATTGGTCGTTCAGGAGCTGGCGAAGGGTGTCACAGTGGGCAATGTAACTTTGTTCTCTGTGTTCGCTTCGTCTGATCTCGTCTTTCAGTTGTTTCCTTTCTCCAGCTTCGATAAAGCGGTATGCTGTGGAGTATCAGGCAGAGTGTGATGTGTGGGAAGGACAGATAGTGGATATAGAAGTGATGCTTGAAAGATATAGGAAGGATCTTCTGCTTCTTAAGGATATGTATCCTGAAAATGTGGTAGGGGAGGTTTGATTTCTTTGACTATCAATCAGAAATCTTTGCGTAAAATAAGACAGAGGCAATGCTGTCTGGCATTGCCTCTGCTATAAAACACCGAGGGGAAGAAGACAACCGCTAACGGTTAAGTCCTATCATCTTATAGAGCTTCCCTATTGCGTCTATAAGATGAAACAGCACCTTCACAATGCGGCCAAAGATAAGACATTTCCATATCTTAGATTTGGCCTTCTTTGTGGTGTCTACTTCGATACGAAGCTTCACCAAGAGCGAAAGCTTTGTTTTCATGATAGAGAGATTATGGCATTATTGCCTTTGAGATGAAATGATGTAAAACAAGCTGTGGCTCCTATGGAAGTACGTCCCTCGGCTTAAGGTCTGTAAGCGTTTTAAAAAGAAAAGGCATTCAGTAGGGATCTGAACGCCTTAACTTTATTTTCATCTCAGCCTTTCGGCTATCTCTCTATCAT
>JAFZDJ010000101.1 GCA_017561265.1 Bacteroidales bacterium
GAATAAATCACACAGTCTCGCCGCTGGGACGCGAAGCGGACCAGCCCTGCCCGCCCGCGGAAGATTTGAAAGACTTTTTGAGCAGCAAAAAGACTTTCAAGTCTGGAGAGGAAAAAGCGGGCAGTATTGACAACATCGGCATCGCCGATACCTTGCCTACGGAAGGCTTTCTTGATGTCAAGGACTTGTCCGCAGACATGAAGAAAGACTGGAGAAGGCCCGCAGCTGTGCTGCTAAGGCTGGCAATTCCTTTTCGGACTTTTGGCCCTCAAAGAAGTGATGACCTTCCTAAACACATTGAGGTAGAATAGAGCATCGACATTCCGCATACCTCGCCGAAAGTCCTGAGCCTCCCGACGGACTTGGAGGCCGTTAGTCCCTGAGGGAGGCTCATTATTGCCAGCCGCCTCGTCAGAGAGCGTTTACGCACAAACCTTCTAACGTGCTATGACGCAGACAATTAACATAATCGGAATTGTGTAATCTGACGCTTGTAGGATGTTCTTACGTGCCATTGCTTGCCACTAAACACCTTCTTTTCGAGCGAGTGATGACGGTGGCAGTCTGTTACACAATTTAGGTCCGATTATGTTATTTTTCGGCCGGAACGCACTGACGTTCGGGCGAGGTACGACCTGCTCTCTGACGTTCATAGCCCCTGTGGGGTTTGGGGCATAACAAGCTGGAGTCTTTTGGCTTTTGGAGGAGGAAATTTTGCATAAAGAACGTAGAGATTTTGTCCGTAGGCAAAATCGCGGAGTTCGCAAAATTTGCCGGGGGAGAAAGACGAAAGTCTCCAGACCGCTATTGTTTAATTCGAGCGGCAGCGAGTAATAGACTGTCGTCTTCTTGACAAACTTGCTTTGACAAGAGGACGAGTGCCGCTTATCATTAAATGCACTGAGGGTGACTTCAACGTGAGTAGGTTTGTTATGAGGGCGGGGGCCTTTGTGGGGAGAGAGTCAGGTGTCCAACGATTTTCCCAAAATCGTTGATAAGGCACCTGATGACCGGGGATGGAATCATGACAAACCGGGGCTGAATTGAAATGCTGGGGTCTCTAATGCCACTATGGTATTACCAACCTTCACTAAGCGCATTGAGGTTGGAGGACGGCGACTTGCATGGGCGACTACTGCGCTGATGTCGCCGTCCATGCACCCGGAGGACTGCCTTAAAGGCAAGTCTCTTGGCATTTTGTAAAAATGACGAGAGTCTTGCGGCAGTCCGTAGTTATAGATAGTCGTCTTCTGACGATCCGCTTGCGGTCGAAGAGGACGAGTGCCGCTTATATACAATGAATGCCTGGCATTGCCAGGCACATATCTCGCTGAATTGGAATTTATTCACTGACTTTGTGCTTTTCTGTATGCTTTAGGTGATAAGCCTGTGAGTCGCTTGAAGTATTTGCCGAAGACTGATTGTGATGGGAAGTTCAGTTCGTCACTGATTTCCTGTATGGTCATTGTAGTGGATAGTAGCAGGGCTTTGCATTCGGTCAGGACATAATCCTCAATAATTTCAAGGGCGGTCTTGCCTGACACATCCTTGACTACCTGAGAGAGATGTTTTGCTGAAATGCATAGTTTGTCTGCATAATAACCTATGTCGCGAGCATTTTTGTAGTTGTCTCCAAGCGAGTCTATAAATGCAGAATATATTTCCTCCTGTCTGGTTGTGCCTTTATTGTCTATTATCAGATTGTGCTTCATGTGCGAATATCCATAGAACATAGCAAGGGTCAGGTGTTGGGCAGACTGCATCTTGAACTCAGATTGCGGAGACTTTGCTACATTTAGAAGGAGATCGTAATATATACTGAATACATTCTGATCTTTTTCAAAGTTGATGATAGGCTTACTCATTATTGATGTGTAAAGCGAATGAGCCTGTACATCTGTGGAACCGGCAAATAGTCTCTCGGTGAATGATTCAGACATTACAATGGCTCTGCTTTGCAAATCATCAGAATAACTGATAGGTTCTATCGTCTGACCGTGCATCATAATCAGAACAGCCGGTGCCTTGATGTGATATTCTTTCATATTGATTTTTGACACAGCTTCTCCCTGATCATATATGATGGCCATTGACATATCTAGTTTGAAGGGATTTTTCCCGATGATTTTTTCTGCGCGTATTCCGTTAGCATCATCAATCAAAAGAATGTCTGTACCGATTCTATGGTCGGCTGGGGTGATTTCTTCTATACGATTTCTCCACTTTAGGTTTCTGATTTTTCCTTTCATATGGCAAGTTCTTGATGCAAATCTACCAAAATATTTGGTCAATAATACGTATTGTTGCTCATATTCCGAAGTATATACCAATAAGTCGGCAATCTGTCAAAATTTTCTATGATTATACACAATACCTTTGCACCGTGAAATTATGAGAAATGAAAAAGTTATGGACAAGAATTACAAATTGAAGACAGGCAAAGTCGAAGAGAAAGTAGTCAATGCCTACAAGAAGATTGAGGATGGTGTCGTTGGTGGATACCAGGCTGTCGAGAATGCAGTAGTGGGAACTTATAAGAAGATTGAGGATGGTGTCGTTGGTGGATACCAGGCTGTCGAGAATGCAGTAGTGGGAACTTATAAGAAGATTGAAGATAAGTTCGTTGAGAAGTTCTTGGAGGAGGTTCCAGAGGATGAAGATTAAAGTTTAATGATGAATTATTGGTGTAGAGATGAAAAGATTTTTAACATTGGTTAGCGCTCTTGTTTTTTCAGGAGCAGTGCTCTTGGCACAGGAGTCAAATTCGACTAAGGACACCCTGGTCGTGGTGGTGAAACACGAAGCTGATGAAGGTTTCTTTGAGACTGTCGGCAAGCCTTTCAAGAAGGGTTACAAAGCTGTGGAGAATGCCGTAGTGAGCGGATATAAGGTAGTTGA
>JAFZDJ010000034.1 GCA_017561265.1 Bacteroidales bacterium
AATGGCTTCATAACCTGCGTTTTTGATCGTTTGAATGGCGTGAACAGTGGAATAGTCAAATTCCACGCCCTGCCCGATGCGGATCGGTCCGGAGCCAAGGACGATGACCTTTTTCTTATCCGAAACAACGGATTCATTCTCAGTCTCGTATGTGGAGTAAAAGTAAGGAATATAGCTGTCAAACTCCACAGCGCAGGAGTCGATCATCCGGTATCCCGGGCGAATGTTCCGATCCTTTCTCAGTGCATAAACGCGACTTTGCGTGGTGTGCCACAGCCGGGCAACCGCTCTGTCCGAGAAACCCATTTTCTTGGCCGCAAACAGGATGCTGCTGTCCATCGGATGCTTGCTGACCTGTTTCTCCATTTCCACGATGTTACGCATTTTCCGGATGAAGAAGGCATCGATTTGACTGATACGGACGATCTCTCCCACAGAAGTCCCCAGCCGAAGGAGTTGTGCAATGGCATAAATGCGGTCATCTGTTCCTACGGCAATGTAGGATAGCAGATCCTCCTCACTCCAGTCATCAAATTTCTCCATATACAGATGATACACACCGATCTCAAGAGAACGGATGCCCTTTAAGAGACTTTCCTCAAAGGTGCGGCCCACGCTCATAGTCTCGCCGGTGGCTTTCATTTGTGTACTTAGGCAGTTATTGGCATCAGAGAACTTGTCAAAGGGAAAACGGGGCATCTTCGTCACCACATAATCCAAAGCCGGCTCAAAGGATGCCGGGGTGTTGGCAAGGGGGATTTCATCCAGGTGCATACCGACACAGATCTTAGCTGACACTCTGGCAATGGGATAACCGGATGCTTTGGATGCCAGTGCCGAACTGCGGGATACTCTGGGATTGACCTCGATCAAGTAATATTGGAAGGACTTAGGGTCAAGCGCAAACTGCACATTGCAGCCGCCCTGTATTTTTAATGCCCGGATGATCTTCAGCGCAGAATCCCGGAGCATATGATATTCTTTGTTGGTCAGGGTCTGAGAGGGGCAGACCACAATGGAGTCACCGGTATGGATGCCCACCGGGTCCAGATTCTCCATATTGCAGATGGCGATGGCGGTATCATTGGCATCCCGCATCACCTCATATTCGATTTCTTTGTAGCCCTTGATGGACTTCTCTACCAGTACCTGATGCACCGGTGAGAGCACAAGGGCATTTTTCATAATCTCCCGGAATTCCTCCTCATTGTCCGCAAAACCACCGCCCGTACCGCCAAGGGTAAAGGCAGGCCGCAGGACTACGGGATAACCGATTTCCTGTGCAGCATGCAAGCCTTCCTCCATAGAGTTGGCAATCATAGAGGGCAGCACCGGCTCTCCAAGGCTCTCACACAGCTCCTTAAAAAGTTCCCGATCCTCTGCCTGCTCAATGCTTTTGCTGGGTGTGCCCAGCAGCTCTACCCGGCACTCTCTGAGAACACCCTTCTTTTCCAGCTGCATGGCAAGATTCAGCCCGGTCTGTCCGCCAATTCCGGGGACGATAGCATCCGGGCGCTCAAAGCGGACGATCTTTGCCATATATTCCAACGTCAGCGGTTCCATATAGACCTTATCCGCAATTGCTGGATCCGTCATAATGGTTGCAGGATTGGAGTTACAGAGGATGACCTGATAGCCTTCCTCCTTCAGGGCGAGGCAGGCCTGCGTGCCTGCATAGTCAAATTCCGCTGCCTGTCCAATGACGATGGGGCCGGAGCCGATAACCAGTATCTTCTTTATGTCAGTTCTTTTCGGCATAGCTGTTTTCCTCCATCATCGTAATAAATTCATCGAACAGGTATGCGCTGTCCTGAGGCCCCGGCGCGCTTTCCGGATGGTACTGCACAGAGAATACCCGATCCTTTTCGCATTTCAGACCTTCTACCGTGTTGTCCAGAATGTTGATATGGGTCACAGTCAAGTCTGTACCCATCAAGCTGTCCGCATCCACCGCATAGGAATGGTTCTGCGATGTGATTTCAACCTTACCGGTTTCCAAATTCTTTACCGGATGATTGCCACCACGGTGTCCGAATTTCAGCTTATA
>JAFZDJ010000102.1 GCA_017561265.1 Bacteroidales bacterium
AGGGCGTTCTTACGCATCTTGAGCTGCTTGTTCAAGTTGTTCAGAGACGTCTTATTATATTGAAATTTTATTGCCATAATTTTGCTTCTCACTGTCATTCTGAACGAAGTGAAGAATCTTTACATAAAGATCCTTCGCTGGCGCTCAGGATGACATTTCTGATTATTTGTTTGGCCAGTAAGTGTCGATAAGCTCCTGCTTGATACCGGTCTCGGCCTTCGTGAAGTATGTACCGAAGAGCTCCCATGCAGTATCGAGCATGTCATCGATCTTGAGGTTCACGTCGATCGCGAGAAGTCTTGTTGCGTATGCCTTCGCATAGTCAAGACATCTGAGGTCGTAGTCGCTGAGGTCGAAACCGTTCTCGAGCTTTGTCTTTGCGTTCTGTGCATCGGCATAGAGACGTACTGACGCGTTCATTACCTGACCGTGGTCCTTACGTGTCTTCTTACCCTGTACGAGCTGCTTAAGACGTGAGAGCGAACGGAACGGATCGATGATGACCTTACCTGAATCCGGATCGGTACGGAGGAAGAGCTGTCCCTCTGTGATGTAACCGGTGTTGTCCGGAATCGCGTGTGTGATGTCTCCGTCGTTGAGGGTTGTCACGGCGATGATTGTGATCGAACCTCCCTCAGGAAGCTGTACGGCCTTCTCGTAGATCTTTGCGAGGTCTGAGTAAAGCGAACCCGGCATCGAGTCCTTTGAAGGGATCTGGTCCATACGGTTAGACACGATAGAGAGAGCATCGGCGTAGAGGGTCATGTCGGTAAGGAGCACGAGCACCTTCTCGTTCTTCTCTACAGCGAAATACTCTGCAGCTGTAAGAGCCATGTCCGGAATGAGGAGTCGCTCTACAGGCGGCTGCTCTGTCGTATTCACGAATGAAATGATCTTGTCCAATGCACCCGCTGCCTCGAACTCATGCTTGAAGTAGAGGTAGTCGTCGTTTGAAAGACCCATACCGCCGAGGATGATCTTATCTACGTCCGCACGGAGAGCCACCTGAGCCATTACATTATTATATGGCTGGTCAGGGTCTGCGAAGAAAGGAATCTTCTGACCTGACACGAGGGTGTTGTTGAGGTCGATGCCGGCGATACCGGTAGGGATGAGCTGTGAAGGCTGCTTTCTCTTATATGGGTTCACTGACGGACCACCGATCTCGACTGTCTTTCCTTCCACTGCCGGACCGCCGTCGATAGGCTCGCCGTATGCGTTGAAGAAACGTCCTGCAAGCTCGTCGCTTACGTTGAGGGTAGGCGCTCCGCCGAGGAATACAACCTCTGCATTTGTAGGAATTCCCTCGGTACCGGAGAAGATCTGGAGTGTCACGAGGTCTCCTTTTGTCTTAACCACCTGAGCAAGGCGGCCGTCTACGAGAGCGAGCTCGTCGTTTGATACACCTGTCGCCTTAAGCGATACTGTCGCCTTTGTGATGGCTTCCAGCTGTGTATATACTTTCTGAAATGCCTTATTTGCCATTGCTGAGAAGATTATTGAGTTTGTTCAGATTTTCGTTGAATCTTTCGCTCTTGAACTCAGAGTAGTTCATCTGTCTGAGAGCGTTGATGAGCTCCTTGAAGTAGTTGCGGCATGCCTCGAAATCCTCGAATGTGAAGTCGCGGTCGCATATGCCCATCACGAGCTCGAGCATGTACTTCTGTCTTTCGAGCGGACAGAGCGCGTCGATATCGTCGAATGCATCCTGCTGGAGGATGACGAAGTCGACAAGCTCTGACTTCCAGAAGATCTCGTGGTAGCTCATAGGCACACCGTCGTCACCGAGGATGTTGATCTGGTCGTTTGCCTCCTTACCCTTGCGCACGATGTTCTTTGCACGCTCTACCATCTCTACCCAGCCTGGCATGATGGTCTCGTTGAGGTACTCGCGGATTTCCGGATACTCGAGATACTTCGAATATGAATCGATAGGGTTCACTGCTGGGTAGCGCTTCTGGTCCGCACGGTTCTGCTCGAGAGCGTAGAAACAGCGTGCAGCCTTCTTTGTCGACTCAGTCACAGGCTCCTTGAGGTTACCACCCGCCGGAGATACGGTACCGATGAATGTAACCGCACCGGTCTGACCGTTGTTGAGAACGACCATACCTGCACGTGCGTAGAAGTTCGAGATGATGGCTGAAAGGTCCACAGGGAACGCATCGGCTCCAGGAAGCTCCTCCATACGGTTCGACATCTCTCGGAGAGCCTGAGCCCAACGTGATGTAGAGTCGGCAAGGAGAAGGACCTTCATACCCATCGCACGGTAGTACTCGCAGATTGTCATCGCTGTATATACGGATGCCTCACGAGCTGCTACAGGCATGTTTGAAGTGTTACAGATGATTGTAGTACGCTCCATGAGGTGGCGTCCTGTGTGCGGGTCGATGAGTTCAGGGAACTCGGCGAAGATCTCCACAACCTCGTTTGCACGCTCACCGCAGGCTGCCATAACGATAACGTCAGCATCACCCTGCTTTGCGATTGCGTGCTGAAGCACTGTCTTACCACAGCCGAATGGGCCTGGGATGAAGCCTGTACCGCCCTCGGCGATAGGGTTGAGGGTGTCGATCGCGCGTACACCTGTCTCCATGATCTTTGATGGTCTTGGCTTGTCCTTATAGCCCTTGACAGCTACCTTTACAGGCCATTTCTGATACATGGTCACATTTACATCCTCGCCCTCAGCGTTTGTGAGGACAGCGATCACCTTGTCGATGTTGTACTGTCCTGCAGGGACTACAGACTTCACTGTATATTCGCCCTTGAAAGCGAACGGAACCATGATCTTGTGAGGAAGCCATCCTTCCTTCACCTCTCCGAGCCAGTCAGCTGCGACAACCTTGTCACCAGCCTTTGCAAGAGGTGTGAAATCCCAGAGCTTCTCGTGGTTGAGAGGGTCGGTGTACTCTCCCTTCTTGAGGAATACGCCTGTCATTGTGGTGAGGTCGTTCTGAAGACCGTCGTAGCTGCTTGAAAGAAGGCCTGGACCGAGGGTTGCCTCGAGCATTCTGTCCTCGAACTCCACTACGTCACCGTTCTTGAGTCCACGGGTGCTTTCGAATACCTGCACTGCGGCGTTCTTACCGTTCACCTTGATGACCTCGGCCATGAGCTTTGTGTCACCTACGGTGATGAAGCAGATCTCGTTCTGCGACACCGGTCCGTCGGCCTCTACAGTCACAAGGTTTGAAACGATACCCGTAACTTTACCAGTTGTTTTCATATGATTCTTTTATTTTGTTTATTTCTCGTTATATTCAACTCCCTTGAATGTGCCGCGCACCTCGTCGACGAGCTTCTTGAACATCGCACGTCCGGTCTCCTCATCGAGGATGAGCCATCTGCGGATGATCATCATCTTCACCATCACTCCGAGAATCTTGTCGAAATTGAGATAATCGAAGAGTGTGAGCTCGTCAATCTTGTCCCAGTAGAGGTCGTCTATGCCTCTTTCTCTGGAGAGGATATCGTGGCCTTCCAGGATGCTCTGCAGTTTTGCAGACTCCTTGAATTCCGGCTCCTCCGGTTCAAGGCCGGTCTCTTCCGCCTCCGGATCTCTGAGCGAGAGGACATCCTTTTCTGGATCCCTGCCCAGGGCCTGGTTCAGATACCTGACCTTCTGGTTGCGCACGTTGAGGTCGAACTGGAAGAACTCCCTTATGAATCCGAGCCTGTGCGACAACGCCTCCTTGTAGAGCTCAAGGCCGATCTGATCCTTGTCGAATCCCTTCACGATGAAGTCGAGCGCTTCGTTGTCCTTTGCGGACAGGAGCTCTCTGACCTGCTCGATGTATTCGTCAAGGCTCTTCTCGCCCTGCCTCCAGTCCGGAGTGAAGTCAGGAAGACCTGCTATTATATATACGTAATTGTTCATTATCCGAAAAGAAGCTTCTTGGTAGCTGGTCTGAGATACTCTGAAATGAGCTGGTTGAATGTCTCCTCTGTGAAGCTTACGAAGTAGCCGCCGTCCTTAGGGCCGATCTGGAAGCCACCTGCGATCTTCTTGGAGAATGATGCCTCGACGCCTGCACCAAGAATCTTGGCGAGTTCCTTTGTCGCGAACGGCTCGAGGTCGTTCTTGAGTGACTCAGGAAGTACGAGGTTGAGGTCTACAGGACCGTCTGTAGTGAACTTTTCTGCTACAGCCTTGATGAGGTCCTTGATGAAGTCTGAAGATGAAAGTGCCTTCTTTACAGCCTCGCCTGTCATCTTGCCTACGATGAGTGTCTCGATGTCCTTCTTTGTAGCTGCGATGCTCTGAGAAGAGGCCATCTTGATGTCTGAAGCGGTCTTTGTCCTGATCTCCTCAGCCTGCTTCTGAGCGGCTGCGATGATCTGAGCTGCTTCTGCCTGCGCTTTGGCGAGCATGTCGTCTACCTGAGCCTTAGCCTTAGCAAGAAGCTCTTCGCCTTCCTGCTTTCCTTTTGACAGACCTTCGTTATAAAGCTTGTCTGTCAGTTCCTGCAATTTGTTCTGCATATTAGGATATTTATGTATTTGGTTATATTTTATTCCTTATCTCGGCAAATTTACTAATAAATCGGCGATGAAGCAATCTATTTTCCTTCAAAATTGAAAAATAGTTGACAACATCGCCGATTGTATTTTCTTTTGGTTGATTTCCAGCCCTTTATGAAACTAGAAGCATTCCTGAAGGATATTGGTTATGTTCTTTGATTTTCCCATAGTATAGAAATGGACTGCCGGTACTCCATTCGCAATAAGATCCTTGCACTGCTGAATGCACCATTCAGTGCCTATCTGGTATATTGCATCCTTGTCATCTCCTGCCTTTGCTATTTCTGATGTAAGTTCTAACGGAATGTCAAGAGAAAATGATTCCGGAAGCATGTTCACCTGTCTGGCGGTCGAAAGTGGCTTAAGTCCCGGGATGATCGGAACGGTTATTCCGGCCTCACGGCATCTGTGGACGAAATCATAATAAACACGGTTGTCGAAGAACATCTGAGTGATGACATAATCCGCTCCGGCATCGACCTTCTTCTTGAGGTTCATGATGTCGGTCTCTATGTTTGCGGCTTCGAAATGCTTCTCGGGATATCCTCCGACTCCGATACAGAAGTACCTCTCGCTCTCAGTTTTCCTTTTCCTCTGGTATCCTGCACTTCCCTGGTATTTCCTTATTCCCTCCACCAGTTCACTTGCATATCTGTATCCTCCGGGAGTAGGGGAGAAGCGTTTCTCTCCTGTCATGCTGTCACCTCTGAGAGCCACTATGTTGTTGATTCCCAGGAATTCCAGATTATCAAGCTTACTTTCGATCTCCTCTGCTGTCGTACCGGCACAAATGATATGAGGCACGGTCTCTATGTCGTATCTTGACATGATGGCCGCACATACCGTGGTCTCGCTGATGCGGTTGCGTATGAGATGCCGGCTGAATGAACCGTCTGCCTCTGCACGGAACTCGAATTCATCCCTGTGGCTTGTGACGTTGATGTATTTCGGGCTGAATTCCATAAAAGGCGCGATGCTCTCAAGGAGCTCGTCCTTCGTCATGCCCCTGAGCGGAGGCACGATCTCAAGTGAAGGATACGCCTTCGTACTGCTTGCCAATATTTCTGAAATCTTCATGGTCTATTTCAATAAATGTCCGAGGAAGCGACGTGCGGTCAGTTCATCCATTCCTCTTCTATGTGAATAATCGTCGTACTGCTGCTGTGAAATCCTGCGGATGTCCGGATATTTCGCGTCAGGGTGCATGAATATCATTCCGCAGATGCATGATTCCGGCATCATGGCGAAGCTCTCCGTAAGCTTGATCTCCAGACGTTCGGCTGATGGGAGAAGCCCCATGATGTCCTGCTTCAATGTATGGTCCGGACAACTTGCATATCCAGCAGCAGGCTTTATTATCTTCGTTTCCTCAGGTTTGCCTTTCTTCAGACGGTCGTCAAGCCATGATGATGCAGCTTCTGCCATGGTCATTCGTACTGTACGTCCGACAAGGTCTTCGTATTTGTTGCTGCATGCAGGACAGCAGCATCCCTCTTCATGGGCGTCGTTTGCCTTCACGCTGATTGCGAATGCTCCGAAAGCGGATGTCTTTCCGCTGCTGCATGGGACTACAAAGTCGCAGAGCGAAAGCATCTCTCCGTTTTCCTGCCTCATCATCGGCAGCCTCTTTTCTCCATGGCCGGTTTTCAGGATGATATCGTCATTGTCGCAGCAGGCTTCATAGAACTGAGCAGCTATTCTGATCTTGAAATTGGCCATGGCTATTTCGTCTTCGGCGTCCCTCCTGAGCTGCATGAGCTCTGCTACTTCAGGCACAGGACTTCCGTAACGTACTCCCCATATTGCGTGAAGCATCTTCCAGTCGAAATAAGGCATTGCCTCCTCAATCGGAAGTTCCATGTATCCGATGCTTTCCGGAAGAGCTTCGGAATATGTGTCCTTGGCGAATCCATTGACCTTTATCTTCCATTCCGTCTTCTGCTCCTGAGCCTTGTTGCCGGCTTCGTAAAGCGAGCGGATCTTTTCCTGTTCCATATGGCACTCGGCTTCGAAACCAGCCCTGTCCATCATGCATTTCTTGGCCATCACTGCTGCTGCAGATGCATCGGCACCATAGAATACGTGGTCATATAAAGGCGCCAGCTTCACTGCCGTATGCAGGGCAGATGTCGTCGCTCCTCCGATGAAAAGAGGCGTTTCCATGCCCCTGGATGCCATTTCGCGGCATATCTCTTCCATCTGATATAGAGAAGGGGTTATCAATCCGCTGACTGCGACGATATCCGCGCCCACTTCTTCGGCCTTGTCGAGAATGGTTTCCTTGTCTACCATCACTCCCAGGTCAATGACCTCGAAACCGTTGCAGCTCAGGACAATTCCTGTGATGTTCTTTCCAATGTCATGTACGTCACCCTTTACTGTCGCAATGACTACCTTGGCCTTCCCGCTTCCCATGTCGTCAGCGTTCATGTAAGGCTCGAGGATGCTGACAGCGTCTCTCATCACCTTGGCTGACTTCACGACCTGCGGAAGGAACATCTTGCCTTCTCCGAAAAGGCCTCCTACGGTCTCCATACCTGCCATCAGAGGACCCTCGATGATCTTCAATGCGCTTCCGTATCTGTCAAGTGCTTCCTTTATATCTGCCTCAAGATCTGTCCCATTGCCTTTTACAAGCGCGTTTCTCAGTCTTTCTTCAAGTGGTGCCCGATCAGGTCGGTCATGACGGCTGTTGTCCTGATTCCCGTCATTGCCGGCCTGACCGGCAATCTCTTGCATCAGTCTCGAAGCTTTCTCGATCAGCCTTTCAGTTGCCTGCGGATCAGTGTCAAAGATTACATCCTCTACGCATTTCAGCAGCTCGGGCTCGATATCGTCGTATACCTGTAGCATTGACGGATTGACAATGGCCATATCCATTCCGGCCTTGATCGCGTGATAAAGGAATGCCGAGTGCATGGCCTCGCGGACCTTGTTGTTGCCGCGGAATGAGAATGAAAGGTTGGATACTCCTCCTGATGTCAGTGCGCCCGGAAGATTGGCCTTGATCCATCTTACAGCCTCTATGAAGTCCACCGCATATCTTGCATGTTCATCGATTCCTGTTCCGATGGACAGTATGTTGACGTCGAATATTATGTTTTCAGGCGAGACTCCGGCCTTTTCAGTCAGAAGTCTGTACGCCCTTTCGCATATTTCTATCTTTCTTTGGTAAGTCGTAGCCTGACCTTCCTCATCAAATGCCATGATTACCATCGCAGCGCCGAATGAATTGATAGCCTTGGCTTTCTCGACGAATGCATCCTCTCCCTCCTTGAGGCTGATTGAATTCACGATACATTTGCCCTGCGCATTCTTAAGGCCGGCAAGGATTGTCTCCCAATGTGACGAGTCGATCATCAGGGCAGCCTTTGCTACAGCAGGGTCGTTGGAGATGTATCTTACGAACCTCTCCATCTCCCTTGTGCTGTCGAGCATGGCGTCATCCATGTTGATGTCGATGATCGAGGCGCCGTCCTCGATCTGTCTTGCAGCAATCTGAAGGGCTTCGTCATATTTGCCTTCGGATATGAGGCGGGCGAATTTCCTCGAGCCGGCGACATTTGTCCTTTCGCCTATATTTGTGAAGTTGTTGCGCTTGACGTCGATATTGACTGTTTCCAATCCACTGACTTTCAATGTCTTTTCTGTATTCCTTACGTCTGCCTGAAGCTTGCGCGGACTTATGTCCCTGAGAGCTTTTGCAATCGCTTTTATGTGATCCGGAGTCGTGCCGCAGCATCCTCCGACAATGTTGACCAAGCCTTTTTCAGCCATTGCTCTGACCTGAGCGGCCATTTCTTCAGGACTCTGGTCGTAACCTCCCATCTCGTTAGGCAGACCTGCGTTAGGATAACAGCTTATTGCACATCTGCACCATGATCCAAGGTCTTCCATCAGAGGAGTGAGCTCCGCTGCTCCAAGCGAACAGTTCAGTCCGAAGGAAATGATAGGGAAGTGGCATACGGATGTATAGAATGCCTCCAGGGTCTGTCCGGTCAATGTCCTGCCGCTTCTGTCTCCGACTGATACTGAAATCATTACCGGGATATCTCCAAGCTCCTGAATCGCAGAAAGAGCTGCCTTTACATTCAATGCATCGAAGCATGTCTCCAGAAGCAGTACGTCAGCACCTCCCTTTATGAGTGCCTCTGCCTGCCTGCCGTATGCTTCCTTCATCTGATCGAATGAGTATGCTCTGAATGCAGGGTCGGCTACGTCAGGTGATAATGAAAGCGACTTTGAAGTCGGACCCATGCTGCCGGCTACCCAGACCTTGCGGGTCAAGCCGATCTTCGCTGCGATAGCCTCTGCCTCATCTGCTGCCTTGCGGGCGATGCGCGCTCCTTCATATGCCATCTGTATGGCAAAACCCTCGCATCCGTATTCCGACTGTGAGATCTGGTTTGCGCTGAATGTATTTGTCTCTATGATATCGGCTCCGGCCGCAATGTATTCCTCGTGGATAGCCTTTATGACATCAGGACGTGTAAGGTTGAGGCACTCGTTGTTGCCCTTCAGTTCCTTGCTGCATCCGGAGAACGTGCCGCCTCGGTAATTTTCCTCTGTCAGCCCGTATCTCTGGATCATTGTGCCCATGGCTCCGTCCAGTATCAATATCCTGTCTTCTGGTATGGAAATCATTTATTTTCAGATTGATTCAAACTTCAAAGATACTTCATTTTCCTCAAAAACGAAAACCAATTTCTGCTGCTGTTTAACTCTTTGATATACAATGGTATACTAAAACTGCGTGCTCCCAATTGGCAGTACGCAGTTTTAGTAATGTATTGATACTTAGATAGATGATCACTGACGATTTTAGCCGAGGAAGCTGAGGAGGATACCGGCTGCTACGGCAGAACCGATCACTCCGGCTACGTTCGGAGCCATCGCGTGCATGAGCAGATGGTTGTTCTTGTCGAATTCGCGTCCTACGTTCTGGGATACGCGGGCCGCGTCAGGAACGGCTGATACACCTGCATTTCCGATGAGAGGGTTGATCTTGCGTCCCTCCTTGCAGAAAAGGTTCATGAACTTCACGAACGCCACTCCGCAGACTGTAGCGATGATGAACGAAAGGAGTCCGAGGAGGAAGATCTTGATCGAATCTCCGGTAAGGAATTCGTTTGCCTGGGTCGAGCATCCTACGGTGATACCGATGAGGATGGTCACGACGTCGATGAGCGGTCCGCGCGCTGTCTCTGCAAGACGCTTTGTCACTCCGCTTTCCTTGAGGAGGTTACCGAAGAACAACATTCCAAGAAGAGGCATGCCCGATGGTACGATCATGGCTGTCAGGATGAAGCCGACGATAGGGAATATGATCTTCTCCTTCTGGCTTACCTGGCGTGGCGGTGCCATACGGATGAGACGTTCCTTCTTTGTCGTAAGCAGCAGCATGATAGGACGTTGGATCACAGGTACAAGGGCCATATATGAATATGCCGATACCGCAATCGCTCCCATCTGATGCGGGGCAAGCCTTGACGAAAGGAAGATCGCTGTCGGACCGTCCGCGCCTCCGATGATGCCGATCGCACCGGCCTCGGCTGGTGTAAATCCCATATGAAGCGCAATTACATATGCCCCGAAGATACCTATCTGCGCGGCAGCTCCGATGAGCATGAGCCTAGGCTGCGAGATAAGAGCGGAGAAATCGGTCATGGCACCGATTCCCAGGAAGATGAGCGGCGGATACCATCCTTTCTGAACACCCTGATACAGGATGTTCATCACCGACCCTTCCTCATAAATACCGATGTTGAGGCCCGAAACGAAAGGAATGTTTCCTATGATCATTCCGAAGCCGATCGGTATGAGCAGCAGAGGCTCCCAGTCCTTCTTGATCGCCAGATATATGAACACGATGCCGATGAAGATCATCACGACATGCTGGAATGTCATGTTGGCGAAACCGGTGTACTGGAGGAATTGCTGCAGACTTTCAAAAATGGTATTCATTGATTGTCCTGATTAGTTTCCGGTTATCCGATTGTGACTACAGCAGCTCCCTCGAGGACAGAATCGCCCTTGCTTACGTGGATTGCTGTAACTGTGCCGTCGTGAGTAGCTTCGATAGAATTCTCCATCTTCATGGCCTCGAGAACCGCTACTTCCTGACCGGCCTTTACTGAGTCGCCTACATTGACCTTTACTGCGATGATTACGCCAGGAAGCGGACTTGTAATTGCCTTGCCGGCACCTGATGCCGCTGGTTTCGGAGCTGCTGGAGCCGGTGCTGGTGCGGCTGCAACCGGAGCACTTACAGGAGCAACCTGTACTGGAGCAGCTGCAGGAGCATTTTCAAGCTCTACCTGATATGGAGTGCCGTTTACTGTTACGGCAGCCATGTTGCCTTCTACTGAATTGATATCGACATTATACTCGTTGCCGTTGATCTTGAATTTATAGCTTTTCATCACTTTCTTCTCTTAATGGTTATTATATAACTTTCATTATCGTGTACCGTGTCGTTGAGGTACTGGTGGAGAGCCATTCCTATGGCCGCGTATGTTTCTCCGTTCAGTTCCTGATCAAGAGCCAGGGCTATGGCTGCCGCTACTTCTTCCTCAGGCTGACCGCTTTTGTCTGCGGTTTTTCTTCTCCGCTTCGGCAGAGTCAGCTTAAGTTCTCCCGACAGGATCTTGCCGATGAATGTATAGGCGTAGTAGAGTATTATAAGCGAGCAGAATACCACCGATACGGAAACTATGGTGATTATCACGCCATGAGGATCCCTTTCGGCCATTTCCGCACTCTTTTGGATTACGCTCTCCGAAGCCTGTAATAACATGAAACAGTTCATACCTTGAATTTATTATAGAGGGAGATTGTCGTGCTTCTTCCAAGGGTTTTCCAGCTTCTTGTCGGCAAGCTGCTCGAGAGCCCTGATGATGCGGAAACGAGTGTTCCGTGGCTCGATTATGTCATCGATGTATCCGTAACTTGCCGCATTGTAAGGATTGCAGAAGAGGTCGTTGTATTCCTTCTTCTTCTCTTCCTCTGCTTTCATCCGTTCAGCCGGATCTTCGATTTTCTTAAGTTCCTTTGAATACAGGATCTCGACTGCTCCCTCTGCACCCATGACGGCAAAATTGGCTGTCGGCCATGCAAGATTGATGTCGCTTCGCATCTGCTTGCAGCTCATTGTGATATAAGCTCCGCCATATGACTTCCTGAGTGTTACAGCTACCTTTGGCACAGTCGCTTCTCCATATGCATAGAGAAGTTTCGCTCCGTGGTTTATGATGCCGTTATACTCCTGCTGGGTTCCGCACAGGAAGCCAGGTACATCTATGAGGGTTACAACAGGGATATTGAATGCATCACAGAATCTGATGAATCGGGCAGCCTTTCGTGAGGCATTGCTGTCAAGGACTCCTGCCAGCATCTTAGGCTGATTGGCCACGATTCCGACAGATCTTCCGTTCATATGGGCGAAACCGATGATTATATTCTTCGCCCAGCTCTTGTGTACTTCCAGGAATTCTCCGTCGTCGACAATGCCTCCTATCACGCCGTACATGTCATAAGCCTGATTGGGATTGTCCGGAATGATGTCGTTCAAGGCATCGCAGACCCTTCCTGCCGGATCATTCGTCTGCTTGAACGGCGCAGATTCGCGGTTGTTTGACGGGAGGAAGCTGAGCAGCGCCTTCATCGTTGCGATACCTTCCTCTTCGCTCTCTGCGGCAAAATGAGCCACTCCGCTCTTGGTCGCATGCACGCTGGCTCCTCCTAATTCCTCATGGCTGACATTTTCTCCAGTTACGGTCTTTACCACATTAGGACCGGTCAGATACATATATGAGGTGTCCTTTACCATTACGGTGAAGTCTGTGAGGGTAGGAGAGTAGACTGCTCCTCCTGCGCAAGGACCGAAGACGCCCGAAATCTGAGGGATGACTCCGGATGCAGTGATATGTCTTGTGAAGATTTCACCAAGGCCCGCCAGTCCGCCCATTCCTTCCTGGATGCGTGCACCACCGGAATCGTTCAGACATAGGAAGGGCGCTCCGTTTCTGATGGCCATATCTGCAACCTTGCATATCTTATGCGCCATAGTCTCCGACATGGTGCCGCCTGATACGGTGAAATCCTGAGAGTATACATAAACAAGACGTCCGTCGATAGTTCCCATTCCTGTCACGACTCCATCTCCGTCGAATCTGTTTTTCTCCATGCCGAAATTGGTGCATCTGTGCTGCACGAACATGTCGAATTCTTCGAAGCTTCCTTCATCGAGAAGGAGTGCAAGTCTTTCCCGAGCAGTAAGCTTGCCTTTCTGGTGCTGTTCGTCGATCCTTTTCTGACCGCCTCCCATGCGCGCAGCTGCCCTGCGATCTACCAGTTCCTTGATCTTTTCCTGTTGAATGCTCATAAAAGTCTTAGATGTTTTAATGTCGTCATGGCAAAGTTAGCATTTTTTTCTACTTATCAAATAAAAATACCCGATAGTTCGTAACTACCGGGTATCTTGTCAGATATGTCGTATTGATTACGGCTGCATTGTTGTGTATACGTTCTGAACGTCGTCGTCCTCCTCGATACGCTCGATGAGTTTTTCGATGTCAGCCTTCGCATCACCCTCAAGAACCTTGAGGTCAACGTTAGGAAGGCGGGTAAACTCTGCTGCAACAAGCTCATAGCCATTCTCCTCAATCCACTTCTGGATGGCGTTGAATGCAGTGAACTCACCATAAAGCACGATTTCCATTTCCTCGTTCTCGTTCTCCTCCTCAAAAATCTCCTCTACGCCGTAGTCGATAAGCTCAAGCTCAAGCTCCTCAAGGTCGTAAGGATTTGCGGTCTTCATGCGGAACATGCACTTGCGGTCGAACATATAGTCAACGCTTCCTGATGTTCCGAGTGATCCGCCGCTCTTAGTGAAGTATGAACGTACGTTTGCTACAGTACGGTTGTTGTTGTCGGTAGCAGCCTCAACGAGGACAGCGATGCCGTGAGGACCGTAGCCCTCGAATACTACCTCCTTGTAGTCTGCCTGATCCTTATCGGTAGCTCTCTTGATTGCGCGCTCGATATTGTCCTTAGGCATGTTCTCGCTTCGCGCAGTCTGGATGAGGGCACGGAGACGTGGGTTTCCTGTTACGTCCGGACCTCCCTGCTTTACAGCGATGGTGATTTCCTTACCGATCTTTGTGAAGACGCGGGCCATGTGACCCCATCTCTTGAATTTACGTTCCTTACGGAACTCAAACGCTCTTCCCATAATTATCTAGCTTCAATTCTTCCGATATACTTGTCGATGTCGTATCCCTCCATTGACTGTGGATACTCCTCCTTGATCTTATTGTAGAAAGAAAGTGCCTTTGCATTGTCACCGAGCTTCTCAGCTACAGCACCAGCCTTGAGAAGGTAAGTTGCAGCGAACATGTTGTCGGCTGCAGCAGCTGCCTGCTCGAAGTATCCGAGAGCCTTCTTATAGTCCTCAAGTCCTACATAAGCATCACCAAGGCAAGCCTTTGCACGAGCTGCGAGGATCTGATCCTTGCCGTTGTAAGCCTCAAGATACTTGATTGCTGACTCCCAGTTGCCGAGCTGAAGCTCGCATACGCCAGCGTAGAAGTTGATAGCCTTGCCTGCTTTTGTGCCGTACTCGTCAAGGATCTGTACGAATCCGAGAACGTTGCCGTCGCCGTTGAGGGCGAGCTCATAGTCAGCAGCACGGAAGTTGTCCTCAGCAAGAGCCATCTGACCCTGAGCCTCGGCAACCTTTGGCTGGTGAACGAACTTGTGCCAGCAGAATACAGCTGCACATGCAACAACTACTGCTACGCAGATGATAGTAAGGAGCTTACCGTTCTTCTCGAAGAACTGCTCAGTCTTTGAAACCGCCTCGACTACTGCCTCGGCATTTTCGTTTTTGATTTCTTTAGCCATATTGATTAGTTTTTATATATTTCGGACATGTTAAGGCACAGTCTGCCCAAACAGGCGGCAAATTTAGAAAAAAATGTCCAAACTCCCAATAAAAATGTTATCTTTGCCTTGATATCGCAAAAGATTATGCCAGTACTCGAAAAAATAGTCATATCGGATTTCAGAAATATAGAACTGCAGGATCTGGATTTTTCTCCAAATGTCAACTGCATAAGCGGAAACAACGGTGAAGGTAAGACCAATCTTCTCGATGCAATTTATTATCTTTCAATGACTAAGAGTGCATTTTCCACCTCTGATAAATTCAATTTTCGTCATGGCGTAGATGAGTTTTCCCTTTCCGGAACCTACAGGATGGAAAACGGACTTTCCAGCAGATTCTCAATGAAGATTTCTTCGAAAGGTGATAAGAAACTCAGGCGTGACGATAAAACTTATAATAAAGTGTCCGATCATGTAGGTGCTCTTCCTATCGTGATGGTCTCTCCCGCGGACATCTCGCTCGTCAGTGAATCCGGTGAAGAGCGCAGGCGTTTTGTGAATGCCGTGCTGTCACAGATGGACAGGGAATATATGTCTGCAATGCAGCAGTACAACAGGCTTCTGCTCCAGAGAAACAGGATGCTTAAGGAAATGGATCCGGACAGATCCTTGCTTGAAGTCATAGATATGAGGATGTCGGCTCTGGCTGATCCCATATATGAAGCCCGCAGGAAATTCGTGGAAGATATCAAGCCTGTGGTTTCTCAATATTATAAGGATGTATCGGGAGGTTCCGAACTTGTCGGCATCGAATATGACTCGGAACTTTCAAAGGCTTCGCTCGATATGCTGCTGGAGGCTTCCTATGAAAAGGACCGTATAATGAAATATACTACCTCAGGCATTCAGAGGGACGATTTCATTTTCACAATGAACGGCCATCCGATAAGGCGTTACGGATCGCAGGGTCAGCAGAAGTCCTTCCTTGTTTCGTTGAAGTTCGCACAATATGAAATAATGAAGAGGAATTACGGTTTTGCTCCTATCCTTCTGCTGGATGATGTCTTCGACAAGCTTGACATGGGAAGGATTTCAAATCTTCTGCAGATGGTGGCAAGCAATGATTTCGGACAGATATTCATTACTGACAGCAATAAGGTGCGTATGTCCGGTATAGTAGACCGCCTTACCCAGGACAGGGCATATTATGAAACTGTATCGGGTACATTCACGAGGTTGTAGGCATGGGAAATGGTAATGTGAACAAGGGTATCAGAAAGCATGATGCCGTTGCCATGGAGGAACTCGTGACTCAGTTCATCCGTGAAATGAAACTTGCATCAGGTCTGGAAAAGCAGAGAGCCGCGGAAGCATGGAATGTCGTTTCCGGAGCCGGGAGGTATACTCTTGATGTCAGGTTGGAACACGGTACGATGACTTGCTTCATCAGTTCTTCTGTTGTCAGGAACCAGCTGTATTTTCAGCGGGATGTGCTTTTGAAGAAACTGAATGAAGTCCTTTCGGAAGACAGTCTCTTTGCGGGAAGATCTGATAGTTGTATAGTTAAAAATCTTATTCTAAGATAGTTATGAAGTTTGTTGCAGACGTGGATATTCCTTTCTTGAAAGGGGTGCTCGAGCCTTATGCCGAGGTCGTTTATAAAAAAGGTATGGAGATATGCAGGGAAGATATCCTGGATGCTGATGCTCTTCTTATCCGTACCAGAACCAGATGCGATGCCAGCCTGCTTGAAGGGACTAAAGTCAGTCTGATCACTACAGCTACAATAGGTATGGATCATATAGATCTTGACTATTGCAGGTCACATGGTATTGAAGTCGCAAATGCATCCGGATGCAATGCCGGTGGAGTGATGCAGTATGTGTTTTCGGCATTATATGGCGTTGCAGCCAGGAAAGGAATCAAGATAGACGGTGCGACAATCGGAATCATCGGGGTAGGAAACGTCGGCAAGAAGGTGGAATATCTGGCTGAATATCTGGGATTCAAGATACTGAGATGTGATCCTCCACGTGCGCAGAAGGAGGGAAGTGATGGATTCTGCTCACTTGAGCATCTTCTTGCGGAATCCGATGTTGTCACTCTCCATGTTCCTCTTGATGAGACCACCAGGGGTATGGCGAATGCTGACTTCTTCACTCTTATGAAGCCGGGATCCATTTTTATCAATGCTTCAAGAGGTGAGGTCGTGGATGAAAAGGCTCTCATTGAAGCCAGTCCGAAGTTTGGAGCAATTGTGATAGATACTTGGAACAATGAGCCGGATGTAGATGAGAATCTGATAGATATCGTAGACATAGCGACTCCGCATATTGCGGGTTATTCGTTCCAGGGCAAGCTTAATGGAACTGCATTGGCTGTGAGAGCTGTTGCAGGTCATTTCGGAATAGATGATCTTGTCGGATTCTTTCCTGTAGATGAACTTTCGGATCGTGAACCCCTGATTCTTGATCTGAAAGGAAAGAATCAAGGTGAGATAACCGCTGTATTCCAATATAATTATCCTATCTTTACAGACGATTTCAGATTCCGTATGGAGCCTCATAAATTTGAGAAGCTTCGTTCGGAGTATCAGTACAGACGAGAAATAGACGTTAAATAACACATAAAACCAATAACCAATATGTTTAGAAAAGAAGATATCGCTCAGATCGAGCAGAGAGGCTCATCAGTCCAGACTGTAGAGCAGCAGGTGGAACGCTTCAAACAAGGTTTCCCTTGGATGAAGATCGTGGCACCGGCTACACCGGAAAGAGGAATCCAGGTTCTCGATGATGCCGCTGTAGAGGCTGCCGCAAAGTATTATGACGGAGCTGTAATCAACGGAAAGTGCAAGTTTGTTCCGGCTTCCGGTGCGGCTTCGCGTATGTTCAAGGATCTTTTCAGCGGTCTTGATGCCTTGAAGGCCGGTAAGGAACTGGCAGATGATGCACCCGCTGCTAAATTTGTGGACAGGATCCAGGAGTTTGCCTTCTATACACCGGAGCTTTTCGGTGAGCAGACTTGCAAGTGTCCTGAGTACAGGCAGTCGGTTCTTTCAAAGACTCTTACTGATGAAGGTCTCGGCTATGGTGCAAAGCCGAAGGGAGTCCTGAAGTTCCATAAATATACTGACGGTGAGATCCGTACTGCATTTGCAGAGCACCTCGTAGAGGCTCAGAATTATATGAGGAATGAGGATGGTACAGCCAATCTTGTGGTTACTATCTCTCCTGAGCATCAGCATCTTTTCGAAGAGGCATACGCGGAGGTCAAGGAGGCTTATGAGGCTAAATATGGTGTCAGGTACAACATTGCTTTCACATTCCAGGACAAGGCTACAGATACTATAGCAGTGGATGTGGACAACAAGCCTTTCAGAACAGAGACTGATTCGCTTCTCTTCCGTCCGGCAGGTCATGGGGCCCTTATCTATAATCTTAATAAGATCGAGGAAGAGGTGGTTTCCATCAAGAATATCGACAACGTTGCAAACGAGAGACTTCTTCCTGAGACAGCAACATGGAAAAAGGTGCTCCTCGGCAAGGCTCTCGAGCTCCGTGACACTCTTCATGGCTATCTCCGTGAGCTTGATGCTCTCTGTACTCCGATAGCTGGTTCAAGAGTCACTGTGGCAGGTGTTCCGGGATATGATCCTCTTTACGAAGACCTTTATGCAAGTCCTGAGGTTCAGGCTCTTTGCGACGACATCGAGGCATTCCTTGACAATGTCCTCTGTATCAAGCTTCCTCAGGCCGATACATGCAAGGAGCGAGTAGAGGCTATCCGCGCCAAGCTGAACCGTCCTGTACGAGTTGCAGGTATGGTGAAGAACCAGGGTGAGCCGGGTGGCGGTCCTTTCATCATCGCTGACAAGGACGGGTCTACTTCACTTCAGGTTCTCGAGAGCGTTCAGATCAACATGTCTGATGATCATGCACGCAATGCGCTTGCATCTGCTACACACTTCAACCCAGTTGACATCGTATGCTGTCTCCACGACTATCAGGGACAGAGTTTCGATCTTCTTCAGTATGTTGACGAAGATGCGGGATTCATCAGCTCGAAGAGCTATCAGGGACGTGAGCTCAAGGCCCTCGAGCTTCCTGGTCTCTGGAACGGAGCTATGAGCAACTGGAACACTCTCTTCGTTGAGGTTCCTCTCGCTACATTCAATCCTGTAAAGGTTGTTCTCGACCTTCTCAGGCCAGCACACCAGAACTAGAATATCGTCAAATAAACCGCAGCAGAGCTGCATATTCTAAAACCATGGCCGCCCGTGGCCTTGTGAACGGTCGAGAGTGCCTTTAGAGAAAGTCCGGTGGACTTTCGTGCACGAACAGAAGGGCTTTAGCCCGCCGGTCGGGGCCCGCTCCGCAGGAGTGGGAGGGATTCAGTTTTAGAATATGCAGCTCTGCTGCGGTTTATTTGTGGGAATTCCGGTTATTCTGAGATTTTTGTAATACGTCCTTTTTTCAAGGTCAGGACATTGTTTTCTTCAAATACGGGGAGGAATGGATTTTCAGGGTCACGGGATCCTGAGCCGTAACCGACATCGAGATTGCCTGTCATCCAGCCTGCCTTGATCTTTCCCCATCTCCGGTATTTCTTGAAGACAGATTTCAGTTTGTCTTCTTCAATGGCCTTGTATCTGCCGTTTGGCTCAAGCATTTCTATCCTGTCAAGGTAGAGATGACCTCTTTTCACATACCAATATGCTATATAGCCACGGTAGTTGGCAGTGCTTGTAAAGTTTCTTTCACCCTGAAGAGCTTCGAAAGCCTTGCTTGTCTGCCCGTCAAGATATTCAAGGGGGGAAGCCGGGGCTTCCCATGTCTCTCCGTTGATGATTATCTTGTCGTTTATCTGCTCTGTTGCTGATGCTGAAATGCATGCCGTTGCAAGTAGTATGGAAAGTATTATTCTCTTCATATTTACTGTTGTTTTTTAATTCTTTCTCCGATTATGAGAAGCATTCCTTCCTTGTCTGACTTCAGGCCGAATATATGTGCTTCGTCTCCATCATTGCATCCGAGCTTTTTTCGCAGCATCTCCGATGTCATAGGAATGTTTCTGGCAGTGACTCCTGCTTTCGGAAAGTCTTTTCCTGCCGCTTTTATGCTTCTTTTATCCAGAGTGTCTATCTTTTTGATGTTGAATACTTTACCTAAGCTGTAAAGGTCTTCTGCCGTTTTAGCTGAGTCGGTGATGTAATAGTGTGTTGAAAGCCCTGTCTTTTTAAGACCGAAACGCTTGCCGATAAGATTGAAGCATCCGGCTTTCATCAATGCTTTGCCCGGTTCAAAAAGATACATGCTGTTTTCTGAACATCCTAGCAGGCCGTCGGCAGGTTGGGCTGCGGCATTCTTCTCTTCTGATGGAAGGAATGAGAAAGTTGCTTCAGGAGTGTCCGGATATGAGGCAGGAAGTTCTATGGCGCTGATGGTGTATTCTCCGTTCCATTCCCTGTCCATCCATATCAGAAGCTCCTTGCATTCTCCTCCTGATGCAACGACATGCACTTCCCTGCATTTCTCTCCGAGTCTTTCACAGACCATAGATATGTCGGCCATAGGGGAGAGCTTGATGATGATATGGCGGCAGATGCTGAAGATCTCTTCCTTCAAGATCAGCACGTCAGGGGTGCATTCTTCAATGAGAAAAACCTTTTTTCCTCCTTCGCCCCTTCTTGCCGGATCCATGTAGATCACATCAGGATTGAAGTCTTCTGCAATTTCTGCTATACGTCCCTTTTCTGCTATGTTGCAGCTGATGAGTATGTTGCCGGCATTCAATGTCCTGAAATTATGTGCGGCTGCTTCGCATAGACCGGACTGCATTTCGTTATAAAGAACCTTTCCTGCTTTTCTTGAAAAGAACCAGCTGTCCACTCCAAGTCCTCCGGTAAGGTCGGCAATCCGCCATCCTTCCTTTCCTGCTATCCTTCCGGCAAATGAAGCCTTGTATGCCGCAGTTGCGCTGCTGCTGCATTGCTCGGCTGAGAGCTTGGCCGGGAAGACCAGTGAAGGTTCATTGTACCATTCCTGAACTTTGCCACGAAGCTTTCTTCTGCTTTCAATGCAGTTTACCGCAAGATCCATATCGATTCCAGGCCATTTGTCCCTGTTCAGTATGAGTCTTGCCGTGTCCTCGGACAGATGTTGCGATACGAATGCAGTAAGTTTTTCCATTGTCGTATTTTATGCAAAAATAGCCATATAATTGAAAAAATAATGTTAATTTTGAAAGTTAAATATATTAATTCGTTTAATAACTATAAATTTCAATATTCAGGACTATGGCAAAGGTCATAACATTCGGAGAAATCATGCTTCGCCTTTCAACGCCGGGCTATCTCCGTTTTTCTCAGGTAAAGCAGTTCGATGCCACATTCGGTGGCGGTGAGGCTAATGTGGCCGTGTCGCTCGCAAATTACGGAATCGATGTGGAGTTTGTCACCAGACTTCCGAAGAACGATATCGCG
>JAFZDJ010000103.1 GCA_017561265.1 Bacteroidales bacterium
AAAATTTGGCAAAATTATTCCTTCTTCAGCACTTCAGAAGGATTTGTTTGCATCATCCTGAGTGCCTGCACAAGCACAGAAAGTATGACTATTGTCAATACTATTGCAAGGGCAGACAAATAAATGACAGAGGAGTTCTCAGTTCTGATCACATATCCTTCAAGCCAACGGCTGATGACAGTATAAGCAACCGGTATTGCAACAAGTGCTGATACGACGACAGGGAGTGTGAAATCCAATATCATCTTTCTGACCATCTCGCCCTTTGAACATCCGAATACATTGCGGACGGCGTTGTCCTTTTCACTAGTCTTTGCATAATAACTGCTCAGACCGATAATAGTCATTATCGTCATCAAGAGACATATTATCGAGAATCCGCTCAGAAGCTTGAGCATGTTCTGCTCTTCCTGAATTTCCTCTCGAAGGGATTCTTCCAACGTCTTTATATAAACAATGTCCCCATTATAACCTTTTGACTCATAGAAGTCTCTGATCTGCTTCTTGACCTGATTTGTGTTTTCGTCGGTTTTGACGCATATCTGTCTTCCGGTTGTAGCAGAGAAGTCGTTAAAAATGCTGATGCCCATAAAGTCTCCGGATGTATCATCTTTAATCGATCCCAATCTGAGGTCAGCCACTGTTCCACAAATAGGAGTGTCAACCCATTGATAATTGATCATATCCCCACTCCTAAATTCAGTGATGGCGTCATAAGTACTTTGGCATAGATACAGGTTTTCCGCATTAATAGCAGTAGAAAAGTCCTCAAGGAATTGTATTCCTAAGATGTCAAAATACTCACGATCTCCCTCAATTACTCTTATCCTTCCTGTTTGTCCGTCCTTACTTGCTATTACAGAATATCCTGCTCCGTCAGGAGGGGTAACATACGATCCTATCTGACTGATATAAGATTGCGCCTTAAGTTCGTCGTAGTAGCGGTGATTATCCTTGTCAAGGAAATACACGATTATTATACCATCTGTCTCATAACCCAATGGCTGGTTCATCAAATGTCTGGTCTGACGGGTAATGCCAAACAGGATCGATAATGCTCCGATGCTTAAAAGTCCGGCGATGCAGATGAACATCTTACCGAAGATTTTCTTGTCTTTATACCTTGCCTCTCCCTTGAGAATGTTGATTGCACTATACGACGATAATATGATTGAAGGTATTGCGCTGGATAAACCTACCATCAAAAGTAGGATTCCAGCCAGAACAAGGTACTCGTTTAAATGTGCAAACGGTTGGATATCGGCTCTCAGCACCTGACCTACAGGCTCCTTGAAACCAAGGGCAAGCAATATAGCAAAGAAGCAGGACACCATAAGGAGAGTGAACGCTTCAATGAAACACCTGAAAATGATACCCTTCCTACCTGTGCCCAATAACTGACGTGTGGCAATCTCCTTGATTCTAAATCTAGAGAATGCGATAGTAAGAACCACATAATCAAGTAATGCAATAACTGTGAGGAATATGCACATTATCAGGTATATGCCGAAAAGTTTTCCGCTTCGGATATTTGTGAACGTAAAGTAGACACCTGGTGCGTCAGCATCGGAAAGTTTCTTTATGTCCTGAAACCTGCTCACCCTTACTTCTTTGCCTGATGGGTCTTCCCCAGACTGGTT